>JAIVJI010000094.1:0-22194 GCA_020200135.1 Acidobacteriota bacterium | reverse complement strand
GCCACTACCTCGGCGTGAACTCCGTCGGCTACACGCTCGCCTCGTACCCGGCGAGCACCGCCACGCCGTCTTCGGGCGGCGGCGTCGCCGAGCCCGCCGCGCCCGTGCAGACTTCGGAGCCGACGCCGACGAATAGCAAGGCGAGCAAGAAGGCGGCCCCGCGCGTCGCCCGCGCGCGCGTCGTCAGGCAGCCCGTGACGAAGGCCGCGCCCGAGACCGACACCGTGCCGGGCCCGAGCGCCACGGCCACCGGCGACGCGACCTACACGGTTGAAATATCCGACAACGTCGGCTTCGCGCTCTTCAACACGGCGAACCCGGCCAACTTCAGCCTGACCACGCGGCTCGACGCCGCCGGCTCGACCTCGGAGGCCAACACGCTATTCAAGGAGGGGGCGGGCTACCCGGCGCTCGGCGGGTCGGCGTACCTCTCGGGCATCGAACACAGCTTCTTCCGCGACCTCTGCGGCAAAGGCGGGGCAATCGAGGCGCTCGGCCCCTGCACGCGCTCGACGCCGCAGGACACGGGAGACAACGCCGTGGACTTCATCTTCGTCGACACGAACGGCACGTCGGCCGGCGCGGGGCAGCGTCTCGGCGCGCCGGGGCCGGAGAACTCGACCTCGCCGATACAGCGCAACAGCCTGTTCCCGGGCAGCAGGATTTTCCCCTGCGTCGCCTCGTCCGCATCGCCCAACCGCGTGCGCGACTTCAACTCAGACCCGCCGAACAACTCAACCTTCGGGACGCTCTCGATACGCATCAGGTTGACGAACAACACGGGCGCGAACGTCACGCGCCTACGCTTCCGCATCATCGACCAGACGACCTTCCCGGCGCCCGGGGGATACGCAGACCTGAGGGCGCGCACTTCGCCCACCGTCGTCGAACTGAATCCCTGTACGGGCCTGCCCACGGCCATCTACGGGACCACGTTGGAGGAGCCGCCCGCGCAGCCGAACGGCGGCGCGTTCAACTCCACGCTCTCCGCCGGCACCATCACGCTCGCCTCGCCGCTCCCGCCGACGGATAACCCGGAGACGATCGGCATCATAGAAAACGTCTACGACTTCCAACTGCTCTTCGGCATCCAGCAGACGGGCCGCTTCAAGGCGTACGTCAACGTCGAAGCGCTGCCGTAACGCGGCAAGGTAAAGCGTGGCGCGGAAAGCGGAAGGGGGGAGGGAAGACGACGTGCTTCCGTTCCCCCTTCCGCTTTCCACCTGACACTTTTACTCGGGCGGGTAGCTGTAGGTGACCGTGTAGTCGGGCGGGGTGTCTTCGAGAAGCGGTTTGCCTTCTGCTTCGAGCCATGCGTGGCCGCTCAGCGCGTCGCCGCCGCCGACGCCGCGACGGACGCCGAAGAGGACGCGAGTCTCGACGCCTTCGAGCGCGAGGTAGCGGTGAAGCACGGGCGCGCGCTTCCAGCAGGTCGGCGTGAAGACCCAGAAGTCCGCGGCGAGCACCGAGTCGAGCAGCCGCGCGAGCCGCGCCTGCACCTCCGCCGCGTCGGACGGCCTCAGCGCCCGCCGCCGCATTCGCGGGGAGACGAGGCGCATCGCACGCGGCAGGGGGCACACCTTCAACAGAAGCGAGACGGCGACGACCCACGCGCCCATCCGCGCGGCGAGCAGCGCCGAGCCGGGCCTGCTCAGCAAGAGGCGCGCGGCGCGACCGGGCAGGGCCGCGTACTTCGAGGTGTGTTCGGTAAGTTCGGGCACGTCACGTCGTCCGGTTCAAAACCTTCGCCGCTCTGCTAACATCGCGCGGGAGGTTGGCCTTGATAATTTACCCCGACAGCACCTCGGCGCGCGAGCAGGCGGCCCGCGTCGTCGCCTCGGGCGGCGTCGTCGCGTTCCGCACAGACACCTTCTACGGCCTCGGCGCCGACCCACTCAACCCCGAAGCCCTCGAACGCGTCAACGCGCTCAAGGGTCGCGACGGCAAGCCCATCCTCGTGCTCGCGGCCGATACGGCGGACGTGGGGCGTCTGGTGTTGAAAGTGACGCGCGCCTTTGAAGTCCTCGCCGCGCGACACTGGCCCGGCGCGCTCACGCTCGTCGCGTCGGCGCGCGCTGATGCGCCGGAGCTTTTGACGGCGGGCACGGGGACGGTCGGCGTGAGGCTCCCCGACGACGAGGATGCGAGGGCAGTCGTACGGGCCTGCGGGGGGCTGCTCACGGCGACGAGCGCGAACACGGCGGGCGAGCCGCCCGCGCGGACGGCCGGAGAGGTCGCGCGCTACTTCCCGGAGGCGCGGGGGCTCGTCATCGACGGCGGCGCCGCGCGCTCCGAACTGCCCTCGACGGTGCTGGACGTGACGGGCGACAGCCCGCGCCTCATACGCGAGGGCGTCGTCACGCGCGCCGCGCTTGAGGCGACCCTGCGCGCCGAAGGCTTTGAGCTTTAGGAGCAGGCGGGGAATTTTAATCGCGTAGACGAAAGGGGGCGCGGCTGATTAGATTAAGCCGTGCCCCCCTGTCCGTGTGGCCGAGTTATTTCGGCCTACTGACCGGCCTTGTAGCCGGCCTCGTCGAGAATCTGTTTGGCCTTCTCGGGGTCGAAGTTGTAGACCTGGCCGGGCGTGTAGGCCCATGACTGTTCGGGGAGGATGGAGTTGGCGACGCGCGCCTGGCCGAGCAGCAGCTCCTTGACGATGGCCTGGCGGTCGATGGAGTAGGCGATGGCCTGCCGGACGCGCGCGTCCGAGAGCGGCTCGGCCGTCGCGTTGAAGAGCAGGTAGACGACGTTGACGCCGGGGAACTGCTCCACCTTCAGGTTCGGGTCCTGCTTGAGCGCCTCGTAGGTGTCCGGCTGGAGGTTCGCGACCTGCGCGATGTCGATGCCGCCGCTGCGCAGCTCGGCCTGGAGCGTGTTGGCGTCGAGGATGGTGCGGACGCGGAGCTGTTTGACGGCCGGCGCGCCGCCCCAGTAGGCGTCGTGCGCGGCGAGGTCGACTATCTGCTGCGACTCGTCGTATTTGACGAACTTGAAGGCGCCGGTGCCCACGGGCGCACGCTTCTGCTGGTCAGGGGTGTAGCCCTGCGGCATCATCCCGAACGAGACGAAGGTGGAGAGGAACTTGTTCAGAGGCTTGTTGAGCCGGACGACGAGCGTGAGCGGGTCGGGCGTCTCGACCGACTTGACGTAGGGCGCGCGCTGCGCGCCCGTGCCCTCGAAGAAGTCGTTGGACTTGGGCGAGTCCGAGGCGAGCAGGGTGTCCAGAGTGTACTTGGCGTCGGCCGAGGTGAACGTCTTCCCGTTGTGGAACTTGACGCCGTCCCGGAGCTTGAAGGTGTAGGTCAGG
Source organism: Acidobacteriota bacterium (assembly GCA_020200135.1). Lineage (GTDB taxonomy): Bacteria > Acidobacteriota > Blastocatellia > Pyrinomonadales > Pyrinomonadaceae > QHXN01. The sequence continues at coordinate 18,887 of JAIVJI010000094.1, read as the reverse complement.
CCGTCGGGCGCCGTCTGTATCTCCGAGGCGAGGTCGCCGACGTAGTCGAAGTTCTCGTTCTTGCGCACGAGCGAGTTGAACATGAGCTGGCGCATGCGCTCGCTGGAGGCGTCGGTGCCGCGCAGCTGGTCGAAGGTCGCGGGGTTAGATTCGAGGACGACGACGAAGGGGCCGCCCTTCCCGCCCTCGACCGTCACGTCGCGCAGGAAGCGCCAGTCGCCGTCGACCGGGACCCTGATGTTCTGCACGTTCTTGCGCGCGACGACCATCTGGTCTGAGTACCAGAGCGGGAACTGCGGCAGCTCGCGGCTGGTCATCTCCTGCGCGCGCACCCAGAGCTCTTTCGCCCGCGCGCGGTCGGCGGCGCCCACCGCCTCGTCGAGAATCTTGTCCAGCTCGGGGTTCGAGTAGCGGCCGCGGTTGCGGAACGAGCCGGTGCGGAAGAGGTCGTAGAGGTAGACCGGGTCCTGGTTGCCGCCGACCCAGCGCCCGGTCGTCAACTGGAACTGCCCCTTCGTCTGCTGTTCGAGCAGCGTGTTGAACTCGACGGTCTCGATCTCGCAGGGGATGCCGACCTGCTTGAGCTGGTTCTGGATGATGCCCGCGTACTGGCGCGTCGGGGCGCTGGCCGCGTTGACCTTGAGCACGAGGGGCTGCTTGAAGCGCGTCGTCTGGACGCCGGTGACGCCGCCGCCGCAGGCGGCCACGAGCAGGGCGGCCGCGGCCGTGAGCGTGATGACGAGGACGGTTCCGGTTTGTCTGCGGCGCATTAAATCTTCCCTCCGTACGTGTAATTCAGCTTGCGGTTCAACTCGGCGACTTCGGTCGAAAGCTCCTGGAAGCGCTTCTGGTCGAAGTCGAGCGGCGGCTTGACGAGCGACTTAAAAGTGGCGATGCGGCGCAGGGACGCCTGGATGCGGCCGCGCGAGAGCTCGCCGCTCCGCGCCGCCTTGAGGAGCGCGTCGTAAGCGCGTCGGATGAGGTCGGGGCGCGCGCAGATGAGGAGCATGTCCTCGCCCGCGAGCACGGCGCGCAGCGCGGCCTCCTCGATCTCGCAGTGCTTGGCGATGGCGCCCATCTCGAGGTCGTCTGTGACGACCAGCCCCTCGTAGCCCAGCTCGTCGCGCAGAAGGTCGCGGACGATGCTCGGGTTGATGGAGGCCGGGACGAGGCGGCCGCCGGCGATGCCGCGGTGGATGTCGATGTTGGGGAAGCCGCCGTGGCTGACCATGACGGCGCGCACCATGTTGTCCTCGCGCTGGAAGAGCTCGATGTAGGGCGCGAGGTCCTGCGAGATGAGGTCGTCGTGCGTCAGGTGGATGACGGCCATGTCGTCGTGCGTGTCCACCTCGCCCGCGCCGATGCCGGGGAAGTGCTTGGCGCACCCCAGCAGCCCCGTCCCCTGCAACCCGCGCAGGTAGACCATCGTGTAGCCCAGGACCTCGCCGGGCGAGCGCCCGAACGAGCGCGAGTAAAGCCCGTTCGAGAGCAGATCGCGGTCCTCCGTCATGATGGACATGACGGGGGCGAAGTTCATGTTGAAGCCCAGGAGGCGCAGGACCTCGCCGGTGATGCGGCCGTGCGCGCGCGCGGCGGCGAGGTCGCCGTGCTGGCGTATGACGCGCGCGGCCGGCATCGGCGTGCAGATCTTGCGCAGGCGGTCGACGAGCCCGCCCTCCTGGTCGATGCCGACGAGCGGCTCGACGCGCAGCATCGCGCGGACGCCGTCGAGCAGCCCGCGGAGCTGGGAGGGCGCGGCGACGTTGCGTCCGAAGACGATGACGCCGCCGGGCGAGACATCCTCGACGAGCGCGCGCGCCTCGGCGTCGAGCTCCGCGCCGGGGAGGCCGATAAAGAGAAGTTGTCCGATTTGCTTTTCGAGCGGGAGCGATAGAAGGGTTTGGGAGTCGGTCATTAGACGATTCTGTTCTTCAGCCCGTGTAGGAAGCGTCGCGCTTCATCTCCTGTGAGGGTTTCTACATCAAGCCCGCGAAGCTCGTCAAGGAGGCCCTGGTTGACCGAGTCGAAGAGCGTGAACTGCGCGGCGAGCGCGCGCCGCCCCGCGCGCGACGCCGCGCGCCCCAACGCGTCATTGCCGTTCGCGCCGGCTTCGGTCGCGGCGGCCGCCGGCGCGGCTGTCGGCGCGTTCGCGAGCGCCGGCGCGCCCTCCTCTGCGAACACGTCCAGCTCGTACCGCTCCAGCTTCGAGAGCACCTCCCGGGCGCGCGCGAGCACGGAGGGCGGGAGCCCCGCGAGCCGCGCGACCTCGATGCCGTAGGACTTCGAGGCGCGGCCGCGCTCGATGCGGTAGAGGAAGATGACTTCGCCCTCGCGCTCGGCGACGCGTATCCGGTAGTTCTGCGCGCCGGGCAGGCGCTCGGCCAGCTCGGTCAGCTCGTGGTAGTGCGTGGCGAAGAGCGTCTTGGCGGAGTGCTCGGCCGAGTCGTGCAGATGCTCAGCGACGGCCCAGGCGATGGAGAGCCCGTCGAAGGTCGCGGTGCCGCGCCCTATCTCGTCGAGCAGGACGAGCGAGCGCGGCGTGGCGTTGTGGAGGATGGCGGCGGTCTCCGTCATCTCGACCATGAAGGTCGAGCGGCCGCGCGCGAGGTCGTCCGAGGCGCCGACGCGCGTCCAGATGCGGTCGAGCACGGGCAGGCGCGCGCGCTCGGCCGGGACGAACGAGCCCATCTGCGCCAGAAGACAGATGAGCGCCGTCTGACGGAGCAGTGTGGACTTGCCGCCCATGTTCGGCCCCGTGATGATGAGCAGACGCTCGTTCGAGCCGTTCATGTAGAGGTCGTTGGGGACGAAGGGCGTGTCGCCGATGGCCTCGATGACGGGGTGGCGGCCCGACTTTATCTCAAGCTCGTCGCCGTCGTGGAGGACTGGCCGCTGGTAGCGCCGGCGCGCGGCGACCTCGGCGAGCGAGGCGAGCACGTCGAGGACGGAGAGGGCGCGCGCGGTCGCCTGGAGGCGGCGCGTCTCCCGCGCGACCTGCGCGCGAACCTCGCCGAAGATGCGCGTCTCGATCTCAAGGATGCGACCCTCCGCGCCCAGAACCTTCTGCTCCCACTCCTTCAGCTCGGGCGTCGTGTAGCGCTCGGCGTTGGCGAGCGTCTGCCGGCGCTCGTAGTCTGCGGGCACGCGCGCGGAGACCGCCTTCGAGACCTCGATGAAGTAGCCGAAGACGTTGTTGAAGCGCACGCGCAGATTGTTGATGCCCGAGCGCGCGCGCTCGCGCGACTCGATGGCGGCGATGGTCTGTTTGGCGTCGCGGCTGACAGAGCGTAGCTCGTCAAGCTCAGCGTCGAAGCCGGCGCGGACGACACCTCCCTCGCTGAAGTTGACGGGCGGGTCGTCGGCGAGCGCGCGGCCGACGAGGTCGCGCACGTCTTGCAGCTCGTCGGCGTTCTCGACGACGACCTGGAGGAGCGACGCCCCCGCATCCGATAACGTCTGGCGTATCGCCGGGACCTGATTGAGCGAGCGCCGGAGGGCGACCATGTCGCGCGGGGTGGCGGTGCCCATGTTGATGCGCCCCGTCAGGCGTTCGAGGTCGGAGACTTCTTTGAGGAGCGTGCGCGTGCGGTCGCGGCGCATCTGCGAGCGGTGGAGGTCTTCGACCGCCGAGAGCCGCGCCTCAATCTCGCCGCGCCGGACGGAGGGGCGGAGCATCCACGAGCGGAGCAGGCGCGCGCCCATCCCCGTCACGGTCGCGTCGATGACGGCGAGGAGCGATGCGCCGCGACCCGACGGCCCTTGCGACTCGACGAGTTCGAGGTTGCGGCAGGTGACCGAGTCTACGACGAGGTGGTCGTGCGTCTCGAAGAAGCCGATGTCCGTGACGTGCGCGGCCGCCGCGCGCTGCGTCTCGCGCGCGTAGCGCAGACACGCGCCGGCGGCACTCACGGCCGCGACCCTGCCCGCCAGCCCGTAGCCTTCGAGCGTCCGCGCGCCGAACTGTTCGAGCAAAAGCGACGCGCAGGAGGTCGGCTCCCACAGCCAGTCCTCCAGTGGCGTGAGCGGCAGCCCGTCGCTCCTCGTGGCGTCGTGCTCGGCCGGCGTGATGCGCGCGACCGGGGCCGGGTCCTGGCCTACGAGCGGCTCGACGCCGAGCGGGAGCGGCGCGGTGTGCGCGGCGCCCGCGTAGGCGTCTTTGACGAGTGGCGAGAGCGAGCGCGGGAAGAGAAGCTCGCGCGGGGCGTAGGATTCGACGTCGGCGCGGACGCGCGCCCAGGCGTCGGGGCCCGTGACCTCGGTGGCGCGGAAGTCGCCGGTCGAGAGGTCGAGGAAGGCCGCGCCGTAGGTGTCGCCCGCGCCGCAGACGGCGGCGAGGTAGAGAGACTCTTTGGCCTCGACGAGGTGCGCGTCGATGGCCGTGCCCGGCGTGATGACGCGGACGACCTCGCGGCGGACGAGCTTCTTCGCCTTCGAGGGGTCTTCGGTCTGCTCGCAGATGGCGACGCGGTAGCCCTTGCGTATGAGCCGCGCGACGTGAGTAGAGACGGCGTGGTGCGGGACGCCGCACATCGGGACGGGCTGGCCGCGCTCCTTGTGGCGAGCGGTCAGCGTGATCTCGAGCTCGCGCGCGCCGGTGATGGCGTCCTCGAAGAACAGCTCGTAGAAGTCGCCGAGGCGGAAAAAGAGGAGCGCGCCAGGGTGCTGCCGCTTCAGCTCCTGATACTGCCGCAGCATGGGCGTCAGCGTTGAGTTCGTCGTCGTCATGAAAGTGAAACGGCCTGCGTGAAGGGCGGAATTTATCGACCGCAGGTTCGGGCCACAAAGCTACCACAGACGGGTTGGAAAGGCACGACGCGTCGCGCGCGGCGGCGGCGCGCCGGCGAGCCGCAGAAAATTCCCAACCCTTCGGGATAAAACCGTGACAGCGTTGGTGGAGAGTTGCGCTTCCGCCGGGGAGGGAGGAGGGTTCGCGCCGGATGAGTCTCGCCCTACAGGTCGCCACGCTCTTCCTGCTCGCGATACCCATCGCGTGCGTCGCCTGGACGGTGACGCACGAGGAGGTCTTACGCGAGCCGCGCGAGTTTTGCGTGCGCCGGAGCCAGGACTGCCGCAGCTGGTGGCAGAGAAAATTCTTCTACCTCTTCACCTGCGAGTACTGCTTCAGCCACTACGTCACGGTCATCTTCCTCTTCATCACGCGCTTCCAACTGCTCTACGAAGACTGGCGCGGCTACCTCGTCGGCGGCTTCGCGCTCGTCTGGGTCGCCAACCAGTACATGAGCCTGTACAACCGGCTGCGGCTCGACATCAAGAGCGAGCGTCTGGAGACGACGATCAAGGAGAAGGTGGCCGAGAAGGTTAAGAAGGAGGGGGTTGAGTGATGGGTGATGGGTGATAGGAAAAGGCCGGCCGCCCTCTCTTATCACCCATCACTCATCACTAGCCGAAGAAGACTTCGGCGACGTGGTAAATCTCTTCGTCGAGCCGCTTGATCTTGCGGACGGCGTCGTCGAGCGGGACGGAGACGACGTTGTTGCCGCGCAGCGCCGCCATCTGACCCCACTCCCCGGCCAGAACCATCTCGAACGCCTTGACGCCGAAGCGCGTCGCGAGCACGCGGTCGAAGGCGGAGGGCGAGCCGCCGCGCTGGACGTAGCCGAGGTTCGCGTGGCGCGTCTCGATGCCGGTGTGGTGTTCGATCTCCTGTGCGAGGAGAAAGCCGATGCCGCCCAGACGCCCCTTGCGGTAAATCTGCTCCTCGTCCGAAGAGTCGAGGAAGTTCTCCTCCTCGTGCGGGTGCGCGTCTTCGGCGACGACGATGATGGAGAAGGCGGAGCCCTGCTGCTCCCTGTGCTTCAGCAGCTCGCAGACGCGCGAGAGGCGGAAGGGGTGCTCGGGTACGAGGATGACGTCGGCGCCGCCGGCGATGCCGCCGTAGGCCGCGATCCAGCCGGCGTGCCGCCCCATCACCTCGATGACCATCACGCGGTGGTGCGACTCGGCGGTCGAGTGCAGGCGGTCGACGGCCTCCATCACGGTATTGACGGCGGTGTCGAAGCCGAAGGGAAAGTCGGTGCCGTCGAGGTCGTTGTCGATGGTCTTCGGGATGCCGACCAGGGGGAGGCCGTACTCGTGCCACACGTCGCGCGCGGCGCGCAGGGTGCCCTCGCCCCCGACGACGACGAGCGCGTCGAGGCCGTGCCTCTCCCACGTCGCGCGTATACGCGCGGGGTAGTCGGCCCCGTCCTGCGGGTTGGTGCGCGAGGTGCCGAGGATGGTCCCGCCGCGCGGGAGGATGCCGGTGACCGAAATGCGCGTGAGCGGCCGCAACTCATCCTCGATGAGGCCGCGCCACCCGTTCGACACGCCGAGGACCTCGGCGCCCTCGACTAGCGAAGCGCGGCGGACGACCGCTCGGATGGCGGCGTTGAGGCCGGGGCAGTCGCCGCCCCCCGTCAGTATCCCTACGCGTAGACCCATCGAAACACCCCTGCCGCCCCTTGTTCCTGAACGCCGAATTGATTTGGTTTGGAGACCACGCCTATAATCTCGCGACCAATCGCGGCGTGTCAAACAACATCAATTTTATTCGCGCGGCGGCGCGTCGGGGGCGCGGCCGTGTGGGGGATGACTTGGAAGAGGGTTTGCTGACACTCGGCGTGGACACTTCGACCGAGAAGAGGAGCGTCGCGCTGCTGCGGGGCGGGCGGCTGCTCTCCGCCTCGACGTGCGAGCTGCGCGAGGGCGGCTCGGCCGGCCTGCTGACGGACGTGGACCGCGTGCTCAAGTCGGCCTCGGTCGCGCTGAAGGACGTGGGTCTGTTCGCGGCCGCCGTCGGCCCCGGAAGTTTTACGGGACTGCGCTCGGGGCTCGCGACGGTCAAAGGGCTTGCGCTGACCCTGGGCAGGCCGGTGGTCGGCGTGCCCACGCTCCACGCGGTCGCGTACGGCGCGCGTCCCGCAAGACGCGTCGTGGCCTCGATACCGGCCGGGCGCGGCGAAGTCTTCGCGCAACTCCTCGGCGTGAGCGCCGACGGCGCCGTGACGGAGGTCGAAAGTCCCACGCACATCCCGCCCGCGCTCCTGCTCGAAAAAATTGCGCGGCTGGGCGGCGGCGTGAAGTGGGTCGGCGGTGGTGCCTCGAAATACAGGGAGCAGATATGGCAGGCCGCCGAGGCCGCCGGACTCGACTTCGTCCCAACTGACGACGGCGGGGACGCGGCCGACGGCGCGTGGGTGCTCGCCGCCAACGTCGATGCGCTCGCGGAGACCGTCGCCGTGCTCGCGCGCGCGCGGTACGAGGTGGGCGGGGCGTGGGACGCGGCGGCCCTCAGCGCGGTCTACGTCAGGCCGTCGGACGCGGAGTTGAAGGGCCCATGGCACTCGCAAGGATGAGGGTGGAGATCGAGAGCGCGGGCTGCGTCATCGAGCCGATGTGCGAGCACGACCTGCTCGAAGTCGTCGAGATAGAGGAATCGACCGGGCTGAGCCAGTGGGGCTGGGAAGCATACCGGGCCGAGCTGGAGAAGCCGGAGGCGTTGATGCTCGTGGCGCGGAGGCTCGCCCCCGAAGAGGAGACGGGGCGGCGCCTGAGCGGGTACATCGCCGCGCGCGTCACCGCCGGCGAGCTGCACGTCAACAACATCGGGGTGTGGCCCGGGGCGCGCCGCAGGGGCGTGGGGGTCGCGCTGCTCGGCACTGTCCTCGAACTCGCCGCGCGCCGCGGGGCGCACGAGGCAGTGCTGGAGGTCAGAGCCTCGAATCTCCCCGCGCTGGCCATGTACGAGCGCCTGGGCTTCGGGGTCGTGGGCGAGAGGAAGAAATACTACAAGGAGCCGGTCGAGGACGCGAAAATAATGACCCGGCGTCTGGCACCAACCGCTTGATACGTGTTGCGAATTGGGCTAACATTTTCCCCACGGAACGGCCGCGCAGATTGTCGAGTCGGAGCACCCGCGCGGGCGCTCAGGCCATCCACTCCACGCATCTGAAAGGAGACTTTCCGCTATGGAACTGACCAACACGGACAGCCTGAAGGAGCAGTTGATCGCAAGCGACCCGGAGTTCCGCGAGCTGGCGCGCGAGCACGGGCGCTACGAGCAGCGGCTCAGCGAGTTGTCCTCGCTCCAATACCCGAGCGACGACGAGCAGCTTGAAGAGGTCACACTTAAAAAGAAGAAGCTGGCCGTGAAAGATCAGATGCACGCAATCATGTTGAAGCACCAGCACTCGGAGAGCACCGCGCACTAGCGAGGCGTGCCCGGCGCGGGCAACCCCCGCGGGTTTTCGCAAGGCACTCCCAAGGACTTGAGAGGGACGGGGGACGCGTCAAAATTTGATGAGCGCCCCCGTTTCCCTTAGAAGTGATTTGTGAGACGGGGCGGGGCGCGAAGGGGCTGGTTGAAGTTTCGGCGCACGCGCTACGGGGTGATCGATGGTCAAAGACGGATACGCGTGGGTCCTCGTCCCGCTGGTCGCGGGGCTTCTGGCGGGGCTGGTGTACATGTTTTGGGCGGCAACGGCGCTGCTCGTGCTGGCGCCGGCCTTCCTTCTGCTGGCCGCCTTTATGGCCTACTTTTTCCGCGACCCGCGGCGCGCGGTGCCGTCCGACGCGGGGCTCGTCGTCTCTCCCGCCGACGGCCGGGTGACCCGCGTCGAAAAACTCTCCGCGGGTGACGCACAGTCCCCGACCGTCGTCAGCATTTTCCTCTCGCCCTTCGACGTACACGTCAACCGCTCGCCGATAGCCGGCGCCGTCGTCGACGTCACCTACACCAAGGGGCGATTCATCGCGGCCACGAGCGACAACGCCAGCCTCGTCAACGAACAGAACGCGCTGACCATCAAGGGCGAGCACCTGTCCGTAGTCTGCAAACAGATCGCGGGCGTCCTCGCGCGGAGGATAGTCTGCTGGAAGCGGCCCGGCGACCGCATGGAGCTGGGTGAGCGCTTCGGCCTGATCAAGTTCGGCTCGCGCACTGATCTGGTTCTCCCGCCGGAAGTCGAGGTCGTCGTGGGGGTCGGCGCGCGTGTCAGCGGAGGGGTGAGCGTGATAGGGAGGTATCGCATTGGCGTCTGAAGCTGAAGAATCCGAGACCGTCTCGAACGAAGAGGTGGGGGAGCGCAGGGGTTTGAAGAAGGGGCTCTACCTGCTCCCGTCCGCCTTCACCGCCGCCAACATCGGCATGGGCTACTTCGCTGTGATGGCGGCTCTGCGCGGCTTCCAGCTGCGTCCTCACCTTCGGCATCGCGCCAGCCGTCCTGGTCTACGCGTGGGGTTACGGGGGCGCCTTCGCGGAAGGCAGTCAGCTTCACAAACTCGGCTGGTTCCTCTCCTTCATGTTTCTGATCTGTGGGGCGCTCCGCCTCGCAAGATTCAACGTTCAGGCCACGAGGCCGCGCACGCTGGCTGAGGGGAGTGCGAAGGTCGATAAGAAGAGCTTTTTGGGGCTCCCGATTCCGGCTGCGGCGGGGCTACTCGCCGCAATCGTGCATTTCGCGCCGCAACCGCTCGTAACTTACGGGAATTATTTCGCGACGCTTTACGGAGGTCTTCTAATGGGGCTGGTCGCCGTCCTGGCGGCGCTAATGGTCAGTACAATCCGCTACTCTAGTTTTAAGACACTCGGGGCGGGGAAACGCAGCACGATCAAAGTCATGCCTGTGATCGCGGCGGTGGGGATGCTCGTCTGGCTCTTCTCGCGCTACGTTCTCCTTGCCATCGTGCTCGCCTACGTGCTCCACGGAATTCTCTTCCGGCTGGTCGCGTTCTTTCACACGCGGCCGACCGAGGGGAATTAACCCCCCGTTTCCCACACGGCGCTCGTCAGGGTGTGGCTTCGGCCTGCCTTGTTTGTGACTGATTCGTCAGCGCCAAAAGCCCTTCGCGCGTGGTCAGCAGTAATGTGTCAGCCGTGAGCAGAGGTGCCGCCTCGGTGTTATTATCCTCGCCGACGTAAATACTGTTAATCTTTTTCCCGTCCTCTAAATTCAAGATCACACACTCGTCTCCAACAAGTGGAGCCACCAGGATACTTCCGTTGAAAACTAGGGGGGGGGCGGCGACCCTTCCAGCCAATTGTCGCTTCCATAGCTTCGCCCCATTTTGCGGCGCAAGGCAGTAGATGAAATTGTCGAGGGAGGTGGCGAGGATACATTTTTCCGCTGCCAGCACGGCCTGCACCGCCGCCCCGGTCCGCACACGCCATATAATACGACCTGACAATCTGTCTATGGCAAAAACGTAACCGTCGGCCGTCCCCGTGTAGACAATATTTGCGGAGACCACGATAGAAGTGCGCAATGATTTCCGAGTCCGATAACGCCAGAGTGTACGCCCCCCCTCTTGTTCAATTGCACTAATGTCACCGGCTGCGTCGCCGATGTAGAGAATCCCACCCGCTTGACTGTGAAAAAAATTGAAAGGCGAGGCATTATATTTCAACCAACTGATCTCTCCCGTATCTTTATTGATGGCGTAAAGGCGCCCGTCGGCCGAACTGGCGAAAAGGTACTTGGCGCTGACGCTGATGACCCCCCTGACTGGGGATGGAAGCATGCGCATCCATGAAGTCAAACCGCTCTGGCGGTTCAAGCCGCGTAAGACCCCTGTCGCTTGCGGGTAAGGGGATTTTGGTGCCGGCAAGCTTTCCGATGCCACGTAGACGCTTGTCTCATCAACTACAGGCGAAGCCGAAATTACCCCGCCGATTTCACTTCTCCAGGACAGTCTGCCGCCGGCCAAGGTGACCGAGATGAGGGACCCTTTAGTCAGCGGTAAGAATACTCTTTCGCCGTCGACGGCGGGTGTGAGGCTGGTAACGCCCTCGGCTTTGTAGGACCATTTTACATAAATAGGTTTTGAGAGATCGGCTAGCCCCTGTCCGTACGCGGGGAAGACATAAAAGAGAATGAGGCAGAGGCCTGTGAGGCGGATGTTCATATGTTTCAGTAAAGTAAAGAAGCCCCAAGTCACTTTAGTGACTGTGAATCGAAAAGGTTTGCTAGTATGCTTGGCTAAAGATAAATTCACAAACTATAATTCCCATCGAATTCTAAAGCGAAACGTTCGGAACGGGTTAGTCTACGGAGGAGGCACGCTTTTGAGCAAGCAAGCAGACTCACACGACACCATAATAATTCTTGATTTTGGCTCACAGTACACCCAATTGATCGCGCGACGGGTCAGGGAATCAAATGTATATTGCGAAATATTGCCCTACAACAGTGCAAAGGACATGGTTCTTGCCCGCCGGCCGAAAGGAATAATACTCTCAGGTGGCCCGGCTTCGGTCTATGACGAGGATGCGCCAAAACTCACGTACGACATCCTGCAAGAATTTCAGTGTCCGATTTTGGGCATTTGTTATGGCTTACAAGTCATCGCGGCCGATTTGGGGGGGGTGGTGACCCCTTCTACGAATCGTGAGTATGGATACGCACGACTCCGAGTAACGGATAAGAACAGCCCCCTTTTCATGGATTTGCCTTCCGAGATGGATGTGTGGATGAGTCACGGCGACCATGTAATAAAGGTCCCCGAAGGATTCCACGTCACAGCTCAAACCGCGGACTCGCTTAACGCGATGGAGGGGTTAAGCGGTCGCATATTCGGGGTTCAATTTCACCCGGAGGTCGCTCACACGCCTTTCGGAAAGCAGATATTACAGAACTTCCTTTTCAAAGTCTGCGAGGCGGAGGCGGACTGGTCGCCCCAGGCAATCGTCGGGGAGCAAGTTACCAGAATTAAAGCCTTAGTTGGCAATGAAAAGGTTATATGTGGCCTCTCGGGTGGCGTGGATTCCACGGTGGCAGCGACACTTGTTCACGAAGCTGTGGGGGGGCAGCAAACGTGCATTTTCGTTAATACGGGACTTTTAAAAGAGGCGGAATTTGAAACCACACAATCCCTCTTCAAACAGAAGATGCATTTAAATGTAGTGGGCGTCGACGCTTCCGGAGATTTTTTGAGCGCTTTAAAAGGGGTAATCGACCCCGAGGAGAAGAGGAAGATAATAGGCCGAGTCTTTATTGAAATATTCGAGAGGGAGGCCGGCAGGCTTGGCGGGGTTAAATATTTAGTGCAGGGAACTTTATATCCGGACGTCATCGAGTCAATTTCTGTTCGTGGGCCTTCAGCAGTAATCAAGAGTCATCATAACGTTGGCGGTCTGCCGGAGCGGATGAAACTTAAACTAATCGAACCGCTGAGGGAACTCTTTAAAGACGAGGTCCGGACTATCGGTCGTGAGTTGGGCGTTCCCGAAGATTTGCTGGGGCGACACCCGTTCCCTGGACCCGGTTTTGCCGTCCGGATACTTGGCGAGGTTACACCGGATCATTTAAGGCTGCTCCGCGCGGCGGACCTGATTATAGAGGAGGAGCTCAAATTAGCCCACCTATATGACAGTATCTGGCAGGCGTTCCCCGTGCTTTTGCCGGTTTCGACTGTGGGCGTGATGGGTGATTACAGGACCTACGAACGAGTCCTGGCGATCCGTGCGGTAACAAGTGTCGACGGGATGACGGCCGACTGGGCGCGGCTTCCACACGATGTTTTGGGCAGGATTTCGACACGCCTGATTTCGGAGGTTCGGGGGATCAATCGAGTGGTTTTTGACGTTAGTTCGAAACCTCCGAGTACAATTGAATGGGAGTAATCAGGCGTACAGTTCCGGAGAGCCGACCGGGTGAATTTAATCTTAAGCGCTTTCTTTTAAGCCATCACTTAAACCTTAAGGGACTTGAAGATGCGTTGGATCAGTTTGAATATGAAGAGGGTGAACGGAACTTTATGCCGTGAGCCAAAATAATTCTGTTACACTTTAATTTCGAGGAATAGTTGTGGGTAGGTTGAGTGTACACATAGAAACTTTCGGCTGCCAAATGAACGTGGCAGATTCTGAACGCGCGGCTACAAGGCTGCGTAAGGGCGGCTTTGAGATTTCTGATTCGGCAGATTCGGCAGACGTGATCCTTCTTAATACATGTTCAATCCGTGAGAAAGCCGAGCAGAAAGTTTTCAACAGAGTGGGTGAGATTAAGAGTGGGAGGCTTGGCAAGCACCCTCTGGTAGGAGTCATGGGGTGCGTCGCGCAGCTGGAGGGAGAGGCAATTTTTAAGACCTCGCCGTCAGTTCGGCTCGTGATCGGTACCGGCGCCACTGACAGAATATCGAATCTCTTGGAGAAGGCCGTCGGTGGTGAACGGCGTGTAATAGATATTGCTGAACGTAAGGCGTCGGAAGACTTTCAAATCTCCAGTGTCGAGAGACATTCTAAATTCATCGCTTTTGTTCCGATCATAGAGGGCTGTAATAAATTCTGCACTTACTGTATCGTGCCTTTTTCTAGGGGGCGGGAGAGAAGTAGAGTTGCGTATGACATTATCGAAGAAGTGCGGCGACTTCGAGAAGAAGGATTTAATGAAGTCCAGTTAATTGGGCAGAATGTGAACAGTTACCGTCCGAAAGTTGAGAGCGGACTTGAGGCATACGGCGGCGCTACTCCTTTTTCAAAGCTGCTACGCGCGGTTGCTTCGACCGGAATGCCCAGGATTAAATTTACAACCTCTTTCCCGAGAGACTTTCATCCGGATATTGTTAAAGCGATAGATGAACATGAGAATCTCTGTAACTGGGTTCATCTTCCCGTTCAATCCGGGAACGACCGTGTGCTGAAGGTCATGCGACGCGGACATAAGGTCGATGATTACCTAGCCAGGATTGATTCAATCAAGAATGCACGTAGAAAAATCTCCCTTACAAGTGACATCATCGTCGGATTTCCGGGAGAGACCCCGGCCGAGTTTGAGGATACTTTAAGACTTGTCCAAGAAAGTCGTTTTCACGGTCTTTATATCTTCAAATATTCTCAGAGGCGTGGCACCCCCGCCGCCAAATTATCTGACACGGTTTCTGAGGAGGATAAGTCCCGTCGTTTTCTGGCACTGGAAAAATTGCAGATGTCTATTCAGAGAGAAATTTACCAAAGCTATATAGGCGAAGAAGTTAATGTTCTGGTTGAAGGTTTGAGTGCAAGGTCGAGCGAAGACTTGACGGGACATACAACCTGCAACAAGGTCATAAATTTCCGCGCGGAGCCGGGGTTAATTGGAGAAATTGTGAAAGTAAGAGTTACGGAAGCTAAAACTCACAGCCTATTTGGAGAAGTTTAAAGACTTTTGTGTCACGGGCGGGAGCTGTCATGGAAATTGAAGTGAAAATCCGCGGTCTGATGATGGACCCGAGCAGCGGTACGCCCATCATCATCTTGAAAGACGTCAATAGCGAGACGATGTTGCCCATTTGGGTTGGTGCCTACGAAGCTAACGCCATCGCACTCGAAATCGAAAAGATCTCACCACAGAGGCCCATGACACATGATCTCTTACGCAACGTTATTATTGAGATGGGGGCCAACGTCGAGCGAGTGGTCGTAACGGAATTACGCGATAACACCTTCTTCGCGTTGATCATCATGAAAGATCGCGCGGGGGCGTCTGTTATGATTGACGCACGCCCTTCGGATGCTATCGCTCTTGCCTTACGGGTTGACTGTCCCATTTTTGTAAATGAAGAAGTGATTCAGGCTTCAAAGAATACGGTCACGAGCGGAGAGGAGGAAGAGGGGACATCGGGCTCGGAGGATGAGTGGCCCGACATTATCGGCGAAGCCGGCGACCTGCCGATGTAGCTCTACAACCTTCTGACCGGGACATCTTCCTTTGAGTACCGTTATAGCAATTGCTAATCAAAAGGGCGGGGTAGGGAAGACCACGACCACGATCAACCTCGCAGCCGCGTTCGCACAACGTGGTCAACGTGTGCTTCTACTGGACCTGGACCCACAAGGGAACAGTTCCATCTCCTTCCTGGACCCTCAAACTATCGTCGCATCTGCCTACGATTTGATGGTGGATGGGAAGGACGACCTGTCCGTCTACACGTACCCGACCGCAGTCAACGGGCTGGAAATAATCCCCGCCAAGATTAATCTCGCGAAATTGGAATCAAAACTCGTAGGGGATTTCGACGCTCCATTTCGTCTGAAAGACCGTTTGTAGAAAATCTCCGATTTATACGATACAATCTTTATTGACACCCCGCCGACTTTAGGTCTGATAACGGTCAATGCGTTGGTGGCTTCGACGCATGTTTTGATTCCAATTCAATCATCATTTTATGCCTTGGAGGGGACTGACGATCTGCTCGAAACTATTGAGAAGGTGAAGGCCCGACCCAACCCGAATCTGCGGGTTTTGGGAGTTCTCGTCACACTTTTTGATAAAAGGACAACACTGGCCCGTGAAGTCTACGAACAGATTCGCACTGTTTTTGGTCCACAGGTATTTGAGACCGTGATCACAAAAAGTGTGCGACTCGAAGAGGCCCCGGCTTATAAGGAATCGATCTTCACTTTTGCCCCGCAGTCATCCGGTGCCAATGAATATTCAAAACTTTGTGAAGAGGTGATGAATCGTGTCTAGAAGAGGACTCCCGGCCGGAATAAGTATGAGACATGACGCACACTACGTTGAAGAGTTGGCGAGCCAAAGTCCCACGGCCATCGGCAGAATGATTTTAATCGAGCAGCTCGATCCGAACCCTGAGCAGCCACGTGTGGAGTTCGGCGATCTTACGCCTCGGCGCAAAAAGGGCGTTGGATGATAATCGCCGGGGAGCGAAGATGGCGTGCGGCAAAGGCTGCGGGGCTCAGGGAGGTCCCGTGCATAGAGTTGGACGTCGATGAGGCGGCCGTCGCGGAGATCGCGTTGATTGAGAATATGCAGCGGAAGGATTTGACGCCCTGGGAGGAAGCGGATGGTTTAGCCGCTTTGTGTCACAGATACGGGTATACGCACGAGGAGGTCTCCAAAAAGGTCGGAAAAAGTCGGAGTACTGTGACGGAGGCGATTACGCTGGCCGCAATACCTGAAGGGATACGTGAGGAATGTCGGCGCGCCGACATCAACGTCAAATCTCTGCTTCTGCAGGTCGTCAGACAGCCGGATGCAAAATCTATGCAGGAGATGATTACTGTTCTCGCGGGTAAAGAGTTTACTAGAGATGAGGCTCGTGCGTTTATAAGGCGGCGGAGGGAGGGAAGTGTCGAGACCTCAAAGCCCTTTACTTTTAAGTTTCACCTGCCGACACCTAATGTAAAAGTTGAGCTCAGGTTTCAAAAGGCTGAAGTTGATAAAGCCGAGATTGTGCGGGCGCTCAAGTTAGTACTAACGGAACTGGAAAAATCTTAAAATCGAAGGGTTTTAACCAGGTGAGTATCCCTGATGATCTTAAGAAGTTTTCCCCCCGCTTTTTGCCCTCCGCTGTAGATTGCGCGCCCAACGTTCAAATGTTGGCTGTAGCGGTTTGAAAAGGCGCGCACGAAGACTGTGTTCCTTCTCATTCCATTTCTTGAGCTGCTTCTCCGTATAGGTTCTGATTGTGGATTCGAGTTGCCCCCTCTTGACCGAGTGCCGGAGCGTCAAATAATGATGCTGACCCACAAGTGAGAAGATGACAGCGGCCATATTTGCTTTGTAGGAGAGTCTGGGGAGAAGCCGCTTGTGTATCGGAGCGCTTTGAGGGAGGAGCACGTCGAGCGCGATTTCAAGCCAGGCAGGCTGTGTGCCTTGGCGTGGGTGATAAAGACCCGGGAGTTGAGAAAGATTTTTTGGCGCATTGCGCAACCTGGGGTCGCTAATGGAATCGACCAGACGAATTCTTTCGAGTCCACGCACGTGTTCTTTCGGAAGCGTAGAGAGAGCCTTCCTAATCAAATCCTCGGTTCCGGCGGGAAGTTTTTGGCGACTAGAACTGTTTTCAATCTTATTAATCATGATGCATTGAGCCCGTTAATCTTTCACAAGAGTTTTAAAGAAGAAATCGATAAATTGCAAGTAACAGGGAAATCATAAAAGGACATAATACTATACCCGGCGAGTCCGATAATGAATCTTATGTCTGATGTAATCCCGTGTCTTTACTAACCTACCAATCAATACATGGCCTTATCTTGGCAGCTTACCTTGACATTGTTCAATGCCTGTTGCTACATTACGCGTTCTTTTGTCTTGAGCTATTCTTTCCAAACAGAGCATAGGAGGCATTACCAAACTTGAGCAACTCCGGCAGTTATCTTTTCACCTCTGAATCCGTCACCGAAGGACATCCCGACAAAATCGCCGATCAAATTTCCGACGCAGTCTTAGACGCGGTCCTTTCAGAGGATAGCACTGGTCGTGTCGCCTGTGAAACTCTCGTGACGACCGGGTTGGTCGTGATCGCCGGTGAAATTACGACCAACGCCCAGTTAGATTTCTCGCACGTGGCACGTGAAACCGTTCGAGAGATAGGTTACACAAGGGCAAAATATGGCTTTGATTGCGACACTTGCGCGGTTCTGACCGCCGTCGACAAGCAGTCTCCGGACATCGCAATGGGCGTCGACACCGGTGGCGCCGGCGACCAGGGGCTGATGTTCGGCTTCGCCTGCAACGAGACGGAAGAGTTAATGCCGCTGCCGATACAGATGGCACATAAACTTTCACGCAGGCTCTCGGAGGTGCGTCGTTCCGCAGCTCTTCCCTATCTGCGTCCTGACGGAAAATCTCAGGTCACGGTTGAGTACAGGGACGGACGCCCCTTCCGCATCGATGCCGTCGTCATCTCCACCCAACACGCGCCTGAGGTTTCGAACGAGCAGTTGCGACAGGAGATTCAGGAACAGGTTATAAAGGCGACCGTTCCACAGGATTTGCTTGATAAAACGACAAAATATCATATTAACCCTACAGGCCGCTTTGTCGTCGGCGTCTGGTGCAATTGGCCTACGCCATTGGTGTCGCGGAGCCGGTTTCGGTGCTGGTCGATACGGGCGGGACCGGAAGGATCAGCGAGACGTTGCTCTCAAACCTTGTTCGGGAGCATTTCAATTTGACCCCACACGGCATCATCGAAACTCTCAAGTTGCGACAACCAATCTATAGAAGGACGGCGGCTTACGGCCATTTTGGACGCAATGAAGATGGTTTCAACTGGGAGTTGACCGATCGCGCGCAGGATTTACGCGAAGCCGCTAAAATATAGGCTCCGGGTGTTCTGCCGCCCTGGCCTAATTAAAAACCCTTACATTTAACTTGAAGGTGAGTAGATGAGCACAAAAAGCGTGAGCGAATTCGATATCAAAGACATCAGTCAGGCGGCAGATGGTAAGCGTCGCATAGAATGGGCCGAACGGGAGATGCCAGTCCTGCGCCTTATTCGTGAGAAATTTGCCGCCGAAAAGCCTCTCCAAGGGATTCGCATTTTGGCTTGCGCGCACGTAACCACGGAGACCGCAAACCTCGTCAGGACCTTACAAGCCGGAGGCGCCGAGTCCATCCTCATTGCCTCTAACCCACTCTCCACACAGGACGACGTCGCGGCATCGCTCGTCGCAGACTGGGGCGTGCCCGTCTACGCCATCAAGGGCGAATCGACCGAGACCTATAACTGGCACGTGCGTACGGCCTTAGACTCCCACCCACACATCATCATCGACGACGGTTCAGACGTCGTAGCCACTCTGCTAAAGGAGAGGGGCGAGCAGAAACAAGAGATCATCGGCTCTACAGAGGAGACGACAACCGGCATCGTGCGTCTGCAGGCGATGGAGCAGGCCGGCGTACTCTCCTTCCCCTCGATCGCAGTCAACAACGCGCAGACCAAGCATTTCTTCGACAACCGGTACGGTACAGGGCAGTCGACGATCGACGGCATCATTCGCGCCACGAACATTCTGCTCGCGGGCAGGTCGGTTGTAGTTGTCGGTTACGGCTGGTGCGGGAAGGGCGTGGCAATGCGCGCGCGCGGCATGGGCGCCAACGTGATCGTCACGGAGGTCAACGCGATCAAGGCCATCGAGGCGGTGATGGACGGCTTCCGCG
>JAIVJI010000093.1 GCA_020200135.1 Acidobacteriota bacterium | reverse complement strand
ACGTCGTCGCCGATCTCCAGATGGCCGGCGACGCCGACCTGGCCCGCGAGGATGACGCGGCGGCCGACGCGCGAGCTGCCGGCCAGCCCTACCTGCGCGCAGACGAGCGAGTCCTCGCCGACCGTGCAGGAATGACCGACCTGGACGAGGTTGTCGATCTTCGCCCCGCGTGCGATGCGCGTCTCGCCGACCGAGGCGCGGTCGATGGTCGTGCCGGCGCCGATCTCGACATCGTCCTCGATGATAACCCTCCCCGTCTGCGGTATCTTCAGCCAGCGCCCCTCCTCGTCCTTCGCGTAGCCGAACCCGTCCGAGCCGACGACGGAGTTGTTGTGTATCGCCACGCGCGCGCCGACGATCGTCCCCTCGCGCAACGCGACGCCCGAGTGGATGACCGAGCCGTCGCCGACGCGGACGCCGTCGTAGACGGTCACGTTCGGGAAGATGCGCACGCCGTTGCCGACGCGCACGTCGCGCCCGAGGACGGAGCAGGCCCCGACCGCGACGCCTCGGCCGAGACGCGCGGTCGGGTCTACGACGGCCGTCGGGTGAACGCCCGGCTCGACCTCCGGCTCCGGGTGGAAGAGCCTGAGGGCGCGCGTGTAGGCGAGGTACGGGTCGCGCGTGAAAAGGGCAGCGATGTCGTCCCGGCCGGGCTCGACGCCTTCGGCGAGGTAGACGGCCGCGGCGCGCGTCGTCTGCACGCGCGGCGTGTAGCGCGGGTTGGCGAGGAAGGTGACGTGTCCGGCCTCGGCCTCGTCGAGCCCGGCGGCGCCGGCGACCTCGACGTCGTTAAACTTCTCTTCGACGCGCGCGCCGGTCAGGCGCGCAAGCTCGCTCAGTTTCATGCGGAGAGTTATCGCACAGTGGAAGTTCAAAGTTCAAAAGACGGCCGTGCGGGCGGGGGCGTGACTACATGAGGTTGACGGGGTCGATCTCGACGTTGATGGAGCCGGGGTCGCAGCCCGGTGTGTTGGCGGCTTCGCCGAGCGCCATCTCGACGAGGGTGCGCAGGCTCGGGCGGCTGCGCGACTTGAGGAGGAGCTGGACGCGGTGCTCGCCGCGCAGGCGCGCGAGCGGGGCGGGCGCGGGGCCGAGCACGCGGCAGGCGCGGTCGGCGTTGGCGCGGTCGAGCGCGGCGCGCAGGGTGTCGGCCGTCGCCTGCACGCGCGCGAGGTCGTCGCCGTGGACGAGCAGCGAGGCGAGCGCGACGAAGGGCGGGTAGCTCAGGCTCCGACGGTAGTTTATCTCCTCCTCGAAGAACCCCTCGTAGTCCTGCGCGCAGGCGTGGCGCAGCGCGTAGTGGCGCGGGTGGTAAGTCTGAATCAGGACGCGGCCCGGGAGGTTGCCGCGGCCGGCGCGCCCCGCCACCTGCGTGATGAGCTGGAAGGTGCGCTCGGCCGAGCGGAAGTCGGGCATCGCGAGCCCCGCGTCAACGGAGACGACGCAGACCAGCGTCACGTTCGGGAAGTCGTGCCCCTTGGCGATCATCTGCGTGCCGACGAGCGTGTCGAGCTCGCCCGCGCCGAAGCTGAGGATGGCCTGCTCGTAGGTCGAGCGCCGGGCGGTCGTGTCGCGGTCGAGCCGCGCGAGGCGCAGGGAGGGGAAGCGCGCCCGCAGGATTTCCTCGATCTGCTCGGTGCCCTCGCCGATGAAGAACATGAAGGGGCCTTTGCACGCCGGGCAGGCGTCGGGCGTCTGCTGCCGGAGGTTGCAGTAGTGGCAGACGAGGCTGCGCTCGCTGCGGTGGTACGTGAGCGTGACGTCACAGTTCGCGCAGTTGATGCGCTCGCCGCACGAGCGGCAGAGGACGAAGCTCGAATACCCGCGCCGGTTCAAAAGCACAATCGACTGCTCGCCGCGCGCGTGCGTCTCCTCGATGGCCGTGAGCAGCTCGGGCGCGAAGACGGCGGGCTTGCCGCGCTCGCGGAAGACCTCGCGCATGTCCACAATCTCGGCGCGTGCCATCGCGCGCCCGGCGATGCGGGTGGGGAGTTGCAGGTAGCGGTACTTCCCCTGCCGCGCGTTCTGGAAAGATTCGAGCGAGGGCGTGGCCGAGCCGAGGACGACGACGGCGCGCTCCTTGTGCGCGCGCATGACGGCGGTGTCGCGGCCGTTGTAGTAGGGCGACTCCTGCTGTCGGTAGGAGCCCTCGTGCTCCTCGTCGACGACGATGACGCCGAGGTCACGGGCGGGGGCGAACACCGCCGAGCGCGTGCCGATGACGACACGCGCCTCGCCGCGCTTCAGCCGCCCCCACTCGTCGAAGCGCTCACCGGCCGTGAGCGACGAGTGGAAGATGGCGACGGCGTCGCCGAAGTGCGCGCGCAGCCGGCGCGAGAAGACCGGCGTCAAAGCTATTTCGGGGACGAGCATCATCGCCGTCCGGCCGCGCAACAGCGCCTCGCGCATGGAGCGGATGTAAATCTCTGTCTTGCCGCTCCCCGTCACTCCGTGGAGGAGGAACGCTCTGAAGCCGCCCTTCTCCTGCGCCTCGTTTATCTCGCGGAGGGCCACCTCCTGCGCGCCGGTCAGACGCAGCTCGTCACGCTCGGGCAGGCGCGCGCCGGCCAGCGGGTCGCGCCTGACCTCGCGCACGAAGACTTCGAGCAGCCCCCGCCGCTCCAGCGTCTGGATGGTCGAGGCGCTCGCGTGCGCGGCTTCGAGCAGCTCGGCGAAGAGCATCTCGCCGCCCACCGCCGTCAGCGTCTCGAACACCTTCCGCTGCGAAGGCGTCAACGCGCGCTCGCCGTCCGCGCCGTCGGCCGGGGCACCGTCAGGTGAGAGCATGCGGACGGCCTTCCTCTTCTTGGCGCGTGTCTGCGCGCCCCTCTGCCTGTGCGAGACGGTGACCCAGCCGGTGCGCGTCAGCTCGCGCGCGGCCGTGGAGGCGCGCGCCTGTCCCAGCTCGCGCGCGGCTTCGCGCAGCGTGACCGAGCCGTCGGCGGCCATCTGCAGCAGGCGCGCGCGCGCGGTCGCGGCGCGGCGCTCGGGCAGGCGCGCCAGCTCGTCGCGCCCCTCGGGCGTGATGGTGACGACCTGGTCGACGCCCGCGTTCAAGCCCGCCGGCAGCGCGGCCTTCAGCACCTCGCCCCACGGCGCGGCGTAGTAGTCGCTGATCCAGCGCGTTATCTCCAGCACCTCGGGCGTCAGCAGCGGCTCGACGTCGAGCAGCTCCTCCGCGTCTTTGATCTCCGAGTCTTCGAGGCCGAGCGCGGGGTCGAGCGCGTCGTGGAGCGCGACGACGTAGCCTGTGGCGAGCTGACGGCCGAGGGGGACGAGCAGGCGCGCGCCGACGCGCGCGTCCGCGGCCAGAGTGTGCGGGAGCCTGTAGGTGAACGTCTGCGCGAGGCGCAGCGGGAGCGCGACCTCGGCGTAGAGCGCGGGCGCCGCCGTCGCCGCTTCGGGCTGTCGTCGTTGGTTCGTCGTGGGCATCGGGTGGGTGCCGGGGCGGTTTCGCACAGGCGCTTACGTTAGCGTGAATCGTGGAAAAGTTGAAGCGCGGCGGCGGCGGCCGAAGGCGGGGCGGGGCGGCACGGCCTTCGTGCCCCGTCAGGCGTTGACCGGCGCGCCGGTAAAGGTATAAAGTCTCCCGGCCACAAAGTTCTTTCTAAGCACTGACCCTCGCATCGAGACATCTCTACTGCCAATAAACATCCCGCAGGTAACATTTGAATCAACCACGCTGACCAAAAATCCCCCCTCCGCCATGCCCTGGTTCGTGAGGGATCCCCTAACCACCAACCCTCCTAGGAGAAATCCATGACACCGAAAGCCTACAGGATAGCTTTCCCCCGGAAGTCTCGTCTCATGACATTCTTTTCTTTAGCAATCTCCCTTTCACTTCTGACGCCGCTCGCCCCCGCGGCCGTCGGCGCTGGCGGGCCTGGGGTGGCCCTCGCCGGCACCCCCCCCCGCGCGGCCACACGCGCCGCACTGGCCTACGCGCCGGCCATCTCGGCCACCAAGAGCGACGCCTTCCCCGACCCCGACAACGACGGCAAGGCCGTCCCCGGCGACACCATCACCTACACCGTCCAGATCGACAACAACGGCACCGACGCCACCGGCGTCACCTTGCGGACACCTTCACCTACGCCATCGCCGGCGCCGGCGCCCCGAGCAACACCGCGACGGTGACGGTCAACGTTGCGGGGATGATCTGGTTCATCGACGACTCGGCGGCGGCGGGCGGCGACGGCCGGCTCTCCGAGCCCTTCGACTCCATCTCAGCCTACGTCTCGGGCGCGGCCGACGAGCCGAACGACAACATCTTCGTTTACGGCGGCACTTACACGGGCGGGCTGGCGCTCCTGTCAGGCCAGGCGCTCGTCGGCGAGGGCTCGACCGCCCCGCTGGCGACCGTCACCGGCCTGACGCCGCCCTCCTACAGCGCGGCGCTGCCCGCGACCGGCGGCGCTAACCCCGTCATCGGCGGCGCGAGCGGCATCACCGTCGCGACCAGCAACCTCATCCGCGGCGTCACCATCGCCAACACGGGCGGGACGGGCATCTCGGGCACCAACTTCAGCACGCTCGCAGTCGCCGACACGACCATCAACGCGACCTCGCAGGCGCTCAATCTCGACAACGGCCAGCTCAACGTGACCTTCCAGTCCGTCTCGTCGGACGGGAGCGCGACGGCCGCCGTCAGGCTCGCCAACATCGCCGTCGGCTCCGTCTTCTCGGGCGGCGCGACGACCATCGGCAACCGCGGCACGACCGGCATCGAGTTGGACACCATCCAGGGCAGCATCTCCTTCGGCGCGACGACTGTGGCGAACCAGATGGGCGCGGGCGGCTACGGCGTCAGCGTGCGCAACTCGGGCGCGGCCGTCACTTTCGCCAGCGCCACCATCAGCGACACGAACCAGACCGTCGCGCAGGTCGACACCACGCCCGCCGACGGCCTCCCCGACAACGACGGCGACGGCGACGCCATCTTCCTCAGGGACAACACCGGCAGCTTCTCCGTGGGCGGCGGCGCGCTCTCGAACTGCGGCAACGACTGCGTCGACGCGCGCGAGGCGTCGAACGTCGTCCTGACGAACGTCGCCATCTCGAACCCGGGCCTTGACGTGATAAGCCCGGCCGGCCTCGGCGTCGGCGGCCACGGCTTCTACGCCCTCAACCTGACGGGCACGAACGGCCTCTCGGGTGGCTCGGTCTCCGGCTTCAACGGGTCGAACCGCGACGGCGTGCTGGTCGTGAGCAACATGTTCTCGCAGACCTTCAACGTCGCGGGGACGACCTTCCAGAACGCGACGGGTAGCACGGGCGTCCGCGCCAACGCGTCGGGCACCGCCAACGTCACGCTCAACGTCGGCGGCGCGACCAACAACGCCGCGACCAACGCCACCTTCGACAACCTTTCGGGGGCGGCCGTCAACGGCACCTCCGCTGGCACTTCGACGTTGAACCTGACCGTCCGGAATTCGTCGTTCCAGAACGCGCCCATCAACGGCAAGATGAACATCATCGGCCTCACCTCGGGGACGGGGCACGGCGCGTTCAACGTCCTCAACAACACCTTCAACAACGTCTTCCGCACCGCCTCGACCGGCGAAGGTCTCATCAACCTTCAGGGCGGCGGCACGGTCGCCGGCAACACCTTCTCCGCCAACGTCTCGGGCAACACCATCTCAAACGTCGGCGGCGGCACGTCCACATGTGGCGGCGGCACGACGTTCTGCGCCGGCCCAATCAACACCATCCTGATCTTCCCCGGCGCCGCGACCAACGTGTCCGGCACTATCCTCGTCGACGGCAACAACGTGACCGCCACCCAGCAGGGCGTCCTCCTGCTCGACATGGCGAACACGGGCGTCGGCCTGAGCCCGGTGGCGGCCAAGGTCATCAACAACGTCTTCGGCACCAACGCCTCGCGCGTCGGCGTCGGCGGCTTGTCGGTGGCCGCGCACTACGGCATGCGCATCCAGCGCCGCGTCACCGGCTCGCCCGCCGCCAACGTCCTCGTCTCCAACAACTCCGTCTTCAACGGCAGCGGGGCCGCGGGCAGCGCCCTCAACACGCCGGGCGTCCATCTGCGCACGCAGGATACCGCGACGATGGATGTGACCATGACGGGTAACACCATCGACACCAACACCACCGGCACTGTGGGCGAGGTCCGCGTTGACACGACCAGCGCGGGCTCGATCCACTGTCTCGACGCCAACGGGAACACATTCCCCGCGGGCGCCGCGGGGCTCATCGAACTGCGCGAGTCGGCCGGCGCGCTCAACGTCGAGCAGGCCAGCGCCGCCGCACTCTCGACGGCCAACGGCGGCGTGACAGTTACCACCGCCGCCGGCACGCCCAACTTCGGCATCGCGTGCGCCGCGCCGGTGGCGTCGCTGCGTCTGAACACGAACGGCCAGTACCTCGCCGCCGCCCCGGCGTCGAAGGTGACCGCGAACGTCGCCTACCTGTCGGGCGAGCGCGGGAACGGCAGAGCCGAACTTCTGCCGGGTCTGGACGCGTGGCGCTCGAACTCGAAGTTGTTCGGCGGGCTCTCGTTCAACTACGCGGCGTCGAACGTGGCGCTCGGCTCGGGCCTGACCGACACGGTCGTGCGTCCCGCGCGCGAGGCGGCACCGACCGCTCCCGCGTACGGGTCCGCCGCCGTCGCGCCGCCGGTCTTCTCGGGCGAGACGCTGTCGGTCAACATCGGGACGCTGCCCGCGGGCAAGTCGATGACCATCACCTTCCAGCGCCCGCCCCGACGGTCGAGTGCAAGGTCGGCGCGACCGTTATCACCTCGCCGCACACCTTCCCCGTCGGCACGACGGCGGTGCAGTGCACGGCGACCAACGGCATCGGCTCGCCCGCGTCCTGCAGCTTCAACGTGACGGTCACGGACAACCAGACGCCCACGATAAGCTGCCCGGCCAACATCACGACCAACACCGCGCCCAACTCCTGCGACGCCACTGTCAACACGGGGACGCCCACGGTCACCGACAACGACCCGAACGTCACGGTCAACGGCGTGCGCGGCGACGCGGCAGCCCTGAACGCGCCCTACCCGAAGGGCACGACGACCATCACCTGGACGGCCACCGACACGGCGGGCAACACCGCCTCGTGCCAGCAGACCGTCACCGTCAGCGACGCGACGGCCCCGGTCGTCACGCTCAACGGCTCGGCCACCATGACGGTCGAGTGCAGCACCTCGTTCACGGACCCCGGCGCGACGGCCACCGACTCGTGCGACGGCGCGCTCGCCGTCACCGTCACGGGCTCGGTCAACACGGGCGTGGTCAACACCTACACGCTGACCTACTCGGCCACCGACGCTGCGGGCAACACGGGCACGGCGACGCGCACCGTCATCGTCAACGACACGACCGCGCCCGTCGTCACGCTCAACGGGGCCAACCCGCTGACGGTCGTGCTCGGCTCGCCCTTCGTCGACCCCGGCGCGACGGCCTCCGACTCGTGCGCGGGCTCGCTGCCCGTCTCGGTGTCGGGCTCGGTGAACACTAACGTCATCGGGACCTACACGCTGACCTACTCGGCG
This sequence comes from Acidobacteriota bacterium, assembly GCA_020200135.1. Taxonomy (GTDB): domain Bacteria; phylum Acidobacteriota; class Blastocatellia; order Pyrinomonadales; family Pyrinomonadaceae; genus QHXN01. The sequence continues at coordinate 31,089 of JAIVJI010000093.1, read as the reverse complement.
ACCGACGCCTCGGGCAACACGGGGACGGCGACGAGGACGGTCAACGTCATCTTCAACTTCACCGGCTTCTTCTCGCCGGTGGCGAACCTGCCGACCTTCAACAGCGTGAAGGCGGGGCAGTCCGTCCCGGTCAAGTTCAGCCTCGGCGGTAACCAGGGCTTGAACATCTTCGCGGAGGGCTACCCGGCCTCCGGCGTCATCGCGTGCAACTCGTCGGGCGAGCCCAACGTCATTGACGAGACGCAGACGGCGGGCGGCAGCGGCCTCTCGTACGACGCCTCGACAGGCACGTACACATACGTCTGGAAGACGGAGAAGTCCTGGAAGGACACCTGTCGCCAGTTGGTCATCCAGCTCAGCGACGGCACGTTCCACCGGGCCAACTTCCAGTTCAAGTAAACCACCCGACTAAAGGGGAGGGGCGGCGACACCGTGTCGCCGCCCCTTTTTTTGTCTCGCTTATGTTCTGTTGTGGCTTCGGCCGACGGCGCATCGTCTCAGCCGGAGGCGAGCAGCGCGCGGACCTTCTTGATGTCCTCCCAGACCTCGCGCTTCTTGGTCGGGTCGCGGAGCAGGTAGGCCGGGTTGAAGGTCGGCATGAGGGGCGTCCCGTCGTAGTCGTGGAACTCGCCGCGCAGCTGCGAGATGGGTTTTTTGGTGCGCAGGAGCGCCCGCGCCGGCGTGTTGCCGAAGGCGATGACGACGCGCGGCCGCGCGGCCGCCAGCTCGCGGTGCAGGTACGGCGTGAAGAGGGAAAGCCACTCGGGCGTGATCTCGTCGCCCTGGCTGATGACCTTGACGACGTTGGTCAGGTAGCAGTCCGCGCGCGCCAGCCCGATACTTGAGAGGATGCGTTCGAGCATCAGCCCGGCGGGCCCCATGAAGGGGCGCCCCGACTCGATGTCCGGGGGGCCCGGCGACTCTCCGACGACCGCGACCTTCGCGCCCGTCTTGCCCTCGCCGAAGATGAAGATGCGCTCCCTGAACTGCGGCAGACTCTTCGCGCGGCGGAGGAGTTCTTCGTTGACCTCGTCCACCGTCTCCTTCGACTCGGGCGCCTGCGCGCTGAAGAGTGAGTCCTGCATCCCTTAAAATCTACTCGGGCTTCCGGTCCTTCGTCTCGTTGAGGTAGTCGCGCACTTTCTTCATGTCGTCCCAGACCTCGCGCTTCTTCGAGGGGTCGCGCAGCAGGTAGGCCGGGTGGAAGGTGGGCATGACCTTGATGCCGCGGTAGTCCTGAAACTGGCCGCGCAGGCGCGTGATGCCCTCCTTCGTGTCGAGCAGGTTCTTCATCGCCGTGTTGCCGAGCACGACTATCACGTCCGGGCGGGCGATGTTGATCTCGCGCAGGAGGAAGGGCTTGCAGGTGTGCGCCTCGTCCGTGGTCGGCGTGCGGTTGCCGGGCGGGCGGCAGCGGTTGACGTTGCCGATGAGCACGTCGTCACGCTTGAGGCCGATGGCCTCGATAATTTTATTGAGGAGCTGGCCGGCGCGGCCGACGAAGGGTCTTCCGCTCGCGTCCTCGTCGGCGCCCGGCGCCTCGCCGACGAACATCAGGCGCGCGGCCGCCTGCCCCTCGGTGTGGACGATGTTCGTGCGACCCTGGTGCAGGGGGCAGCGGACGCACTCGCCCACGTCGGCGCGTATGTCCTCGAAGGTCTCGCCGGGGCGGCCGAGGCTCAGCTCGTCCTGCGGCGTGATGTCGCCGAAGAGCGTCTCGCGCGGCGCGGGCGGGTCGGGTGAAGGCTTGCGGACGGGTCGCTTGGGCATGTGATCCGCCTGGTAGGGGATGTCGGGCGACTCGGCATCGGTGATCGCCTGTGGCCTCGCGGCCTGACTCGTTTGAGGGGGCGGCGGGGGGAGAGTTCTCGGTGGCGGCGGCGGAGGAAGCGGCCGCTCGGCGCTCGCGTTCCGCTTGAGGGCGGGCGGCATCTGCGCGGGCGCCTTTCGCGTCTCGTCGCGCGCCGGCGCGGTCTGCGCGAACGCCTCCGCGCTCAAGCCTTCCAGCCCTTCGACGCCCAGCTCGCGCAGGTACGAGGCGGCCTCGGCCACGTCCTCCGCCAGAGACTTCAAAGTCTCCCTCGCCTGCGACTCATCATTCATTTGGTTACGAAACGCATTATGCCACGGGCGGCCGAAAAGGTTGAACCGTGAGCGAGGTGCGGCCGGCGCACACTGCTCAGCGCCGGCCGAGCGGGACGACGACCTCGCGGCGCGCGTAGCCGGGGGCGGCGGGGTCGAAGGCGACTTCGATGCGGTACTCGTCGGCGCCGACGCGCGTGGCCTCGAAGCCGTCGCCGTCGCCGGCGGAGTGCGGGGTCTTGAGGCGCAGCGTGTAGGTGCGCCCGCCGAGTCCTTCGAGCAGGAGGCGGAGCGCGCCCGACTCGGCGGTCGAGCGCAGGACGCGCAGTGACTCGCTGCGCGCGCCCGGCGCGGGCGGCCCGAAGGGGACGTAAACGTCCGAGCCCTCTTCGTACGTGACACGCACCTCGACGGGGCGGCGCACCTCGACGGCGAACTCGGCCGTCTGCACGTCGCCCACGCGCTCGACGCTGAAAGCCACCGAGCGGCCGTCCACGCGCACCGTGCGCACGCGCGCGTCGAGCGGGAACGCGGGCGCGAAACGGAAGGTCGCGCCCGTCTTCGTCTCTCCTTTGCCGGGGCGGAGCTTGATGGACATCTGGCCGCCGCCGCGCGCGAGCGAGAGGTCGAACGTGTTCGCGCCGGCCCTCAGGCGGCGCACTTCGACAGAAGGCCAGTCGGCCGGAAGCTGCGGGGCGAATCCGACCGTGCGGCCGAAGTCGGAGACCTCGATGCCGAGCAGCCCGCGCACGAGCGGCGTCAACGTCATCGCCTCGGACCAGACCTGGTGGTGCGAGGAGCGGCCGAAGGGCGCGTTGAAGTCTCCCGACAGAAGCTCGGTCACGTACCCGAGCGCCCACTGGCGCCTGAGCAGCACGTTCGACATCAAAGCCTGAAGCCCGACGTGCGGTCGGCCGTAGCGGTAGGCGCCCAACGAGGCCCAGCCGGTGAAGAGAGGCCAGACGGAGCCGTGGTGGTACGAGAGCGGGTCGTAGAGCCGGCTGTCGTCAGAGAGGATGCGCGCGCCCCAGTCGGTCGCCACGCGCGCGCTCCCGAGGTGGTCTATCTGACTTTGCGCGCGCGCGTCTTCGAGCACCTCGAACCAGAGCGGGACGGCGGGCAGCACCGTGTCTTCGTCGTAGAGCTTCGACTTGTCTATCTCGTTCATGCGCTGCTGCCGCGCGGCGCGGTTGGGGCCGGGCTCCGCCTGACGCGGCCCGGCGCGCGGCGTGTTGGTGGCGTAGGCGTAGAAGCCGCGCCCGTCGAGCCAGTAGGTCTGCTCGACGGCGCGCGCGGTGCGCTCGGCCGTCTCGCGCGCCTCATCGGCGAGCTTCTCGTCATCGAGAGCCTCGGCCATCTCCTCGACGCAGCCGAGCGCCTCGACCCACAGCCCCTGCATGTAAATCTCTTCGTGCGGCGGGTAGAGCGCGCCGCCCTCGACCCAGCCGTGGCCGAACTGCGTGTTCTCGATGAGCCCGTCGCCGTCGGTGTCGGTCGCGCGCGTGAAGCGGTAGGCTTTGAGGATGGAGCCCCAACTGGCGCGCAGGTACGCGAGGTCGCCGCCCGTCCGCGCGAGGTCTGCGTGCGCGATGACGTAGAGCGGCGTGGCGTCGGCGCTCGCCCAGGGGTAAGGGAAGTCCGTGAACCACGGCACGAGCGAGGCGCTCTGCGAAATCTCGTGCGGGATTTTGCCGTCGGCGCGCTGGAATTTTTTGAGGAAGTCGAGCGCGGCGCGCGCCCCCGCGAGGTCGCCGTAAGAGTCGAGCGCGAGCGCCGTCCAGAGCGCGTCGCGCCCGAAGAACCACGCGAAGCCGGGGCGCTCGGACTCGCCGGCCGTGCGGAACCCCGCGACCAGCCCGCGCCCGAGCAGTGGGTTCTCGACGAAGCCCTTGTCGATGCCGACCTTGGCCCAGGCGTACGCCTCGTTGACGCGCGCGTCCGGCGTCGAGAGGCCGGTCGTCTCTTCGAGCAGCGCGCGGTAGTGCGCGACGTTCTTTTCGTAGAGCGCCCGCGCGCCGGCGAGCAGCCGCGCGTAGGTGGCGCGCGCGTCCTCGCGCCCCTTCACGCTCCCGGCGATGACGACGGGGACGAAGTTTGTCTTCAACTCGCCGGCCGGCACTTTCAGAAGGAATTCGAGGGGCGTGTCGCTCGGCTCCTCATGGTAGGGCATGAGCGACACGTCGAGCGCGGCCGGGCTCCCGACGACGCCCGCGAAGCGCCCGGTCTCCTCCCAGATGAAGTAGGCGCGCTGGCTCTCGTCCCACGAGAGCGACGGGGTCGCCGAGCCGGCCGGCCACATCAGACGCAGCCGCGGGCGGAAGCGCGCGACGACCGTGAGGGGCAGCGCCGAGTCGACGTCGAGCAGCATGACGACGCCCGGCTCGTCGAGCGGCGCGAAGATTATCTGGCGGACGGTGAAGGCGGCGTGTGAGTAGGTGACCGTCGTAGACTCCGGCCGCACGTCGATTGAGGCGGCCACGTCGGCGCCGCGGAATTCGCGCGGGTAGCCTTCGACCCGGAAGGCGAGCTCGAACTGGTCGAGAAGCTGGACGGGGTAAGCCCACGCTTCGAGCCGGCGGTGCTCGTAGCCGAAGACCGCAGACTTGCGCCCGAGCACGTCGAGAAACGCGCCGGGTCTCGTCCGGCGTTCGAGCCGGAGTCCGCTCTGCGGCAGCGGGAACTTCGGGACGAGCGCCGGCGCCGACTGCCGCGCGCGCGCGGCCGCGCCCGGCGCGAAGAGGAGGGGGAGGCACAGCGCGACGGCGAGCTTCGACTTGATGATGTTCACCCTGCGCTCCGTGGTAAACGAAAGGCCCAAAGCTCGGGCGGCGGCGTGCGCGCCAGACCCCGAGCTTTGAACCTTCGACTTGTGGCTTCCGGCCGCCTCAGATGCCGAGTACGTTGACGAGTTCCTGCACCGAGGCGGCGCTCTTCTGGAGCGCGATGCGCTCCTCGGCCGTCAGGTTGATCTCGATGATCTGCTCCAGCCCGCGCGCGCCGAGCTTGCAGGGGACGCCGACGTAGAGGTCGTTGATGCCGTACTCGCCCTGGAGGTAGGCGGCGCAGGGCAGGATTTTCTTCTTGTCTTTGAGTATCGCCTCGGTCATCTCGACCGCCGCGGCCGACGGCGCGTAGTAGGCCGAGCCGGTCTTGAGCAGCCCGACGATCTCGGCGCCGCCGTTGGCGGTGCGCTTGACGATGGCGTCGAGCTGGTCTTTCGGCAGCAACTCGGTGACGGGGATGCCGGCGCACGTCGAGTAGCGCGGCAGCGGCACCATCGTGTCGCCGTGCCCGCCGAGGACGAAGGCCGTGACGTTCTCGACCGAGACGTCGAGCGCCTCGGCGAGGAAGCAGCGCATCCGCGCCGAGTCGAGCACGCCCGCCATGCCGATGACGCGGTGCTTGGGGAAGCCCGAGCGCTTGAGCGCCACCTGGCACATCGCGTCGAGCGGGTTCGAGACGATGATGAGGATGGAGTCGGGCGAGTGCTTGACGACCTCGTCCACGACGCTCGACACGATGCCGGCGTTGGTCTTCAGGAGGTCGTCGCGGCTCATGCCGGGCTTGCGCGGCAGCCCCGAGGTGATGATGACGACGTCGGAGCCGGCCGTCAGCGCGTAGTCGTTGGTCGAGCCGACGAGCGCGGAGTCGAACCCCTCGATCGGCGCGGCCTGCGCCAGGTCGAGCGCCTTGCCCTGCGGCATCCCCTCGACGATGTCCACGAGCACGACGTCGCCCATCTCCTTGCTCGCCAGCCAGTGTGCGGCGGTCGCGCCGACGTTGCCGGCGCCGACCACCGTGACCTTGTTTCGCTTGCCCATCTCTCTCTCTTTTCCTTTCGCCTCTTAAACTTTCGGTTTCAGTAGAGCGCCCGCCCGCGTCCCGCCGGGCGAAGAATAAAGGCATAAATTGACGCCCGACGCTGTGTCACGCCGCCGCAGCCGGTGCGCCCGTCACGGCGCGCACACTTGTCGGTGTTGGAAGAGCGCGAGTGTAAGGTGCGCCTCCGGCGGGTGTCAAGAAAAGAGCCCGGACGGTCCTAGCTTGACCGTCCGGGCCTGCGGACTGGAGCGCGCGTCTCGGGCCGAAGCGAGGCGTCACGGGCCGAAGCGGCCGCGGTACTCGGACGAGGTGATGAAAGCGTTGACCATCTCGGCCGCGACGTAGTTCCCGCCGAACTGATTCAGCTTGTCGAGCCAGAACTTCCAGCCCGCGAAGTTCGAGTCGGGCGAGTCATCGGGGTTGCGGCGCAGGTAGCCGTAATACTGCATCAGGACGAAGGCGCGGTTGGTCTCGCCCGCCTGGAGTGTCGCGTCCTCGGCGACCCTGCGGAGCACGGAGGCGCGCCCCGAAGTCGTGTTGTTCGCCGCCAGCTCGAAGACCAGCAGGTCGCGCTCCGCCTGCGTGAGCGCGGAGCCGGTGTTCAGGCGGAGCTTGTCGACGAACTGCGCGGGCGTCATCGACACGGGGAAGGCCGCGAGGAAGCGCGGACGCTGGACGAACTCCAGCGCGAACGCCTGCTTGTTGGTTTCGAGCAGCGCCGGCCAGCCGAGCGCCCCGACGACGACGCCCCGACCGATGCGCTGCGTGTCGGGGAGGAACTCGCCCAGCCGCACGACCGGCACCGTGCCGGCGACACCCGCCGAGGTCGCGTCGCCGTACGCGGACTTGTAGAGCCTGTAGACGAGGTAGCCGGTCTCCTGGAACTCTATCGACAGGAAGAAGGCCGCCGACGTGTTGATGCGCCTCACGTCGCGGCACTGTATGTTAGAGCCGCACTGCGTTATCTCGTTCGTCCAGTGGGCGAGTCCGAGGGCGTCGGCCTCGCGGTTGAGGAAATCGACGTAGTGCTGCCGGACGAAGAAGTCGGCGCTGAAGGCCGTGTCGCCGACCGGGTTGGCGCCCGTCGTCGCGTCGTCGCTGGTGATGGTCACGGTCGCCGAGCCGGGCGAGCCGAGCGTCGCGCCCGACGCGCCCGAGAGCGCGAACGTGAAGGTCTCGGCCGACTCCGCGAACACGTCGTTGGTGACGAAGACCGTCACGGTCTTCAGCGTCTCGCCGGGGGCGAAGACGAGCGTCCCGAGCGTCTGCGTGTAGTCCCTCAGCCGGCTCGCCGTCCCGTCGGCGGTCGCGTAGTTCACGGCGGCGGCGGCCGAGGTGTTGCCGGTCCGCGTCACGTTGACGAGGACCTTCCGCGCCGACTCGTTCACGCCGAAGGTGGCCGCGCCGAGCTGCACGGACGAGGCGGTGTTGGCGGCCTGGCTCGCGGTGAACGTCTGCCCCGCGACGGTTATCGTGCCCGAGCGCGGCGAGGCGGTCGCGTTGGCCGCGACGGAGTAGCTCACCGTCCCGTTGCCGGTGCCCGAAGCGCCGGCCGTGACCGACACGAAACTGCTGTTGCTCGCGGCGGCCCAGGCGCACCCGGCGGTGGCCGTCACAGTGACGCTGCCCGTCCCGGCGGCGGCGGTGAAGGACTGCGAGGTCGGCGATATCTGATAGTTGCAGGGGGCCGCGCCCTGCGTGACGGTGTAGGTGCTGCCGGCGACGGTGATCGTGCCGGTGCGCTGCGTTGTGTTCGGGTTGGCGGCGGCCGAGAAGCTCAGCGTGCCGTTACCCGTGCCGCGCGGTAGGTCGTCCCGCCGACGGCGTTGAACGTGACGCGGCTCGTCAGCGAGCTTAACGTGAGGTCGTCGTCGTTGCCCGCGATGAGGGTCAGGGCGCCGACGCTGCTCCCGGTGTAGACGCCGAGGAGCGTGTCGAAGCCGCTGCCCGCCGTGGTTATCGTCACGCTCCCGCTCGAAGGCGCCTGCCAGCGGTACCACACCGACGCGCCGCCGGAGTTGCCCCCGTGGGCGGGCTCTCCCGCCTCCTTGGTCGCCGCGGCGTTGGTGCCGAGGACGGTGCCGATGCTCCCGGTGATGACCTGCGCGCTGGCGAAGTTGTCGTTGGCCGGGGAGGGCGGGACGTTGTTCCAGTTGAGCGTCACGCCCCCGGTCGCGCCGCCGAAGCCGTCGACGGCGATGCGGTAGGTCGTCCCCGCCGTGGCGTTGAAGACGACGCTGCTCGTCAGGACGCCGGCCGCGTCGTCGTTGCTCGAAATCAGTGTCAGGGCGCCGACGCTGCCGCCGGTGTAGACGCCGAGGAGCGTGTCGAAGCCGCTGCCCGCCGTGGTGAAGGTGGCGGTGCCGGTCGCGGGGGCCTGCCACTGGAACCACACCGACGCGCCGCCGGAGTTGCCCGCGTGGTTGGGCTCCCCGGCCTCCTTCGTCGCGCCGACGTTGCTGCCCGAGGTGACGCCCGAGTTGCCGCTGATGACCTGCGCGCTGGCGAAGTTGTTGTTAGCGGGGCCGCCCCCTGTCCCGCCGCCGCCGCTGTCGCGGAATTGCGAGATGGTCAGCGCCGAGTTGTTGATGACGCGGCGGTTGTCGCGCTGGTTGGTGATGCCGGTCGGTAGGCCGTTGAAGGTGACCGAGGGGTTGGAGAAGTAGGCCACGCGGTTGCAGCCGAACAGGCACGGGTTCTCGTAGGACATGACCGTGCGGAACGAGCCGTCGACGTAGTGCCCGAAGGCGTAGGGGTAAGAGGCCGAGCTGGCGGGCGCGCCGTTCTCGGGGTTGTGTTCGCAGCCCTCGTTGTGCCCCAGCTCGTGCGCGAAACTGAGGTTGCCGACGGCGCAGCCGCGCGCCGTGGCGGAGAAGGCGCTGCCGGAGAAACCCGGCCCGACCGAGCGCATGACGTAAGCGAGGCCGCAGCCGTCGCTGGCGTTTTCGATGATGAGCGCCACCATGTCGGCCTTGACGGTGTTGCGCGCGGTGGCGACCGCCGAGTTGTCGTCAACCCACTTGAGCGCCGCGTCCAGTGTCCCGGCCTCGGTATAGCTGGCCTCCATCGTCCCGACCAGCCGCACGCGCGGGGTGATGCCGCTGTTGATGTAGGCCGTGTTGGTGCTGTTGATGGATTGCTGTGCGAAGGTCTGGGCCTGCGTCGTGCCGCCGAGCGCCGAGCGCACGTTCGATGTGTAGACGACCAGCACGTCGATGAGGCTCCCGTCGTCCGCGGCGGCGGCGGTCGTGACGGCCGACGCCCTCCCGGCGTCCTCCTCCGCGGTCTCCGAGGCCGGCCTCTGTGGGAGCGCCCCGGCGCACGCGGGGAAAAGGTCCTGGTCTAACTCGACGAGGAGGTGTCTGAAATCCCCCTGCGGGATGATCTCGTAGACGGCGTCGGGGGAGTAGATGAGCCCTGACATGGCCTGCCCCTTGACGGTGAGCGTCACGTCGCCGCTCCAGCCGTCCGGGCCGTTTATCTTTCCGCGCCAGGCCATCCCGCCGTCGGCGAAGGCGTCGAAGCCTTCCGACTCGCTCCGGACGGCCGTGTAAGACTTCCCGTCGAGCAGTTGGAAGCTCAGCTCTTTCGCGGCCGGGGAGGTGAGGTCGGCGAAGTTGACTCGTATCTCGCGCTCGCGCACCTCGGCCGGCGAGACGGGTGTGTGGGCCGTCGCCTGACTGACGGACTTTTCCGCGCCGATGAAGTCGAAGAGCCGTGCGGCTTCCGGCTCCGTTTGCGCTCTGCTAGTCTCTACTAAAAAAAGACTGGCGGCCGAAAGGAGCGCGGCGATGAGGATGAGTAAGGATATTTTTTTCATGACCCTTCCTTAAACATGGGGCAGTTCGTTGTCTGAGTCCTGTGTCGAGGTGAGATGTTTGCGAATCCCTCAGCCGTGACGGGGGGTTCGGCGTGCGAGCAGGTCGGCGGCTCGTCAACGCTGAAGCAGCGTCAGTTCTCAGGGTGTTTGTGAGTTAGAGGCCGCGGCGTTCGGTGCGCGGACTGTTAAAGCGAATGGCGCCGGGTCGGGTTGAGTCGGTAGTCGGGAAAGTCAGGGCTCACGTGAGGACGGATTGGAACGATTTGCGATAGGCAGTGTGCTTGTCTAATCCGCCCGAGGCTGCAAAACGGCGGGCAGAATGTACACCGTCGCCGGGTGAGTGTCAACGAAAAGTTTTCCCACGCGCGGGGCGCGGCGTCGGGTCGAATCACATGACGGGTCTACTGGCAAAACTGCGCGTTTGGCTCAACGGCGTGGGGCGGGACGGTGCCGCCCCGGCGCGCCCCGAAGTGTCCGATATTTACCAGGAGGTTGACCCGTTCGACCCCTTCCCGGAGCCCGTCCGGCTGGAGATTACGGACGTGTTCGACCTCCACACCATCCCGCCGCGCGAGGTGCGCGCCGTCGTCGAGGAGTACCTGCGCGAGGCGCGCCGCAAGGGCTTCCGACAGGTGCGCATCATCCACGGCAAGGGCGTCGGCGTGCAGCGCGAGACCGTCCGCACGGTGCTCGCGCGCACGCCCTTCGTCGAACACTTCGCGGACGCCCCGCCCGAGGCCGGCGGCTGGGGCGCGACCGTCGCCCGCTTACGTCTCGATTCAAGCGGCGGCCGTTCCGGCGTTTGAATGGCAAAACAGGGCTAGTGAATCGCGTTTGTGGCTGCTTGAATCGTAATTTTAAGTCTTTGAATCACGGGTCAGAGCCTTTGAGTCGCGATTTCAAGTCTTTGAATCGAACATTCCGGGCTTTTGAACCGCGAGTTAAAGGCTTTGAATCACGATTTCAAGGCTTTCCGGCACGATTTTTTGCTTGAGAAACTCGATTCAGAAACCTAGAATCGCGCGCACGGACGCGGACGCCTCGCATTTGAAAGGGGGAGCAAGCAAGTTTCCCTCACAAATCCGCGTTTTCCGGTCAAGACGGGCGGCGACGCACCTCGAACGCGTGCGTGCGTAAGGCAGACGCCGGCCGCCGCCTTTCTCAAACGTCAACACCACTCGTGCCTCACAAGCACGGCGACACCGAACCTTTAAAGTGTGCCCTCAGCGCGCACAGAGAGGATTGCATACCATGCCGAGTCCGAAAGAGACTGAAGAGAAGATTGAGCGGATGTTGAACGCGTGGCGGACGCTCGCGCCCGGCAAGTCGTTCGGAGGGATGACGCTCGCGCAGTTCGAGGCGGTGGCCACGCCCGCGCTCGAAGCGCGCCGGAGCATCGAGGCGCTTGAGAGCCAGTTGGCGCAGAAGATAGCCGAGCGCGAGGCGGCCGACCGTGCTTTCGGGGACAGGGCGCAGCTCGCCGTGGCGGGCGTGCTGGCCGACCCGTCCGAGGGGGCCGACAGCGCGCTCTACGCGGCGCTCGGCTACACGCGCAGGAGCGAACGCAAGACCGGGCTGACGCGCCGCAAGCGCACGAACGAGGGCGAGAAGTAGGCAGCCTGCGGAGCGGGCGCTGGGCGGGACAAGCCCGCGCAGCGCCCGGCCCGTCCTGAAAGAAAGGGCTTTGACCACGCCATTTTGGCATCAACGCCGCCGCAATAACTACTTGCCAACCGAACTGGGCGCCAAGATAATGGTCGTTAAGTATGAATGCGCTGCCCCACAGAAACGAACTGATGAAGCCGACCGTTGAAGCCATCAAAGCACTTGGTGGATCAGGTTCTGTGGAAGAAATTGTCGAAAAAGTTATTTCACTACTCGGAATCCCGGATGAACTTGTTATACAGCCTTACATCAGCAAACGTGGTAACGAGGACGGTAGAACACAACTTGAATATGAACTCGCGTGGGCAAGAACTTATCTAAAGCAGCTTGGCGTCTTAGAAAACTCGACGCGCGGTGTGTGGGCACTGACCGGGAGGGAGTTGAATACTGACTCCATAGTGACACCTGTTGCGGTCGAGAATGTAGCCCCGTCAGTTGATTGGCGGGAACGCATCAACACATACCTCATCGAGACACTCTCGCCCGCCGCCTTTGAACGTCTTGTTCAGCGAATGCTTCGGGAAACGGGCTTCACACAGGTCGAAGTCACGGGCCGGACTGGTGACGGCGGCATTGACGGGAAGGGGATTGCTAAGGTAAACGGAATCCTTAGCTTTAGGATTGTCTTTCAGTGCAAGCGTTATCGCGGCGCAGTCGGTGCCGGTGAAATTCGAGATTTTCGCGGAGCGATGCAAGGACGCGCCGACAAGGGCCTTTTCATCACTACCGGCTATTTCTCACGCGGCGCTGTAAAAGAGGCGACGCGTGACGGTGCAAGCGCAATTGACATTATTGATGGTGAAAAACTCGCGGAAAAATTAAAAGAGCTGGGTCTTGGAGTCAGGGTCGAACATGTAGAAAGAGTAAAGATCGATGAAGAGTGGTTCAAATCAATCTGAGCGAGGGGCTGAGGTTAAAGTGTGCTCCATGTGCGGGGCAGTGCCTGACAATCATTGGCAGACCCGACCCGCACGACGCATTACATTAAGGGTACGCTCGCAGCCCGGCGACATCTCACACTTTTGGATTATCTGCGACGAATGCGACGAAGGCTTAAAAGGGCTACGTCGTATGCGCCGAAAAGAATCGAAAGGTGGTGATGACTCGCCGGGGAACCTCCGGGCCGAATATACTAACTGCAACGTAGGGTTGCAGAATACGGCTCCGCCGAAACCCGACCGGATACATCTGCTCTCTCAAATCCGGCGCGCGACAATACCAGACCAAGAAGCCGTGCTGGCTTGGCTGCTTCAGAAGTACAAACTGGAAGCGCGCAAGAAAGAATAGCGGTAAGTACGACGGCGTCGAGAAGGTTTATAGCCGTGACCTCTCACCCGAAAGGACAACGCACAGATGACCCGCAGAGTTATTTTATACCCCGGCGAAGACGGCTATGTGGTCGCCGAGGTTCCGAGTCTGCCCGGCTGCGTCAGTCAGGGAAAGACGCGGGACGAAGCGTTGGCAAACATTCAGGAAGCCATCGCACTTCACGTAGAAGTCCTGCGAGAGCGCGGCGAGCCAGTACCCGACGACCGAGTGGAGGTGGTCGAGGTCGCCGCATGAGCAAACTGCCCGTCGTGTCAGGCGCGCAATGCGTCAGAGCACTCGAAAGGGCGGGCTTCATCGTTTTCAGGCAGCGCGGCAGTCACATCACTCTGGTTCGCGCCGAACCGCGGGCGCAAACCACCGTCCCCAATCATAAAGAGCTCGACCGCGGCACGCTGCGTGCGATTATTCGTCAGGCGGGCCTGAGCGTGGACGAGTTCGTCGCGCTTCTTTAACCCAACACAGAAAAGGCCGCCGCCCGTCACACGGGCGGCGGCCTTTTTTGAAAGGGGCAAGCGGCCTTACTTCCTGAGCCAGCCGAAGAGGCCGTAGATGACGGTCTCGCGGTTCTCCTCGTAGATGGCCTTGGTGAGCGGGATGGACATCGGGCAGGCGCGGACGCAGTTCTGCGCGTTGCCGCAGTTGGTGATGCCGTCGTCGCCCATGATGGCCGAGAGCCTGTCGTCGCGCGTGATCTTCCCCGAAGGGTGCATGTTCTGGTAGCGCACCTGCGCGATGGCCTGCGGGCCGATGTAGTTGCCGTCGCCGTACTGCGGGCAGGCTTCCAGACAGCATCCGCACGTCATGCAGCGCGAGTAGGCGTAGCGCTCGGCCACGTCGTCCTGAGTCATGCGCGGCCCCGGCCCCAGGTCGTAAGAGCCATCGATCTCGATCCACGCCTTGACGCGCTTGAGGTGGTCGAACATCTCCGAGCGGTCGACGACGAGGTCGCGCACGTTGGGGAATTTCGACATCGGCTCGAGCGTGATGGGCTTGTGCGGTTCGAGGTTGTCCACCAGCGCCGAGCACGACTGGCGGACGCGGCCGTTGATGACCATCGTGCAGATGCCGCAGACCTGCTCCAGGCAGTTCATGTCCCAGACCGGGGGGGTCGTCTTCTTACCGTCGCGCGTGACGGGGTTCTTCCTGACCTCCATCAGGCAGGAGATGATGTTGAGGTTCGGCCGGTAGGGGATGGCGAACTCCTCCCAGCGCGCCTCCGCGTCCTGCCGCTCGCGGCGGCGTACGCGCAGGACGACCTCCCGCGGCGGGTTCCTCAACCCCTGCATCTGCTGCTCGGTTTTTGTTTCTGCGCTCATGAGTTGAAATCCACCTTGTCGTAGACTGCGCCCAAGTTCAAAGTGCATCCGACCGACGGCAGCGTCAGCGCACCCTCAAGCCCCTCGGCTAGCGTGTACTTCCAAGTCCCGTCGCCATTCCTCAAGTACCGCTCGACGACGGGTGCGTCCTGCGCGACCAGCAGGTATTCCTTCAGCGATTCAATCGTCTGGTAAGCCCGAAACTTCGCCCCCCGGTCGTAAGCCTCCGTGCTCGGCGACAGCACTTCGACGACGAGGTCTGGATTGAGAATAACGTCGCTGCGTTCGTCGTGGTACTGCAAATCGCCGCAGATAACCATAACGTCCGGGTAGAAGAACTTCCTCGAATCTGGTAGGCGAACTTTCAGGTCTGTCGCGTGTACGTGGCAGTTGGCCGACCGAAGCTGTGTGCCGAGTTCGAGAATCAGGTTGATGGTGATTCGGTTATGATTAACAGTGCCGCCGGTCATCGGATACACGCCTCCGTCGAGATACTCGCTCCTGGTCTCCGATAACCTCTCGGCGGCGAGGTACTCTTCGGGAGTCACGTACGTGACCGTGTGTGTCGTCATGGCCTTCACCAAAACCGGCGGCGCGCGTTAAGGGTTCTTGCCGCCCGCGTCCTCGATCGCGTCGCCGCGCTCGAGGCGCGTCTCGACCTCGCCGGAGACGGCGCGGTCGACCTTCTCCTTGTCCTGACCCCAGACGGCGGGGCCGGACGTGTTCGGCGGCTTCTGCTCCCACCCCGAGGCCGGGACCTGCGCCGCGCCGTCATTGGTCGGCGACTGCTCGGCCTGCCCGCCCGCCGCCTGCGCCTTCTGCTTGCCCTTCGTGTAGTCGCGCTTGCGCGGCTCGATGAGGCCGGCGTCAACCGCCTCCCAGGAGAAGACCGGCCCCTCGCCCGAGAACTCGGCGATGGTCGTCTTGAGGAAGTTCTCGTCGTCGCGGTTGGGGTAGTCGGGCTTGTAGTGCGCGCCGCGCGACTCGTTGCGGTTGAGGGCGCCGAGCGTGATGACGCGCGCGAGCTGGAGCATGTTGTAGAGCTGGCGCGCGTGCGGCACGGCGTGCGTCGCGCACATGTTCGAATCGTTGAGCGAGATGTGGCGGTAGCGGTCGATCAGTTGCCCATCTCATCGTGGATGACGTACTGGTTCTCCGACCCGGCCTGCTTCAGAAGCCCCGCGTTGATCTCCTGCTGGCGCCGCAGCTCGTCGTCGTAGATCTTCGAGCCGTCCGAGCCGTTGCGCTCGACGTTTTTGGCGAACTCGATGGCGGCGGGCGCGGCGACGAAGCCGCCGTAGACGCAGGAGACGAGCGAGTTCGCGCCCAGACGGTTCGCCCCGTGGATGGAGTAGTCGCACTCGCCCGCCGCGAGGAGTCCCGGGATGTTCGTCCGCTGCTCGTAGTCCACCCACAGCCCGCCCATCGAGTAGTGGACGCCGGGGAAGATGCGCATCGGGACGTGGCGCGGGTCGTCGCCGACGAACATCTCGTAGATTTCTAAGATGGCCCCGAGCTTGCGGTCTAAGGTCTCGGCCGGGATGTGCGTCAGGTCGAGGTAGACCTGATTCTCGCCGTAGACGCCGAAGCCGTCGAGGCAGACCTGAAAGATTTCGCGCGTCGCGATGTCGCGCGGGACGAGGTTGCCGTAGGCCGGGTACTTCTCTTCGAGGAAGTACCAGCGCTCCGTCTCCGGTATCGAAGACGGCTGTCGCTTGTCGCCCTTCTGTTTCGGCACCCACACCCGCCCGCCCTCGCCGCGGGCCGACTCCGACATCAGCCGCAGCTTGTCCTCGCCGGGTATCGAGGTCGGGTGAACCTGTATGAACTCGCCGTTGGCGTAGCGCGCGCCCTGCTGGTAGCAGGCCGAGACGGCCGAGCCGGTGCAGACCATCGAGTTGGTCGACTTGCCGAAGATGAGGCCGGGGCCGCCGGTCGCCATGATGACCGCGTCGGCGGGGAACGCCTTCAGCTCCAGAGTCGAGCGCTCCATCGCGACCAGCCCGCGGACGACGCCGTGCCCGTCCTGCACGAGCGAGAGCATCTCCCAGTGCTCGTACTTCTTGACGCGCCCCTCGGCCTCCTGCCGCCGCACCTGCTCGTCGAGCGCGTAGAGGAGCTGCTGCCCCGTCGAGGCGCCGGCGAACGCGGTGCGGTGGTGGAGCGTGCCGCCGAAGCGGCGGAAGTCCAGCAGCCCCTCGGTCGTGCGCGAGAAGGGGACGCCCATGCGGTCGAAGAGGTAGATGATGGACGGGGCCATCTCGCACATCTTCTGGACGGGCGGCTGGTTGGCGAGGAAGTCGCCGCCGTAGACCGTGTCGTCGAAGTGCTTCCAGGGCGAGTCGCCCTCGCCCTTGGTGTTGACCGCCCCGTTGATGCCGCCCTGCGCGCAGACCGAGTGCGAGCGTTTGACGGGCACGACCGAGAAGAGGTCTACGGCGTGCCCGGCCTCGGCGATCTTCATCGCGGCGGCGAGGCCCGCGAGGCCGCCGCCGACGATGGCTACACGGATGCCGTTGTTTGCCATGTCAGTAAAGAATCCCTCCGAGGAGTCCGCCCGGGCGGATGAAGGCCACCTGCGCGTTGATGCCGACGGCGAGGAGCAGCAGCCCGAAGGCGATGCAGGCGTAGCCCGTCAGGCGCTGCGCGCGCTCGCCGATGACGACGCCCCAGTCGACCAAAAACAGCCACAAGCCGTTCGCGAGGTGCCACACGGTCGCCAGGATGCCGACGGAGTAGACGACGAAGATGATGGGGTTGGCGAACTCGCGGCTGACGATGCCGAAGGCCTCGTTCGGGAAGTGCGCCACCGAGCGGTCGTTCAGCCACGGGATGGCCCCGAAGCGGAAGTTCAGGACGTGGAAGAAGATGAAGAAGAAGAGTATGAGCCCCGTCAGGCGCTGGATGGTGTAGAACCAGTTGCGCGGGTAGGGGTAGGCGAGGTTGTTGGGCCGCGCCTCCCACGTGATGAACAGGCCGTAGACCGCGTGGTAGATGAGCGGGACGAAGATGCCACCGATCTCGATGAAGATGATGTACGGGATGGACTGGAGGTCACCGACCGCCTTGTTGAAGTCGGCGGGCCCGGTCATCGCCTTCGAGTTGGTGTAGAAGTGCTCCAGCAGGAAGACGCCGAGCGGGATGATGCCCGTCAGCTGGTGGAGCTTCCTGAAGACGAACGTACTGCTCAGACGGACGGCCATGTCGGAAGTGCCTCTCCTTCGCGGTGCGCGACGGCGCCGCGGACGCACGCCCCGTGTGCGTGTGCGTCCGTAGCGGGCCGCGGCGCTGAAACTTTGAATGCTGGTAGGTCGGCCATGATTATAACGACCCGCTAAAGAAAAGCAATCGCCCGCCGGCCCGGCGCGCCGCACGCGCGGCGCGTCTAACGCGCGAGCCAGAGCCAGGCGACGAAGAGCGCCGCGAGCGCCGGCGCGAACAACAGAGCGCCGGTCGCGAAGTAGGCGGCGACGCTCGCCCACGCCCAGAAGGCGAACGCCGCGCGGTCGCGCCACGTCGGCCGCGCCCCCACGGAGTCCGGCCGCCCGGCGTCGAGCCCGAGCCGCCGCCGCTCGTCGCCGACGCGGCGCAGGAGTATCGAGTCGTCCCACGTCTCGAAGTAGAGGTTCCGGCTCCGGCGGCCGCGCACGAAGGCGCGGTAGACGCGGCGCGGGTAGACCGCCAGCCCGCAGGCGAACCCGAGCAGGTCGAGCACCCAGCCCTCCCAGTACCGGTTGACGCCGCCGGCTATCTCCCACGCCGCTATCTCGAACTCGCCGCGCCACGTCGTCGGGTACTCGGTCAGCACGTGGTGGAGGTCGTGGAACCTGACCGCGCGCCGGCGGCCGTCCGTGTTCGGGAAGGCGAACGGGATGCGCCACATCTTGAGCCAGACCCAGTCAGCGCCGTAGCCGCCGTCCTCGCCGAGGCCGCCCGTGGCGAAGAGTCGCGCGCGCGCCTCGCCGAGCGTCAGCTCGGGCGCGAACGTCTCGCCGCCTCCCGCCGCCGCCGTGAGTGTCGCCTGTCCGTCCATTTGTGCCTGCTCCTATGGCGTCAAGTGTAGTTCAGCCCTCATATAAGATAAAATGAAAAATGTAGGGCAAACATCTGAGGGGTTCTTATAAAGGCAGTGCAGATAGAAACGCTCAAAATCTTCTGCGACCTCGTCGAGACGCGCAGCTTCTCGCAGGCGGCCGAGCGCAACTTCGTCACGCAGTCGGCGGTCAGCCAGCAGGTGCGCGGGCTCGAATCGAGATTCAAGCGCCGGCTGCTCGAACGCGTGCGCGGCCGCCGCGAGCTGCACCTGACGCAGGCGGGCGAGGCTTTCTTCGAGGCCAGCCGCGAGGTGCTCACCGCCTACGGCCGGCTCGAAGAGAACATGCGCCAGCTCTCGGGGACGGTGGGCGGGACGGTGCGCGTCGCGACCGTCTACAGCGTCGGGCTGCACGAGCTGCCGCCGGTCGTGCGCGAGTTCATGGGGCTCTACCCGCGCGCCAAGATCGACCTGGAGTACAGCCGCACGACGCGCGTCGTGCGCGACGTGTTAAGCGGCGCGGTCGAAGTGGGCGTCGTCGCCTACCCGGAGAAGCGCCGTGGGCTGGAGGTCATCCCGCTCGGCGGCGACCGCCTCGTCTTCATCTGCCGCCCCGAGCACCCGCTCGCCAAACGGAAGAGGCTCAAGGCCGCCGACTTGCAGGGCCAGAACTTCGTCCACTTCGAGCGCGACATCCCGACGCGACGCACGACCGACCGCATCCTGCGCGCGCACGGCGTCACCGTCCAGCGCGCCGCCGAGTTCGACAACATCGAGACCATCAAGCGCGCGGTCGAAGTGGGGCTCGGCGTCGCGGTCGTCCCGCGCCCGTCCGTGCTCGACGAGCGTCGCTCGGGGCAGCTCGCCGTCGTCCCGCTCGCAGAGCCCGAGTGGGAGCGCGCGGTCGGCGCCGTCTACCGCAGCGACCGCGCGCTCTCGACCGCCGCGCGCAAGTTCGTCGAGCTGCTACAGCGGCACGGCTCTTCCGACGCGGGCGTCGAGGGCGAAGCGGGCGCCGGGCGCCGTGCGAAGAAGGCGGGCGGGGTCGGGGAATGAAGCGCGTGCTGGTGATAGGCTCGGGCGGGGCCGGCAAGTCCACCTTCTCGCGCCGGCTGGGCGAGAGGCTCGGGCTGGAGGTGATACACCTCGACGTGGAGCACTGGCGTCCCGGCTGGGTCGAGCCGCCGAAGGACGAGTGGGCGCGGAAGGTGGATGAGCTGTGTGGCCGCGAGTCGTGGGTCATGGACGGCAACTTCTCGGGCACGCTCGAACAAAGGCTCGCCGCCTGCGACACGGTCGTCTTCCTCGACCTGCCGCGCGCGGTCTGCGCATGGCGCGCGCTGAAGCGTTGGGTGATGTACAGGGACGCGACGCGCCCCGACATGGCCGAGGGATGCCGCGAGCAGTTCGACGTGAAGTTCCTGCTGTGGGTCTGGAACTACCCTACGAGCACGCGGCCGAAGGTGCTGGCGCTGCTTGAGAAGTATGCCGACGGTAAGAAGGTCGCCCGCGTGCGTTCGAGCGCGGAGGCGGAAGAGTTTCTAAACAGTTTGGAGGTGCGCGGCGCTGTCTGAGGAACTGACGCAACTGTCGGCCGCCGACCTCGCCTCGAAGATTCGCGCGCGCGCGGTCTCGCCGGTCGAGGCGGTCGAGTCGTACCTGCGCCGCGTCGAGAGCGTCAACCCGCGTCTGAACTCGCTGGTGGCAATCGCCCCCGACGCGCTCGAACAGGCGCGCGCGGCTGAGGCGTCTGTCGCGCGCGGCGACGCGCGCGGCGCGCTCCACGGCGTGCCCCTGACGGTGAAGGACACGATTGACGTGCGGGGGATGCCCGCCGCGTGCGGCTCGCGCGTGCGCGCCGGTCTCGTGCCGGAAGAGGACGCGCCGGGGGTGGCGCGTCTGCGCGCGGCCGGCGCGATCATCCTGGGGAAGACCAACTGCCCGGAGTTCGCGCTCGACTACACTTCGGAGAATCCGGTCTACGGACGCACGAACAACCCGCACGACCTCTCGCGCACGCCCGGCGGTTCGAGCGGCGGGTGCGCGGCGGCCGTCTCCGCTTGCATGACGGCGGGGAGTCTGGGGAGCGACCTCGCGGGCTCGGTACGCATCCCCGCACACTTCTGCGGCGTGCTGGCGCTCAAGCCGACGGCCGGGCGCGTGCCGGGCGGCCGCCAGTTGCCGCCCGCCTCCGGACTCCACTCGCTCGGCGCGACGCTCGGCCCGCTCGCGCGCACCGTCGAAGATTTGCGACTCTTCTTCCGAGTCCTGACCGGACAGCCGGCCGCCGTCGAGAGCGAGGGCGCGGGTCGTTTGAAGGGGATGCGTGTCGCCTTCTACACGGACGCGGGCGCGGTGCCGGCGTCTGCCGAGACGCGTGCGGCGGTGCGTGCGGCCGCGCGCGCGCTGGCGGACGCGGGCGCGTCGGTCTTAGAGGCGGTGCCGCCAGGCGTCCAGGGCGCGACCGAGATGTGGCTCTCGCTCTTCGAGTACGCGACGCAGCGATTCATACGCCGCGCCTACGAGGGCAGGGAAGACGAGGCCGGGCGCGCCGCGCGCGTCATCCTCGAAAGGCTCGCGCGTTGGGGCGAGCCGGCGCTCGAAGACGTGCTGAGGGCGTGGGAGGAGCGCGACCGGGTACGCGCGGCGCTACTCGGGTGGATGGAGGACGTGCCTCTCTTCGTCGCGCCGGTCGGCGCCGTGCCCGCGTTCAGGCACGAGGAGTTCGGCCGTCTTGAGTTCGAGGGGCGGAGCGTCGCGACCTTCCGCGCCTTCTCCCAATCGCACGCGGCGAACGTCTTCGACCTGCCGGCGGCGAGCGTCCCGGCGGGCGCGTCGGCGTCGGGGCTGCCCGTCGGCGTGCAGGTCGTCGGCCGCCCGCACGAGGAGCGACTCGTGCTCGAAGCCGCGCGCGTGCTGGAAGAGGCGCTGGGCGGCTGGCGTCGGCCACCCGCGAACGCGCGCGGGGCGTAGACTCTTCCAAACGCATGCGGTAATCCGTTATAGTCTCGCTTTGTTAGAAGACGACTCTTAACCCAAACCCTTTGAGGTGCCGGCCCGCCGGCCCGCTGGAGGTCATATGGAAATCGGCATTCTCTTCTTCCTCCTCTTCATCGCCATCTCCGTGCTCGTCGTCGCGGCCAAGACGATCAAAATCGTGCCGCAGGCGACCGTCATGCTCATCGAGCGGCTCGGACGCTTCAACCGCGTCGCCGCCAGCGGCCTCAACGTCCTCGTCCCGTTCCTCGACAGGCCGCGCGGCGTCTACTGGACGAACGTCCGGCCCGGACTCTCCTCCATCGACCTGCGCGAGCAGTACATCGACCTGCCGCCGCAGCCCGTGATTACGCGCGACAACGTGACCATCCACGTCGATTCGGTCGTCTACTGGCAGATCACCGACCCGATAAAAGCCATGTACGAGATCAACGACCTCATCGGCGGCCTCGTCCAGCTCACCATCACCGGCATGCGCGCCGTGATGGGCGACATGGACTTAGACCACACGCTCTCGTCGCGCGACCAGATCAACTCGAAGCTGCGCCTCATTCTCGACGAGGCGACCGACAAGTGGGGCGTCAAGGTGACGCGCGTTGACGTGAAGAACATCACCCCGCCCGAAGACGTGCGCCTCACGATGGAGAAGCAGATGACGGCCGAGCGCAACCGCCGCGCGCTCGTCTTGCAGGCGGAGGGCGACAAGCAGGCCGCCATCACGCGCGCCGAGGGCGAGAAGCAGGCGCAGGTGACGCGCGCCGAGGGCGAGAAGCAGTCGGCCATCCTCGCCGCCGAGGGCGCGGCGCAGGCCCGACTGCGCAACGCCGAGGCCGAGGCCGAGGCCATCGCGCAGGTCTCGCGCGTCATGCTCGACCACGGCAACCCCGCGCAGTACCTCATCACCCAGCGCTACATCGAGAGCCTCAAGGAGATGTCGCGCGGCCAGAACTCGAAGGTCATCTTCATGCCCGTCGAGACTTCGGCCATGCTCGCCAGCGTCGGCGTCATCAAGGAGATGTTCGCCGAGACCGGCGAGAAGCGGAAGGACGAAGGCGGCGGCCAGCAACTCCCGCCGGGCCGCCCGCGTCAGTTGCCCAACAGCTGAGCAACGCCGGGCCTAAAAGTCGCGCGCCGTCAGCTCAGACCGAGCTGACGGCGCGCGACTTTCGGGTTTGTGCTTCCGTGAGGATTCGGATGCTTAAGTTCGCGGTCACTCACGGCCTTTGGGGAAGAGGAACTGTGCCATGATATACATGACCGCGGCGACCTCTGTGACCGTCCCTGCTATGAGTGTCATGACAACTTCCTTCTCCAGTGTTTTCGTCTGCTCGAAAAGGTCGCGCACCAGCGACATCACCTGATAATTAAGCCAACTGAAGATAAACAGGAGCACCAGCGTAAATCCGGCCCGGATATACGTTATCGAGCGAAGGTCCGCGATCTTAGCCTGCTCCATGGGCGCGATCTGCTCGCGGACAAGATCGCTCAGGCTTTTTTCCGGAGGCGGGAGTTTATCTTCCTGTTCACGGAGAATCTCGCCCAGGCTCCTCGCCGGGGCGGCAGCAATTTCTTTACCGGTAGTTTCACTGACAGGGCCCTGCGGGCCTGGAGCGTCAGACATGTTCCCTCCGGCGAACTGGCATTGTCCGAACTACGCTAATCAAGTTTAATCGTCATAGTGCGTTTGTCCGGGGTCACGATCGTGAAGTAACGCTTGTCCCCGGAAATCTCTACCACCTGTGCAAGAAGGGCCAGAGCTTTTTTTACAACATCCTCGTTTCTTTCCTCACCCAGTTGATCCCTGAGCCTTTTCAATAACATTAACGTTTGATCGTCCAGTATAAGATTTGGCCTCATTTTGGCTCCTCAATTAGGTTGTTGCACACTGGCTAGAGTAGTGCAGGGAATTACTGCCGGCGACGGTGGGGCAAGTCTATCGCTTTGGCGGCCTTTGTCAAGGAAGTCATCTTCTCACTCGTCCCCCAACCGATGGCGCGAGAGCGGGGTGTAGCGCGAGCCGCCGGGGCCGAGTTCGCTGCGCATAACAAAGAGGTCGGTGACTCGGAAGACGTGCGGGCCGAAGGTCGAGCGCCTGTGAGCTTCGGAGAGGGCGGGCGCGTCTCTCGACGGGCGGAGGCGCGCGAGCGTGAGGTGGGGCTTGAAGGCTCGCGTCTCGCGAGCGAAGCCGGCGGCCTCGCACTCCCGTTCGAGCCGGCGTTGCAGCCGCGCCAGACCTCCCGACTCGTCTCTCACGCCGAGCCACAGCACGCGCGCCGCCCCGCGCGCCGGGAACGTACCCGCCTCCTCGACCGAAAGACCGAACCGCCGGCAGTCTTCGGCCGCCGCGCCCGCCGCGCGTGAAATATCGCGGACGCGTGCCTCCGTGACCTCACCCAAAAACTTCAGAGTGATGTGAAGGCTCTCGGGTCGCGGCCAGCTCGCGCTCGCGCCGGGGGAGTCTCGCCGCAGGCGCGCGGCGTGCTCGGCCGCCGCCTCGCGGACTTCTTCGGGCAGCTCGACCGCGCAGAAGACGCGCAGGCTCTCGCCCGACGCCGCGCCCCTGTCGTCAACTCTCACCGCGGTTTCGGCTCAAGCACGTGCGTCAGGTAAGCGGCGCGCGCGACCGCCCCGGCCGTGAAAGGGAAGACGCGCGGCGTCGAGGCGCGCCAGTCGGCGAGCTGGTCTTGCCAGTGCGGGCTGCGCGGGTCGCCCGAGACGCCGAGCGCGATGCCCTGCTGTGTCTTGTCCCAGTCGGAGACGTCGGCGATGAGGCGCATCGAGACGCCCGCCCCGACGTTCGGCGCGGCGAAAAGCCCGCCGCCGCCCCTCTGCGGGAAGGGCGCGAGCTTGAAAGGCTCGCCCGCGCCCGGCACGTTCGCCAGCGGGTGCGGGAAGTTCACGGGCAGGCGTACGCCCCACGTCCACTTCGTCTCGTCGGCGCCGAACGCCTTCGCCAGCGCGTCGCGCGTCTCTTTATGCGCGGCGTCGAGCAGGTCGGCGTAGGTCGCGAACTCTTTGGGCAGCCACCCGGCCGGCCGCTCCTGTATCAGCCGGTCGAAGAGGTTGGCGCTGGCCGGCCAGCGGTACTGAGCGGCGCGCTCGGCGCCGAGCGCGGCTTCGAGAATCTTCCGGCGGAAGACGCCCGACATCTCGACCGCCAGCCGAGGCGCGCGAGCGTCGGGCGTGAGCTGGCCGTCCCACGCTTCAAACAGCCTGACGGTCTCGCGCCACTTCCCGTCCTTCGCGTCGAGCCCGGCGGCGCGCGCGACCTTCGCCGCCTCGCGCGCGAACGTCACGCCGGAGATGGTGTAGGCGTCGCCCAGCACGGCGCGGAAGTCGTCGGCGGTCAATTTCTGTTTCGCGCTGAGCAGGTCGTAGATGCGGCGCGCGCGCGTGGGCGGGGCCCAGACGCGCGTCAGGAAGTGCGGGTAGCTCGTCCCCGTGACGCGGTTGTTGGCGGTGACGATGATGCCGGACGGCGGGTCGTAGACGTGCGGTAGCTCCGCGAAGGGGATGAAGCCTTTCCACTCGCCCTCGTCCTTCGAGCCGTCGTAGGGCAGGCTTCCGTCGCCGCTCGCGCGGACGGGAATCAGCCCCGCGCCGTAGTAGCCGATGTGGCCGCCCACGTCGGCGTAGACGAAGTTCTGCGTCGCGCCGCCGTAGTCCTTGAGCGCCTCCTGAAACTCCTTCCAGTTGCGCGCGCGGTTGAGCTTGTAGAAGGCGGTGAACTCGGTGGCGGAGGGGGAGAGCGCCGTCCAGCGCAGGGCGTAACTGTCGCCGCCGCGCTGGAGTACGACGGGGCCGTGGCGCGTGACCAGAACCTCGTGCGCCACGACCTCGGTCTCTGTGCCGGCGGGCGACTTGCGGACTTTTATCTCCTCGCGGCGCACCTCGGCGTCGCGCCAGCCCGCGGGCGTCATGTACTTGCGCGGGCTGGCGGGGTCGAACTTCTCGCGGTAGAGGTCCTGCACGTCGGGCCCGAGGTTGGTCATGCCCCAGGCGATACGCTCGTTGTGTCCGATGATGACTCCGGGCGCGCCGGCGGCCGTGACGCCCGCGACGCGCAGACCCGGCGCGCTCAGGTGAACCATGTACCAGATGGACGGCGCCGACGGCGCGAGGTGCGGGTCGTTGGCGAGCAGCGGCTTGCCCGAGGCGGTGCGCTTGCCCGAGACGACCCAGTTGTTGCTCGCGGCCAACTCCTCGGCGAAGAGTCCGACGCGCGCGCGCGTCCGCGCTTCGACCTCTTGAATCGAGGCCAGCTCGACGAGTAGTTCGGCCGTGTGTGTGACGGGGGGCAGCGCGGAGCGTGTTCTGGCGGGCGGCGCGCTCTTGCGGTCAGTCTTGTCGTTGCCGACCACGGGCAGGTCGAGCGGCGAGGTCTCGGGGAAGAGCGCGGCGGCCTTGTCGGCGGGGAGGTCGGCGAGGAGGCCGCGCGCGAGGTCGAGCGGCCAGGTCGTCGAGAGCGCCTCGGCGAAGTTCTTGCCGACGGCCGCGGAGTCGGCCGGCGTCCAGTGGCGCGGGCGGTAGCCGAGTATCTGAAATTCGAGCGGGAGGCGCTTGTCGTCGAGCGAGTCGATGTAGGCGTTGACGCCGCGCGCGTAAGCCTCCATCACGGCGCGCGAGCGCGGGTCGGCCTGCGCGGCGCTCGCCTCGGCCACCTGCGCGAAGCCGTAGGCGCGTCGGCGCTTGTCGTCTTCGAGCGTGGCGCGGCCGAATATCTCGGACAGCTCGCCGCGCGCGGTGCGCCGCATCAGGTCCATCTGCCAGAGCCGGTCGCTGGCCGTCACGTACCCCTGCGCGAAATACAGGTCGGTCTCGTCGCCGGCCTCGATGTAGGGGACGCCGCGCTCGTCGCGCCTGACCTTCACGGCCTGCTTCAGCCCCGCGAGCCGCACCATCACGGCTTCGGCCTGCGGCCTGGCTGCGGGGGCCTGCGCGGCCGCGTGCTGCGTGAACGCCGATAGGAAGAATGACAGCGCCAGTGTGAGGCGCGCGAAGAGGCTCGTTGTTTTCATCGGGTGAATCCTCAGGGCGGAAAGTGTCAAGGGCGCGTGCATCTTACGCGAAAGACGGATGCGACACCAATTCTGTTAACGAGGGTCAGGAGTCGGCCCGGCCGGGCTCCGCGCGTCGCTCAAGCCAGACGCTCTCCTCGACGTAGCCGACGGAAAATTCGTAGTGGTAGTTGTAGGTATACAGGCGGCCGCAGAGCGGGCACCTCTTCGTCACCTCGTACTCCTTCGCGGTGTCCCAGAAGCCTTCGGGAGTCGGGTGGGCGTCCACCAGACGCGAGGCCGCGCCGGGCAGGCTCTGGCCGTCGCGCAGGTCGGCGGCGGCGAAATCGGGGAGCGCCGCGCAAATCTCACAGTCGGTAACTTCCAAGGCGTTTCAATGCTCCGGGTCGATGACGATGAGGCGCGGCTCGGTCATCTCCTCCATCGCGTAGCGGACTCCCTCGCGGCCGGCGCCCGAGAGCTTGACGCCGCCGTAGGGCATGTTGTCCACGCGGAAGGCGGGCGAGTCGTTGACGATGACGCCGCCGAAGTCGAGCGCGCGCAACGCCCGCAGCGCGCGCGCCGTCTCGCGGGTGAAGACGCCGGCCTGCAAGCCGTAGCGCGTGGCGTTGGCCTCCGCGAGCGCCTCCTCGAAGTCGCCGAACGTCTGGAGCGTGGCGACCGGCGCGAAGACCTCCTCCGAGCAGACGCGCATCTCGCGGTGGACGTCGGCGAGCACGGTCGCCGCGAGCAGCGAGCCCTCGCGGCGGCCGCCGCACAAAAGCCGCGCGCCGGCCCCGACCGCCTCGTCAATCCATCCTTCGGCGCGGCGGGCGGCCGCCTCGTCGATCATGTTCGACAGCTCGGTCGTCTCTTCAAGCGGGTCGCCCGCCTTGAGCGATTCGGCGAGACGGACGAAGCGGCCGGTGAACTCTTCGGCGACCGATTCGTGGACGAGCACGCGCTGAGCCGAGATGCAGACCTGTCCGGCGTACGCGAAGGCGGAGGCGGCCGTGCGTTCGGCGGCGTATGACACGTCGGCCGACTCGTCCACGATGACGGGGGCGTTGCCGCCGAGTTCGAGCGCGACGGGGACGCGCGCGGCGCGCCGGCGCAGGAGCCATCCGACCTCGGCGCTCCCCGTGAAGGAGACCATCCCGACGCGCTCGTCTTCGAGCACGGCGTCGATGGTCTCGACCTCCATCGGCACGACCTGCAAGGCGGCGCGCGGCAGGCCGGCTCCGAGGAAGACTTCGCCGAGCAGCAGCGCGGTGAGCGGGGTGCGCGGGCTCGGCTTGACGATGATTGCGTTGCGCGAGGCGAGCGCGGGCGCGACCTTGTGCGCGACGAGGTTGAGCGGGAAGTTGAAGGGCGTGATGCCGAAGACGACGCCGCGCGGGAAGCGCTCCGTCCAGCCCACGCGCCCCGCGCCGCCCGCCTGTCCGTCGAGCGGGACGACCTCGCCCGCGAAGCGCCGCGCCTCCTCGGACGCGTGCGTGAAGGTCATCACGGCGCGCTCGACCTCGGCGCGCGCCGCCCTGATGGGCTTCCCGGCTTCGAGCGCGATGGTGCGCGCGAACTCTTCCGCGCGTTCGCGCACGCCGTCGGCGATGAGGCGCAGAGCCTCAGCGACGCGGTGGCGCGGCAGCACTCGCATCTCGGCGGCGGCGCGCGCGGCCGACCCCAGCGCCTCGTCGGCCTCCGACCCGGACGCGACCGAGAAGTGCGCCAGCAGCTCCGCGCTGTAAGGCGAGCGCACCTCGCGCGTCGCTTGCGTCGTGCGCCACTCGCCCCCGATGAGAAGCGGTTTTGTCTCCATCTCGATGCGACCGGAAAGGGAATCGGACGCCGGGATGTTAGCACAGCCGTCGTCGGTGTTGACCGCTCGCGGGGGCGGCCGTTACAATTCGCACGCACGTCGGAAATCTTCGCCGGAGTCAAATCTCGAAAGCATGAAGTCACGCAGCACACGGCTCGCACGCACGCTGGCGGCGCTCGCGTTCGCGCTCACGTCCGCGGCCGTCGCGACGCGCGCGCAGCAGCGCCCGCTCCTGACCGAGGACGTGGACGTGCTCCAGCCCGGCTCGCTGCGCGTGCAGGTCGGCATCGACTTTATGCAGGACGCCAAATTCCCGGCGTCGGGACTGACGGGCGACCTGACGCGCGTCGGCGTCATCGGTGTCCACGTCGGGCTCTCGCCCAACGTCGAGTTCTCCATCGAGGGCGTCGCGCAGAATTTTCTGAGCATCAACACGCGCACCCCCGGCGCCATCCCGCTCGGGATCGCGGCGGGCGCCAACTCGACCAACGACACCGGCGACTTCCGGCTGGCGACCAAGATCAAGCTGCGCAACGAGACGCGGCGCGGGCCCAGCTTAGGCTTCAAGTTCGGGGTGGAGCTTCCGAACTCGAACGAGTCGCGCGGCCTCGGGCTCAACCAGACCAACGCCTTCGGCATGATGCTCGTCGGGAAGAAGTTCGGGCGCGACGGCCGACTGAACACGTTCGGCAACCTCGGGCTCGGCATCTACACCGCGCCGACGCAGCTCTTCACGCAGAACGACATGCTGCTCTACGGGCTCGGCGGCATCTTCCGCGTCAACAAGACGGTCAACATCGCCGCCGAGGTCAACGGCCGCGCCAACACGCGCGGCGGCGCCGCGCCCTTAGGCACCGAGTCGCGCGGCGAGTTCCGCCTCGGGCTCCAGGTCAAGGCCGCCGGGCTGCGGTTCGACGCCGCCGGCATCAAGGGGCTGACCGATTTCAGCCCGCGCTCCGGCGTCACCTTCGGCGTCACCTACGACACGCCCTCCGTCTTCACACCCGTTAAGTAAATAGTGAATGGTAGTTGGTGAACGGTGGCCGGGCCCGCTTCGGGTTTCGCGGTCGGCCGGACGCGCCTTTTGTCTATTCACCGTTTACGATTTACTATTCTCCAAATCATGTTCGATTGGGTGAAAGGACTCGTCCTCTGGCTGCATGACTTCATCAGCGAGGTGCCGATCTACGTCGCGGGCCCCGCGATGGTCTTGATCGGCGCGCTCGACTCTTCGCTGCTGAGCCTGCCCGAGATAAACGACTACCTCGTCGTCGCGCGCTGCTACAGCGACCCCAAGTCGGTCTTCTACTTCCCGCTCTTCGCCGCCGCCGGCTCTGTTCTAGGCTGCCTCCTGCTCTACAGCATCATGCGGCGCGGCGGGCAGGCGGTGATGCGCCGGCGCTTCAGCGCCGAGAACATCGCGCGGGTCGAGAAGGCTTACGCGCGCTTCGGGTTTCTCGCGCTGGCGGTGCCGGCGCTGCTGCCGCCGCCGATGCCGTTCAAGATTTTCGTCGCCACGGCGGGCGCGCTCGAATACCCGCGCTGGCGCTTCATGCTGACCATCATGATCGCGCGCAGCGTCCGCTACTTCGTCGAGGGGGCGCTCGCGGTCTTCTACGGCGAGCGGGTCATCGAGTTCATGAAGGTCAACGGGCTCTACATCGTGAGCGGCGTGGCGTCGCTGGTCATCATCGGCGTCTGCGTCTACGTCGTCGCGAGGCGCGTCCGCGCGCCGCGCCGGAGCGCGGTCGAGGTGGCCGAGGGGAAGGCCGAGGGCGTGAAGCCCGGGGGGAGGCGGCGGACTAATTCTTGAGGTGGCTCATACGCAAAATCACGAACGGGCTGACGGCGGTCAAAGACTTTCTCGTCCCCTTCGGCGTCTTCGGGCTGTTCGCCATCGCGCTCCTGGACTCGGCGCTCGTCCCGCTGCCGGGCGGCCCCGACGCCGTGATGATTCTGCTCTCGACGCAGAGCCCGGCGCGGATGCCGCTCTACGCGCTGGGGGCGACGGCCGGGTCCGTGCTCGGCTGTCTCATCCTCTACTACATCTCGCGCCGCGCCGGGCGGAAGGCGCTGGAGAAGTTCCAGCCGCAAAAGCGGGCGCGCGTCAAGGAGCTGGTCGACCGCTACGACGTGCTGTCGGTGCTGGTGGCGTCGGTGCTGCCGCCGCCGTTCCCGTTCAAGCTCTTCGTCATCACGGCCGGCGTCTTCCGCCTGAGCGTCGTGCGCTTCGCGGTCGCGGTCGCGGTCGGGCGCGCCTTCCGCTTCTTCCTCGAAGGCTTCCTCGCCGTGCGTTACGGCGAGCGCGCCAAAGACCTCATCGCCCAGAACTACCCGGCCGTCGGCCTCGGCCTCGCCGCGCTCATCGTCGCGGCGTTCTTGTTAAAGCGTTTTCTCGGGAGGAAGACGGAACAGCCGCCGGCGGCGGAGACGCCCGCGGAGGACTGAAGGCTCAGGCGCTCCCGGCCCCGGAGGCGTGCCCGTTGCCCTCGTGGCTCGCCAAATGCTTGCGGAAGCGGCGCGCGCCGCCGAGGTCGCGGACGCCGTTCTCGTCGAGGTGTTCGAGCAGGCGTATGAAGACCGAAGCGGTGGCGCGCGCGTCGTCGCCCGCGCGGTGGCGCGTGCGGTGCGGGACGGCGAAGTGCTCGGCGAGCGCGCCCAGCCGGAAGCTCTTCAGCTCGGGCAGAACCTGGCGCGCCAGCGAGACGGTGCAGATGTGCGAGTTCATCATCCGGCGGCCCGGAAAGACGTGCCCGACCTCGTGGTTGATGAAGCGCACGTCGAAGACGGCGTTGTGCGCGACCAGCACAGAGGTGTCGGCGAAGCCGAGCCAGTCGGCGGCGACCTCGTCGAAGGTCGGCGCGCCTGCCACCATCTCGTCGCGGATGCCGGTGAGCCCGGCGATGAAGGGCGGGATGGGCGCGAGCGGGTTGACGAGCGTCTGAAACTCGCCGACGATGCGCCCGTCGCGGACGCGCGCTGCGCCGATCTCCATCACGCGCGAGGGCGGCATCTTCGGCCCCGTCGTCTCGATGTCGAAGACGACGAAGTCCGTCTCCGCGAGCGAGCGGCACTCGTCGTCGGCGCACAGCACCTCGACCTCGGCGCCGTCGCCGCCCACGCGCAGACGCCAGTCCTCGCCGATCAGCTCGGCGACGAGCGCGGCGGCGACCGCGGGTTCGAGATCGGGTAGTTCGAGGACGCAGGCG
>JAIVJI010000092.1 GCA_020200135.1 Acidobacteriota bacterium | reverse complement strand
GGGCTGCGCGGCGCTGGCGCTGGCGGCGGCACTGCTGGCGGCGGGGTGTGCGCGCGGGGGGGGCGGGGGCGGCGGGGGAATCGTCGTCGAGCCGACCCCGGACGAGAGGGTGCGCCTGGGCGCTTTCATGTCGCTCACGGGCGACACGGCGCAGTACGGCATCTCGGCGCTGAACGGCTACCGCATGGCGGTCGAGGAGGCGAACGCGACCGGCGGCGCGGGCGGCCGCCGCGTCGAGCTGGTAGTGCAGGACACGCGCTCGGACGGGGTCGAGACCGAGGTCGTCGTCGGGAGGCTCATCCGCGAGGTGCGCGTCCACGCGCTGCTGGGCGAGGTCGTCAGCTCGCGCTCGCTCGCCGCCGCGCGCGTCGCGCAGCGCGAGGGCGTGCCGATGCTCACGCCGTCGGCCACCAGCCCCGAGGTGACGGCCGTCGGGTCTTACGTCTTCCGCAGCTGCTACACAGACATCTTCCAGGGCGCGGCCATCGCGCACTTCGCCGCCGGCCGGCTCGGCGCGCGCCGCGCGGCCTTCCTCGTGGACCGCGACCAGCGCTACTCGGTCGACCTCGCACGCTTCATCCGCGAGGACTTCGTGCGCCACGGCGGCGAGGTCGTCGCCGAGCAGGAGTACGAGGGGGGCGCGGCCGACTTCTCCGTCCAGCTCGCCGAGGTCGGCGCGGCCGGGCCCGACGTGGTCTTCATCCCCGGCTACTACCTTGAGGCGGGCCTGCTGGCGCGGCAGGCGCGCACGCTCGGCATCGAGGTGCCGCTCGTCGGCGGCGACGGCCTACGACGCCGCGCGCATCATGCTCGCGGCCGTGGCGCGCGCGCCCTCGCTCGAACGCAACGCCCTCCGCGACGCGCTCGCCGCGACAAAGGACTTCCCCGGCGTCACCGGCCCGGTCACCTTCAACGACGAGCGCAACGCCGTCAAGCCCGTCGTCGTCGTCCGCATCGGCGACGGCGGCCGCCTCTCGGTCGAGTCGCACGTCTCGCCCGAGGAGGTCGCCCCGGCGCCGACGCCCACACCCAGCCCGACGCCCAGAGGAAGAAGGCGGCGCGGGAGGTGAGACCTCAGAGGGAAGCCCGCGCGGCGGCCAGCGCCTCGCGCACGCGCCCCGGCGAGGTGCCGCCCGCCTGCGACTTCGTCGCCAAAGTCTGTTCGAGCGACAGCGCCTCGTACACGTCCTCCGAGACGAGCGGGGAGAACTCCTGCAATTCCTCAAGCTCAAGCTCGTGCAGCTCAAGCCCCTTCGACAGCCCGTGTAAGACCATCCGTCCGGCCGCCTCGTGCGCCTCGCGGAAGGGCACGCCGCGCCGCACGAGGTAGTCGGCCATCTCGGTCGCGTTCATGTAGCCGACCGACGCGGCGTCTCGCGCGCGCGCCTCACGCAGCCGCACGTTGCGCAGCACGGTCGCCGTCACGTCCAGCGACTCGCGCACCGTGTCGGCCGTGTCGAAGACCGCCTCCTTGTCCTCCTGCATGTCCTTGTTGTAGGTGAGCGGCAGCCCCTTGATGAGCGCGAGCAGCGCCAGCGCGTGGCCGAAGACGCGCGCCGACTTCCCGCGCACCAGTTCCAGCGCGTCCGGGTTCTTCTTCTGCGGCATCAGGCTCGACCCCGTCGCCACCGCGTCCGACAGCTCGACGAAGCCGAACTCGGTCGTCGCGTAGACGATGAGGTCTTCGGCGAGGCGCGAGAGGTGCGCCATGACGAGCGCCGAGGCCGACGCGAACTCGACGCAGAAGTCGCGGTCGCTGACGGCGTCGAGGCTGTTGCGCGACACCGAGTCGAAGCCGAGGAAGCGCGCGACCCTTTCGCGGTCAATCGGGTGACTCGTCCCGGCGAGCGCCGCCGAGCCGAGCGGCATGACGTTCATCCGCCGCCTGGCCTCCGACAGACGCTCGCGGTCACGCGCGAACATCTCGAAGTAGGCGAGGCACCAGTGGGCGAAGAGCACGGGCTGCGCGCGTTGCAGGTGAGTGTAGCCGGGCAGCACCGCGTCCGCGTGCGAGTCGGCGAGGTCGAGGAGCGCCGTCTGGACGCCGCGCAGCGCGGCGTCGGCGCGAGCCGTCTCGTCGCGCAGCCAGAGCCGGAGCGCGGTCGCCACCTGGTCGTTGCGGCTGCGCCCCGTGTGGAGGCGTCGCCCCACGTCGCCGACCCGGTCTATCAGGCGTGACTCGATGAACGAGTGCACGTCCTCGGCGGACTCGTCCGCGAGGAAGGAGTCGCCCGCCTCGTGCCACCGCGCGAGCAGCCAGAGCAGGCCGTCCGCGATGGCGACGTTCTCCGCGTCCGAGATGACGCCCGCCGCGAACAGCCCATCGCAGTGCGCGAGGCTCCCCATCACGTCGGCCTCGAAGAGCCTCCGGTCGAAGCCGAACGAGCGGTTGAAGCGCGCGAAGCCGGGGTCTATCTGCCCGGTGAATCGCCCGCCCCACAGTTTTTTTCCTTCAGTCATCAGCCATCCTCCCGCCGCGATTCTACACGAAGAAAAGGCCGCACGGGCTTGCGCCCATGCATCATTGCTGTTACTTTATGCATCTATTCACCCGTTATGCAAGTTTGCTGCATAACGGGCGGATTTTGACTTATGCAGAAGACAAAGCGCCAGCAGAAGATCATGAGCCTCGTCCACGCGCGCCGCATCGGCACGCAGCAGGAGCTGACCGCGCTGTTGGAGCGCGCGGGGTTCGTGGCGACGCAGTCGAGCGTCTCGCGCGACCTCGAGGAGCTGGGCGTCGTCAAGCACAACGGCCACTACACGCTCCCGCGCGCGACCGAGGGCGCGGCGGCGCGCGGACTGCTCGGGCTCGACCCGGCGGGCGACTGTCTGGTCGTGGCGAAGTGCGAGCCGGGGCTGGCGTCGGCGGTGGCGGTCGCCATCGACCGCGCGGGGATAGAGGAGATAGTCGGCACGGTCGCCGGCGAGGACACCATCTTCATCGCCGTGCCCGAGCGCAAGGCGCAGCGCGCGGTCATCAAAAAGGTCCTGGAGCTTTTCGGCTAGACGGGAGAGGGAGAGGGCGTGACGGAGAAGATCAAGAAGGTCGTTCTGGCTTACTCGGGCGGGCTCGACACGTCGGTGATGCTGCACTGGCTGCGCGAGCGGTACGGGTG
The DNA here is from genome assembly GCA_020200135.1 of Acidobacteriota bacterium. Taxonomy (GTDB): domain Bacteria; phylum Acidobacteriota; class Blastocatellia; order Pyrinomonadales; family Pyrinomonadaceae; genus QHXN01. The sequence goes on along the minus strand of JAIVJI010000092.1, from coordinate 44,156 downwards.
CGAGGTCGTCTGTTACTGCGCGGACGTGGGGCAGGGCGAGGAGCTGGCGGGGCTCGAAGAGAAGGCGCTGAAGAGCGGCGCGTCGAAGCTCTACGTCGAGGACCTGCGCGAGGAGTTCGTCGAGGAGTACGTGTGGCCGGCGGTCAAGGCGAACGCTCTGTACGAGGGCGTCTACCTGCTCGGCACCTCGCTGGCGCGGCCGGTCATCGCGAAGCGGCAGATAGAGATCGCGCGGCGCGAGGGCGCGGACGCCGTGGCGCACGGCGCGACGGGCAAGGGCAACGACCAGGTGCGCTTCGAGCTGACCTACTACGCGCTCGAGCCGGACATCAAGGTCGTCGCGCCGTGGCGCGAGTGGGAGTTCAAGGGGCGCAGCGACCTCATCGCCTACTGCGAGCAGCACGACATCCCCGTGACCGCGACGCACGCCAAGCCCTACTCGACCGACCGCAATCTGATGCACGTCTCGTACGAGGGCGGCATCCTCGAAGACCCGTGGGCGGAGCCGCCGGCGGACATCTTCCAGATGACGGCCGCGCCGGAGAACGCGCGCGCCGAGGCGCAGTACGTGGTCGTCGGCTTTGAGAAGGGCGTCCCCGTCAGCGTGGACGGCGAGAAGCTGGGGGCGGTCGAGCTGCTGTCGGCGCTGAACCGCCTGGGCGGCGAGCACGGCGTGGGGCGCGTCGATCTGGTCGAGAACCGCTTCGTCGGGATGAAGTCGCGCGGGGTGTACGAGACGCCGGGCGTGACCATCCTTCAGGCGGCGCACCGCGCGCTCGAATCGCTCACGCTCGACCGAGAGGTCTTGCGGATGCGCGACGCTCTGAGTCTGAAGTTCGCCGAGAGCGCCTACTACGGCTTCTGGTTCGCGCCCGAGTCGGAGCTGATGCGCGCGACCATCGACGCGACGCAGGAGCGCGTCAGCGGGGAGGTGCGCGTGAAGCTCTACCGCGGCAACGTCATCGTCGCCGGGCGGCGCTCGCCCAACTCGCTCTACCAGGAGAAGCTCGCGACGTTCGAGGCCGACACGGTCTACAACCAGCGCGACGCGGAGGGCTTCATCAAGCTCAACGCTCTCCGTCTTCGCACGCTGGCGAAGACGCGGCCCGATTAGTCTGAAGAGGGATGCCTGTGATGAAAGAGAACGGGGTTATGGTGACGGTCGTGGAGGCCGACAAGGTAGGGTCGGTCGCGTCGGGGCTGAGGCTGGGGCGGACGCTGGCGGTCGTGGGCGGCCGCCGCGCGGTGCGCCGGGGCGACGCGGTCGTGGTGCGCGCGCTGACCGACAGTGCGACCTACAACCAGCTCGAACTTCCCACAGGCCGGCTGGCGAAGATAAATCCGGGCGACGTGCTCGTCGGCGCGCTGGGGAGCCGGCGCGCGCTCAAAGGGTTTGTCGGCGACGTGCCGGCGGAGGCCGGGGCGGGCGACCGCCTGCACCTGCTGAACATGGGCGGCGTCATCGGCTACTGCAAGGGGCACCACTCGTCTCTGAGCGACGCCATCGAGGTCGAGGTGCTCGGCTTCGTCGTGGACGAGGGGCAGAAGGTCAGGAACATCGCGGACGGCGCGCTGGCGTTGCGCGACACGCTGCCCGAAGGTTGCGCGCCGCTCGTCATCGTGGCGGGCGCGTGCATGAACTCGGGGAAGACGTTCGCGGCGACCGAGATCGTGCGGCAGGCGACGCGGCGCGGGATGCGCGTGGCGGCGGCGAAGCTGTCGGGCGTCGCGGCTCTGCGCGACACGCTCAACATGGCCGACCACGGCGCGGTGGCGACCGCGAGCTTTCTCGACTGCGGGCTGCCCTCGACGGTGGGCGTCGGCGACCTCGCGCCGGTGGCGAAGGCCATCATCGCGCGGCTCGACGAGTCTTCGCCCGACCTCGTCGTCATCGAGCTGGGCGACGGCATCCTGGGCGGCTACTCGGTCGAGTCGGTCTTCGACGACGCGGAGCTACGCGCGGCGACGGCGGCGGTCGTCTTCTGCGCGTCGGACTACGTCGGCGCGTGGGGCGGCATCGAGCTGTTCCGGCGGCGCGGCATCGAGGTGGACGTGGTGGCCGGCTCGGTCACGGACTCGCAGATGGGCGAGGACTACATCGTGAACGAACTGGGCGCGCCGGCCGGCAACGCCAAGCGCGACGGCGCGCGGCTGTTCGAGCTGATAAAGAATAAAGTTTCCAGTTCCCAGTTTTCAGTCTTCAGTGAAGAGGCGGCGGCCGCCGCCTGCGACTGAGTCTCTGAGACAAGAAGGAGGGCTGAGAACTGAGAACTGAAAACTCGAAACTGAAGGTGGGCATCTTCGGCGGGTCGGGCTACGGCGGGGCGGAGCTTCTGCGCATCCTGCTCTTCCACCCGGCGGCCGAGGTCGCGCTCGTCACCGCGAACGAGCACGCGGGCAAGGCCGTCGGCGAGGTGCATCGGAACCTCCACGGCCTGACCGACCTGCGCTTCGTGAAGGCGCCCGAGGACTTCGAGAGCCTCGGGGAACTCGACTGCGTCTTTCTCGCGCTGCCGCACGGGCAGGCTCTTGAGATAGCGCCGCGCCTGCCGGCGGGCGTCAAGGTCGTAGACCTGTCGGGCGACTTCCGGCTGCGCGACGCGGAAGAGTTCAGAGAGCACTACGGGCGCGAGCACACGGCCGCCGAGTTGCAGCGCGAGTTCGTCTACGGGTTGACCGAGTTCAACCGCGAGGAGATTGCGAAAGCGCGTCTGGTGAGCAACCCCGGGTGCTTCGCTACGGCGACGCTGTTGGGACTCGGGCCGCTGGCCGCGTCGGGCGCGCTGAAGGGGCGGGTGGTCGTGGACGCCAAGACCGGCTCTTCGGGGTCGGGCGCGAAGCCCGCGGCGAACACGCACCACCCGCAGCGCGCCAACTCCTTCTACGCCTACAAGCCCTTCACACACCAGCACGTGCCCGAGGTGGAGCAGGCGCTGCGCGCGGTCGGACACGGCGGGCGCTGGTCGAGCGAGCTGGTCTTCATGACGCACTCGCTGCCAGTCTCGCGCGGCATCTTCGCGTCGATCTACGCCGAGCTCGAAGAGGGCGTTTCGATGACGGGCGAAGACCTCGCGGCCGTTTACCGGGACTTCTACCGCGGCTCCTTCTTCGTCCGGCTGGTTTCCGGCTCGCCCGACATCAACTGGGTGAAGACGACGAACTTCTGCGACCTCGGCTTCGCCGCGCGGGGCCGGCAGGTCGCGGTCTTCTCGGCCATCGACAACCTCGTCAAGGGCGCGGCGGGGCAGGCCGTCCAGAACATGAACCTGATGTTCGGCCTCGACGAGCAGACGGGGCTGATGCTCGTCGGCGGCAACCCTTAGCAGAGGAAGAGGGAATTTCACATGGATGGACAGGATTGACAGGATTTAGGAATTAAAGCGCAAAACAGAAATTCCATCCTGTTCATCCTGTCCATCCATGTGAATTCATTTGTAAGGAAGTGATGGCGACGGCGGCAGAGACGATGACCAACTTTGAAGGAATCGCGGCGCGCGAGGAGGAATTCCAGCTCGCGACGTACAAGAAGTTCCCGTTCGCGCCGGTGCGCGGGCGTGGCTCGTGGGTGGAGACGAGCGAGGGCGAGCGTTTCCTCGACCTGTACGGCGGGCACGCGGTCTGCGCGACGGGGCACTGTCACCCGCGCGTGGTCGAGGCGCTGCGCGAGCAGGCCGGCCGTCTCCTCTTCTACTCGAACGTCGTCTACTCGGACGTGCGCGCGGCGGCGGCCGAAAAGCTCGTCGGGTGCGCGCCCGCCGGGGTGACGAAAGCCTTCTTCTGCAACTCGGGCACCGAGGCGAACGAGAACGCGATGCGGATGGCGCGCATGAAGACGGGGCGCGAGCGCGTCATCACCTTCACGGGCGGCTTTCACGGGCGCACCGCCGACTCCATCAGCGCCACGTTCCTCGGGAGGTACAGGGAGATAGGAAAGCCGAACGTGCCCGGTCACGTGTGCGCCGAGTTCGGCTCGATCGAGTCGGTCGTGGCGCTGGCCGACGAGACGGTCGCGGCCGTGATGCTTGAGCCGATTCAGTCGATGGCGGGCGTGCGCGTGGCGCCGCCGGAGTTCTATCAGGAGTTGCGGCGGCTGTGCGACGAGCGCGGGATGCTGCTCGTCTTCGACGAGGTGCAGACGGGCGTGGGTCGCACCGGCTCGTGGTTCTTCGCGGGGAGCGAGGCGGCGGGCGGCGTCGTGCCCGACGTCATCACGCTGGCGAAGGCGCTGGGGAGCGGCGTCCCCGTGGGCGCGTGTCTGACGAACGAGGCCGTCGCGTCGGCCATCAGGGAGAACGACCTCGGCACGACGTTCGGCGGCGGGATGCTGGCGATGGCGGCCGTCTCGGCGACGCTCGAAGCGATTGAGGCGGACGGGATGCTGGGGAACGCGCTGGCGGTCGAAGGTTTCCTGCGCGAGAGTCTGGCCGGCGTCGCGGGCGTCGCCGCCGTGCACGGGCGCGGGCTGCTGCTCGGCGTCGAGTTCGCGGAGCCCGTCGCCGGGCGGGTCAACAAGGCTCTGCTCGAACGCCGCATCATCACCGGCACGTCGAGCGACCCGAAGGTGCTGCGGCTGCTCCCGCCGCTCTGCGTGACGACCGAGGAGGCGGGGCTGTTCGTCGCCGCGCTGAAGGAGATTCTGGCTTAAGCGATGCCGAGAGACTTTCTGAACACCGCCGACTGGACGCGCGAGGAGCTTGAGGGCCTGCTCTTGCGGGCGGCGCGCTTCAAGCGTGGCGAGGACGCGTCGAAGCCGCTCGCCGGCCGCTCGGTGGCGCTCGTCTTCTTCAACCCTTCTTTGCGGACGCGCGCGTCGATGCAGGTCGGCGTCTACGAGCTGGGCGGGAACACCGTCATCTTAGAGCCGGGCGGGACGAGCTGGACGCTGGAGCACCGCGAGGGCGTCGTGATGGACGGCGACAAGACCGAGCACGTCAAGGAGTTCGTCCGCGTGCTCGCGCGCTACTGCTCGGCGATGGGCGTGCGCACCTTCGCGGCGCTCAAGGACTGGAAGGAGGAGCGCGAAGACCCCGTGCTCGCGGCCTTCGCGAAGTACTCGGAGGTGCCGGTCGTCAACCTCGAATCGGCGATGCACCACCCGTGTCAGGCTCTGGCCGACATGATGACGGTGCGCGAACGCCTGGGCGAAGGGCGCAAGCGCGTGCTGCTGACGTGGGCGTGGCACCCGAAGCCCCTGCCGATGGCGGTGCCGAACAGCTTCGCGCTCGCGGCGGCGCAGATGGGGCACGACCTGACCATCGCGCACCCGCCCGGCTACGAGCTGGACGAAGACCTCGTCCGCGAGATCAACGGCCGCGCCTTCGACGCCGGCGCGACCGTGAGCTACACGCACGACGTGGAAGGGGCGTTCGACGGCCAGCAGGTCGTCTACGCGAAGAGCTGGGGGAGCCGGGAGTTCTACGGCCGCCCCGCCGACGATGTGGAGGAGCGCGCGCCCTACCGCGGCGAGTGGATAGTGGACGCCGCGAAGATGGAGCGCACCGACGGCGGCCTCTTCATGCACTGCCTGCCGGTGCGCCGCAACTGCATCGTTACCGACGAAGTCATCGACTCGCCGGCCTCGGTCGTCATCGACGAGGCCGAGAACCGGCTCCACGTCCAGAAGGCCATCATGACGCGGCTGATGGCCGGGGGGTAGACGAAGGGGAGGGTGAAAGCGTGAGCAAGGAAAGACTGGACCTTCTGCGCGAGGCGCTGCCCTACATCCGGCGGTTCAAGGGTAAGACGTTCGTGGTGAAGCTGTCGGGGAAGGTGACCGAGGAGCCGGAGAACATGGCCTCGCTCGCCGAGGAGTTGGCGCTGCTTCACCAGGTCGGCATACGCGTCTGCGTCGTCCACGGCGGCGGGAAGCAGTTGACCGAGCTGGCCGCGCTGATGGGCGTCGAGCAGACCATCATCAACGGCCGCCGCGTCACCGACGACGCCACGCTCGACATGGCCAAGATGATCTTCGCCGGGAAGATCAACACCGACATCCTGGCCGCGCTGCGCCGGCGCGGCGTCCACGCCGTCGGGCTCTCGGGCGTGGACGGCAACACGGTCGTCGCCGTCCGGCGCCCGCCCAGGGACGTGCTCAACCGCGAGACGGGCGAGCGCGGCCTCGTCGACTTCGGCCACGTCGGCGACGTGGTCGAGATAGACGACCGTCTGCTGTGCGTCCTCTTAGACCACGAGTACATGCCCGTGGTCTCGCCGCTCGGGGCCGACGACGAGGGGCGCGTCTTCAACATCAACGCCGACACCATCGCCGCCGAGATCGCCGTCCGGCTCGAAGCCGAGAAGCTGGTCATCCTCTCGGACGTGGACGGCATCTACCTGCGGCCGGGCGAGCAGGCGACGAAGATTTCGCGCCTCACGGCCGCCGAGGTCGAGGCGCTCATCCGCGACGGCGTCGCCACCGGCGGCATGATTCCCAAGCTCCAGAACATCACCGAACTCCTCCGCCGGGGCGTCCGCAGCGCGCACATCATCCAGGGCTCGGTGCGCAACGCCCTCCTCGCCGAAGTCTTCACCGACGAGGGCACGGGGACGATGATTATCGCTTGAAGGCAGTAGACAGTAGTCAGTAGCCAGTAGAAAGACAGGCGGCGCGTCTCAGCAATCAGCCGAGACACGCCGCCTTTAGTTTGTCCTACTGGCTACGAACTACTTCAGTAGCTTCTTCTGTCCTTCAGGCGGATAAGCTCGTCGGGCGTGGGCGCGGTTGAGGTGCGCGGCTTGACGGTGCGGACGAAGTCGGGCGCGACCCCGTGGTCGCGCATCCGCACCAGCTCGTCAATCGAGCCGAGGCGGTAGCCGGCCGACGCCATCCCCCTCACGTAGTCGGCGCGCACCCCGTGGTTGCCCATGCGGACGAACCGCTCGACGGTGGTGCGTTCGTAGCCCTGCGTCTTCAGCTCGTCGAGCAGTTCGAGGCCGACGTCGGCGCTCGCGAGCGCGGGGCGTCTGTTCTGCCACTCCATTTTCGGCCTCTCCTGTCTACGGTTGGTTGCCGGCGGCCGTCAGGGGCGCGTGGGCGCTGCCCGCGTCCTTTTGAACCGGATCACAGCGCCCCGTTCCTGTTTGTGGCAAACAACGCGCGGGGTTTCGGGTATTTGGGGCGGGGGGTTGAAAAGCGCGCGCGGCCGCGCGGATTCATTCCTGTCTCTTCGGGCGCTTGAAGAAGTAGACGGAGAAAGTGGTGCCGGTGCCGTCGCTGATGCTCAGGTCCGTGCGGACGGCGGTCAGCTCCCAGCCCTCTTCGCCGAGCCGGGCGAAGGCGTTGGCGAGCGCCTCCTCCTCGGTCGCGCCCTCTATCTCTTCGGAGCCCGTGGGGAAGTAGCGCACGAACGCGGCGGGCGTCCGCGAGGAAGACGAGAGGCTCAGTCCCTTCTGGTTGTACTTGAACCCCTTGATGACACAGTACTCCCACTTCCGCGGCGCCTGGGCCGCGCGCTCGGCCTCCTCGTCCTGCTTCGCGCCCGCGGCCTGCGTGCGCTGGTCTTCGGCGCCCGCGCCGCGCGGGAGCTTGATGGCGGGGCCGGCGACCGGCCCCTGCGGCCTGCGCGGCGGCTCGGTCTGCGCGGCCGCGTGGGCCGCCGGCGCGAGCAGGAGGGCGAGGAGGGCGGCGTGTATGGGCGCCTTGTGTCTGGCGAACATTTCGGTTGTACCCCTTTCGGATGAGAGAATCCCGCGAAGCCCCGTCGGGTGAAACACGCGCGGCGCGGCGGCCGGTGCCGGAAGTTTAGTTTAAAAGGCGTGGGGCCGAAAACCCTTTAGGGCCGTTCGGATGAGTCTGACACGAACCGAAGGAGGCGTTGAGCGTCTGAGCCGCTTCGCGCGGCGCCTGCTGCGCGAGTGGCGGCAGAGGGGCTGGCCCCTGCGCGGAGAGGCGGCGCTGGTTGCGGTCTCGGGCGGCGCGGACTCGGCGGCGCTTTTGCTCGCGCTCGCGGAGCTTGCGGGCGCGGGCGCGCTCGGCGTGCGTCTGAAGGCGGCGCACCTCGACCACGGGCTGCGCGGCGAGCGGGCGCGGGAGGACGCGCGCTGGGTGGAGGAGCTGGCGCGCACGCTCGGCCTTGAGTGCGTCATGGGGCACGCGCGGGGCCGAGACCGTGCTGCTCAGGCTCGTGCGCGGGAGCGGCGCGGAGGGCCTGGCGGGGATGGCCGCGGAGCGCGTTCTCGGCGGGCCGCGCGCGGTTGACGCGGGAGGCGGCCGAGAGGTCTTGCTGCGCCGTCCGCTGCTGGCCTGGGCGCGTCGCGCCGACACCGAAGGCTACTGCCGCGCGCGCGGGGTCGAGCCGCGCGCCGACGAGATGAACGAGGACGAGCGTTTCGCGCGCGTGCGCGTGCGCCGTCGGCTGCTGCCGCTGCTGGAGACTTTCAACCCGCGCGCCCCGGAAGCGCTCGCGCGCGCCGCCTCGCTGCTGCGCGAGGACTCCGAGGCGCTAGACGCGCTGGCGGCCGCGCTGCTCGAAGAGGCGCGCGCCGGGGCGGAAGACGCCGTGGAGGAGGGAACCGCCGGAGGCGCGTGGCCGCTGCGCGTCGGGGTGCTGGCGGCGGCGTCGCCGGCGGTCAGGCGGCGCGCTCTGCGGCTGTGGCTGGCTCGCGCGCGCGGCGACCTGCGCCGCCTCTCGCACGCACACCTCGTCGGCGTCGAGCGCCTCACGGAGGGCTCGCGCGGCGGACGCGTCGCCGAAATCCCCGGCGGCGGACGCGTCCGCCGACTGCGCGGACTGCTCACGTTCGTGCGTGAAGAGTGAGCGGGCGGGCGGCTTTTCTTGTAAAAGGGTTGAAAAAGGGGGTGGCGGAACCTACAATCGAAGCGGCGCGCGCGCCGGCGAGGGCGGCCGTGCGAAGGCACAACGGGGCGCGCGCGGCGGGCATCCAAGTTGAGCCCGGCCGCCGTATTAACTCGCGAACAGCTCTCCGGCGGGCGTCGGCCGAGGTCTAGGTTGCGAGGGGTTTTCCGGGGAGCGACAAAAGACGCCGGATGCGGTATTATCGGCGTCGGAGGCGAAGACGAATTTGAGTTCCACTGCTAGACAACTTATTTTCTGGGTGCTCATCCTGGCCGGCGCGGTCATCCTCTATCAGTTCGTCGTCAACAAGCAGGGCAAGGACGTGAAGCAGCTTGCCTACGGCGAGCTGGTCGATAAGGTGCGCACCGGGCAGATCGTCGATATGACGATCAAGCAGTCCGAGGTCGTCTCCATCGACAAGGACAAGACCGAGTTCCGCACCCCGATTGAGGGCGATAAGATCAAGGGCGACCTGATGGCGCTCGCCGTCGAGAAGGACGCCAACGGGCAGATGCTCGTCAAGAAGCCCCAGATCGAGCCCGCCACGAGCGGCGCCTTCTGGTCGATCCTGATGTGGTGGGGCCCCGTCCTGCTCCTGGTCGGCTTCTGGGTCTTCATGCTGCGGCAGATGCAGTCGGGCGGCAACAAGGCGCTCTCCTTCGGCAAGTCGCGCGCGAAGCTCCTGAACAACCAGCAGAAGCGCGTCACCTTCAAGGACGTGGCCGGCGTCGACGAGGCCAAGGAGGAGCTTCAGGAGATCATCGAGTTCCTCAAGGAGCCGCAGAAGTTTCAGAAGCTCGGCGGCCGCATACCCAAAGGCGTCCTGCTCGTCGGCCCTCCGGGCACGGGCAAGACCCTGATGGCGCGCGCCGTCGCGGGCGAGGCCAACGTCCCGTTCTTCTCCATCTCGGGCTCTGACTTCGTCGAGATGTTCGTCGGCGTCGGCGCCTCGCGCGTGCGCGACCTCTTCGAGCAGGGCAAGAAGAACGCGCCGTGCATCATCTTCATCGACGAGATCGACGCGGTCGGCCGCCACCGCGGCGCGGGCCTCGGCGGCGGTCACGACGAGCGCGAGCAGACGCTGAACCAGCTGCTCGTCGAGATGGACGGCTTCGAGTCGAACGACGGCGTCATCATCATGGCCTCGACCAACCGGCCCGACGTGCTCGACCCGGCGCTGCTCCGGCCCGGCCGCTTCGACCGCCGCGTCGTCGTCCCGCGCCCCGACGTGCGCGGCCGCGAGGGCATCCTCAAGGTTCACACGCGCAAGATTCCGCTCGGCGAGGACGTCGTCATCAGCGTCATCGCGCGCGGCACGCCCGGGTTCACGGGCGCCGACCTCGCCAACCTCGTCAACGAGGCGGCGCTGAACGCGGCGCGCTACAACAAGAAGATCGTCAACATGGCGGACTTCGAGCTGGCGAAGGACAAGGTGCTGATGGGCGCCGAGCGCAAGTCGATGGTCATCACCAACGAGGAGAAGCGCGTCACCGCCTACCACGAGGCCGGCCACACGCTCGTCGGGCTCAAGGTGCCGAACGCCGACCCCGTCCACAAGGTGACCATCATCCCGCGCGGGATGGCGCTGGGCGTCACGCAGCAGTTGCCCGAGGGCGACCGCCACAACTACTCGAAGGAGTACCTGCTCGGACAGATCGCCATCCTGATGGGCGGCCGCCTCGCCGAAGAGGTCTTCCTCGGCAGCATCACGACGGGGGCGTCCAACGACATCGAGCGCGCCACCGAACTCGCGCGCGCGATGGTCTGCGAGTACGGCATGTCGAACCTCGGGCCGCTCACCTTCGGCAAGAAGGAGGAGCAGATCTTCCTCGGCCGCGAGATTTCGCAGCACCGCGACTTCTCCGAGGACACGGCGATCAAGATTGACCAGGAGGTCAAGAAGCTCATCGGCGACCAGTACGAGCGCGCGCGCAACATCATCGAGGAGAATCGCGACACGATGATCCGGCTGGCCGAGACGCTGCTCGACCGCGAGACGCTCGACGCCGTGCAGATTCGCCGCATCATCGCGGGCCTCCCGCTCGACGACGACTCGTCCTCCGCGCCCAAGGACGACTCCGACCGGCCGCAGCTCAAGGAGCCGGCCGCGAACCCGCTCAAGCCGATCCTGCCGCCGATCACCGGCGGCAACCCGGCGCCGGCCTAAGCGTCCGGGAGCGCCTGAACTTAAGGGGAAGGGGGTTTTCGGCCCCTTCCCCTTTTTATTATTCCCGTGATGAAAGTAAGACCAATTCTCCCGCTGACGAGGCGGCCGTCAAAGAGCGGGAGCGGTGGAGGAGCCGGCAGCCGTGACAGGTGAGCACGCGTGATCGTCGCGCTGACGAGGGAACCTGCGCGCTCGCTGGACGGGTGCGAGCTGACGTACAGGGAGCGCGAGCCGATTGACGCGGCCGCGGCCGCGGCACAGCATCGCGCTTACCGCGAGGCGCTGCGCGCGTGCGGCGCGCGCGTCGTCACGCTGCCCGCCGTTGACGAGCTGCCCGACGGCGTCTTCGTCGAGGACACGGCGATAGTGCTCGACGAGTTCGCCGTCCTCACGCGCCCCGGCGTCGAGTCGCGGCGCGGCGAGGTCGGGCTGATAGAGCCGGAGGTGGCGCGCCTCCGCCCCGTGGTGAGAATCGAGCCGCCCGCGACGCTCGAAGGCGGCGACGTGCTGCGCCTCGGGCGGACACTCTTCGTCGGGCTTTCGCCGCGCACGAACGCGGAGGGTGCGGCCGCCCTGCGCCGTCTCGCCGCGCCGCACGGTTACGAGGTCCTGACGGTCGAGCCGCGCGGCTGCCTGCACCTGAAGACCGGCTGCTCGGCGCTCGACGACGAGACGGTGCTGGTCAACCCCGACTGGGTGGAGCCCGTAATCTTCCGTGGGCGCGAGGTCGTCGCCGTGGACTCGGCCGAGCCGTGGGGCGCGAACGTCCTGGGCGTCGGCGGCGCGGTCTGCGTGAGCGCCGCGTTCCCGCGCACGGCCGAGATGCTTGCGGCGCGAGGTTACGACGTGCGCGCCGTCGCGGTCTCAGAGTTCGCGAAGGCGGAGGGCGGGCTGACCTGCATGAGCCTCCTTTTCCGACAACCCTGACAGTCCGCGCGGGGGAAGCGCCGAAGGATGCAGAGCACTTCAGCGAAGACGAGCGTCGGGGCGGGCGAGTGGAGGCTCGCGCGCCGGACTCTGCCCTGGGGCGCGCGCACGCTCGTGATGGGCGTGCTCAACGTGACGCCCGACAGCTTCAGCGACGGCGGGCGTTTCTTCGACCCGGCGCGCGCGCTCGAACACGCCGCGCGGATGGTCGAGGAGGGCGCAGACATCCTCGACGTGGGCGGCGAGTCGACGCGGCCGGGGAGTTCCGACGTGGACGCCGAAGAGGAGACGCGGCGCGTCGTCCCCGTCGTCGAGGCGCTGGCCGGGCGCGTGCGCGTCCCCGTCTCGGTCGACACGACGAAGGCGGGCGTGGCGCGCGCGGCGCTCGACGCCGGGGCGGAGATCGTCAACGACATCTCGGGGCTGCGCTTCGAGCCGGCGCTCGCGGACGTGGCGGCGCGCGCCGGCGCCGGCCTCGTCCTCATGCACTCGCTCGGCACGCGCGGGACGCTGCACACGCTGCCGCCGGTCGAAGACGTTCTGAGCGAAGTCGTCGAGTCGCTGCGCGCGGGCACGGCCGAGGCCGAGCGGCGCGGCGTCGCGCGCGCGAGCCTGTGCGTAGACCCCGGCGTCGGCTTCGGGAAGACTCACGAGCAGAACGTCGGGCTGCTCGCGCGGCTCGACGTGTTCGGCGCGGCCTTCCCCGACCTCCCCGTCCTCGTCGGCACCTCGCGCAAGCGCTTCGTCGGCACGCTGCTCGGCGGCGCGCCCGTCGGGGAGAGGCTCCACGGCACGATGGCCACGGTCGCGGCGGCCGCCCTGCGCGGGGCACACGTCGTCCGCGTCCACGACGTGCGCGCCGCCGTCGACACCGTCCGCGTCATCGACGCGATAAAAGCTGTGAGGGGTTGAGGCGAGTCTCCCGCCCGTCACTTGTCACCCGTCGCCCCCGTGTCGTATCGTCAACGCTCCGCTCGGGTCGGTCGGATTTTGGGGTCAACGTCTAATCAATGCGACTGAGTAAGAGACTTTTACAGGCGTCCGCGCTCGCCGCCGTCGTCGTCTTCGCGTCGGGCTTTCGCGGCTGCTACAAGCCGGTGAGCAAGACGGGGTTGCCCACGCACGTCCGCACGGTCGCGGTGCCGGCGTTCCAGAACCAGGCTCTGCGCTACCGCGTCGAGTCGCGCTTCACGGACGCGGTGATGCGCGAGATTCTGCGGCGCGGCAAGGGCTTGCGCGTGCAGAGCGAGACGAAGGGCGCCGACGCGGTGGTGGACGGCACCATCAAGAGCTTCGCCTTCTACGGCGTGCTGCTCGACACGCGCGGGCGCGCGCGCATCTTCGAGGTGACCATCACGGCGGCCGTCACCGTCCGCGACCAGGTCACCAACCGCGTCCTCTACGACAACCAGGACTACGTCTTCCGCGGCGAGTTCGAGTTCACCGACGACACGCGCAGCTTCTTCAACGAGGAAGACCCGGCCGTCCAGCGCCTCTCGCGCAGCTTCGCCGAGAGCCTCGTCTCCACGCTGGTCAACGGCTTCGGCGTCAACGAAGAGCCCTGAGATGCCCACGGTCACGCGCGAAGAGTTGTGGCGGAGGCTGAAGGGGGGGAAGGTCGAGCCGCTCTACCTCCTCTTCGGGCCGGAGGAGTATCTGCGCGACGCCGCCGCGCGCGTCGTCACCGAGGCGGCGCTGAAGGACTCGCCGCTGCGCGAGTTCAACGAGTCGGGCTTCAGCCTCGCGTCGGCCGACGTGCAGCAGGCCATCGCCGCCGCCGAGCAGATGCCGATGATGGGCGGCCGCCGCGTCGTGCGCATCACGGACTTCGGCAAGCTGCGCGAGGCGGACGAGGAGGCGCTGGTGCGCTACGTCACGCGCCCCGCCGAGACCTCGACGGTCGTCTTCGTCACGGGCGACCTCGACAAGCGGCGCAAGCTCAGCAAGACGCTGCTCGAAGTCTGCGTGAGCGTCGAGTTCGCGGAGCAGAAGGACGCGGAGCTGGCCGCGTGGGCGCGCGACCGCCTGAGGCAGCTCGGCGTGCACGCGGACGAGAGGACGCTGCGCCGGTTGGTCGGGCTGGTGGGCGCGAGCGTGCGGCGGCTGTCGACCGAGCTGGAGAAGCTCGCGACCGCGGCGCTGCCCGGCGGGGAGATCACGCCCGAGCTGGTGGACGCGCTGGTCGGGCGCTCGCGCGAGCTGTCGAACTTCGAGCTTTCAGACCACCTCATCGCGCGAGACCGCCGGCGCGCGCTCGAAACGCTGCGCAAGCTCCTCGACGACGGCGCCGAGCCCGTGATGCTCATCGGGCTGCTGGCGAGCAACTTCCACCGGCTCGCGCTCGCGAAAGAGCTGATGTCGCGCGGCGCGCCCGAGCAGGAGGTCTTCCGCGTCGTCAACATGCCGTTTAGCCAGCGCAAGGACTTCCTCGCCACCGCGCGCCGCGCCGACGCGCAGGAACTCGCGCGGCGCATCCGGCGCATCGCCGAGGCCGACCTCGCCATCAAGACCTCGCTCGGCGGCGGCGACCGTGGGCCACGCCTCCAGCTCGAAATGCTCGTCTGCGAGCTGTCCGCTTAAAAGTCCGGCGGCCTCAAGTCCGGCTCGACCCACCCGCGCCGCGCCGCCTCCGAATCAATCAGCCCCCTGCTGTAGTACTCGTAGACGAGGCGCGAGCCGCCGCACTCTTCGGCCAGCCGGTTCGTCAGCTCGGTGAGGCCGGGGGCGTCGCCGGCGCGGGTCATGAAGGCGCGGACGCGCCTGAGCCAGAAGACGGTTATCGTCTCGTGGTAGAGGCTCGGGTTGACGCCGTGCGCCGCCGCGTACCTGCTTATTGCGACGCGGAGGCGTTTGAGCGCTGCCTCGTCGCCCATCCGCCGCAGGTAGCAGAGCGCGACTATCAGGTGCTCCCGGTGGTTGAAGTCGGCCGGCGGCAGCTCGCACGACTCGAACCGGCGGACGACCTCCAGCACCTCCTCGTCGCTCGTGTAAGGCTCGTTCGGCTCCGGCATCTCCTCAGACTCCCGCGCGCTGAGACGCAACAAAAAAGCGGGGCAGGCCGCTGACGACGGCCCGCCCCGCTCCCGTGAATTTGTTTAACCCGCCTACTTCGCCGACTGGTTGACGCGCGCCGTGAGCCGCGCCTTGTGGCGCGAGGCCGCGTTGCGGTGCAGCACGCCCTTCTGGACGGCCTTGTCGATGAGCGAGACGGTCTCGGGCAGAAGCCCCTGCGCCGACCCGGCCTCGCCGGAATCGATCGCGGCGCGCAGCTTCTTGATCCCGGTGCGCAGGCGACCGCGGTTGCCGCGGTTGATGTCGCGCCGCTTCTCGTTCTGGCGCACGCGCTTTTCGGCTGACTTGTGATTAGGCATCTCTTAATTGAACTCCGTCGGAACAAATCTGGTCTGGAAAAACTCTCGCGGCGGCCCACAGACGCGAATCCGACCGCCAGAGCAAAGCCCAAAGTATAGGGAGCGACCGCACGAGTGTCAAGGCGGGGCGCCGGCCGGCGCGCGGCGCCCCCGCGCGTACGCAGAGGTACCGAGCCGGCGTGGCCCCGCCCCCTTCCGTTGACACCCCCGCCGGGTGTGTTGTAGCGTCGTTTCTGCGATGACAGAGACCGCTCAACCACGCCTCATCCGCCCCCGGCGCCGCCACGCCCAGCGTTCCCCGAGACAAGGAGAAGAGAGCGCCTTTTGAAGAAGATCGAGCTTCCGCCGCGCGCCGTCGAGACGCTTTTCGGCGTCCACGACCAGAACATCAAATACCTCGAATCGCTCATGGACGTGCGCGTCGACGCGCGCGGCCAGGATTTGACGCTCGACGGCAAGGCCGAGGACGTCGAGACCGCCGGGCGCATCCTCGAAGACTTCGCGGCGCTCTTCCGCGAGGGCAAGACCTTCACCGACAAGGAGCTGCGCGAGGCGTTCGCGCAGAGCGCCGAAGACCGCAGCTACAGCTTGCGCGACTACTTCACCAAGGCGCGCTTCAACCCCGCCGGCAAGAAGCAGGTCGCGCCCAAGTCGGCCAACCAGCGCCGCTACATCGAGGCCATCCAGTCCAACGACATCGTCTTCGGCATCGGCCCGGCCGGCACGGGCAAATCCTACCTCGCGGTGGCGATGGCCGTGCAGGCGCTGACGCTCAAGCAGGTGAGCCGCATCATCCTCGCCCGCCCGGCGGTCGAGGCCGGCGAGCGGCTGGGCTTTCTCCCCGGCGACCTACAGGAGAAGGTGGACCCCTACCTCCGCCCGCTCTACGACGCCCTCTTCGACCTCATGGACGCCGAGCGCGTCGCCAAGATGCTGGAGAAGCGCATCATCGAAGTCGCCCCCCTGGCCTTCATGAGGGGCAGAACCCTTGCGGATGCTTTCATCATCCTCGACGAGGCGCAGAACACGACGAGCGAGACGCCACTCCTTTTATGATCGAGGTCGTTAACCGCCAGCGCAAGATGCGGATGGACTGCGAGCGTTGGCGGGAGTTCGCCGAGCGGGCTTTGAAGGTCGTGCCGGCAGGGGGCGCGGGGGCGACCGTCGCGTTCGTGTCGGACCGGGCGATGCGGGGGTTGAACCGGAGGTGGCGTGGGAAGGTGGGGACGACGGACGTTTTATCGTTCCCGTCGGGGCAGGAGGAGTTCGAGCGCGGCGAGGGGCCGAGCCTGGGGGACGTGGTGGTCTCGGTCGAGCAGGCCGCGCGGCAGGCCGCCGAGCACGGGTTGGATTTCGAGGGCGAGGTGCGGCAGCTCATCCTGCACGGGCTCCTGCACCTGTGCGGGTATGACCACGAGCGGGACGGCGGCGAGATGAACGCGCTCGAATTGAGGCTGCGACGCCGCCTCGGAATATAATTCGTGAACCGCCGACCGTGAATCATGACGAGGGGCTTGCGTCCTGTCACGGTTTACCGTTTACTGTTCACGGCTTCTATGGAGACCCAGTTGGAAATCGGGGCCGCCTGCGCGCTGCTGCTCGTGCTGGCCTTCCTCTCCACCGTCGACGCGGCGTTCGGCCAGTTGAGCGACGTGGGGCTCAGGCGCCTGACGGGCGAGCGCGACGAGCGGCCGAGCCCGAGCGTCGTCTTCCTCGGCGAGATTCTGGAGAACCGCCCGCGCTTCCGCTTCACGCTCGACGCGGCGATACAGGTCGTCCTCGTCGCGTTCGTCGTGCTCGTCACCTCGGTCTGCTACCGGGTGCTCGGCGCCGAGCGGCGCTTCCTGCTCATCGCCTTCTTCATCGCGCTCGGGCTGACGCTGCTGTTCCGGCAGGTCATCCCGCGGCTGCTCTCGGCCGGCAACCCCGAGCGGACGCTGCTCTCCCTGCTGCCGCTCTACCGCCCGTTCTACGGCGCGCTCTCCCTCGTCGTCACGCCGCGGCAGGTGGCGGCCGAGCGCTCAGCACGGCGCGGCGGCGGCGACCCGCACGTCACGCAGACCGGCGGCGAGTCGGCCAACGAGGACGACGACGACGACGGCGGCGACATCCAGGCGCTCATCGACGTGGGCGAGGAGGAGGGCATCCTCGAAGAGGAGGAGCGCGAGCGCATCCAGACCATCATCGAGTACGGCGAGACGCTCGCCGGCGAGGTGATGACGCCGCGCCCAGACATCGTCGCGCTCCCCGTCGGCGCGACCGTGCGCGAGGCGCGCGACGCGATGGTCGAGTCGAAGTACTCGCGCCTGCCCGTCTACCGCGGGCAGATAGACGACGTGGTCGGCATCATCTACGTCCGCGACCTGCTCGCCTGCTGGGCCGAGGGGCGCGAGGGCGACCCCATCGACCCGCTGCTCCGTCCCGCCTACTTCGTCCCGGAGACGAAGTCGGTGGACGAGCTGTTCGAGGAGATGCAGAAGGTTCACGTGCAGCTCGCGCTCGTCATCGACGAGTACGGGGGGCTGGCCGGGCTCCTGACCGTCGAGGACATCCTCGAAGAGATCGTCGGCGAGATAGAGGACGAGGACATCGAGGGCGAGGAAGTCGTCGAGATAGTCGAGGGCGACGACGGCTACTACGACGTGCTCGGCTCGACCGAGGTCGGGAAGATAGAGCGGCTCTTCGACCTCGAGATGGAGGACGACGACTTCACGACCATCGCCGGCCTCGTCATCAACGAGTCGGGGCGCGTCCCCGAGCCGGGCACGCGGCTCCACCTGCGCGGGCTCGACGTGGAAGTGCTCGAGGCCGACGAGCGCCGCGTGGGCCGCCTGCGCCTGCGCCGCACGCGCGGCGGCGACGCGGCCGCCGCCGCCGAATAAGTACAAACAAAGGTTCACAGGGGGAGAATGGCGAAGAAGAAGGGCAGCAAGTACCTTTCGGGGCGGCGCATCGACCCGCGCCCGATAGCGGGCGGCGAGACGGTCGCAGACCTCGTTGACGAGACGTTCCTGGCCTACAACGCGGCGCGGCTGCGCGAGGCGTGCCAGCTCTTCACGCGGAAGATGCTGGAGCCGGACGTGACGGTCGGGCTCTCCATCACGGGCGCGCTCACCCCCGCGGGGCTGGGGATTTCGGCGCTCATCCCGCTGATGCGCGCGGGCTTCGTCGACTGGGTCATCACGACCGGCGCGAACCTCTACCACGATACGCACTTCGGCATCGGGCTCTCGCTCCACCAGGGGAACACGGCCGTCTCGGACGTGACCCTGCGCGAGGAGGAGGTCGTGCGCATCTACGACATCTTCTTCGACTACTCGGTGCTCCTCGACACCGACGCCTTCTTCCGGCGTCTTATCGAGGGCGAGGAGTTCCAGCGGCCGATGTCAACGGCCGAGTTCCACAACCTCTGCGGCAAGTACGTGCTTGAGCGCGAGCGCAAGCTGGGCCTGGAGAACAAGTCGTTCCTCGCCGCCGCCTACGAGTTCGGCGTGCCGCTCTACACTTCCAGCCCCGGCGACTCGTCCATCGGGATGAACGTCGCCGCGAAGGCGATACAGGGAAACAAGCTCGCCTTCGACCCGTCGGCCGACGTGAACGAGACGGCCTCGCTCGTCCTCGCCGCCAAGCGCGGCGCCATCCACGGCAAAGGGGATAAGGGGAAGAAGCACGGCGGCAAGTCGGCCGTCTTCATCCTCGGCGGCGGGAGCCCCAAAAACTTCATGCTCCAGACCGAGCCGCAGATTCAGGAGGTGCTCGGGATAGACGAGCGCGGCCACGACTACTTTTTGCAGATCACCGACGCGCGCCCCGACACGGGCGGACTGTCGGGCGCGACGCCGGGCGAGGCCGTCTCGTGGGGCAAGGTCGACCCGGAGCGGCTGCCCGACGCGGTGGTCTGCTACGTGGACTCGACCATCGCGCTGCCCGTCATCACGTCCTACGCGCTGGCGCGCCACGAGCCGCGCGAGCCGAAGCGGCTCTACGACCGGCGCGTCGAACTGATGGATTTGTTGCTGGCGGAGTATGAGAAGTCCGAGAGAAGGTAAGAGCGATTTCGGGGAGCCAATGGTTAAAACTATCAAGGACGACCAGCCGCGCACCTACTTCGACTGCACGAAGTGCCCGGCCTACTGTTGCTCAATTTACGAGCGCGTGCAGGTGACCAAGCGGGACATCACGCGGCTCGCCAAACACTTCGGCGTCAAGTTCGAGACGGCGCGCCGCCGCTACACCACGACGTGGGAGAAGGAGCGCATCCTGAAAAAGGTCAAGGACGTGATCTTCCCCGAGACCTGCATGTTCCTCGACCAGGAGAAGCGCGGCTGCACCATCTACCACGCGCGGCCGGGCGTCTGCCGCGAGTACCCGGACCGCTCGCGCTGCGCCTACTACGACGTGCTCCAGTTCGAGCGCCGCCAGCAGGCGGACGACACCGTCGTCCCGCTCGTCCAGATCACCTTCCGCGAGGTCAAGAAGGGCCCCGAGGTGGACGACGAGTGTGAAAAAATCTGGGAGTGGGAGCCGGAAAAGAAACGTCGAAACGGGAAGGCCGAGCGGTGAACAGGTAGCCGGAAGTGTTATAGTTCGACGTTCCCAGTTCGTCGTTCCACGGAGGAGTGCGGGAGATGCGAGAACTTTTGGCGAAGATGGTGGGGAAGAAGTTGGACATGTTCTGCGGCGGCACGACCAGCCTGCGCGGCAAGCTCGTGAAGGTGGACGAGGGCGTGGCGCACATGGTTGACGAGGACGACGAGATGTTCTACGTCGCCGTCGAGCGCATCATCGTCTTCAGCGAGACCAAGTCGGGCGACCAGCGCGCCGGCTTCGTCGTCGGCTTCCGCGGGAAGTGACGGCCGCCGGGTGACCGGCAAAAACATTCAGGCCGACCCTCCATCATCGGGAGGGTCGGCCTGAACCGTGCCCGGAAGCGGCGTGAGCCTGTAAGGATTACCTGCCGGCGGAGGCGACGAACGAGGTCGCGAGCGGCACGCGGCGGAAGCCGTTGATGCGCTTGGTCCAGTAGTCGTCGAAGCGCGAGTAGACAACGCCCTTGCTCGTCGAGGCGTGGTAGAAGCCGTGCTCGTCGGCGACGATGCCGACGTGCCCGAGGTTGTTGAAGAAGACCAGCGTCCCGAACTTGAACTTCTCCTCCTCGGCCGGCGGCGCGAACGAGTGCCAGAAGTTACGTACGTTGGTGCGCTCGAAGCTCACACCCGCCTGCTGAAAGACGCTCCACACGAAACCCGAACAGTCGTAGCGCGTCGGCCCCTCCGTGCCCAGCCGGTAGGGCGTCCCTAACCGCTGCTCGATCGCCGACAGCATCGTCCGCTCAAGCTGCCCGAGCCCCGCCGGCCCCGCGCCGAAACGCGGGATTTCGTACTCCGGCTCGGCCTCAACCTCCTCCGCGGTCGAAACCACGACGAGGTCGTTCTCGAGCTTTGAGCGTCCGTCAACTTCGCTGGCGGTGGTGGTCGTTGTGATGGCGGTGGCCTGGCGCGGGCGCGTGGCGCTCTCCTGCGCCTGCGCGGAGGCGGCCAGAAGGGTCAGGGCGAAGCAGACCGCGAGCGGCCGGGGGAAAAGTCTGCAAAAAGACATCTAGGGGAACGGTCTCCTCTGCCAAAGTCTATGAATTGCCTTGGGGTATTGCTTTGCTTGAGGTGGAAGCGTGAGCGCTTCGGCGGCTCAAACGCCTGAAATTCATCCTACACAACAGATACAGACGCCACAAGCGGCAATGTGACTGTTTCGTGACAGCGCAGCTAAGCGCACGTCAATATTGGCCGGAAAGGGGACGTGACATCATTCATCTTGAAGTGGCAGGGACGGGTTCGGTACGGCGTGCGGTGACCTAACTCACATAAACTCTTTTCCCGTAGAAATTTCCGGACGCGGCGTGATAGGATGCGCCGCCAAATAAGGAGACCGCTTTTATGCTTTTTGTCGAAAGCCGCATCGCCGATATGGACGTGGAAAGGCGTCTCCGCACGCCCCTGCTCGAAGCCCTGCGGGGGCGCGGGTTGTCGCCGCTGATACGCGCCGCGCGGCTCCACCTTTTCGAGCAGGCGGCCACCGGCGCCGAGCGCGCGCGCGAGCTTGAGCGCCTTCTGGAGCAACGTTCGGAGGCGGAGGGCGAGGAGCCATACGTGCGCGGCGACATCTTCTGCTTCGAGGATTTCGCGCACTTCCTCCTCTTCGGCGACGGCTACGGCGGCGGGACGGGCTTGCGCGCAGGGATAGTCTACGACGCGGGGACGGACGCGCCCGACGAGAAGCTCGAAGCCTTCTGCCGAAACGTCTCCGAGGCGTTCGAGGAGGCCGCGCGGGAGTCCCTGGGCGGGGGCGCGAGGGAGGGCGGCGAGTCGGACGCGCCCGCCGGCATCGCGTGGCGCGCTCGCGAGACGCGGGGGGCTGTTCGACATACGGCGGCCGACGCGGACGCCACGTCTCAGCGCGTCTCGGGCGCGGCGGAGCGGGCGCGGGCCGTCGAGATTCTCGACGACGCTGGCGCGCGCGGCTTCCTCCAAAGGCTGAGGGAGGCGCACGAAGACGGGCGCGCGGCCGAGCTGTTCGCCGGCGGGCGCGGGCCGGAGCAGGAGGCTCTGGTGGCGAGGCTGGCGGGCGCGGGGCTTGTGCGCCGCGAGGTGCAGGTCAGTTGTCGCAAGGACGGCCGCTCGCTCTTCCGGCTCCCTTCGGCCGAGGCGCTGTCCATCGTCACCGCGAGCAACGCCGTGTGCAGCGAGTGCGGGTCGGCCGTGGCGGACGAGCGCGCCGAGGAGCTTGTGACGCCGACGCCGCTCGCCACGTCGATGTTGAAGGACGGCGCGTGGCTTGTGAACACTCTGCGCTCCATCCTCGGCGGGCTCGGCGTGCCGGAGAATCAGACGGCGCCGCTGCCTACGGCCGACGACGGGGCGGCACAGGTCCTGGCGTCGATTGGCGGCGAGCCCTTCCTCTTCGTGCTGCGCGACGGAGACTTCACGGCCGCGCACGCCCGCCGCGCCATCGAGGGCGAGACGGAGGCACACGCGACCCGGACGGTGGTCGTCGCCTCGGGGAAGGTGCAGGACGAGGCGCGCGCGCGCCTGCGCGAGCACGCGCGGCGTCGCGCGCGAGGCGGGGCCGAGGCGGAAGTCGTCTTCGTCGAGGGGCTGGAGCACGCGGCGGACGAGCTGCGGCAGTTGGTCGAGCGCGTCTCGGAGGAGGCGCTCACGCGCGAGCTTTACGAGTTGGACGCGGACGCGGGCTTCAACGTCGGCCACGCGCTCGCGGCGCGCTTCCGTCTGACGCAGCGCGGGGGCGCGCTCCGCGACCTCGCCGCCTCGGCCGCCGGCGCGATGGCCGGGGGGCTGCGCGAGTTTTAAATCGGCGCGTGGCTGGTTACCGTCCACGGCTGCCAATTTGACGCGAACGGCGAAAGTGGTATTGACAACCTCGCCCGCTCCACGAGAATCTTAAGGCAGCCAGAGCCGCCCCCCAGCGCGGACGAACCTTTCAGCCCTGAAGTTTAGAAGATGAACAACCGCTCTTTTCTGCTCCTGAGTTTGACGGCCGTCGTGTTTGTGCCCGCGCACGCCGCGTTCGCGCAGACGGCCGTGCCGTCGCCCGTCTTCACCCGCCCGCGCGTCGTCAACGTCGCGCAGCAGGGCCAGACGGCGACTCCAACGACGCCCGCGGCCACGCCTTCGCCGCAGACGGGTGCGACGCCCGCGCCGCGGACGGCCGCGCCACAGACGCCCGCGACGCAGACGCCCGTGACACAGACGACGGCGCCGCAGTTCACGGTGCCGTCCGTCCCATTGCGGCCCGCGCACCCGCCGTCGCTCAACAAGTTCCGCGAGCGGGTGGCCGAGGCGCAGCGCCTTCTGAAGTCGCGTCTGACGCTCACGTCCTCGACGCCCAACACTGCCTTCGTCACCCTCGCGGCGCTCGACCCCGACTCGTCCAAGATTCACACGCTGAGCCTGCCGAAGGAGACTTTTCTCACGCGCGGCACCGACGTGGTACTGAGCACGTCGCAGGGCCTGAACGTGCGCTTCCAGGTCGTCCGGCCCAACTACGTCAACACGGCTGTCGTCATCTCTGAGGCCGCCACGGGCAAGCAGTTGACGCCGCTCGTCGTCGAGTACCCCATCGAGAAGTTCGGGCGCTTCCGCGAGATGGCCTACTACACGTCGGCGCACCCGGCGCTGCTCTCGCCAGAGGTCACGAAGCACGGGCAGGCTTACGTCCGCAACATGCTCGACCTCGCGGCGCAGCGGCTCAGGGCCAAGGGCAAGACCGTCTCGCCCGAGACCGTGGACATCGCCGAGCGGCTCTGCCTCGTCGAGCACGTCGACCACGACCGCTTCCGGCGCGAAGACCGCAAGAGGGTTTACGAAGAGGTCTACGCGCTCTACTCGCTGAACGAGCTGGACACCTACCGCTACTCGGTCAGCTCGGCCGGCGCGGGCGGGATGGTGCAGATGATCCCGCCGACCTACCAGATGGTGCGGCGGATGCACCCGGCCGTCGGCCTCAACCCGGACTTCGTCGTCGGGATGCGCAACCACGGCAACGCGCTCGAAGCGATGCTGCTCTACATGCAGGACACGTGGAACGACCTGGCGCTCAACCAGGAGGTGCTCGACGCGCTGGCGAACAGGTCCGCGACGCGCGCCGAGCTGATGGCCGCCGGCTACAACTCGAACCCGGCGCGCCTGCCGCTCTACCTGCGGCGCGGCGGCGGCGGCTGGCGCACGCTCATCCCGCGCGAGACGCAGATGTACTTGCAGATCTACTCCTCGGTCGAAAGCCTCGTGCAGTTCAAGAACCGGGGCAGCGACGGCGCGCAGCCGGCCCCGCAGCAGCCCGCCGCGGGCGCGTCGCGGCAGTAGCGAAGCGCGAGCCGAAACATTTACGCGGAGTTCGCCGCAGACACAGAGGGCGCGGAGAGTTGATGCTCTCCGCGCCCTCGAAGTTTATTCGACGTGAGTCCGCCGACCGTCCGCGCGCTCGTCAGCGTTCGAGCGCGGCGCGGTCCCAGTTGCCGAGGTCGGCGGCCGCCTCGTAGGTGTCTTGCAGAAAGTACAGCACGTCCGTGTAAGGGCCGGCGGCGCGGCGCGCGGCCTCGTAGGGGAGGGCGAACTCCTTGAAGTCCTTGTTGTAGTAGACGCCCCCGGGCCGGACGCGCGCGTCTTTGAAGCCCGTCGGCTCGGGGTAGGCGTAGGAGTAGAAGATGGGCTCGGGCAGCGCCGGGCCGCCGGGCCAGAAGCCCGCGCTGGAGACCTCGTGCGAGTAGGCCTCGCGCGTGACCGAGTCGGCGACGCCGGGCGCGCCGGGGTGCTCGGGCGCGCGCCGCCCCGAGAAGCGCGTCACGGCGAGGTCGAAGCTGCCCCAGAAGAAGTGGACGGGGCTGCACTTGCCCGTGAAGCCCGAGCGGAACTGCTGTAAGACCTGGTCGGCCTGCACGAGCGCGCGCCGGAACCGCTCGACGTACTCCGCGTCGTAAGACCTGTGCGTGTCGTCGCGCTCGAAGGGGATTGGGTTTTCGACCTCGACCGGCGTCGTCCAGATTTCCACGTCGTCGAGCCCGAGCACGTGCAGGTCCGACATGAATTCTTCGTAGAAGTCGGCGACCGTGCGCGGCTCGAGCTTGAGCTCGACCGTGTCGCCGAGGCTGGTTGCGACGCGGAGCCTGTGGTCTACGAAGTCGAAGTCCACCTGGAACGTGCTCGACCTGTACGGCACCGGCGAAGTCGTCAGCCCCCTCGGCGTGACGTAGAGCGGCACCTGCCACCAGTGGTTGACGTGCGGCGCCAGCGCGAGCCGCACCTTGCCGACGACCTGCGTCCACATGTGCAGCGTCGCGAGGGTCTCGCGCCACTCCTCGTAAGGCAGGCTCGGCCAGGTGCCGCCGCCGTTGTTTGATTCCGCGTTGCTCATAAGTTTTCCCAGGGGCCGCGCGCTCAGGGGAGGGCCGAGAACCAGCCGTAAGGGTCAAGGAACCGTGCGTAGAAGTCGAAGAACCATCCGAAGAGCACGCGCCCGGCCGCCGGCCACGCGCAGAAGAGGGCGAAGCTGACGGCCGCGATTATCAGGTTGGTCATCCGGTAAATGCTCCCCGTGTAATAGGCGGCCACGATGTTGAAAGCCACCCAGCACGAGAGGAGCCCGACGAAGTATAGAACCGCCGCGAGCCAGAGCGGCGCGCCCGCCGCCGAGTCGCGGGCGGCCAGCGCGGCGAAGGCCGACCAGCCAGCCTGTAGGACGCCGCTGACCGCGAGCCCCAGGATGATGTAAGCGTCCGCGTGCGAGTCCAGGTCAATGCGGAAGAGGCGATAAACCAGGGCCACCACCATGGTCGTCAAGATTACGGCCGTCCAGAAGGCCCAGAAGCCCCTGCCCAGGCTGACGGCTGTCGCCGTCTTACCCGCGGGCCAGAGCAGCAGCGCGGCGAGCGCGAGGAAGACCGCGTTCAAGGCGAGGGCAAAAAGATAGTCGAACAGCTCCTTGCGGTCTTCGTGCAGCAGCAATTTGCTGAACTCTCCCATGGGAGCGCCTTCGGCTAGTCGCCGTACTGGAGGCTGTCGCGCATGGGCGGCTCGGGGAGCGTCCCGCCGCCGCGCGAGTCGTCGTCGGCGTACTGGAGCTTGTAGAGCCGCCAGTAGAGGTCGCGGCGCGCGAGGAGCTGCTGGTGCGTGCCGCGCTCGCGCAGCTCGCCGTGGTGGAGGACGAGTATCTGGTCGGCGCGCTGGACGGTCGAGAGCCGGTGCGCGACGACGATGGCCGTGCGGTCGCGCAGGACGCGCTCGATGGCCTGCTGGATGAGCTGCTCGGTCTCTGTGTCGATGGAGCTGGTCGCCTCGTCGAGGATGAGCAGCGCCGGGTCGAAGGCGAGCGCGCGCGCGAACGAGATGAGCTGCTTCTGCCCGACCGAGAGACCCGCGCCGCGCTCGCGCACCTCGGACTTGAAGCCCTCGGGCAGCCGCCCGATGAAGCCGTCGGCGTGAACCTCGCCCGCGGCCCAGCGGACGCGCTCGTCCGTGATGTCCGCGCGGCCGAGGCGGATGTTGCCCTCGACCGTCCCGCTGAAGAGAAACACGTCCTGCAGGACGACGGCGAAGTTCTCGCGCAGGGACTTCAAGTCCCACTCGCGCACGTCCACGCCGTCCAAAAGCACCTGCCCGCGCTGCACGTCGTAGAAGCGCATGAGGAGGTTCGTGATCGTCGTCTTCCCCGAGCCGGTGTGCCCGACGAGCGCGATGGTCTCGCCCGGCTCGGCCACGAACGAGACGCCTTTGAGCACCCAGTCCTCGCCCTTGTAGGCGAACCACACGTCGCGGAACTCGACGCGGCCGCGCGCGCGCCCGGACTTCTTCGGGTTGTCGGGCGTCAGGACCGTGATGGGCTGGTCGAGCGTGCGGAAGATGCGGTGCGAGGCGACGAGCGCCGCCTGGAAGACGTTGTACTTGTCGGAGATGTCTCGGATGGGCTGGAAGAGCCGCTGCGAGTACTGGATGAAGGCGACGAGCGCGCCGATGGAGAGGACTTCGTACGCCGGCGTGTTCTGCATCACGCGGTAGCCGCCGTACCAGATGATGAGCGCGATGCCGAGCGAGCCGATGAAGTCGACGAGCGGGAAGAAGACCGCGTAGTAGAAGATGGTCTCGACGTTGGCGCGCCGGTAGTCGTCGTTGGCCTCGTGGAACTGGCGCAGGCTCTTCGCCTCGCGGTTGAAAATCTGGACGGTCTGCGCGCCCGAGATGTGCTCCTGCAGGAACGAGTTGATGCGGGCGAGCTTGGTGCGCACGAGGTCGTAGCCGCGCCGCGCGTGCTTGCGGAACCACGTCGTCGCCGCGAACAGGAGCGGCACGGTGACGAGCGCGACCAGCGTCAGGCGCCAGTCCATCCAGGCCATGAAGCCGATGATGGCGAAGACCATCACCACGTCGCCTAAGCCCTCGATGACGCCCGAGGTGAACAGCTCGTTCAGCGCGTCCACGTCCGAGGTGAGCCGCGTCATGATGCGGCCGACCGGGTTGCGGTCGAAGTAGGCGACCTCCTGCCGCTGCAACTTCCCGTACAGCTCCGAGCGCAGGTCGTACATGACGTGCTGGCCTACCGACTGGAGCAGGACGGCCTGGAGGTACGAGACGAGCATCTGCAAGAGCTTGACGCCGAGGAAGGCGAGCCCGAGCAGCATCAGCCCGCGCGAGACGTGCGCGTAGACCGCGCCCCACTGTTCGCCGGCCAGCTGCGCGCGCTGGTCGATGGCGGGGTTGATGTACCAGTCGATGGCGTACTGGAAGAACTTCGGCTCGACGACGCCGAGCGCGTTGACGAGCAGCGTCAGCAGGAGCGCGGGCACTATCTGCCGGCGGTACGGCTTGAGGTAGCGCAGCAGGCGGCGCGCGCTCCCGCGGTCGAACTGCTTGAGCGCCTCCTCCTCGTGAAACTGTTTCGCGGCTGCCGACATTCTTTTCGTTTCTACGTTCTCGCTAACACGTTTCGCCTTGACCCGCTCGGCAGACGTGTTTCAGCACGAACTGCCGCCGGTTAAGCGCGGGGGTAATGAAAAAGCAGCGCGGCCGCGCCGACCGCCATGATGAGGAACGAGAACAGGTTCCCCGTCACCAGAATTGCTACGAGTCCCAACAGCGCCCCTGCTTCGGCCAGCGCGAAACCCACGATGGCCGCCGTTTGCGCCGTAGACGGCTGGCGGCCGTCCGACTTCGCGAGTACGTATTTCTTCACCGTGAATGACAGGTAAGCGGAAGCTAGACTCATGACGAGAAGCGGCCCGAGGAAAACATTGACTTCCGTCTGCTCAATGTTGTGCGGGTCGGGTTCGCGGAGAAACATGAAACCGAGCAGGAAAGACACGCCGACGCTCGCCATCATGGCGACCCAGATGAGTCGCGTGGTGCGCAGGCGCGTCTCTGAATTATCCCTAGTCTGCTGCTGACTCATAGGACACAGCTCCGTGAAAGCCGGGATTAACTCGCGGCCAGCTCCTCCTCCAGCAGTTGGCGCTCGTAGAGCGCGGCGTACTCGCCGCCCGTGGCGAGCAGCTCTTCGTGCGTGCCGTGCTCGACGATGCGCCCCTCGTCGAGGACGCAGATGAGGTCGGCGTCGCGGACGGTCGAGATGCGGTGCGAGACGATGAGCGAGGTGCGCTCGCGCATCACGCCGCGCAGGCGGCCCAGGATTTTCTCCTCGGTGTAGGTGTCGACGGACGAGAGCGCGTCGTCGAGGATGAGTATGCGCGGCTGGCGTATGACGGCGCGCGCGATGGCCGCGCGCTGCTTCTGCCCGCCCGAGAGCGTGATGCCGCGCTCGCCGACCATCGTCTCGAACCCCTCGGGGAACTCGCGCACGTCGTCCGACAGACCCGCGATCTCGGCCGCCCACTCTACGTCGGCGCGCGCGGCCGTCTCGACGCCGAAGGCGACGTTCTCGGCCAGCGTCTCGCTGAAGAGGAAGGTCTCCTGCGGGACGTAGCCGACGGCCGCGCGCAGCTGCGCGAGCGGGTAGTCGCGCACGTCAATGCCGTCGACGAGGACCGTGCCGGGCGGCGCCTCGACGACGCGCGGGACGAGGTTCATCAGCGTGGACTTGCCCGACCCCGTCCGGCCGACGAAGGCGACCGTCTGCCCGGCCTCGACGGTCAGGTCTATGTCCCTGAGCACCGGCGGGAGGTGCTCGCCGTAGGCGAAGGTCAGGCCGCGGAACTCGATGCGGCCGCGGACGGGCGGCTTCTCCTTGATCTCGGCGGCGTCCCGGATCGCAGGCTCGACCGCGAGGATGGCGTTCATGCGCTTGAGGCTCGCCGTGCCGCGCTGGTAGAGGTTGACGACGTAGCCGAGCGCGATGAGCGGCCAGATGAGCCGCATCAGGAAGAGCGTGAACTCGACGAACTGCCCCGTCGTGATCTCGCCGCGCACGGCCAGCACCCCGCCGTACCAGACGATCAAGACCATCCCCAGCCCGATGACGAACTGGATGAGCGGGCGCATGATGGCCGAGACGCGCACCAGGCTCAGGTTGCGCGAGGCGTACTCGCGGTTGAGGGCGTTGAAGGCCGCCGCCTCCGACTCCTCCTGCGCGTAGGCGCGCACGACCCGCGCGCCCGAGATGTTCTCCTGCGCCCGCGCCGTGATCTGCGAGAAGAAGTCCTGAATCTTCTCGAAGCGGACGTGGACCTGCTGGCCGAAGTACTTCACCGTGAGCGAGACGAGCGGCATCGTCACGAAGAGCAGCAGCGTGAGGCGCACGCTGATCCGCAGCATCAGCGGGAGGATGATGAGGACGACGAAGACCGTCTGGAGCGTGTACATCACCATCGGCCCGGCGAGCTGGCGCACCGCCGCGAGGTCGTTGGTGGCGCGCGCCATCAGGTCGCCCGTGCGGTGCGCGTGGAAGAAGTTGAGCGGCTGGCGCTGGAGGTGCGCGTAGAAGTCCTGCCGCAGGTCGTACTCGACGTGGCGCGACATGCCGATGAGGATGCGGCGCTGGAGGAAGAGGAAGAGGCCGCTGACGACGCTGGCGCCGACGACGAGCAGCGCCGAGCGCGTGACGTTCTCCCAGCTCGGCCCCGCGCCCAGTTCGTCCACCGCGCGCCCGACGATGACCGGGATGAGCAGCCCGACGACCGTCCCGGCGAGGATGCAGACGACGCCCACGACGAGCGACGTTTTATAAGGGCGGAAGTAGAGCGCGAATTTTCGCAGGTCGTCCATGAGCGCTGGGAGCGGTCGTGCCGCCCGAAGCAGTAACGGCTTGTCCGTTCAACTTTCCTTCTCGCCTATGATGCGTGATGTTCACCCGCAAAGACAAACGCGGCCCCGGCGGGCCGCGTTCGGAGTCTCGCGTTCGGTGTGAAAGTCGGGCGTTTTTAGACGGCCGGCGGGTTGGCCGCCTCCTGCAGGTCGGGCGCGGCGGCGGGCGCTTCCGGCGCGGGGACGTTGTAGACCTCGGCCGTTTCGTGGACGGGCAGCACCGGCTCGTAGGGCAGGGAATAGATGTCTTCGGCGGGGAGGTCGGTGGTCGAGCAGACCTTGTTGCGCCCCGTGCGCTTGGCCTGGTAGAGCGCGCGGTCGGCGCTCGTCACCAGCAGCTCGCGCGAGCTGGCGTCGCCGGGGAAGGTCGCGACGCCGAGCGAGGCCGTGATGCAGCCGACGCCCGGAACCTCGGTCCGCTCGATGCGCGAGCGCAGGCGCTCGGCGACGACCTGCGCGCCCTCGGGGCCGGCCTGCGGGAGGATGATGGCGAACTCCTCGCCGCCGTAGCGCGCGGCGGTATCCACGCCGCGCAGCTCCTCGCGAAGGGCGTTGGCGAGGATGCGCAGGGCGGCGTCGCCCGCGTCGTGGCCGTGCGTGTCGTTGACGCGCTTGAAGTGGTCGATGTCGAGGAGGATGAGCGAGACGGGCTGTCGCATCCGCGTCGCGAGGTGCAGGTCGCGCTCGAGCTGAATCTCGAAGAAGCGGCGGTTGAAGCAGCCCGTGAGTCCGTCGGTCAGGGCCTGGTGCTGCATTTGCTGGAAGAGGCGCGCGTGGTTGACCGCGACGGAGACCTGGTCGGCCACCGTGCGCAGGAGCATGACCTCGTTGTCCTGCCACAGCCGCTGCGGGTTGTCCGAAGTCACCATCAGCACGCCCATCGTCCGGTCGTGGTAGATGACGGGGACGGCGGCGACGGGGGGCGTGTCGGTCTCGTCGGCCCCGCTCGAACCGTCGTGGACGTAGGTCTTGATGCGGCCGCGCAGGCGGGCGCCGATGGCGTCGATGTCGCCGAGCAGCTCAGTCCGCTTGTCGTCGTCGTCCTCGCCGTCGCGGAAGTAGCAGGTAGTCAAAGACGCCTGCCCGTGCTCGCCCTCGACGCAGAGCGCGCTCGACTCAGCGCCGAGCGCCTGCCCGACCTCGTTCACGGTCGTCTGGAGCACGCTCGGCAGCTCCAGGGAGCTGCGGATGGCGGTCGAGATGCGGTTGACGGCGATCTCGCGCACGGCCTGCTCTTGCAGCAGCCGCGCCAGCTTCGTCGTCACCGAGACGGTGAGCTGGAGCGAGGTCGTCTTGGGCACGCAGGTGCGCACCGCCTTCGCGAAGATGCGCGCGTGCGTCGGCACCTCGGCCGTCACGCGCGCCATCAGGTATTCGAGCGCAGAGTAGACGATGTCGGGCTCGAACGACCAGATGACCTCGTCGCCGGCAGACTCCTGACCCTCCTCCTCCGTCCTGACCGAGGCCATCAGCGCCGAGAAGCGCGCGTCCGCGATGACCACGAAACGCTCGCGCGAGTCGGCCTGCCCCGTCTTCTGCACCAGAAACGGCTCGCGCTCGGACCCGCCGTCGGAGAGCTGCGCCGAGTAGAGCGCGTCGTCGGGCGCGGCGAAGAAGAAAGAGTACCGTGCCAGACGCCCCACCTCGCGCACGCGCGCGATGTCGCGCAGCGAGCGCTGCGTCTCGGGCAGGAGACTCTCGACCACCAGCGCCGCCAGGTTGTTCTCCAGCACCACGTCCTCGAAGTAGCGCTGGAGCTGCACAATAGTCGGCTCCGCGCAACGGACAGAAGTCAGTTGTCGCGGGTGCTGTGCTAGGAGGGCGCTGTAGAGCGAGAGCATCGGCGGTTCCAGCCGGAAACGGTAAAGGGCGAGAAGGCGTTCCGAGGGTACAAAAAGCACCGAGACCTTTTACAGGTCTAGTGACAAACACATTTTGGCACAAGGCAACGAAGTTTGTCTATTGTTTTTTATGAATTTGCGAGGAGGCGAGACGGGCGGAGGCGTGCGGTCGTCGACGCGGCCGAGCGTTGTGAGGGAAGGTGGCCTATAGAGGGGGGCGGCCGACTAAGTCGGTGTGTAGTAAGTCATTGTGGAAGTTGCGATTAGCTCGCCAGCGCCGTCTGCCGTAGGCGAGGACTTCGGTCGCGCCCTGCATGACCTCGGTCGCGTCGTAGCGCGCGCCGATGATGGCGTTGGCCCCCAGCTCCGTGGCGTGCTGGATCATGATCTCGAAGGCGTCGCGGCGCGTGGACTCGCAGAGGTTAGTCCAGGCGGTGATGTTGCCGCCGACCATCGTGTTAAAGAACGCGCCGATGTTGACGAAGAGGTTGCGCGAGCGGACGATGATGCCGCGCACGACGCCGAGGTTCTGCCGGATGCGGTAGCCGGGAAGCTCGAAGGCGGTGGTCACCATCTGCGGCGAGACCGTGTAGCGCGGCTCGCTGATGGCGTAGGGGGCGCGGGGCTGTAGTTGCTGGTCGCTCATGGGGTGTTCCTCGTGACCTTTAGCCGCCGAAGAGGCTCGGCTGTTCTCCGCCGCCGACCTCGCCGCCGGCCTCGTACTCCTCCGGCGTCCAGCGGTAGCGCGAGAGGTCGCAGCGACCTTTTGCGTCGAAGACGACGCCCTCGGATTCGAGCATTCGCTGCTGGAGGTCGGGCGGGACGATGACGCGCCCCGTCGAGCAGGCGCCCTGCGCGTTGATGACGCGCTGCCAGGGGACGGACTCTTCGACCACGTCGCCGGTGTTGAGGACGGTCTTGGGCTCGAAGAGCAGGACGTGCGCCTCCTCTCTGGCGACCGGCTTGTGCTCGACGCCGCGCGGGATGATGACGAACTCGCCCTCCGAGAGTCGCACGTCGCCGTCGCGCAGGCGGATGACGATCTCGCCCCTGACGACGAAGAACATCTCGTCCTCTTCTTCGTGCCTGTGCCAGACGAAGTCGCCCTGAAACTTGACGAGCTTGACGTAGGAGTCGCCCACCTCGCCCGCGATCTTCGGGCTCCAGTGCTCACTGAAGAGTCCGAACTTTTCCGACAGGTTGACCTTCTCGATCATCTCTTCTCCTCAGTCGAGAGTGCGCAGGACGGCGCGCGCGGGGGCGCCGTCGCCGCTGCCGGCCGCGATCTTGAGCGGCAGGCAGAAGAGCTCGTAGACGCCCGGCCCGACCCCGCGCAGGTCGAGCCCCTCGACGATGACGACGCCGCCCCCGAGCAGCGCCATGTGAGTCTCGAAACCTTCGGAGCCGAACTTCTCGACCGAGAGGTAGTCGAAGCCGACGAGGCGCACGCCCGCGCCGACGAGCGAGCGCGCGGCCGACGGCTCGATGTACGTGAAGTCCTCGCGGAAGCGCCCGTCGCGCTCGTTCCAGAAGTCCGAGTTGCGCGTCTTGAAGAGCACGCGCGACGCGCCGCCGAGCGCGTCAGCCCGGACGTGACGCTCCTCGACGGCGCGCGCGTCCGAAGGAATCTCGACGACGCGCGCGTGGCCTACGAGCGCGTCGAGCGGGAGCGAGGCGAGCCCCGGCGCGCCCTCAATAAAGTGCGCGGGGGCGTCGATGTGCGTCCCCGTGTGCGCGCCGAAGTTGAGCACCGAGACGTTGGCCGCGTCGCCGCGCGCGATCGCGCTCCAGGAGCCGACCTCCAGCCCCGGGTCGCCCGGGTAGGTCGGCGTCTCGCCCGGCGTCAGGGCCACGCTGATGTCGTAAATCCGCATGCGTGGAGTGCATGGTATGTGCGCGTGCGGCGACTGTCAACGGGGCGCCGCGCGGCGCCGGGGGCGGTTGTTGCGGGGGTGCGCTCGTGTGAGTTAGCATCGTGAAGGCCGGTTAAGGACGACGTTCGGAGGCGTGTTGAAGGAAGAGTCGGAGAGAATTCTGGCACCGGGCGGCGCCCCGCGCGTGGCCGCGTCGAGCTATTTGAACACGGCCCCTCTCATCTGGAGTTTCGCCCGGGGGAGGCGGCGCGGCGAGGTCGAGCTTTTGACCGACACGGCGCCCGCGCGCTGCGCCGACATGCTCGCGCGCGGCCAGGTCGAGGCGGCGCTCGTCCCCGTCATCGAGTACCAGCGTCTGCCCGAGACGGCCATCGTGCCGGGCGTCTGCGTCGGCGCGCGGCGCGAGGTGCACAGCGTCGTCCTCGTCACGCGCGGCGTGCGGCTCGAAGAGGTCGAGTCGATCGCGCTCAGCGTCGAGTCGCGCACGTCGGCCGCGCTCATCGAGGTCATCTGCCGGGAGTTTTTGGGGCGCGCGCCGCGGCTCGAACAGGCGGAGCCGGACCTCGGGCGGATGCTCGCGCGCCACGACGCGGCGCTGGTCATCGGCGACCCGGCGATGACGTTCGAGCGGCGCGACCTGCGCGTCTACGACATGGCCGCGCTGTGGCGCGAGCACACGGGGCTCGGCTTCGTCTTCGCGATGTGGATGGCGCACGAGTCGGCCGCCCGCGCCGTGCGCGCGATAGACTTCGCGGGCGCGCGCGACGAGGGGCTGGCGAGCGTCGAAGAGATAGTGGACGTTTACGAGAGGGAGCTGCGGCGCCCGCGCGAGGAGCTGGTGCGCTACCTGACGCGCAACATCGCCTTCGAGCTGGACGGGGAACTCGCGGCCGGCCTCGAACTCTTCTTCCGCCTCGCGCACAAGCACGGCGTCATCGAGACGCTGCGCCCGCTCAAGTTCGTCGGCACGGATGTTGATAAGACTTCAGGTTGAAGTAAACGGCGCGGGACGCGCTCTCAAAAATCGCGCCGAAAGCGGTTCTTTGCGGTCGCGCGGCTGGCAGAATGCGGATTTGATATTTCAAATTTGAAATTTGCGATTCGGGCAGACGAAGTTTAAATGACAAGTACAGACATCCAACCGATTCTCGACCGCGTGCTGGCGGGCGGGCGCATGACGGCGGAGGAGTGTACGCGGCTCCTCGAATCCTTCGACGTGGCGCGCATGGGCGTGGCGGCCGACGAGGTGCGGCGGCGCAGACACCCGTCGGACGTCGTCACCTACATCATCGACCGCAACATCAACTACACGAACGTCTGCAACGTCGTCTGCACCTTCTGCGCCTTCTACCGAAGGCCGGGCAAGCCCGACACCTACGTCCGCACGCTCGAAGACATCTGCGCGCGCATCGACGAGACCATCGCGCTCGGCGGCACGGGCGTCCTGATGCAGGGCGGGCTGCACCCCGATTTTGGCATCGAGTGGTACGAAGACCTCCTCCGCACGCTCCACGCGCGCTACCCGGACTTCCAGCTCCACTGCTTCTCGCCGCCCGAGATTCACAACATCCATCTCATCTCGAAGCTCCCTTACGAGGAGATTATGGGGCGGCTGAAGGAGGCGGGACTCTACAGCATGCCGGGCGGCGGCGGCGAGATTCTGGACGACGAGGTGCGCAAGCGCGTCTCGACGAAGTGTACGACCGATGAGTGGCTCGGCGTGATGCGCGCGGCGCACTGCGTCGGCCTGCGCACGACGGCGACGATGATGTTCGGCATCGGCGACCGCACCGAGCACCGCGTCCGGCACCTCCGGCGCATACGCGACCTGCAGGACGAGACGGGCGGCTTCACCGCCTTCATCGCGTGGACGTTCCAGCGCGAGAACACCGCGCTCGGCCGCCGCATCAAGGAGGAGCTGACGGGGATGGACTACCTCCGCATGGTCGCCGTCTCGCGCCTCTTCCTCGACAACGTCGAGCACATCCAGTCGTCCTGGCTGACGCAGGGGCTCCGGCTCGGGCAGGTGGCGCTCCGCTTCGGCGCCGACGACATGGGCTCGGTGATGATCGAGGAGAACGTCGTCTCGGCGGCCGGCGCGCACAACGAGGCGGACGAGAAGATGCTCCGCTACCTCATCCGCGAGGCCGGCTTCCGCCCGCAGCAGCGCGACATCCTCTACCGCCACGTCAACCGCGAGGAGTCCGCCCGCGCCGACGCCTCAGACTCCGCCACCCTCCGCGAACTTTCCGTCGCCTTCGCCGACTAAGCCGGAGGGATGAAAGATGAAGTGACGGCCGTCTGAACTTCATCTTTCATCCTTCCGCCTTCATCCGTCCTTCCGGGTGACAGGCGGCGGGCGACAGGATAGAATCCAATTTCCCGGTTTTAGAACGCGAGGTCGGCGAAGTTTCGGGGCGGGGGTTTATCCGCCGCCGGACGCGCCGAAAGGTTACGGCTTTTGGATGCTTTACGACTTCGAGCTGGCCGGAAGGCGTGTGCGGCTCTGGCAGCGCCGGGGCGAGAGTTACGGCCACGTGTTGATGAAGGCGCTCGGGTACGCGATGTTCGCGCGCGCGTACCCGCACCTTGAGATAGAGCTGCCGGTCGGCCTGCGCTACAAGCCCGACCTCGTCTCTTTGAACGGGGCGGAGGGGGGCCGCCCGCGCGCGGGGGCGCGCTTCCGCTTCTGGGGCGAGTGCGGGATGGTATCGATGCGCAAGGTCGCGTGGCTCCTCAAGCACGGCGACACGGAGCGGCTGGTGCTCTTCAAGATCGGCTGCGGGGTGAGGGCCTACGCGCGCGAGCTGCGCGACTCGGTCGAGCCGCGCTACCGCGGCGACGGCCGCCTGACGCTCGTCAACTTCGCGGCCGACATCGCCGAGCGCGCGGCCGAGCGCCGCGTCGCGGAAGTCCCGCAAAGCTGGTACGAACTGGTCGAGATCTGAGGGCGAGTGTCGAGGATGGCCGAGAGCGACGGGGTAGACATCCGCGAGTGTACGACCGTCGAGGAGTTCGACGAGTGCGTCCGTTTGCAGCGCGAGGCGTTCGGCCTGCCCGACCTTGAGCTGTCGCCGCGCCGCCACCTCATCGTCGCGCGCAGCGCCGGCGGCTTCACGCTCGGCGCCTTCGCCGGCGGGAGGATGGTCGGCTTCGTCCTCAACCAGGTGGCCGTGCGCCCCGCGCCCGATTCCGGCGCGGAGGAAGTTGTCGGCTACTCGCACATGATGGCGGTGGCGAAAAGCCACCAGAACCTCGGCGTCGGCGCGCGGCTCAAGTGGGCGCAGCGCGCGCGCGTCGTCTCGGAGGGTCGGCGCTTCATACACTGGACGTGGGACCCGGCGCAGTCGCGCAACGCGCACTTCAACCTCAACCGCCTCGGCGTCGTCGTCCGCCGCTACGCCGTCAACTACTACGGCACGGACTACTCGACCGTGACGGGAAAGTTCGCCGAGGCTTTGGGGCTCGACAGCGACCGCCTCGTCGCCGAGTGGGAGCTCGACTCGCCGCGCGTCGTGGCGCTCGCGCGCGGCGAGACCCCGGAGCCTTCGGGCGAGCCGGCCGCCGCCGTCACGATTCCCCCCAACTGGGGCGCGCTCGTCTCGGAAGACCCGGCGGCCGCACGCGCCGAGCTGCTCCGCGTCCGCGGCGAGTTTCAAGACGCCTTCGCCGCCGGGCTCGTCTGCGCCGGCTTTGACCGCGACCCGTCGAGCCCGCGCTACCTTTTTTACAGTGATAGGTGATGAGTGATGAGTGATGAGTGAGGGCGGCCGGATTTCCTTATCACTCATCGCTCATCACCTATCACCCCGAAGAAATGTCGTTCACACGCTTCGACAGATACGTCGACCGGCACGCGCGCTCGTTCACGGAGCGGCTGCAGGACCTGTGTCGCATGCCTTCGGTGGCGGCGCGCGGGACGGGGATGCGCGCGGTGGCGGAGAAGGTCGAGCAGATGTTGCAGCGCGTGGGCGCGGGCACGCGCGCGTTCAAGGTCGGCAGCGGCTTCCCCATCATCTACGGCGAGTGCGGCGCGGGGCCGCGCTGCTTCCTCGTCTACGGCCACTACGACGTGCAGCCCGTCGGGCAGTTGACCGAGTGGTCGTCGGGGCCGTTCGCGGCCGTCGTCGTCGACGGCGTGCTCCGCGCGCGCGGCGCCTCGAACAGCAAGGGCGATTTGGTCGCGCGCCTCGCGGCGGTCGAGGCTTACCAGAAGACTTACGGCAAGCTCCCCGTCTGCCTGCGCTTCGTCGTCGAGGGCGAGGACGGCCTCGCCAGCCCGAGCCTCTACCGCTTCGCTTCGGAGAACGCGGGGCTTCTGCGCGCCGACGGCTGCGTCTGGGACGACGGCTACAAGGACACCCGCGAGCGCCTCGTCATCAACCTCGGCTTCAAGGGCATCGCCTTCCTCGAGCTGCGCGCGTACGGCGCGCGCACGGACCTCCACTCGAAGTGGGGCGGCATCGTCCCGAACCCGGCGTGGCGGCTGGTGCAGGCGCTCTCGACCGTCGTCTCGCCCAAAGGCGTCATCACCATCGACGGCTTCTCGTCGCACGTCGCCCCGCTCACGTCCGACGACCGGCAGATGCTCAAGACCATCGAGCTGGACGAGGCGGGCTTGCGCCGCGAGTTCCGCATCGGCGGCTGGCTGCACGGGATGACGGGGAGGGAGCTGGCGAAAGAGCTCATCTTCGGCCCGACCTGCACCATCTGCGGCATACGCACCGGCCACACCGAGGCGGGAGCCAAGACCATCCTGCCGGGCGCGGCGACCGCGCGCCTCGACTTCCGGCTCGTCCCGGACCTCACGCCCGAGCTGGTCGTCACGCTCCTGCGCGAGCACCTGGACAAGCGCGGCTTTCTGGACGTGGAGATCAACGAGCTGGGCTCGGCTCCCTACGCCAAGTCGTCGCCCGCCTCGATGGTCGCGCGCGCGGCCATCGAGGCGGCCGGCGAGGTCTACGGCCAGCCGCCCGTCGTCTACCCGCTCGACCCGGCGAGCGGCCCCGTCGGCGCGGTCTGCGGCGCGAACGACCCGCCGACGCCCGTCGTCTCGTTCGGCATCAGCCACGCCGGCTCGAACCCGCACGGCCCCGACGAGAACATACGCCTCGACGACTTCATCCAGGGCGTCAAATACTTCGGCCGCGTCATCCACGGCCTCGCCGCCCTCGAAGACGAGGCGCCACAGAAGCGCGCCCAGACCGCGCTCGTCAAGCTCAACAAATAGGCGCTCAGAGGTTTCAAGCGATGGACGACTCGACGCACAGCCGGGGCGTGATTTCGACGGCGGCGAGGCTGTTGACGTTCCGGCTGACGGCCGGGGAGTTCCGCGGCTTCGGGCGGGCGCACCTCATCTTCGGTCTCGCGTGCACGTGGGCCGTCGGGGCCGGGCGCTGGTGGGACGACCCGCGCGCGGGCGCGCTCCAGCACACGGGGCTCGGGTCGGTGGTCTACGTCTTCATCCTCGCGGGGGTGCTGTGGGCCGTCGCGCGCCCGCTCAGGCCGCGCCGCTGGTCGTACGCGCACGTCCTGACCTTCGTCGCGCTCACCGCGCCGCCCGCCGCGCTCTACGCCGTCCCGGTCGAGATGCTCTACGGCATGGAGACGGCGCGCGGCTTAAACGTCCTCTTCCTCGTCGTCGTGGCGTCTTGGAGGGTGGCG
The DNA here is from genome assembly GCA_020200135.1 of Acidobacteriota bacterium. Taxonomy (GTDB): domain Bacteria; phylum Acidobacteriota; class Blastocatellia; order Pyrinomonadales; family Pyrinomonadaceae; genus QHXN01. The sequence continues at coordinate 4,758 of JAIVJI010000092.1, read as the reverse complement.
CTGCTCCTCTTCTACCTCGTCCGGCACGGCGGGCTGGGGCTCTTCGCGGCCGTCGTCGCCGCCCTCCTGCCCGTCGCGGCGGTCGTGTTCGCGCTGACGCTGCTCAACCTTGAGAGGGCCGCTTTCGAGACGATGGGCGGGATGCGCGGCACGCCGTCGGCGAACGACAGCGCCTACGCCGTTCTCGTGCTCGTGACCTTCCTCTCGGCCCTCCTCGTGCCGGTGCTCGCCCTCGCGTACGCCGTCCTGTTCCTGCGGGCGCGCGACCGCGGGGGCGAGGACGAAAGCGCTTGAGCCCCGCCGCGCGGCGACGTGTTTGCGCGCCCGGAGTGTTGACCTTATGATGAGCGCGAGCGTTCTCGACATCAACTTCCGGGTGTGACTGCCAACTTGCCGACCGCCGCGAAAACCATCGAAGCCGACATCAGAAAGCTCCGCGAGGAGGTGCTGAGGCACGAGGAGCTTTACTACGTCCACGACCGGCCGGAGATTTCGGACGTCGAGTACGACGCGCTGGTCGAGCGCCTGCGCGCGCTCGAAGAGGAGCACCCGGAGTTCCGGACGCCCGACAGCCCGACGTTGCGCGTCGGCGGGCGGCCCGCCGAGGGGTTCGCGGAGTACGTCCACCGCCGCCCCGTGCTCTCGCTCGACAACAGCTATAACATCGAAGACCTGCGCGCCTTCGACGAGCGCTGCCGGCGCCTGGCCGACGGGCGCTCGTTCGAGTACGTCGCCGAGCTGAAGATCGACGGCCTCTCGCTCTCCGTCCACTACGAGAACGGCGTGTTCGCGCGCGGCGTGACGCGCGGCGACGGGCGCGTCGGCGAGGACGTGACGCAGAACGTGCGCACCATCCGCAGCGTGCCGCTGCGCCTGAAGGGCGCGGCCGAAGGCGAGGCCGAGGTCGAGGTGCGCGGCGAGGCTTACCTCCCGCGCAAGGCGTTTGAGCGCATCAACGCCGAGCGCGAGGAGGCGGACGAGGCCAAATTCGCCAACCCGCGCAACGCCGCCGCCGGCACCATCCGCCAGCTCGACCCGAAGGTCGTCGCGCGCCGCCGCCTCGACCTCTTCGCCTACGACGTTCTGCGCGGCGAGCGCAAGCCCTTCGCGACGCACTGGGAGGCGCTCGAGTGGCTCGACTCCGCCGGCTTCACCGTCAACCCGCGCCGCGCGAAGTGCTCCGACATCGAGGAGGTCATCGAGTTCTGTAACGAGATGGAGGCGAAGCGGGACGGCCTCGAGTACGAGATAGACGGCGTGGTCGTCAAGGTCAACTCGACGGCGCTGCAGGACGAGTTCGGCGCGACGGCGAAGTCGCCGCGCTGGGCCATCGCCTACAAGTACCCCGCGCGACAGGCCACGACGCAGGTCGAGTCCATCGTCGTTCAGGTCGGCCGCACGGGCGCGCTCACCCCCGTGGCCAACCTCACGCCCGTCCAGCTCGCCGGGACGGTGGTCTCGCGGGCGACGCTACACAACGTGGACGAGATCAGACGGCTCCGAATAAAAATAGGGGATTGGGTCAACATCGAGAAGAGCGGCGAGATTATCCCGAAGGTTTTAAGCGTCGTGAAATCGCGCCGGACGGGTGAGGAGAAGACTTACCATTTCCCGAAGAGGTGCCCCGAATGTAAAGGTCTGATCTCGCGTCCCGAGGGCGAGGTCGTCTCGCGCTGCGTCGCGGCCGACTGCCCGGCGCAGTTGAAGGCGCGTCTGCTCCACTTCGCCTCGCGCCGCGCGATGCGCGTCGAGGGTCTGGGCGACGCGCTCGCCGAGCAGTTCGTGCAGAAGAAGATGGTGCGCGACGTGGCCGACCTCTACGCTTTGAAGCTCGAAGAGCTGGCCGGGCTCGAACGCATGGCCGAGAAGTCCGCGTCGAACCTTCTGGCGCAGATCGAGGCGAGCAAGGGGCGCGACCTGCCGCAGTTAGTTTACGGGTTGGGTATTCGGCACGTCGGCGAGCGCACGGCCGCGCTGCTCGCGCGACACTTCCGCTCGCTCGAACGCCTGGCCGCCGCCACGGTCGAGGAGATGGACGACATACACGAGATAGGTTTGACCGTCGCCGAGTCGGTCCGCGACTGGTTTGACGACGAGGGGAACGTCAACCTCTGCGGGCGTCTGCGCGAGTTCGGCGTGCGGACGGAGCTGGCGTCGGGCGCATCCGGCGCGACGGACGAGGCTTTCGCGGGCAAGCAGTTCGTGCTGACGGGGCGGCTGGAGGCCCTGACGCGCGACGAGGCGCGCGCGGCCATCGAGGCGCGCGGCGGCCGCGTGACCTCGACCGTGAGCAAGAAGACCGACTACGTCGTCGCCGGCGAGGAGGCGGGCTCGAAGCTCGACAAGGCGCGGGCGCTCGGCCTCAAGATAATCGACGAGGAGGGGTTGCGGGCCCTGCTCGGCTGAGGGGTTCGGGCAGGCCGCCGTGTGATGGAAGCGTCCGGTGCCGGGTCTTTATTAACAAGTGGGAGAGGATACGATGGCGAAAAGGGACGGGGGCAAACTGAATCTGGCCTACACGGTCTTCTGCGACGACGTGCGGCTGGAGGTCGGCAACAAGCTGTCGCTGATGGGGGTCTTTCACCAGATACTGGTGCAGCACTTCCCGGTGACGGTGATGAAGTTCGCCGTCGTCACGCAGTGGCGCGGCGAGGGGCGCCACCTCTCGGAGGTGCGCATCCTCACCGACGACGGCCAGCACCCGGTCGTCCTCGCCGAGCCCTCGCCCTTCGAAGTGATGCACGGCGGCGTCGCCAACAACATCAGCTTCTTCTTCAACGTCGAGTTCCCCGCGCCCGGCCGCTACCGCGTCCAGACCCTCATCGACTCCAGCCTCGCCGACGAGCAGGAACTCACACTCCTCCACGTAGACCACAACGGCCAGCCCGCCCCCGACGCCACCTCCGAGACTGTGAACTGAAAAAGGCCGGGGGCATGCTTCCGCATCGACCCCCGGCCGGACTCGTCTTCGGCGTGCCGGGACTCTCTAAAATCGAAAGTTGGACGTGCGCGGGGCGGGCTAGCGGCGTGACATTGAGCGTTTACTCATAAACTTTCTGAGCTTGCCGTCCCCGCCTTCATCGCCGATCTCGACGTTGACGCTTTTCCAGACGAGTACATAACCAGCCATGAGGTGCGGACGTCGCCGCTGGAAGTGAAACTCCTCTCCGGGCGGTTTTTGCTGCTCATCTGCATGTACCTCCGTGCGTGAGTTGAGTGAAAGCCGGGCGCTCAGTGGGCGGAAGGCATTTTAATTAATTCCTACCGGGTGTCAATAAAAACCTTTCCTTCGCGGGCAGGATGCGGCCGCAACTTGAAGCGGGGCGGCGGCCGTGAGCCGAGGGGGCCGGAGGTCAGCGCGAGTAGAGGTCGATGACGCGCTCGATGGCGCGGCGGCAGACGGCGCAGAAGCGGTTCGTGCGGGTGAACATGATGCAGTCGACCTCCGGCCGGTAGAAGCCCTTCGCCTCGTAGTTGGCCCCCTCGAAGGCGCCGACGCGCCCGGCGTACTTCTCCCGCGCGAACATGTGCGCCTCGTGTTCGAGCTCTTCGCGGAAGAGCGCCTCCATCACCTCCTCGGGTTTGCGCTCAGCCCTTATCTGCCGCCTGCGCTGCTGTATCTCGCGCGAGAAAGCCTCGAAAGCCTCCTTGCCCCACGGCGTCGGGAGCGGCGTGTCCGCCGAGACCAGGTCCTTCCACTTCAGCGCGGCCGGGTCGAGCAGCGCGGTCACGTTGGGCTCCCACGGCTCGACGCGCTCGGTCGCGGGGGCGTAGGCGACCGAGGAGGTGTAGTACTCGTCGGCGAGCCCGGCGAAGTGGTGGCCGAACTCGTGTACGAAGACGTAGTCCGCGAAGGCGTTGTCCGCGGCGACCGTGCCGTAAAGGTTGTGGATGCCGCCGCCGCCGTAGGTGCGTTCGTTGACGAGGATTTCGACGAACTCGTAAGGGGCGAACGAGGCGGCGCGGCGGAGCGCGCGGTTGTCGAAGGTGAGGACGTAGCGCTCCGAGCCGAAGGCGTCGTAGGTCGAGCCGAGCGGGTTATCACGGTAGACGCCCGTCGAGGGGCGCGAGACGCCCGACTCCGCGGCGGGCGGGCAGAGCGCCCAGACGTTGAAGTCACGGCGCCGCTCCTTGAACGGCGAGGTCGCAAACAGCACGTCCGCCATCCGGCGTGCGTCCCGCTCGAACTTCGCGGCTTCGGCCGCCGTGTAGCCGTCGCCGAGGATGAGGAAGTCGACCTTCTCGGAAGGGACGCCGCTCCGCTGAATCTCGACGAGCGGCGCGGGCGCCCCGGGCGTCGAGCGGTCGACGAAGATGTCATTCGGGTCTACGGTCGTCGCCCAGACCTCGCGGAAGAGGTTCTGCGCGTCGCGCTTCTTCAGGACGACCTGCGCGGGCGCCTCGGGGGCGGGGAAGCGCAGCGACTCGTGGAAGGTGCGGCGCGCGGTTTTCGCCTCGTCCGTCGTCTCCCACTCGCCGTAGATCGAGGCGAACCCGCGCGAATAAAGGATGCGGTTGGTCTTCGGGTCCCTCACCTCGAACAGGTACTTGCCGAGGTTGCTCTCGTCCAACGCCCGCGCGCGCCTGCCCGGCCACGCCAGCGGCTCCAACACTACGCGGTCAACGCTGAACACCTCCTCCGCCGCGTTCCCCGTGTGATAGAAGTCCAGCCGCATCGTCCGCGGCGTCCGCTGAGCGCCGGCCCGGAACACGAGCGACAGAGCGAGGAGCGCCAGAGAAGCGATCACCGTTTTACCC
>JAIVJI010000023.1 GCA_020200135.1 Acidobacteriota bacterium | reverse complement strand
CAGACAAGTCGAACCACATCTCGATGCTGAGGTTCGGCAACGAGCCGGAGACGCGCTGGGCGGGGTGTCCCGCGAAGGTGCGCCCGACCGGCATCGTCAAGCTGCTCGGCTTTGTCGAGCGGCAAGGGCACGGGCCGAAAGGGCAGGTCGAAAAGTCGAAGGTCGAGAAGGCAAAGGCCGTGGAGGCCACAAGAGGAGGCGACAGATGAGGAAGAACCACACCATTAAAATTTCGATTCACGCCGTGTGCCTGTTGGCGGCGCTGCTCGCGCTGCCCGCCGCGGCCGCGGCTCAGTCCCGCAGCGTCGCCGTCGGCGACGGGCCGGGGAGCGTCGCCATCGTCGGCACAAACGTCTGGGTGACCAACCAGTTCAGCCACAGCGTGTCCAAGCTGTCGAGCACCGGCGCGGTGCTCGGCACCTACGCCGTCGGCAAGAACCCGACCGGCGTGGCCTTCGACGGGACGAACGTCTGGGTGTCGAACAGCGCCGACAACAACGTCATGAAGCTGACGACCGACGGCTCGACCGTCGGCGCCTACGAGGTCGGCGACGGCCCCGAGGCGGTGCTCGCCGCCGGGCCGCACATCTGGGTCGCGAACGGCAGGGGCAACAGCGTGACGAAGCTTTCGCAGGACGGCACGGTGCTCGGCACCTACGCCGTCGGCCGGCGCCCGGTCGGCCTCGCCACCGACGGCTCGAACATCTACGTGACCAACAACAAGGGCAACACCGTGACGAAGCTCTCCGCCGAGGGCCTCGTGCTCGGGACTTTCCCCGTCGGCGACGGGCCATACGGCATCGCCTTCGACGGCACCTTCGTCTGGGTGTCGAACTTCTTCAGCAAGAACGTGATGAAGCTGTCGAGCTTCGGGACGGTGATGGGCACCTACGCTGTCGGTGACGGCGCGGCGGGCGTCGCCGCGGGGGGCGGCAACATCTGGGTGGCAAACAACGGCAGCGACACCGTGATGAAGCTCTCGGGCGACGGCGCGGTGCTCGGCACCTACGCCGTCGGCAAAGACCCCCTGGGCATCGCCTCCGCCGGGAGCAACGTCTGGGTGGCGAACTCGGGCAGCAACTCGGTCACGAAGAAGTAAACATCCCCGCAGCCGCCCGTCAGGCGGGTGGGCTCCGGCGCGTGGGCGGCAAGGGGGGAAGGCCGCCCACGCGCGAGCCCTACGGTGAGCAAGCGCGCGCGCGCGGCCCGGCACCGTGCGAGGGGCGGCAGGAAAGCGGGCCACGAGGCGGCCACCTACTCGTGCCCGATGCACCCCGACATCCGCGAGAAGGCTGCGGGCACCTGCCCGAAGTGCCTGATGAATCTGGAGCGCGAAACGGCTAAGGCTCAGCAGTGAGGCGTGCGCGAAGTAACCTGCCCGCCGGCAGTTGAGTATGTGACAGGTTAGGCTGTGCAGTCGGAATAAGGAGAAGACATGAATTACACACCGGCTTTAGGGATGCCCGGGACGCAGGAGCTGATAATCGTCCTGGTCATTCTCCTCTTACTGTTCGGTGGCAAGCGTCTGCCGCAGTTGGCGAAGGGACTGGGCAAGAGCATCAGTGAGTTTAAACGTGGGACGGCCAGCCTCGACGAACCAGTCGGGCTTGACGAGGCTACCCAACCGCAGCTCGACTAAATTTGTGTGACTGCGCTCCGGCGCTTGGCCAGCAATCACCGCCTTCATGCCGGAGCGTCAGGCGAGGGGCGACGATGTATCTCTTATTTCTGGAATCCATAGGCACGACCGAACTGCTCGTGGTGCTCTTCTTCGCGCTCCTCGTCCTCGGTCCGCGCAAGCTACCGGAAATGGCGCGCAAGCTCGGCGGGGCGCTGAACCACGTGCGCAACGCGTCCGATGATCTCAAGAGGACGTGGGAATTCGAGGCTCGTCAAGAGGGCGGCGCACAACGGTCTAAGAGGCTCCGGGAGCCGCGCCACAGCCAGAGGCGACGCTTGCCCGACGGCTTACGCGGCGTCGAGGCCGTGGATACCGGGGCGGCGCCGGCGGAAACTCTGCCGGGCTGAGGAGTCTTAGGCGGCGCCACGACGCACCTGACGCTGCCCCGCGTCCGCCGGTAAAGCTGGCGGGCGTTTCTGTCTTCTTCGGGACACATTTATTTTGCAGTCCCTGCAAACGGTTTCATCTACTGGAACGCGGAAACTTGCCCATTCACGGCGGGCCACGCTCACCGGTCGCCGCCGCCACCTACACCACTCAGCTTTGGAGGAGATATGAAGAAGTTTTTCGCCCTGTTTGTCATGACGGCCCTGTGCGCGCTGGCGCTCCTGCCCTCGACGGGCCGGGGTCAAAAAACCGACGGCAACGGCCCGCGCCACGAGGCGGCCTCAGTACCTGGCGAGCTCCTCGTCCAGTTTAAGGCGGGCGCCACCATCGCGGAGAAGGGCCGCGCTCTCGGCCGCATCAACGCCGAGGTGCTGGAAAACATTACGAGCGTTGCAGCCCGCGCCGACGGGCGCGGCGACCTCGTGCTCGCCCGCTACCAGCCTGATACGCCGGCCGCCGCCGCGCGCCGCGCGATTCAGGAAGACCCCGCGGTCGAGTTCGTCGAGCCCAACTGGGTCTACACCCACCAGGCCATCTCGAACGACACCTATTACACGAACGGCAACCTCTGGGGCATGTACGGCGACCAGACCTCGCCGGCCAACCAGTTCGGCAGCCAGGCCGGCGAGGCTTGGGCCACCGGTCACACCGGCTCGTCATCGGTCTACGTCGGCATCATCGACGAGGGCATCCAGTACACCTCGCCCGATTTGGATGCCAACATTTGGTCCAACCCGTTCGACCCCGTAGACGGCGTTGATAACGACGGCAACGGCTACGCCGACGACACCCACGGCTGGGACTTCGCCGGCAACAACAACACGATCTATGACGGCGGCTCGAGCGGCAACGCCGACGACCACGGCACGCACGTCGCGGGCACCATCGGGGCCGAGGGCGGCAACGGCATCGGCGTGGCAGGCGTCAACTGGCAGGTCACGATGATCTCGGGCAAGTTCCTGGGGCGCAACGGCGGCACGACGGCCAACGCCATCAAGGCGGTCGATTACTTCACCGACCTGAAGGTGCGGCACGGCCTGAACATCGTCGCGACGAACAATTCGTGGGGCGGCGGCGGCTTCTCGCAGGCGCTGCTGGACGCGATTGTGCGCGGCGCGCGCCAGAACATCCTCTTCATCGCGGCCGCGGGCAATGGCGGCTCCGACGGCGTAGGCGACAACAACGACACGACGGCCAGCTACCCGTCGAACTACAACACGACGGCCGGCGCCGGCTACGACGCCGTCATCGCCGTGATGTCGATCACGAACACCGGCGCTCGGTCGTCGTTCTCCAACTACGGGGTGACGACGGTCGACATCGGCGCGCCCGGCTCCGGCATCTGGTCGACGACGGCCTTCAACACGCTGTCGTCCTTCAGCGGCACCTCGATGGCGACGCCGCACGTGACGGGCGGCGCAGCGCTCTACGCCTCAACGCACCCGGGCGCGACGGCCGCGCAGATCAGGGACGCCATCCTGTCGAGCGCCGTCCCGACCGCCTCGCTCTCCGGCCGGTGCGTCACGGGCGGGCGTCTGAACGTCAGCGGCTTCTAAACGGGTCTTCGGCCGGGCCCCGCCGGCCAACACAACCACCTTCCCGAGGGCGGGCCGCGCGTTCCACTTCGCGCGGCCGGGAAAAGAATGAGTGCTGCCAGTATTGCGAGGAGGTATTAATGCATGGTTTCACCTTGTGTTCGTGTGTGCCGGCGGCCGCCCTGACCGCGTGATCGCTGACACCGCCCGACTCCTCGAAGCGGTGACGAGGGCCGCCCGCCGGTGTTGTTGCCAGATCACCAGTCCGGTGACCATCAGGAGCAGCGGGACGAATCCGACGATGACGTAGAGGGCGCGCACGGGCACGCCCCCGTAAGAGCCGTCGTGCAGCGGCAGGATCCAGCTGAGCCGCAGGCTGTCGGCCCGCGACATCTGCCGCTCGCTCCGCATCCACACCACCCCGCGGCTGTACTGGTCGAGGAAGACGAAGGAGCGGCCCCACGAGTGCGGCGACTCCGGGAGCTTGAGACACATCTTGACGGTGTCTTCAGGCCCGAGCGGCGGATCGATGTAGGTGACGCTCGCGCCGGGGAACAACTCCCGCTCGGCCGTGCGGACGTACTCCGCGAGCGGGAAGGGGCTGCCCGCGCCGGGCCGCGACTTCAGAGACTCTCTGTCCGGGTAGAGCTGCGCCGGCGCCTTCTGGAGGAAGAGCCCGTAGACGGCGTGGCTGGAGAAATTGTAGAAGACGAAGAGCACGCCCATCAGGGTGATCAGGACCAGCGGCGGCGAACTGAGGATGCCGAAGACTTTGTGCAGGTCGTAGTTGAAGAGGAAGGCGCCGTGTCCTCCTTGCCGATCTCCTCGGGCATGCGGAAACCGGCGGCCCGGAACCTATACCCGGTCTGGTGCAGGCGAGGCGGCGTGGTGTGGCACGCGGAGCAGGACACGCCGTACTTCCGCGCGAACATGGGCTTCGCCGGCACCGTGTCGGGCCAAGCCAGGGTGAAAAGAACGGCCGCCGCCCCGCCCAAGGCTATCCCGAGCAACCTCTTCATGCTGCCAACCCCCGTCTGTAGCGGTGGTAATCGCCGAGGCGCATCCGCTCGTCAGGCGGGTTTAGCCCACGGACGATTAAAGAGAATTAAGCCTTTCTTCAAACAGAACACGGGCAGGGCTGAGAAATACATGGACCTGACGTTTTCTTTAAGGCCGTCGCCCCGCGGCTTCATTGCCGCACCTTGATCGGCGCGAGCGACCCGGTGTCGAGCTTCCCCGGCCCATTTGACACACGCCACGGCGCGCCGCTACCCTATGTTTGCGGCGGGCGACCCTGCCCGTCCGGTGTGAAGATGGTCAGTCAACCGAACAACGCCTATCGCTACTACTACTATTACGGCTCGCTCTCCGCGGGGGGGGACGGGGCGGTGATGGGCTGTCCGGGTGTGACGACGAGCTAGCACCCGAAGACAAGATTCCAGAGAGCCGGCCACCTTCCTTCCGACGCGGGAGGGCGGGAGGCCGGTTCTTTTTATTTCGCCGCGCCTGGGCGGGCGTTCAGCGAGGTTTTATGACGACGACAACACTGCCAGAGCATCCGCTTTTGCAAGACCACGCAGACGCGCGCCCCGTCGCCGCCGAGGCCGACGCGGCCGCTGACAGGAACTCCGTCGTTCAGCTCGACCCCGACCACCCTGGCTTTCGTGACGAAGAGTACCGCGCCCGCCGCAACCGCATCGCCCGTATCGCGCGGGAGTACGAGCCGGGCGCGCCCGTCCCCGACGCGCCCTACACGCCCGAGGAGCACGGCGTGTGGCGCGCCGTCTGGGAGGCTTTAGAACCCGCGCACGAGCGGCACGCCTGCGCCGAATACCTCTCATGCGTCAGGCGCCTCGAACTGCCGCGGGAGCGCATCCCGCAGATGCGCGAAGTGAATGAGCGGGTCGAGGCGCTCAGCGGCTTCCGTCTAGAGCCGGTCGCGGGCCTCGTCGAGCCGCGCGTCTTCCTCGAATCGCTGGCGAACGGCGTCTTCCTCTGCACGCAGTACATCCGCCACCACTCGACGCCGCTCTACACGCCGGAGCCCGACGTGGTGCACGAGATCGCCGGGCACGCGGTGACGCTCGCGAGCGAACGTCTCGCCGAACTCAACCGCCTGGTCGGCCGGGCAGTCAAACGCACGACTTCGCATGAAGCTCTAGACCGTTTGTCGCGCGTCTACTGGTTCACGGTCGAGTTCGGGGTCGTCCGCGAAGACGGTGAAGCCAAGGCGTATGGCACGGGGTTATTGTCGGCCGGAGAGTTGGGGGCCATGCGGGATGTGGAGTTGCGCCCGCTCGACCTGGAAGCGGCCTCGCGCCAGGAGTATGACCCGACGCACTTCCAGCCGGTCCTGTTCTGCGCCGACTCGTTCGAAGCGATGTATCATGCGTTGCGCGATTATCTTATCCGCCGATGATGAGCGTGGCCGCCCTTGCCGATCTCTACTGTTTTAGGCCGGCGGACTTTGGGCGATCGGCGGCTTTGGCTGTTTCGGACGGAGGACGGCGCACGGTGGGAGGTGGTCACCGAAAAAGCTTTCCAGACGTGAAGCGATGAGGAAGATCGCCGCCGGCGGGGTCGGGGTCGCGGCGGCGCACTACGCCGGAGCCGAGGCACTTGGCGCAGAAGGTGAAAGAGGATTAATTATATCAGAACAGGCTAAGTACAGGACAAAAGTTTGATAACTCGTCGGAACGCAACACGTTCGGCTTCGCATAGCTGATTACATAGTATGCGCCGCAGATGATCCAGCCCATGCCGGAACAGACTCACAGCCTTGCGCCCGTGCTTCTTGATGGGCAGTGGCTTGTGCGCGCTCAACCATTCGCCGGTGACGTGCGCCCAGCAAAAGGCCAGCGCGACGAGTGCCAGCAACTTCTTGAGCCGTTCGGGGTCGGTGACGTGCGTCGCCTCAAGACAGAAGCCGCGCGTCTTCAGGCACCCGAACAGGGTCTCGACTTCCCACCGCCGAGCGTAGTCAGAAAGCGCCGCCCCGGTCTCGCGCTCCGCGACGACGATCACGTACTCGCCTTTGGGCAGCCGCAGCCCCGTGACGTACCACCGCTCGCCCCGGATGACTCGTGCCCCGCCGAGCACTTCCTGCCGCCCGACGCGGCAGTGGCGGAACAACTGCCGGGCCGCGACCACGCGCCCGCGCGCGTTCGTGACCTGTGTGTTGGCCCGTACCCGGAGCCGGCAGGCGACGCCTTTCCGGCGCAGGTAGCGGAACCAGTCCTTGCCGATAAACTCGCGGTCGGCGCACAAGTAGGCGACCGATGCGAAGCCGAACTGCCGCCCGAACTCATCCAGCAGGGCGATGCGCTCGGCGGTCGAGGAGCAGCCTTTCTTCGGCAGGACTGCCCACAGCAAGGGGAAGGCCGCGCCCTTGTAGATGACGCCGAGGACGAGGATGTTCAAGGGCGTCTTTCCGAGATACCAGTCGGTGCGGTCGAGCGTGAGCGCCCACGGCCGGGGCACGCCGAGCAACTTCAGGACGAAGGCGGCCACGCCCGCGTAGGGCACCTCGAAGGAGCGCAGGAAGCGCTGGATGCGCTTGTAGTGCGACGCCTTGCAAGCGCCCCCGGCGAAGACCGAGGCGACCTCCGAGAGGTTGACGCTGCGGACTTGGATGAGGGCGACGAGGAACTTGGCGACGAAGTTGATGCGCGCCTTATTCCACGCTACATTGCTGGCAAGCGTTCGCTCCAGCAAGCGAATGTCGGCCATCGTGTTTTATCCTTTCCAGATTCGTTTGGCGACAAATCTCGGTCAGGATAGCGGCACGGTGGCCTTTTATGCAGTGTCAAAGAACAATTTTTGTCCTGTACTCAGTGCAAGGATCTACCGCGGAATATTCTCGTTAAATGTTGACCCTCACAGCCATGACGTACCCTATGTATACCTGGAGGATAGTGTCCTAATTTCAAGAGCACGTCGGCTCGTGGAGCTACTCTTCGGCGACCAGCCTCAACAAGGCGGTAGACTTAGTCTCGATCGGCTGCCGTCTGCCGCTCTCTGAAGTTTACGACCGCATCGTCTTCCCCGTCAGCGCGGGCGAAGTCGGATAAGACCGGGCGGTAGCTTGAATCTTTACTAAACCAACTCGGCCATAGCTATCGCCGGCTTCGTCCGAAGCCTTCGCCTCAAAAAGCCCGAACACTGAAGCCAGGCGGGCGCCGCACTACTCACAGTCGCGTCCTTAGAAGGTCACTTGAAACGAGCTTGCCTACTCTTCTTATGTCTACTGCCGGCTCTGGCGGCCGCTCGTGCCCAGGCGCCTCCCGAACTTAACCCACAGGCTTCGCTTGAGGATGATCTCGGCAGGGCGCTGGGCTTTCTGCTCGGCCAGCGCATCACCTTGAACAGGGTGAGGGCGGAGTTTCCCGATATGGCGTTGCGGGCTCGGCAGGCCGAAGCTGAGTTTAACCTCTCCTTTGGGGCTGCGGAGACTGAGATAAGAAAAGCCTTACAGGGGATGATGGGGGACGAGTACCCCAAGTTTCTGGCGCAGGCGGAAAGTCAATTGCAGACCGCCCTCGCCTCCCGCCTGGTTACGCGCGAGACCGCCGGCAATTTCCTCGCCGAGGTCGAATCCAGGGCCAAGGGCAGACTGCCTTCCCCGGTTCTCGAAACGCTACTGACTTACAAGTTCATGGGCCGCCCCGCCGAGGAATTCGCGCGCGGCTACAAGCGAGTCTATCGGACCGCCGGACACCCGAAGGCGAAGGGCGCGGATTTTCAGATCAGCTACCCCGCCAGCTGGCGCCCGAGCGAAGGGGAGAGGCCGAACATCATCCAGAAGTTCGTGAGCGAGAGCGGCCGCGGCTCGGAGATGGCGATGCTCATGGTGAAGGATCTGCCAGCGCCGCCGGGTTACAAGGTCACGCAGGCTGATCTGGACGACTTGTTCTCGGAGAAGGAATTGAGGGGGATGGTGCCCGCCGGGGGGCGGTTAGTATCGGCGAAGCCAATCGTTCTCGACGGGCAGAAGGGCGGCATGGTTGTGTTCGAACAGACCCTCCAGCGGCTCGACGTGAGCATGACCGTGAGGGGCATCCACTTCGTCACGGTACGGTCCGGGAAGATGTTATTCATTCAGTGCATGGTCTACATGAGACCCAGCGGCGACGCAGACATGCAGGGGCGCTTCGGACGGTTCGAGCCGGTTTTCCGGTTGATAGGAAACTCTTTCGTCCTTCATGACCGGTACAAGTAAGTAATCTGCAGCCCAGTGTTGCAGTTCACACACTAAAAACTGGGTCCACGTCCGGCTCTCTGTGAAGCGGCGGTTGGTGTCAAGTGTTTTAAGCCCCGGTACTATGCCCCGGGGCACACCGACACCGCGCAGCGAGTTCCTTTCACCTCTCTGTTCGCGCTCTCAAGTGGGCGATTATCTTAACGCCCGGCGCAAGTTTGGGTTCGGGGGCGGGCGGCGCTACTCCTTTGACGGCGCTCTACGGGCCAAGCCGGTTGCCGCGCTCGCCCGCCCGTGATCTGAACTCGCCGAACTCAATGTCATAACCCTCGGCGCAACGGCTATGCCGCCCTCGGTGATGCGGGATCGCTCCCCGGCCGCAGCAGTAGCGGGTCGAACTCAGTGCCGTCACGCCAGACCGCGAACATGATACCGGCCAGCTTCCGCGCCAATGCAACCACGGCCGTCGCCTTCCCGCGCCGCTGCGCGATCCGCGCCCACCACTCGTGTAGCGCCCTCGTCCTCTCGGTTTTCCACCGCAGCACCGCCCACGCCGCCTCAACTAGCAGCGACCGGGCGCGCACGCTACCCGCCTTACTGATCCTCCCGCGGTGCTGCCGCTCGCCCGAGCTGTATTCGCGCGGGACCAGACCCAGGTAGGACCGCACGTGCTTGGCCCCGAGGAAGCGCGACGCCTCGTCGAGCGTCGCGGCGAACGTGGTGGCCACCACCGGCCCCACCCCGGGTACGCTGCACAGTCTTTGCACCACCTTGTCTGCTTGGGCGATCTCTTCCAGCCGTTTGTCGGCCGCCTTGATCTGCTCGTTAAGGGCCTTGAGCATCACGAGCAGAGGCCCGATCTGTATCAGGGTGTGTGCGGGCAGCCCCGCCTGCTCGACGCGGCGGGCGAAGCTCGGCGACGGCCCGGCCTTGATGCGGCAGCCCTCGCGGCGCGCCAGTGCCCCGATCAGCGCGATGTACTTCGAGCGGGTGCGGACGAGCGTCTCACGCACCGACAGGTGAGCCCTGACATCCCGCTGCCGGTCGGAGGTGCGGTGCGCAGGGCGGTAGGCTCCTAAGCGGCAAGCCTCACAAAGCGCCCGGGCGTCACGCTTGTCGGTCTTGATGCGCCGGTCGCGAGTGGCGTACATCGGCGCGAAGTTCGGGTCGGCGACGATCACCTCATGCCCCAAGGCTTCGAGGTGGCGGCGCACCACTCGCTCTCGGTCGAGGACTCGACGAGGATGCGCGCTGGTGGCCTCTCACCGAAGAGCTTGTCGAAGCTCTCCCTGTCGGTCTTGATGCGGCGCTCGATGAATTCGCCGTCCTCGGTCAGGATGCAGACCTGACTCGAGTTCTTGTGGAGGTCTATCCCGATGTAATCCATGGGCGGTCTTGACTCCTTCCTGCGGTCTTATGCCGCAACTTGTTGGAGTATTATGTCACCACGCCGGGTGGCGACCAGCCGCTTCATCCAATTCCTTTGCGAACCCTTAGGGATAAGCAATTACAGCATCGGCGGGGGCGGCGCGGGGTGGCCCCTACGTCCCGCAGGAGGTGCCTCGTGACGACTTCATGGCGAGGCGAAACTCTTCCCCAAGTCAATAGACAAGCCTTAATGGTTCGGCTATATTTTTAATCAACGCGGCGGGTGCTGAATGTGCCCGCCGCGTGTTTGCTGGGGTGAGGACAGTGAACACATCAGAGCAGGCGCGAGGCCCCCAAGGCTGACGCGCCTATTCGCTTTTGCGTAGCTATTCCCCGCGCCGTCGGCCCGGAGCACAAAGACGATGTCACAGGGCCGGGTAATCAGTCTTCGCGCCGCCGACGGGCGCCGCGCGGAAGACGCCCTCGTCGGCGCGCGGGCCCTGACCACCAGACCGCCCACGTCCCTCCGAAGGCGACGCTATCCGCCGTCGCCAAGCGTCGCATTGTGGTGCTTCAGCCTTCTGGAGTTTGCCTCCGCCGCGCAAAGGGGGCATGAGCGGTACTGCGAGGCGGGCGGAACTCCTCCCAGCACGCGCGCCGGCGGGCGGTAGTCGGCACTGTCTCTATCCCGCTTGAGCGTCGGCCGCCCGCAGAGGGTGTAATTAACCTGAGCCCTCATCAGGTGGTAGTGGCCGTCCCCGGTAAAGATCGCGTACCACATCTTAACTTTCGCCTGCGGGCGGAGCCGGGATGCCCGAACGTCGCCGGGCGAGTTGGGTAAGCGTATAAGTGGCCCGCGCGGCGGTGCCGAGTTCACAAAGGCGCGCGGGCGGTTAGCCTTCGGCCCGCGCCCTGCCGGCCGCGCAGGAACCCCTTCTCGCGCAGCGCCGCCTCGATCTCCCCCTCCAGCCTTTCCGCGGTGACGCCCCCGTCCGGTCTTACCAGGCTCCTGATGTGGAGGCTGAAGCTCGTCCGCTCCGTGTCGCCGCGGACTAAGCTCACAGTCAGCCTGTCCGAGTTGCTCTCGTGGAGGAAGGGGGGCGCCGCCTTGTCGTCGAGGTCCCAAGCGCACAGCCCTCGCGCGCGCCGCACGTTGTAGAACGCCTCTCTAACCAACTCCAGAGTCTCTTCAGATACCACGTCTCACCTCGCCCGCACTGCCACTAAGAAAATCGTCCCCGTCTCAACTTCCGCGCCGCCGCCGGGGCCGTCAGAGGCGCCCGACGGACAGGTTGTTCTTCACGTCCCTGACGCCCCCGACGCCGCGGGCCGCCTGTTCGGCTCTGCCTCTCTGCTCCGCGCTCCTGACGGTCCCCGAGAGCGTCACCACGCCGTTATCCACGTCCACGTTGATCGTCAAGTCTCTGACGTCCTCGGAGGCGGCGAGCGCGGAGCGCGTCCTCCACCAGAGCCAAAGGTCGTCGGCCCCCGGCCCGACGTGCTCCTCAGCCGCCGCGCCTCCGCCTCGTAGTAGCCCCTGTCGCGGTCGAACTCCTCGCGCGAGATGTTGGCGTTGAAAGGGCGTGTGGCGCCGGCGTCGGGAGACGGCGTGAAAGCCGGCTTCTCCCCGACGAGGGCGGCAGTGTTTCCGTTTTCGTCCGCCCCCCCGCCGCAGCCGAACGCGACGATGAGAACCGCGCAGGCGGTGAATGCAGTTAACACCCTCCTTCTCATGACGCCTCCTTACTTTCACGGCGGAAGTTCGACGCCACACCTGTCCCGCGGCGGACTTCCGCTCACCCGACCTGTTGCCGCGCCCAGCTTGCCCCCTACGGCCACTGAATCTTACGGCGCGGCTGGCCCTCCTGGGCGGCCTACTATTGTCTCCCGAGCATACCCGGCGGGGCGTTCCCGGCGCGTCAGTGTGAACACCTACGCGGCGTGAGTGAATACACTTAACCGAAGGGGCGGAGGGTGAAACAAAGCTCAGACCGCGCGGTGGGGCGTCGCTGGGCAGTGCGAAGGCCGGCGATGCCGCTCGCGAATTCAGCCGTGGGGCCGTGGGTGTAATCACTCAGGCGTCATAAGTGTTCACACCGTCGCCTCCGCCTCGCCGAATCGTTAATCTCTGGTGAAGGGACACGGGGGTTTCGATGAGGTTCGAGGACAGGACACAAAACCTGAGGGCGAGGCTGGGCGTCGTGCAGTGCCTCGTGCTGGTGATGTTCGCACTGCTGGCGCTTCGCCTCTACGACCTTCAAGTCGTGCGTGGCGACTACTACGCCGAGCGCGCCGCCAGCCAGCGCGTCAGGGTCTTGAACGTCCGCGCGCCGCGCGGCGCCATCCTCGACCGCGAGGGCCGCCTGCTCGTCAGCTCCCGCCCCGCATACGCCATCGTCCTCTCGCGCTCCGACGTGGGCCGCCGCGGCCTCGACGCGCTCACGGGGCCGCTCTCGCGCAACCTCGGCCTCGACCCCGACTACCTGCGCGAGCGCTTCGACGAAGTCCGCCGGACGCCGGCCTTCGAGTCGCTCAGCCTCAAGGAGGACGCCTCGCCCGCCGACATCGCGTGGCTCGAAGCGCACGGCCTCGAATTCCCCGAGCTGCGCATCGAAGAGCGGCCGCAACGCCTCTACCCCGAGGGCGGGCTGCTGGCGCACGTCCTCGGCTACGTCGGCGAGATCGGCCCGAGGCAGTTGGAGTCGCCGGCCTACAGGGACAAGGGCTACCGGCCCGGAGACGTCATCGGAAAAGAAGGACTGGAATCGGTCTACGACGAATACCTGCGGGGGCGCGACGGCAGCCGCACCCTGGTCGTGGACAGCCTCTCGCGCACGCAGGGGCTGCTCGAAGAAGTCGAGCCCCGGCCCGGACAGGACCTGCTAACGACGATAGACCTCGACCTGCAACTCGTCGCAGAGGAGCAGCTCCGCAACACGCCGACACGGCGCGGCGTCATCGTCGCCATGGACCCGCGCAGCGGCGAGATCCTCGCCATGGCCTCCTACCCGACCTTCGACCCCAACCTCTTCTCGCAACGCATCACGACGAAGGAGGGTCGCGCCGAGTACGCGGCGCTCCTGCGCGACCCGCTCACCCCGCTCTACAACCGCGCCATCCGCGGCCGCTACCCGCCCGGCTCGACCTGGAAGATCCCGATGGCTTTGGCGGGCCTGATGCAGGGGGCGATCACGGTCGAAGACTCGCGGCTCGTGTGCGGCGGCGGCATCCGGGTGGGCAACAAGTTCACGCGCTGCATGGGCAACCACGGGCGGCCCGACCTCCACACGGCCATCATGAAGTCCTGCGACGGCTACTTCTACCGCCTCGGCCTCAGGATGGGACTCGACGGCATCATGAAGATGGTGGACGACTTCGAGATTAACAGGCGGACGGGCGTGGACCTCCCGCACGAGCTGAGGAGTTGGACGCCCTCCCGGGAGTTCAAGGCGCGCTTCAACCCGCGCGACCCGAACTGGCCGACGATTGGTACAGGGTGCCCGTCAGCTACGAGACGCCCCCGGCAAAAGTCGTCCCCGTCAACCCGGCGCAGCACGAGCTCGTGACGGGCGGCATGTGGGCGGTCGTCAACGGGCCGGGCACGGCGGCGCGCATCCGCATGGAGGGCTTCGACATCGCGGGGAAGACCGGCACGGCGCAGGTCGTCTCACTCGGCAAGGACACCGGCGATAATAAGGATCACTCGTGGTTCGTCTCCTACGCGCCGGCCGACAGCCCCGAGATCGCGGTCGTCGCGCTGGTGGAGAACGTCGGCTTCGGCAGCACCTACGCCGCCCCCGCAGCGCGCGCCGTCTACAACGCCTACTACCTGAAGATGCGCCATCCCCGGCACTCAGGGGGACGAATTGGAGGCGGCCGCGAGGGCGGGCGACGAAGCCATCCCGGCGGGGAGGGGGCAGCAGGAAGATGAGTGAGACGTTCGGGCGACGACTGGCGCGGTGGCGAGAGGCGGCCGGGCTGACGCAGGGAGAGGTGGCGCGTCGGGTCGGCGTCACGCCGACCTACATCGGCCACCTTGAGCGAGAGGCCGACCAGACGGGCGGCGGCACAAAGCTCCGGCCGATGATCGAGGTCGTGGACGCCATCGCCGCGGCACTCGACGTGCCGTTGGCCGAAGTCCGCTGCGCGGCCGGCTACGACCCGCCCGAAGACTCCCACGCCTCGTGCGAGCTCATGAGGAGTACTTTCGGCGAGGGCGATTTCGCAGCCCTCCACCGCATGTACGAACGCCTCACGCCCGAACGACGCATGCGATTCCAGCCGTTATTGGAGATGGTCAGCAGGGAGCTTGAAATAATGCTGAGTGAACAGGGTGACCAACACCCTGACGTTCAGCACGGCGAGAGGGGAGGCCGGCTCGACTCCGGCCGCCACATCCCGCGCCGCCCAAGTCGACCGAGAGCAGGCTTCGCCGAGCCCACACTTCAACACGACCGAAGACGCAAGACGTAATAAGGGGGCGAGCGTGGCCGTCACGGTCAGGCCGCGACGACAAGCACCACACCAGCCCCTTACGAGGCGGCGACTTCCTTGCGCCAACTCCGTAGTTAGCGTGCCCTCCGCGTCCGACCTTCGGTCGCGGCCGTCACCTGCCCCGTCTCCTCGATCCTGCCCGCCCGCTCGGCCTGAGTCTCCGCCCTCTCCTCGGGGCCGAGGGCTTCGGCCTTGGCGATGTGCAGGGCCGAGCGGATGAGTCCGAGGTGTGTGAAGCCCTGCGGGAAGTTGCCCAGCAGTTCGCCGCTCACGGGTTCAATCTCCTCGGCGAGCAGCCCGAGGTCGTTGGCGTACCCAACGATTCTCTCGAAGAGCGCGCGCGCCTCCTCCACCCGCCCGGCTTCGGCCAGACAGTCCACGAGCCAGAAGCTGCACAGGGCGAAGGTGGCCTCGCCGCCGGGCAGCCCGTCGTCCGAGAGGTAGCGGTAGACCAGCCCATGCGAGGTCAGGCGCTCGCGTATGCGCTCGACGGTCGAGAGGACGCGTGGGTCGGTCGCGGGCAGAAACCCGACCTGCGGGATGACGAGCGCGCAGGCGTCCAGGGCCTCGTCGCCGAACCCCTGCGTGAACGCGCCCGCCTTCTCGTTGTAGCCTTCTTCAAGAATCGCCCTGCGAATCTCTTCCCGCGTCCGCTCCCACAAGCTCACGTCGCCCGGCAGGCCGCCAGGCGCGGCCATCCGCACGACCCGGTCGAGCGCGACCCAGCAGAGCAGCTTCGAGTAGAGGAAGTGGCGCGGCCCGCCGCGCACCTCCCAGATGCCGTGGTCCGGCTCGCGCCAGCGCGCGACCGTCTGGTCGGCCATGTGGCGCAGGGTGTCCCACAGCTCCGGCCGGACGGGGCGGCGCATCCGCTCGTGGTAGAGGTACGCGGCGTCAATCACCTCGCCGTAGATGTCGAGCTGCTTCTGGTCGAAGGCCCCGTTGCCGATGCGGACGGGGCGCGAGCCGCGGTAGCCTTCCAGGTGTTCGAGCGTGCGCTCGGGCAGGTGCGAGCCGCCGTCGATGCGGTACATGATCTGTAGCTCGTTGCCGCAGGGGATGCAGAGGCGGTCGAGCCACTCGAAGAAGTCCGTTGCCTCCTCGTGGTAGCCGAGGAGTTGGAGGGCGTAGAGGATGAGTGACGAGTCGCGCAGCCACGTGAAGCGGTAGTCCCAGTTGCGCACGCCGCCCAGCTCTTCTGGCAGAGAGGTGGTCGGGGCGGCGACGAGCGCGCCCGTCGGCTCGTAGGTCAGGAGTTTGAGGACGAGCGCGCTGCGCCTGACGAGCTGTTCGTAAGGCCCCTTGTAAGTGCACGTCTCCGACCACTCGCGCCAGTATTCGAGCGTCTGTTCAAGCTCAAGGTCGGCGTCGAACTCCGGGGCGGGGAAGGGGGCACTCTCGTCGCCTGCGAAGTAGGTGAGCGCGACCCACACGCGCTGCCCGGACGCGACTTTGAAGCGCGCTGTGACGCCGCCGGAAGCGTCTTCGCTGAAGGCGACGGGGCAGGAGAGCGCGAGCGCCTCGCGGCCGCTGCGCACGACGATGCCGCCGTCGTAAGGTTGAAAGGTGGCTTCGGCGCGAGCGTAGTCGAAAGTCGGGCGGAAGCTGACCTCGACCTCGGCCTCGCCCGACAGCCCTTCGACCAACCTGATGACGCGGTAGTGCGAGGCGATGTCTTCGCCCTCATGACGCCGGTTTAGCCGCTCGACGGGCATCAGGTCGGTGAGGCGGAACCGGCCGCCGTCGGTCGAGAAGACCGTGGCGAGCACGTTCGTCCCCTCGACGTAGGCGCGCGAGGCGGCGGCGCGGCGTTCGGCAGGGCCGACGCGGAAGTGCCCGCCCTTATCCTTGTCGAGCAGCCGGCAGAAGACGGCGCGACTGTCGAAGCGCGGCCAGCACAGCCAATCGATGGAGCCGTCGCTCGAAACCAGCGCGGCCGTGTGCGCGTCGCCGATGAGCGCGTAGTCGCGGATGGGCCGGTACTTGTTCTCGCTCACGCCTCTCCCCGGGGTTCGTTTGAAGACGCCGAGCGGCCGGGCGGTCGCCGCCTCAGTAGCGCGTGACCTGCTGCGTCAGGCCGCCGTCAACGTAGTAGGTGCTGCCGGTCACGTAGTCTGCCTCGGCGCTCGCGAGGAAGGCGGCGGCCGCGACCGCCGCGCCGGGCGTGTCGAGCGACTCGACCACGGCGCGCGCATCCTCCTCACCACGCCCGCGCGGCAGATAGTTGACGGCTACGCGGGCGCCCTCCGCGGCGAAGCGCACGGCGATGGCCCGGCCGATGCCGCTGCTCGCGCCCGTGACGAGCGCCACCTTATCTTTCAGCCTCATAGTTCGAGTCCGACGGGGCCTGGCGTTGAATTGCGGTCGGGGGTGTCTGCGGGTACGTTAGCACGCTTTCAAATGAATGCCACGGAGTCCCACTAACTTCCAGCCCGGGGGTCGCGTGTGACCGCCTGCGGTGGGTAGTTAGTCCGGCGCGAAGCGGCGGCGCACGGGAGACGACTACTCTAGGCCCATCTCCCTGAGAACCCGCTCCGCGCAGGCGATCACGTTGCCGCCGGGGCATTCGCTTTCGATGGCGCGGAGCCGCTCGAAGGCGCGCCTCAAATCCTCCTCGCCCATGACCGGCAGCCCCCCGCACGTGATGCCGAGCGAGCGGCCGCCAGCCCCGTCGTTCACCCACGCCATCGACAGCGCGCCGGCGAGGGTCTGAAAGCCTCCGCTGGAATGCGTGCCGGCGTCGACTGCTCCCGGCGCCCTGAAGGCGATCCTGTACTTCGTCTCTCTATTCATCGCTTCCACTCTTTTTCTCGTACGCTAAAGCGACTTGCCGGCGTCAGGCGGTCTTGCGCGATACCTCGACACGCCCGGCGGCTACCAACTCTTCCAGCAGCAGGCACACCTGCCCGGGCCCCGATAGGCGGAACCTTGCCCTCGACTGGTTCTCGCCGACGTGTATCGTCCACGCAGTCGCGGGCAGCCGCGCGAAGAGGTCCTCGTCCGTCTTGTCGTCGCCGGCGGCGAGCAGGAAGGCGGGCGCGGGGCACTCCCGCGTGAGCCGGTTCATGACCTCACCCTTGTCGGCCCACATCGGCCGCACCTCGACCGACTTCTGCCCGCGCACGGCGCGCAGGGGCGTGTCGGCGAGCATCCCTTCGAGGTCGTGCGCCAGCTCGTTCGCCAACCACTCGCCGAACTCGGGGTCGGACATGCGGTAGTGCCAGACGAGCGAGAACTCCTTCTCCTCGACGAAGCTGCCCGGCGTGCGGTCGGCGTAGTGTTCGAGGTAGGGGTAGACGTCGCGCTTCCAGTCCGGCGAGTAGCCCGTGTAGCTGTACTCCCATTCGCGCGAGCCGGGCGGCCGTATCACCGCGCCGTGCTCCGCCGCCAGCCATAGGCCCCGCACGTCGCCGAACCAGCCTTCGATGTCCCCGCGCGACCTGCCGGAGACTATCGCCGCCGTCGTGGCCGGGGTCTGCGCGAGCCGCGCGAGGAGGCGAATCAACTCCGCCGGGGGCTTTGCGTCCTGCGGGCGCTTGGCGTAGCCCACGAGCGTGCCGTCGTAGTCGAGCAGCAGCAGGCGGCTTTCGGCCTCGCGGAAAGCCCGGGCGGCGTCGGCGGCCGGTAGCTCCGCGGGGAGGGCCGCGGCGTGCCGCGTGCGCGCGCTCGCCGCCTCCCGCAAGGTACCGATGAAGCGCTCGCCCCACGCGAAGACGTTGTTGTGCGTCACCCTCCGGTGGAGCGCCGCCATGCGCTCGCGCCGCTCTGACAGGGGAAGCGCGAGCGCCCGCGCGACCGACTCCGCCGTGCGCCCTTCGTCGTAAGGGTTGACCATGATGGCCTCGCCCATCTCGGCCGCCGCGCCCGCGAACTCGCTCAGGAGCAGCACGCCCGCGCCGTCACGCTGACAGGCGACGTACTCCTTGGCGACGAGGTTCAGTCCGTCTCGCAACGGGCTGATCCAGGCCACATCCGCCAGGGCGTAGAGCGCCGCCAGCTCCGCGCGCGGGAGGTTGCGGCGCAGGTAGACGATGGGCGTCCAGCCCGGCGTCGAGAACTCGCCGTTGATCTTCCCAACCAGGCCGTCCACCTCACGGCGCAGCTCCCCGTACATGGGTATGCGCTCGCGCGAAGGGACGGCGACCTGTATGAGGACGACCTTCCCGCGCGACTCCGGCGAGACTGTCAAGAGCTGGCGGAAGGCGCGCAGGCGCTCGGGGATGCCCTTCGTGTAGTCGAGCCGGTCTACGGCGAGCAGCACCTTGCAGCAGCGGAAGCGCTCGCGCATTTCAGTCAGCATTCGTCCCGTCTTCTCGTCGTCATCGAGGAGTCCGGTGAACTCTTCGGGCGCGATGCCGATGGGCAGCGCTTCGAGCCTGACCGTCCGGCCGCCCGCCTCGACCTTGTCCATGTGGCTCGGCGTGCCGAGCAGTCGCAGCACCGAGTCGCGGAAATGCTGGAGGTAGCGGTGCGTGTGGAACGCGATGAGGTCGGCCCCGAGCAGGCCGCGCAGCAACTCCTCACGCCGCGGGAGTATTCGGAATGACGCGGAAGGCGGGAACGGGATGTGGAGGAAGAAGCCGACGCGCACTTCGGGCGCGGCCTCGCGCAGCAGGCGCGGCAGGAGCATCAACTGGTAGTCGTGGACCCAGACCATGTCGCCGGGCCTGAGCTGTTCGAGAACCGCCTCGCAGAAGAGCCGGTTGGCCTCCCGGTATGCATCCCAGTCGGCGGGGTCGAAGCGGAACAGGTAGGGAAAGTTGTGGAAGAGCGGCCAGAGCGTCTGGTTCGAGAAGCCCTCGTAGAAGCCGCGCGCAGTCTCGGGCGGGAGGTCTACGGCCACGTAGCGCTCTCGTTCGGCCCACCGCGCTAGGAGCCCCGCGCGACGCGCGTCGGTGACGCCGGACTGGTCTCCTGACCAGCCGACCCAGACGCCTTCCGTCTTCCGCAGTATCGGCCCCATCGCCGTGGCGAGGCCGCCCGCGCTCTTCTCCACCTTCCACGCGTCGCCGGCCCGCCGCAGCGTGTACGGCAGGCGGTTTGAAACCACGACGACACGGGCGTCGCTCTGTTTATCTCCCCCACTATTCACTTCGATTACTTCGGAGCCCCATCCCGCGAAACTGTGACGATGCGCGCGGTGAATGATAAAGGGACGGTGGGAACAGTGTTGCCCTGCCCGAGCCGCCCCGTGTTAGCGAGTATAGGCGACGAAGCGGCGGCGCGCATGGGGCTTAACACTCAGCAGCGGTGAGTGTTTCTACCTACGTGCGAAAGGAGGCCGGGAACTGTCGTGCGGGAAGTGAGTACCGTACGCGGGGGCGCCCGCGTTCATGAAGGCGCTTCGGCGTCGTTGAAATCGAAACCGGGGAGCGCGCTGCGGATGGCGCGTTCCAGCGCGCCGGGGGCAAGCGGCTTGAGCATATACTCTTGGCACCCGGCTTCGAGCACAGCCTCCCTGATGCCGTAGGTGTCAAAGGCCGTGACGGCGATGATCGGCACCGAGTCCAGCTCGCTGTGCGCGCGTATCTGCGCCGTCGCCGCTAGCCCGTCGAGGCGCGGCATGTGCAAGTCCATGAGGATGAGGTCGGGGCGCGCGACGAGCGCCGTCTCGACCGCCTCTCTGCCGTCGGCGGCCGTGATGACACGGCAGCCCCTGTGCCGCAGCTCAAGGCTCAGCACCTGGCGCGTGTCCTCGGAATCCTCGGCCACGAGCACCGTGGGGTTGCCGCCGCCGAACTGTGACAAGTAGTTATGCTCCGAAGTGAAGAATCTTGCCGCGCGCAAATCGAAAACCCCTTGAAGTAAATCTCGCCGCCCCCGGATGGGCGCTTCAACCCGTACCCTGCTGCGGGAGGGGAAACGGAAGGTCGCGGGACGGCGGGGAAGGGCCGCTCACCTTCTTAACGAAGACGGCGCCGCATGATTTACAGGCGTGCCTGTCTCCGCTCACAAGCCCCGGCGCCAGCCACACCTGCTGACAGTCCGGGCACCTCACCGCCAGTCGCGCGAGCCGCCCGAGTAAGCCTGAAGATTTCTCCGAAACCACGTCAGTCACCCCTACGCGGCCGGGTGTATGTGGTCTGCCTTCCCCGGCCGAAAACATCGACAGAAACAGGGTAGGCTTTAAGGCGGTCGACAACAACAGTACGATTACTCAGGCGGCGTAGGTGTTTTCACCTACGCCGCGGCCGCGCCGACGCCGCCCTCACGTCTTCCCTCTTTCTCGCCGGGGCTCTTCTCGCCGGGCTGCTTGGCGTCCTCCTCGCCCGCGGCCGCGGCGGCCTTCTCTATTTCGGAATTCACTTCGCCGCCGACGAGGATGGCCGCGCCCGTCAGGTAGAACCAGAGCATGAGGATGATGACCGCCCCGAGCGACCCATAGACGGCGTTGTAGGTGTTGAAGTAGCGGAGGTAGAGGCGGAAGCCGAGCGAGCCGGCGAGCCAGAGCGTAACGCCCACGACCATGCCCGGCAGCACCCAGCGGAACCTCTGTTCGTGTAGATTCGGGGCGAAGTAGTAGATGAGGCCGAAGGCCAGGAAGACGAACGAGAGGACGAGGAGCCACTGGATGACGCCCCAGGCGGCGGCGAACGCGCCGCCGAGTTTCAGCGCGCCGGACAACGCCTCCGCGACCTGTCCGCCGTAGAGCACCAGCACCAGCGCGGAGATGATGAGCACGCCGAGCGCGAGTGTCAGCGCGGCCGCGACCAGCCTGGCCCTCCACCACGGGCGCGCCTCGCGGACGTGGTAGGCCGTGTTCAGCGTGTCGATGATCGCGAGCATCCCGTTGGACGCGGCCCAGACCGAGGCCAGCAGCCCGAACGTCAGCTTGCCGCCGCTTCCGCCCTCGGTCACTTCGTTGATCGTGTCGTAGACGAGCGCGTAGGCGGAGCGGGGCGCGACCCTGGCGAGGAGTGAGAACAGGCTATCGCGCAGCTCCGTCCCCGTCTGCGCGAAGAGGCCGAGGAGGGCGATCAGGCAGAGCAGCAGCGGGATGAGCGCGAGCATGAAGTAGAAGCCGAGGATGGCCGCCCGGTTGAAGATGTCGTCTTTATTCATCTCGCGCCAGACGCGCGCGGCGAGCTCTTTCGGCGTGAGGCCGCCGAGACTCAGCAGGACTTTGAGAGGGGCGTACATGGGCGCGGACGTTCAACCCTTTCCGGGAACGCCAACACGGTAACACGGCGCGCGAAGACAGAAGAAAAAAAAGGGCCGCCGCCCGCCGCAAACGCGGGAAGGCGGCGACCCTCAGTCGCAGGAGGGAATCGGTCGTGCGTTTCCGCTAACTCTTTTTCTTACGCCCCGTCACGGAGTCTTCTGCATCGTGATCATGACCATCGGCGAGTCGCCCGGCGTGCGGCTGTAGGCGACCCAGTAGCCCGCGTGCGGGTAGGGCGTCATCCGGTACATCGAGCCGTCGGGCTTGGCCTCGATCTCCGAGCCGAGCACCGCCGCGGGCGCGGGCGCGGCGGCGTCCTTGCCGATGTAGGTGGCGATGACCGCCGTCGCCTTACCCTTCGTGTAGTAGACCCGCGCGCGCTCGCGTTCGTTGAAGACGTAGAAGTCCATCTCGTCCGACTTCTCCTGCGGCTTGCCGAGCTTGGCGCGCACGTCCGACGCGCTCATGCCGAGCGTGACGCCCCTGTACTCGCGGTAGAGCGGCTCGGGCGAAGCCTTCGCGGCGACGGTCTCGCCGGCCGGGGCGGACGCGACCTGCGTCGCCGATTTGGCGGACGCGTCGGTCTGCGCGGGCGGAGTCGCCTGCGGCGGTTGAGTCTGCGGCGTCTGGGTCACGGCCTGCGTGACGGTCGTCGCGTTCTGCGCTGTGGTGGATTGGGCAAGAGAGAGCAGCAGAGCGACGACCGCCACGGCGGCGGGCGTGATGCGCGACAATTTGAAACCCTTGAACATCTAGGTTGTGCCTCCGTGAGTGGTCGAAATCTACACCCTAACCATAGCAAGGGGGCGTCGCGGGGGCGACAGTGTTACCACCCATCCCTCGTAGGTATTTACACTTATTTGTGCGTGAGGGGGCGGGGCGGGACGTTCAGGACTTCTCGCCGGACTGAGTGCGGTCGAGGACGTAGCGGGCGATCTCGACGCGGTTGCCGAAGCCCTTCTTGGCGAGGATGTGGCTGATGTGGTTCTCGACCGTGCGGACGCTGATCCCGAACTCGGCGGCGATTTCCTTGTTCGAGAGCCCGCGCGCGACCGACCCCGCCACTCGCACCTCGGCCTCCGTCAGCGCCTCGTCGTAGAATGGGGCGTGCTGAGCCGCGTCCGCCTGCGTAGATCCCACGAGACGGGCGATTTCGGCGTGGGTGCGCTGCACGCGGTCGAGGATGCCGCGGATGACGGCGACCAGCTCGTCAGGCTCGAAGGGCTTGGTCAGATATGCGTCCACGCCCGCGCGGAAGCCCTCGACGCGGTCGGACGTCTCGTCCTTCGCGGTGAGGAAGACGACGGGCGTGAGCGCCGTGCGCGGGCTGGTGCGGAGCTGGCGCGCGAGCTGGTAGCCGTCCATGCCCGGCATGCGCACGTCGCTCACGATCAGGTCGGGCACCATCTCGGCCACGCGCACCAGCGCCTCCGCGCCGCCACGCGCCGTCACCACGTCGAACCCCTCTGCGCGCAGGCATGCGCCGACGGCGATCAGCAGGTTCGGCTCGTCGTCAACCACGAGTAAGCGCTTCGACATCTTCTCTCCCTTCTGCTATCGAGATGCCGCTCTCGTCCCGCCACAAGGGCAGTCGCACGGTGAACTCCGTCCCGCGCGCCCCACCGGGCGGCGGGCTCTCCGCCGCAATGCTCCCGCCCGTTTGGCCGACGATGCTGCGGGCCAGGTACAGCCCTAGGCCGACGCCCGGCGCTTCCCCATGTTCGGGCGGGGATTCAGCCGGCCCGCTTCCGTCAGAAGTCGCGGCGGCCGGACGCCCCCTGAAAAACTTCTCGAAGACGAAGGGCAGGTCTTCCGACAGAATGCCGACGCCCGTGTCGCGCACGGTGATGTCCACCGCCCCCGGCTCGTCCGACGCGCGCGCGCCGACCATGATGCGCCCGCCCTCGGGCGTGTACTTGACGGCGTTCTCGATGAGGCTGCACACCACCCGCCTGAGCGCCTCGCGGTCGGTCGAGACGTGCGGCACTTCGGCCGGCAGTTCGACTTCGAGCGTCAGTCCGCGCACCTCGGCGGCGTGCGCCTCGACGCGTGCGCAGGCCGCGACCACCTCCGCCGGGTTGACCCTCGCCCGCGCGACTTTGTAAGCCCCCGACTCGATGCGCGAGAGGTCGAGCAGGTTGAGGACTAAATCAATCTGCCGGTCGCACTCGGCGGCGATGGTGTCGAGGAACTCGCGCCGCTCCTCCTCGCTCTGCCCGCCGCGCTGCAACACCCGCGTCAGAGTCTTGATGGTCGTCAGCGGCGTGCGCAGCTCGTGCGATACGCTCGAGACGAACTCCGACTTGAGCTTGTCCAGTTCCTTCAGACGCTCCTCGCGCTCGGCTATCCGCGCGGCCATCGCGTTGAAGGCGGCGCCCAACTCGCCTATCTCTCCTGCGCCCGAAGCAGGCGCGCGGGCCGCCAGGTCGCCCGCCCCGAGCTCCTGCGCGGCGCGGCGCAGGCGGCTGACGGGCCCGTAGACCCGGCGCACGCCGTCGTACGGACTCTCCATCTCGACCACAGCCGTCCTGCCCGTCCCGAGCGAGGTGAGAAGCGGCGCCCCGCTTATGGTCAAGTCTACCGGCTCCGTCGTCGTCTGCCTGCGGTAGAGCCTGCGGCTCTCGGAGTCGAAGACGGCGATGACGGCGCTCTCCGACATCTCGATGTCGCGGAAGAGCTCGCCGACGGCCGCGCCGTCCACGCGCGCCATCACCGCGCCCTCACCCGCCGCCGGGACGGCGAGGGCGAAGACGGGGCGCTCCTCGTCAAGCGTGCGGTCGGTCGCAATCGCCCACGAGTCGCGGCTGCGAATCTCTGACAGGAGGTAATCGGTCAGCGCGGGCGGCGGCGGCTCCCGACCCGCGGGCTGTGCCACGATGGTCTCGCCCGCGTGATCGATGAGCCGCGCGTCTATCCAGTAGGGGCGTGTCTGCGCGGTGAGCCGGAGGTGTTCGGCGAGCTGCGGCGAGCGCAGCGAGCGCTGCTCGCCGGCCTCGGTGGCGAGCGTCGTCAGGGGCTGGCGCTGCGCGTCTATCCAGCGCTCGAAGGCGACCGCGGCCAGTTCCGCCTGCTGACGCAGCGCCTCGTCGAGCTGCGAGCGGTTGCTCTGCCAGACGCCGCGCATGTCCGTCACGCCGACTATCGCCAGCGGGACGGCGACGACCACCGCGAGCACTAGCAAACGACCGCGTATGCCCAAAAGCCTTCCCCCTTCAAAAGCCGCCCGGACTCATGCGTGGCGGCTGTCGGCCCCGGCCCTCCCCCTGTCGCGAAAAGATAACCTTAACGCAAAGTATACCAACGCGCTCGCGCGGCGGCATAAGGGTAAACACTCACGCCGCCTGAGTGTTCACACTGTTTCGCAGGACGGCCACGGCGCGTTAGTCTCCGTGTGACTTTACTCGAAGGGGTGTTGGATGGCTGACGTTATGGTCTTTCGCGCGGGGGACAGAGAGTATCGCGGCGCGTCGGCGCTGGAGATCGTTCATGCGCTCAGGCGGGAAGTCGCCGGAGGAGACGGGGCGGGGCGGAGCCTCCGGCAGTTCCTGCTCGACTCGCTGGAGCAGTTAGGCGACCGCATCCCGCTGCGGGAGCTGGACGTGAGCGACCGCCTCGACGAAGAGATGCTGGCGCTCAGCTACCTCTACCTGCGGGACGAGTTCGGCGCGGGAAAGCTGTCGGGGGTGCCCGGCAGACAGCGGTGGGCGCATACCCTTTAGTGACCACGCGGGCGAGGCCGCCGTCACTTTTCAACCGGGCCCTCGGAGGGCTCCCTCACCGCCCGCGGCCGCACGCTCCCGGCGGCCGGGGAAAGGAGTCAGACAGTGAGTAAGGCAACCAGTTTCACCGGCGAGGTGGAAGCGGGTACGACGAGAGGCGTCGTCATACCCGACACGTTAAAAAGGGTCGGGATTTACCTCGGCGCCGCCCTCTTTATTTTTCTGCTCGGCCTGGGGCCGATGTGGCTGAAGGCGCGCGGGGCCATCGCCCAGCGCGACGCGGCGAGGCGCGAGCTGCGCCTCAGCCAGACGCAGGTCACGCTGGCCGCGGCTGCCATCGACGCCCGCCGCGGCGAGTACGAGACGGCCCGCCAGACGGCGAGCGACTTCTTCACCGCCCTGCGGACCGAGCTCGACGCCGGCGAGGATTCGTCGCTCAGCGCGCGCCAACGCGAGGCGGCGGCACCGCTCCTCGACCGGCGCGACGAAATCATCACGCTCCTCGCGCGCAGCGACCCGGCCTCGGCCGAGCGCCTTTCTGACCTCTACGTCTCTTACCGCGCGGCGGTCTACGACCTCCTGTTAAAATAAGCGCGTGACGGATGAGGTCAGGAAAGGGGGCGAAGTCGTGCGTGCCGCGAAGACGGTGACACCTGTTACTTCGGACGCGCGGTGAGGGGTGCGACCGCGCCGCCTCCCGAACGGCCGCCGCTCGACACCGAACGGCGCGTGTTGCTCGCGCGGCTCGAAGACTGGCTGGAGACGCCGATGCTCGTGCTCGGCTTCGTCTGGCTGGCGCTGCTCATTCTCGAATTCACGCGCGGACTTACGCCGCCGCTCGAAGTCGCCGGCACCGTCATCTGGATCGTCTTCATCCTGGACTTCGCACTGAAGCTCACGCTCTCACCCGACAAGTCTGATTACCTGAAGGCGAACTGGCTGACGGCCCTCGCGCTCGCCGTCCCTGCCCTGCGTGTGTTCCGCATCTTCCGCGTAGTGCGGCTTTTCAGGGCGGCACGCGCCGCAAGGGGCCTGCGGCTTTTCAGAGTCGTCAGCTCGCTCAACCGCGGCATGCGCGCACTCGGCGCGGCTATGCGCCGGCGAGGCTTCGGGTACGTGATCGCTCTGACCGTCATCGTCGCGCTCTCGGGCGCCGCCGGCATGTACGCCCTGGAGAATGAGCGCCCCGACGGGCGGGGCTTCGACTCTTACGGCGAGGCGCTGTGGTGGACGGCGATGGTGATGACGACGATGGGGTCGGACTATTTCCCGCGCACGACCGAGGGCCGCGTGCTCTGCTTCATCCTCGCCGTTTACGCCTTCGCCGTCTTCGGCTACGTGACGGCGACGCTCGCCACCTTCTTCGTCGGCCGCGACGCCGAGAGCGAGGAGGCCGAGGTGGCCGGGGCGGCACAGGTCGAGAGCCTGCGCGCGGAGGTCGCCGCGCTGCGCGAAGAGCTGCGCGCCTTCGCGCGGCGGGAGGATGGCAGTTGAGTGCGGAAGTCATCATCGTCTTCGTGCTCCTGCTCGCGGCCGTCGTGCTGTTCGCCACCGAGCGGATGCCCGTAGACCTGGTGGCGCTGCTCCTGATGTCCGCGCTCCTCCTGAGTGGCATCGTCACGCCCGCGGAAGGCGTCGCCGGCTTCAGCAACGTCGCCACCGTCACGGTCGGCGCCATGTTCGTCCTGAGCGCGGGGCTGTTCAGGACGGGCGCGGTCAACTTCGTCGGCGGCGCGCTGACGAGACTGGGGAGGCGCAACCTCTGGCTCGCCCTGCTCTCGATCATGCTCGGGGTCGGCGCGGTCTCCGCCTTCATCAACAACACGGCGGCGGTCGCCATCTTCCTGCCGGTCATGCTGGGGCTCGCGCAGAGCCTGCGCGTCAGCCCTTCAAAGCTGCTGATGCCCCTCTCGTTCGCCTCGATGCTCGGCGGCGTCTGCACGCTCATCGGCACGTCCACGAACATCGTCGTCAGCTCCATCGCCGAGCGCCACGGCCAGCCGCCTTTCCGCATGTTCGAGTTCCTCCCGCTGGGACTCGCGGTCTTCGGCTGCGGCGTCCTTTACATGCTCGCGGTCGGAGTCCGCCTGATTCCGGCACGCCGCACGGGCGAAGACCTGACCCAGAACTTCAGGATGGACGAGTACCTGACGGACGTCGTCCTGCTGCCCGAGTCGAGGTCGGTGGGCACACCGCTCGGCAACTCGCCGCTGGTGCGTGAGCTGAACATCACGGTGCTGGAGATATTCCGCGGGGAGGAGCGGCTGTCCGTCCCCGACCCCGAGACGGTGCTCGCGGCGGGCGACGTGCTGCGCGTCCGCGCCGACGTGCGTGAGATCGGCGCGCTACAGGGCAGGGTCGGGGTGAGGCTGAAGCCCGGGATGAAATGGCGCGAGGCGGACCTGGAGTCGGCGGAGGCGGCTCTGGTGGAGGCGGTCGTGGCCCCCAACTCCGTGCTCGTGGGGAGCACGCTCGAGGAGTTGAAGTTTCGCAGCACCTTCGGCGCGACGGTGCTCGCGATACGCCACCACGGGGAGCTGCTGCGCGGCAACCTCGGCGACACGCCGCTGCGCGCCGGAGACGTTCTGCTCACCGAAGTCAGGCGCGACCACCTCGACCGGCTGAAACAGAACCGCGCCTTCGTCATCGTCTCGGAGGTGGAGCTGCCGGAGTTCCGCAAGAACAAGATCGTCCCCGCCCTACTGATAGTCTTCGCCGTCGTCGCGTCGGCCGCTTTGGGCATCTTTCCGATAGTGGTCGGTTCGGTGGCGGGCGCCGCGCTGCTGATCGTGACCAGGTGCGTCACGCTGGAGGAGGCTTACGCCGCAATCGAGTGGCGGATCATTTTCCTCCTGGCCGGCGTGCTCACGCTCGGGACGGCGCTGGAGAACACCGGCGCCGCCGGCCTGCTCTCCGGCGTGCTGCTCTCGGCGGTAGGGGGCTGGGGGCCGGTCGCCGTCGTCTCCGGGCTCTTCTTAATGACGGGGCTGCTCACCAACGTGATGTCGAACAACGCCAGCGCGGCGCTCCTCGCGCCGGTCGCCATCGCCACCGCGGACTCGCTCGGCGTCAGCGCGCGTCCGCTCCTGATGGCGGTCACCTTCGCCGCTTCGCTGAGCTTCATGACGCCGGTGGGGTACCAGACCAACACGCTCATCTACGGGCCGGGGCAGTACCGGTTCGGCGACTTCCTGCGGGTGGGCACGCCCCTGAGCGTAATCCTCTGGCTGCTCTCCTCCCTGCTGATTCCTGTCATCTGGCCTTTCTGACTTCCCGCCGAATGAAACCCGCACGGCGCCACCGGCCGATAGGTGGAATTACTCATCGGACGTAAGTGTTAAGCCTGATGCGTGCCGCCACACCGGCCCCTTATACTTAGAGGCGTTTTCGGGGAGTGAGCGGGTCAACTTAACCCCCTGTCACGGATGCAAGTGGGCACGTCCGTCGTGACCGCAGATGTGGAACGGAGGCGGGATGGGCCGGACATTCCGGCATGATGTGTATCGGTTCGAGTGATTATTCAGGACACGCGAACATCGTTTCCTGACGGGCTATCATCTCTATGAATATGGCAAGGGACGCGGCCATGATCAGACTTACGGCGGCGCGGGTTTTAATAATTCTGGGCGTGCTGGTCTCGCTGTGCGTCTCCGACAACGTCGGCCCGCGCCTGCTGCCGCTGCCGTCCATCTCTGAACTCGCCTCGGCTCCGCGGGCGTTCGACCCGGGGGAGGCCGCTTCGCGCTCGCCCGCGCGCGGTAAGACCGAGGGTGCGCGCGTTGAGATGGTCACGGCCCCGCAGAGCCGTGCCGGGGCCGAGCGCCAGTCGCCGCACGCGGCTGGCGCGGCCATGTTTGAACTCGCCATCCCTCCCGCCCCGCGCTCCCTGAGGCGGGAACTCTACCCGCCCACCGCAGAAAGCTCAGCGCCTTTCGCACGGCCTAAAGGCCGTGCGCCTCCTCGTCTCGTCTAGTTAGACAGCCACCAAAGAGTCTCGGTCATGCCGTGCGTGCGCATTCATTTTGCGCGCGGCCGCACACGTCTAACTAACCGGCCCGGAGCACCGAGGCGTCTCCGGGCGAACACGAGGAGAGATCATGGATACCAACCTTCTTTACGCGCTGGTCGTAGCGCCCATCTTGTTCGCGGTTATCGCGTGCATCGTCGTCTACTCACGTAAACAGCACCAGAAGAACCTCCGGCAGACGAGCATCAGGTCGCAGGAGTAGCGGGTAGAGCATAGCGCGCGCTGAGTCTTCGGACTTCTCCGGCGGGAAAACAAACCGGGGTCGGAAGAGGCGTGCGTCAGGGGATGTCGTGCGGACTACCGGCCGGAGCCGTGACAGGACTCCGGCCGGTGACGGCCATCGGTGTTAGAGCCGCCTCGATAGGCCAACCGGAGACCCCGCCGGTAAGAACGTGTGCTGCGCGCGGCCGGCATTGAAAAGATTGGCTGAAACCATGACGAGAGATACATCTGTTATCGGGGCAGCCTCGGTGGCGCGCCGCTACGGCGTCGCCGTCCTTGCGGTGGCGGTGGCCTTCGCGCTGACGCAGGTTTTGTGGCCGTGGGTGGCCCCGCACCCGACGCCGCTGTTCCTGGCAGCGGTCATGCTCTGCGCCCTATACGCGGGGCGCGGGCCGAGCCTTCTCGCCACGGCGCTGGCAGCGCTGGTCGTAGACTACTTCTTCATCCCGCCGACTTCCGGCATCGAGCTGAGCGTGGACAACGCGGTACGTACCGGCATCTTCGTCGCCGTGGCGCTGCTCATCAGCTGGATAGACGCGGCGCGCAGAAGGGCCGAAGCCGAACTCCGCCGGCAGGCCATGCAGCAGGCGGCGGTCGCCGAACTGGGGCAGCGCGCCCTGTGGGGGACTAACCTCGCCGGGCTGACCGACAGGGCCGTCTCTGTCCTCGCGCGCCGCCTCGACGCCGAGAGCGCCGCGCTGTGGGAATACCAACCCGAAAGTGACTCTCTGGCGGTGCGTTCGAGCGTCGGCTGGACCCCTGAGTTCCTGGAACAGGCGAACGCCGACGCCGAGGCTGAGTCAATGCTGAGCCGTGCCCTTAACTCCACGGAGCCGGTCATTGTCGGCCAGGCGACGCCGGGCCCGAGCCTCGGAGAGCCGCCCCATCTGAGGCGCGAGGCGAGGGGTTGCGTGAGTGTGGCCGTCGCGGGGCGCGGCGAGCCCTTCGGCGTGCTGAGCGTCTACACGGACATCCCGCGCGGTTTCACCGAAGAGGACGTGCATTTCGTCCAATCAGTCGCGAACGTGCTCTCGGCCGCCGTCGAGCGAGGCCGGGGTGAGGAGGAGCGCTCGCGGCTCCTGCGCGGCGAGCGCGAGGCACGGCGCGAGGCCGAGGAGGCCAGCCGCGCCAAGGACGAGTTTCTGGCGATGGTGTCGCACGAGCTGCGCACGCCGCTCGGAGTCATCACGGGCTGGGCGAAGCTGCTCCGCGACGGCGGCGTGGACGAGCAGACGACCGGGCGGGCCGTCGAAATGATCCATCGCAACGCCCTACTTCAGCAGCGCCTGATCGAGGACCTGATTGACGTCTCGCGCATCATGGCGGGCAAGCTGCGCGTCGAGTCTCGACTGACCGAACTCCCGCCCGTCATCGAGGACGCGGTCGCGGCCGTGGCGCTGTCGGCGAAGACAAAGGGCATCCGGATAGACGTCGAGTGCGGACGCGAGGCGGGCGTGGTCCTCGGCGACCCGGAGCGGTTGCAGCAGGTGGTCTGGAATCTGCTCTCCAACGCGGTCAAGTTCACGCCGGAGGGCGGGCGCGTCGGGGTGCGTGTGGAGCGGGTCGGCGCTTCGGCGCAGATCACCGTCAGCGACACGGGCCGTGGGATCAGCGCCGACCTGCTGCCCCACGTCTTCGAGCTGTTCCGCCAGGGCGATAGCGCCGGAGCCGGTAGGTGTCAGGGTCTCGGGCTCGGGCTCTCCATCGTGCGTCACCTCGTCGAGGCGCACGGCGGCACGGTCGAGGCCGAAAGCCCCGGCGAGGGTCGCGGCGCGACGTTCCGAGTCCGCTTTCCGCTCGCGCCGGCCGACTCCCAAGTCCCGCCTGTTAGGGACGGCGAGGTGATCTGCATCGTCAACGGCGGCGGGCGCGCGGCGACTGCCGGGGCCGCGCATTTTACAGAGGCGGGCGCGGAAGACCTGCGCCGATCCCAGCGTGCATTCTCAAGTGAAGGGCTCGAAGGTAGGGGGATGTATGAATGAGGTCGTCGCGGCGGCTCTCCTCTTTACGGCGGTCGGGCTCCTGTTCGTCGGCCTCGGCGTCCCCCTGCTCCGCGGGCGTGTGCGGCCGAACTCGTGGTACGGCTGCCGGACGGAAAAGACCTTGTCGGACGAGAAGGTCTGGTACGCGGTCAACCGCGTGGCCGGGCGAGACCTCGTCGCGGCCGGGATCGCGGTCGTCGCCGTCTCGCTCCTACTCCTCGCCTTCGGGCGGGGCATGAACCCCGACCACGCCGTGCTCGTCCTGCTATTTGTAATGCTGCTCTCCGTAGTAATAATGGCCGTAGACAGCCATAGCGCACAGAAGCGGTTGTGACGGCGGCGGATGTGATCGGCAAGACTTTAGATGGCTAGGTCCGTCCTATGCGTGGTGTGTCCGCAGGGCTACGTGTCCAGTTAACACAGAAGATGCCCATCGTAAAAAGAAGACTGTCGAGGACTTTCAGAAACTTCTTCGACTCGGAGAAGTCGAGCGGCGTGCTGCTCATCGCCTGCACTGCCGTGTCGCTCGCCGTCACGAACTCTGCTGCCGGGGAGGGCTACCTCAGCCTTTGGCACGTCTACGTCGGCCCGCTCAGCCTTGAGCACTGGATCAATGACGCGCTGATGGCCGTCTTTTCCTCTTCATCGGGCTGGAACTCGAGCGCGAGCTCTACGTCGGCGAGCTGTCCGACTTCAGCAACGCCTTGTTGCCCATCGTCGCCGCGGTGGGCGGCATAGCCTTGCCCGCGCTGGTTCACTTCTCCCTCAACGCGGGGACGCCGACGCAGGCCGGCGTCGGCATCCCGATGGCCACCGACATTGCCTTCGCCCTCGGCGTGCTCGCCCTCCTGGGGAGCCGCGTGCCGGCATCCCTGAAAGTATTCCTCACGGCGCTGGCCGTCATGGACGACCTCGGCGCCATTATCGTCATCGCCGTCTTTTACACGGTGGAGATGTCGCTCGCGTATCTGTTCGGCGCGCTCGCCGTCTTCGGCCTGCTCGTCGCCCTCAACCGCCTGCGGGTGATGAGCCTGCTGCCGTACCTCCTGGGCGGTGCTCTGATGTGGTTCCTGATGTTGAAGTCCGGGGTGCACGCGACAATCGCCGGCGTCTTGCTGGCCTTCGCCATCCCGTTCACGGGCAAGGAGGACGACGAGGAGTCGCCCTCGCACCGGCTCGAACACTTCCTGCACAAGCCCGTGGCCTTCCTTATCCTCCCCGTCTTCGCGCTGGCGAACACGGCCATCGTCGTCGGTGCGGGCGCGCTCCAGGGTCTGACGGCGAGCAACAGTCTGGGGATTATTTTCGGGCTCTTAATCGGCAAGCCGGTCGGGATCACGCTTCTGAGTTTCGTCGCGGTGGCGGCCGGCGTCTGCCGCCTGCCGTTCGACCTGAGCTGGAGGCACGTCTTCGGCGCGGGGCTCCTGGGCGGGATCGGCTTCACGATGTCTATCTTCATCACGAACCTCGCCTTCGCAGGCGGGGCGGAGGTCGTCAACGCCTCGAAGATGGCCATCCTACTCGCGTCCCTGCTGGGGGGGACGGCCGGCTTCCTGTGGCTCAAACTGCTCGGCCAGCCCGTAGCCGGCGACGACGACATGGACGCGATGGACTTTGAAGTGAGAGCGTCGGGAGAGGCGTGAACAAACGGGTGACGAAACCGCAGGGCGGAGTTAACCCAAAAACGGCGACGTAACTGCCATCCTCCCTGTGAACGCGATGAGGGTTATTTGTTGTGACGCTTAGGCGGCCGACCGCATCCCCGAACATTGTCATGCGCGCGGCCGTAAATTCTCTTGCGGACATCAGGCCCCCCAGTAGCCCCCGCAGGTGGCCGATTAGGATGTCAATAATATTTGATGGTAGTCGGCGACTAAGAGCGCCTAACAAAACTTAATGGTTGATAAAGTTCCAACAGATCAGCGCGCAGCCGATGTGCAAGAACGCCAGGTGCATGTCCGCCCGCCGCTCGTACCGGACGCGCAGGCGACGGTAGCGATTCAGCCAGGAGAGCGTGCGCTCGACCACCCACCGGTGTCTGCCGAGCCGCTCGCTACTCTCGATGCCACGCCGGGCGATGCGCGGCGTGATGCCCCGCTTGCGCAACTCCTCGCGCAGCGGCTTCGAGTCGTATGCCTTGTCGGCGTGCAGCTTCGCGGGACGCTTACGCGGGCGGCCCACCGGGCGCTTGATCGGCTCGATGGCATCGACCGTCTCCAACATCATGCGCGAGTCATGGACGTTGGCGGCCGACAAAGTCACCGCGAGCGGGATGCCTTGCCGGTCCACGACCACATGGCGTTTCGTGCCCGATTTGCCGCGATCCGTCGGATTCGCCCCGGCTTCACAGCCCCCTTTTCCGCGGGCACGCTCGATGAGTCGAGCGCGGCGCGTGACCAGTCGATTCTGTCGGCCTCGCCTAAATGGTCGAGCAAGGCTTGGTGTAGTCGGCGCCAGACGCCGGCCTCGTGCCACTCACGGAGCCTGCGCCAGCAGGTCATGCCTGAGCCGCAGCCCATCTCGGGCGGCAGATACTCCCACGGCAAGCCTGTGGAGAGTACGAAGAGGATGCCTCGGAGCACGTCACGGTTCGGGATGCGCGGCCTCCCGCCGCGGGACTTCTCGGGCTCGGGCGGGAGCAGAGGTTCGACGGCCGCCCACAGCTCATCAGTTATCAATTGCTTCGCCATGCAGAAATTCTACATGGCGAATTAAGGTTTTGTTAGACGCTCTAATACTACAGTTGTAGATAAATGAGCTGCTATGCTCCCCTCCTAGCGGAGGGCATGATGACGCAACGGACTGATGAAAGCAAAGCAGCAGTCGAAGAAGCCAAGCGTTGGGCGCAAGGACTTGAGGCCGTCGCCGAGCGCATCCGCGGCCGCTTCCCGCGCTCCGAATCGCGCGAGCGCGCCACGGCCTACCTGCGCGGACTGATCTCGCCGGTCGAGCGCAAGAACGGCTGGCAGTTAGCCGAGGAGGCCGGCGACGAGACTCCTTACGGCGTGCAGCACCTACTGGGGCGCGCCGAGTGGTCTGCCGATGAAGTGCGCGACGACCTGCGCTCATACGTGGTCGAGCACCTCGGCTCCGAAGATGCCGTCTTAGTCGTTGACGAGACGGGGTTTTTGAAGAAGGGCACGAAGAGTGCCGGCGTGCAGCGCCAGTACTCGGGCACGGCCGGGCGCATCGAGAACTGCCAGGTCGGCGTCTTCCTGGCTTACGCCACATCCGAGGGGCGCACCTTCATCGACCGCGAGTTGTACTTGCCGAAGGAGTGGGCCGGCAACGTCGGGCGCAGGGTCGAGGCGGGCGTGCCCGACGGCGTAGAGTTCGCGACCAAGCCGCGGCTGGCCAGGAGAATGATTGCGCGCGCGATGGCGGCGGGCGTGCCGTTCAAGTGGGTCACCGGCGACGAGGTCTACGGCCGGGACCGGCGGCTGCGGGTGTGGCTCGAAGAGCAGGAAGTCTCCTACTGTATCGCGGTCGGGTCGGATGAGTATGTCTGGCTCGACTTCAGGCAGCATCGGGTCAAGGCGGTCGTCGGGATGATCCCGGAAGAGGCTTGGGCGGTGCTCAGTTGCAGGGCGGGCGCTAAGGGCGAGCGGCTCTACGAGTGGGCGGGGGTCGAGTTGCTCAGCTTCCTGCTGGGCGAGCGGCGGCGATGGCTGCTGGTGCGGCGCAAGATCGGCGAGCCGGCGGAGATGGCTTACTACGTCGTCTACGCCGACGCGGAGACAACGCTGGAGGAGATGGTCAGGGTGGCTGGCGCGCGGTGGGCCATCGAGGAGAGCTTCGAGACGGCGAAGGGCGAGATCGGGCTCGACCAGTATGAGGTCAGGAGTTGGCACGGGTGGTACCGACACGTCACGCTTTGCTTACTGGCGCACGCATACCTGACGGCGACGCGGGCGGAGGCGGCCCGGCGTGAGGCAGAAAAAAAGAGGGTGCTCGACGCCGCGGCCGCAAGAAGAAAGCGTCTGGGGCGCAGGGCGAGGCGGAGGCGCTGATCCCGCTGACGGTGCCGGAAGTCAGACGGCTGCTGTGGTGGCTGGTGTGGGGGAGGATACCGGAGCAAGAGCACGTAGTGAGTTGGTCGCGGTGGCGGCGCAGGGTCAACTCGCAGCAGCGCTCAACAGGGGTCTTGCCGCCGAGCGAGCTGTGCGGCCGGTGCCAGTTGTAATCGAACTGCCATTCCTCCAGCCGCAGCGCCAGCTCCGCATCCGCCAAGTCAACCATCGGGTAGAACTCGACCTTATCCGTCTGCTGTGACCGCTCCACTTTCCCGTTGAGGTGCGGCGCGCCGGGGCGGTTCGGCCGGAACTTGATGAGGTTGCGGCGCATCACCTGCTGGAACTCTAGCCCGAAGAACTCACCGCCGCGGTCAGTCTGGATGCGCTGAATGGGGAACGGGAACTCGTCGAGCATCCGAGCTTCCAGGAAGTGGACACTGTTGCTGGCCGTGCGGCGTGGGTAGATGCCGAGCACGCGGAATCTGGTGCAATCATCAATGGCCGTGTACTGGTAGATGCGAGGAGCGATCTTGCAGGTATCCATCTGGACGCGCTCACCGGGCACCGCCTTGCTGTAGCGCACCGGCGCGGCGGGGCTGGCGATGACGGCGTAGTGGGGCGACGCTGTGACGGCCGAGCACCTTCCAGATCGTCGCCGTCGAGACACGCCAGCGGTGGTGCCGTAGTAACTCGGCCTGGATGCGCTTGGCCCCGAGGTTGCGCTCCCGGCACAACTTCAGGATCAACTCTTCATATTGTGAAGTGACTTTCGGGGCGGGAGTCTTGTGGGGGCGGCGGGAGTGCTCGCGCAGCCCCTCCTCGCCGTGAGCCTGGAAGCGTCGCCACCACTTCCTGAGAGTCGGGCGGGAGATGCCGCAGCGGCGGCAGACCAGGCCGGCGTCTGCCGTGCTGGCGTAGAGTCGAACCCAAATGAGGCGCGCCTGAATTTGCCGCTCAACATCGCTCATTCCTCAGCCTAGCATTGAAACGATGTTGGTGATACCCACATTTTATCTTGACATGCCCCTTTCATAGAACACTGCCCTCGACGACCTCTGTCGCCTCCTCCTCGGTCCGTAGCGGGTGTGCCTCGTCGGCATCCCTGGCGGCCAGCAGCCTCGCTGTCGAATAGGCGGGCTTGCGGCCCTTCCAGTATTCAACGCGCTGGAGGTAGTAGTCGATGTGAGACTGCTGGCGCTCGTTCATCGATGAAATCTTATCACCCCACCTTATCCACGTGGCGCTTGACGAATCAGTCCGCGGGGCGAATCACCTCCTGAGTC
This sequence comes from Acidobacteriota bacterium, assembly GCA_020200135.1. Classification (GTDB taxonomy): domain Bacteria; phylum Acidobacteriota; class Blastocatellia; order Pyrinomonadales; family Pyrinomonadaceae; genus QHXN01. Next base: position 29,048 of record JAIVJI010000023.1, on the reverse strand, counting down.
TTTACGGTGTTTTGCAGTGTGCAGTAATATTCCTGTATCCGTGGAGGGAAGACTATGATGAGCAGAATCGAGTGGCTGGGGCTGCAAATGCGGTATAGTCGCCCCGAAAAACTGCCCTTCGTATTTCTGATCTTCCTCGGCTTCGAGGCTTATTACCAGTTCTGCACACTAAGAGGCTACAGGCCACGTCATGCTTTGCTCGATCCAATACCGGAAAGCCTGCGGAACATGCCTCCGGGGGAGAAGCGAATCTTGCTGATTTGGCCTCGTCTCCCGCTCGCGATCCGTGCGCTGGGGAAGATATGCCCTTACGCCAACAGCTGGGCGTTCGGGGAGGCGCGTGTGGGGTATTGCACGGACCCGGCGGGCCCGGCCTGCTTTTTCATCAATCACTGTTTGACGCTACCAGCTGGCCGGGCGAGCGCCTCCGTACGGGGCCGCCAACGACGTAGGGCGACACATCCGTCGGCGACCACAAAGTTACGACGGCGGCTGACGTGAGAGGAGTTGGAATGATCGGAACTCTCTGGCAGGACATACGCTACGGGGCCCGGATGATATTCAAGAACCCGGGCGTCACCTTCGTCATCGTCCTCACCCTCGCTCTGGGAGTGGGCGCCAGCACCGCCATCTTTAGCGTGGTCAACGCCGTCTTGCTCAGGCCCCTGCCGTACGGCTCCCCGGAGCGCATCGTCGGCGTGCGCGAGACGCTGCCGGATGAGGGATCCATCCCGGTCTCCTATCGCTCGTTCGCCGAGTGGCGCGACCGCAACACCGTGTTCGAGCACATCGCGGGCGTGTCGAGTTGGGAGCCGAACCTCGAAGGCGGCGATGAACCCGTGCGCGTCAGCGTCATGCGCGTCTCCTCGTCCTACTTCGCGGTCATGGGACTCCAGCCGGCCCACGGGCGCGCATTCCTCCCCGAGGACGACCGCGCGGGGGGGCAGCGGGTCGTCGTCATCAGCCACGAACTCTGGCAACAACGCTTCGGCGGGAACCCGAATGCCATCGGCCAGCCCATTTTACTCGACGGGGTGGACTTGACCGTCGTAGGCGTGATGCCGCCGGCGCTCGCGCACCCGGAAGTCGGCTGGTCGAACATCTGGATGCCGCTGCGGACCGACGACCAGAAGGAGCGCTCCAACCCGGGCCGCAACCTCAAGGTCAACGCACGCCTCAAACCGGGCGTCACCGTCGAGCAGGCGCGGGCCGACTTGGAGCGGATCATGGGCACGCTCAGGCAGGACTTCCCCGAGACGCACGGCAAGCCTTACGGTGTTGACCTCCGCCCGCTGGAGCACTTTGTCGTCCCGAAGACGACGCGGACGGCCCTCCTCATCCTGCTCGGCGCGGTCGCCTGCGTCCTCCTCATCGCCTGCTTTAACGTCGCCAACCTGTTGCTGGCGCGGGCCGTCTGGAGGGAGCGGGAGATCGGCATCCGCACGGCGCTCGGCGCGTCGAGGGGTCGCGTGATTCGCCAACTGCTGACGGAAAGCCTCGTGCTCTCGCTGCTCGGGGCGGGCCTCGGGCTCCTGCTCGCACACTCCGGCGTGCGGGCGCTACTGGCCGTCAACCCGGAGGCGGTCCCCCGCCTCGGAGACGTGGGCGTAGACGCGACGGTGCTGGGCTTCGCGCTGCTGGTCACGCTGCTGACCGCCTTCGTCTTCGGCCTCGCGCCGGCCCTGGCGACCACCAAAGTCGATCTCTCTACGACGCTGAAAGAGGGCGGGCGGGGAGCCGGCAGGGGGCACCGCCACCGGCGGCTGCGTAACCTGCTGGTCGTCTCGGAGGTCGCCATCGCGGTCGTGCTGCTGATCGCGTCCGGCCTCCTCGTCAGGAGCTATACACGCCTCAGCAGCATCAAGCCAGGGTTCAGCCTCGACAACGTCCTGACGATGGAGATGAAGCTGCCGGCCCGCCGCTACCGCGAGCCGCAGCAGAAGGTCAACTTCTTCCGCGAGCTGCTGGAGCACGTGAAGGCACTACCCGGCGTGACGGCGGTCGGCGCGGCGCAGTCTCTCCCGCTGCGCGGCCCGATCATCACCGACCCGGTGTTCGTCGAGGATCAGCCCGTCCCCCCCGCCGGGCAGGAGCCCCACATCCGCCAGAACATCGTCACCTCCGACTTCTTCCGCGCGATGGGCATACCGCTCGTCAAGGGCCGATACTTCACCGAGCAGGAGACATGGGAAACGGGCGGGGTCTTAATCGTCAACGAAGCCTTCGCCCGGCGCTTCTTCGGGGGCGAAGACCCCGTGGGCAAGCGGATCAGGTCGAGCGCGGAGGGGCCTTGGAGGACGGTGGTGGGAGTAGCCGCCGACACGGTGCAGGACGGCTTCGAAGGCCAGACGATTGAGGAGACGTTTTACCCCTACGTCAACCCGGGGGGCGACCCGCCCCTCTCGTTCCTCAGCCTCGTGATCCGCACCGGCGTCGTGCCCGAGTCGCTCGCGGGCAGTGTCCGCGGCGAGATCCGCCGCCTCGACTCGAACCTACCGGTCTCGCAGGTGTTGACGACACGCGCGCTGGCCGACAAGGCGATGTCCGGCCGGCGGTTGACGCTGCTCCTGCTGGGCACGTTCGCGGGGGTGGCGCTAGTCCTGGCGGCGGTCGGCATCTACGGCGTGATGAGCTACACGGTGAGTCAGCGAACGAACGAGATCGGCATCCGCATGGCGCTCGGGGCCGGGGGGCGCAACGTGCTCTGGCTCATCCTGGGTCACGGCCTGCGGCTGACACTGGTGGGCGTCGCGGTCGGCCTCGCCATCGCGCTCCTGCTGACACGCGTCCTGGAGAGCCTCCTCTACGGGGTGAGCAGGATCGACCTGTTGACTTACGCCGGCGTCGCGACCCTGCTGACGTTGGTGGCGCTGCTCGCCTGCTACGTCCCAGCCCGGAGGGCGACACGGGTTGACCCGCTGCTCACGCTGCGGCAGGAGTGAGGTGACGCGCGGACTGCTTCGTTAACGACGCCCCGTTTCACTTAACCGTGATTTTCCCGTCAAGGAGTTGTGGTCACAACGCCGCCCCTGCCTGGGCGGCGTTGTGAAGTGCACGTCGGCGTCAGGCTGTTCGTGCGAGCCCGGGCCGTGGGGTTGGTAGCGCCTATTGGATTCGAACCAATATCTTAGTCCGCAGGGGACTACGTCCTAACCGTTAGACGAAGGCGCCGCCCGGAATTCTACCTCAGACACCCCGCCTACACCTTCTCGCCCCTGGCCGTCTGCGACTCGTAGAAGCGCGCGAGGAAATCGTACAGCGTCAATTCCTGCCAACGCTGGCCCAACCGCAGGGTCCGGTTCACGTGCAGGTGCAGGAAGCTGGGAATGATCTCGTCGAGCGTCAGCGACAGCCCGCCCCGTCGCTCCAGGCCCGCCAGCGCGGCGACGACGGGCTCCAGCCGGGTCGAGCGCCGACGCAGGGCTGTGAGGCCGGCGGCGAGAGCGCTCCTCCCGTCCTGCGTCGGGTTGAGGATCGACTCGACCTCGCGCCGTTCGCGCCGATACCTCTCCCCTGCTTGGCGTCTGAAGTCAACGCCCGACGCCGTCTCCCCTCCGTAACTCTCAAGCAAGCCTCGACAATGGAGAGCACGGCCTCACTGTCGAGGTGAAACAACTGCTCGGCCAGGACGACGCCGTCGGCCCCGCCGTAGCGTTCAACTTCCCGCTCGTAAGTGTCCACCTGCACGCGCCACAGCCGCCCGTCATCGAGGAGCGGGACCGCCGCCGCGCTTACAGCGGGCAGCACTTCCGCGTGGAGAGTTTCGGCCTCACCATGAAAGCGCAGGCGGAGGTGCGGGTCCGGGTCGGCGTAGCGGATGAAGAACCAGAGCCCGCCGCCGTCACGGCCCGCGAACCGCTCGGCAAGGGGGCGCACTAGGTCGCGCAGCACGTAGTCGGCGGTCGAAACGCCGGTGTAGAGTTTGACGTAGAGCCAATCAGTGCCCGGCGGGAAGGTGCGCGGGCCCTCCGGAGCCGGCCTCCTGGGTGTGCGGGGCGCGGGGCGCGTTCCGCCGCCCGCGCGCACGAACGGCACGACTACTTCGTGAACGAAACGGCCCTCGGGCCCGCGGGCGCAAAGCTCATCGGGGGCCGGAAACATCTCGACCAGGGTGGCCGCCTCGCGCCCCTTGACCAGCTCGACGAAGGTCTCGACGCTGAGGGCGTTATCAAGGTCAACGATCAATTCGTTGTCGGCCTCGGAGAGAGCGACGAAGCGTGGCAGACGGCGCCCGGCCCGCCAGCCCTGGACGGCCCGGAACTGCTCGGCCCCGCGCGCCGCCGCGCCGAGGGAGAGCAACTCCTCCCGGCCGATTAACCAGTGTGCCTTCGACAGCACCAGCCGCCCGGACGTTACGCGCGGCAGGAACGGGGCGTCCGACAAATGGCCCCAGCTCCAGTGCATTTCCCTCCCCCCCTCCTGGCCTTGCAGCACACCGAGGAACTGATAGAGGCTCAGCCCGCGCACTTTGAAATTATGCGCGGCCGTGAGCCTCGGGATCACCTCACGCTGAAGACGGCGCGAGCGCAGCGTGACCTTCCCTCCGCGCACGGTGACGAGCAGATCGGTGACGGGGATTTGACGCCCCTCCGGCGCGCCGGAGTGGCCGAGGTAGGGGATTTCGTATTCGCGCAGCAGCGGGCGCAGCAGGACGTTGCCTGTGCGCCCGCCAGGCAGGTGCACCACCTCGGCGAAGACGGCTTCGGGCCGCATCGACTCCTCGGCACGCAGATGGGCCTTGACCAGCCTTTCCAAATCTTCGTCCGCGTGGCAGAACCGGCCCAGCGAGCGCGCCCCCGACGGCCCGGAGACGGAGCGGATGAAGACCCGGAAGTTCCTCCGCTCCAGCTCAGCCTCTGAGGCGGCGGCAACCGTCGCCATCACCTCGAAGGCATCCTGGAGAGGGGCCGGCTTCAACCCGCTCCCCAGCTCTTCGAGGTCGTGCGGCTCAAGCACCACCTCGCGCGCGCCACGCGCCAGCGCGCCGGAGTAGAGGCGGAGGAGGTGCGCCGCGCGGCGCTTCGCGCCCGCGTCCTGCCCGGCGATGCCCTCGCCCGGCGGCAAAGGCAGGCCATTGCCCGCAACGGCGCCCGGCAGACGAAACCCGATGCCCACATCGTCGTCGAGTACTTCGACCAGCGGCTCCTCGCGCCCTTCGCCGTAGCGTTCGAGGAAGGCTAGGCGGAAATCCGCGAGGGGGTCGGGGTTGGCGGGCGTCCTCAAGCGTCGAAGAATTTCGACGCCCCTCGCGATCTCTTCGACTGGCGCGCGGCCGAGGACGGCGCGCGGCGCAGGCTTCAGCATGTCGGCCTGAAACAGCTTCGACGGGTTGACGGCGACGGGCAGCGCGCGCAACGCGACGGCGACGGCGCGGTATCGCTCGGGCGAATTCCCCAGCCCGCCCGCGTCCACAGCTTCGAGCGCCGCGTGTGCCTGCCGGAGCCGTTCGGCGATGGCCGCGCCCTCGGCCTCCCCGGCCAGTTGCGCGATGAGGACGGGGGTGGGCTCGGGGCCGGTCACGGCCGGGCTTAAATCCGAAAGCAGGAGTTGGTTGTCGATCAGGTCATTGATGAACTCTTCGGCCTCGGCCTGGCTGAAGCTCGGGTCGGCCCGGACGAGTCTCGCCGCCAGCTCGGGCGGGACGCCGCCGCCATCGGCCGCCGCCAACGCGGCTTCGAGATAGTCCGTGCTCTCCACCGCGACGAGGCGGTAAATGCGGTGCAACTCGGCTTGGCGCGATTCGACGTAGCGTATGCGCCCGGCCGCGCGGTAGAGGCTGTGGTTCGTGCGGTGGATGATTTTGGCGCGCAGCATCGGGTCGTGCTCGACGGCCGCCGCGAGGGCATAGAGGTAATCCATGTCGAGCCGCGTGTGACGACGGTAGCTGCTGCGCCGCTCGACCTCTAGCCGCGTCTCGGCCCCGAGCGTCCCGACCGACCAGCCGGCGAAGAGTCCGAACGGCGTCGCCCGCCACGCCATGCGTGTGAAGTAGCGGACCAGCGCCCGCTCGACCCTCTGCCCGCGCCGGCCCTCCGGGTCGCGCTGCCAACGCCCGAGGCTTTCGTCGAGGTCGGGGGAGGCGAGGAAGATTGCCTCGCGGACTTCCGGGCGGTCAACCGCCTCCGCCAGCCGCGCGCGGAGTCTGCCACGGTCGTCGGCGAGCGCCCGCTCCAGCCGCGGTGGGTCGGCGAGCGCTGACGCCGACTGAAGCCCTTCGCCCCACCCCAGTATTTCGTCGAAGGGCAGCAGCGGCGTGCGGAGGACGAAGAAGCCCGAGGGCGTAAATTCCTTTAGGTGGTGAACCTTTACCATGACTCGATTAGGGGCGGTGTCGGGAGCGGCTATACTTCGTTAGAGGGAGTGCGCGCCCGCCCGTTAATGATGACAAAAGGCCGGACGGGTGTCCACGACGGGCCGGGTGTCCCGCCGTGCGTCAATCTTGACGCTGTTTGCGACGCTGCTTTAAAGTGCTCCATGCGCAGACGGGCCGTCTCTCTCCTCGGCGGGCGTCGGGCCGCGACCGGCGATTGACGCGGAGTGCCTCATGCTCGACCAGACCCTGCTTAAGACCAGCATCTTCGTCCACCACACCGGGCCGTTCGTCTTCAACGACCTCACGAACCATCTGTACAAGTGCGACCCCGAGGAGCAGAGACTACTCGCGCGGCTGTCGGTCGCCCCGGCCAGCCTCACCGCGCTCGCGGCGTCCGACCCCGACCCGCAGCTCGCGGCGCACGTCCGCCGCCTCGTCTCGGCCGGCCTGCTCGTGCCCGCGTCAAAAGACGAAACCGGCGAGTTTGTGACACATCAGGTCGATATCGAGACCTGTCGGCAGTGTAACGCGCGCTGCCTCTATTGCCCGCAGAGCGTCGCGCCGAAACCTCGCGGGGTGATGACGACTGAACTCTTCGCGCACGTCCTCGACTCCCTCGGCGAGACGCGCCCCCAGTGGGTCGCGCTCAACCATTACGGAGAGCCGTTGCTCGACCCACACTTCCGCGACCGCGTCCGGATGCTGCGGGAGAGGGGCTTCCCCCTCCACCTCTTCACCAACGGGACGCTATTGAGAGATCCGCTTGTGGAGTTCTTGAGCGACGGCGGGCTGTTCGCCACCGTCTTCAACTTCCCCTCCATCGACCCGGACGAGTGGTGCCGACTGATGCGGATGACCGAGACGGCCTACCGCCACGCGCGCCACGCCATCGAGCGTTATCTCTCGGCGGGGGGCGGGCGGGCCCTGGTCGCGATCTCCGTCAACGCGCAGACCCCCGACCGCGAGGAGCGGGCCGTGCGGCTGAGCGAACACTTCTCGGCCTTCGGGCCGATTGAGGTCTTCCTCGAAGACTCCGACTCGCGGGCCGGGGCCATCGAGAACAGTTTGGTCCGCATCGACTCTAAGGGCGCGGGCCAGCGCTTCGGCGGCTGCGCGCGGTTCGTCAACCACCTGCACGTGTCGTGGGAGGGGAAGGTGTTCCTCTGCTGCCAGGACTACGAGCAGCGGGTCGTCCTCGGCGATCTACGGCGGGAGAGCATCGCCGCGATCATGAGTTCGGAGCAGGCCCGGCGACTGCGCGCCGAGAACGCCGGGCTCTTTCATTCCCTCATCAGGCGCTCGCCGCGTGCGGACGCTTAAACACTGCCGTCCAGGTTCGGCGGTTCGCAGCAGCACTGCGTCGTGCAGCCGCGGATCAGCGCCGACGTGGTCGAGATGTCGTCCTTGACGAGTTTGCGGCCCGGCGTCCGAGCGCCGCCGTCGTTGTTGCGGTTGACGACCCGAGTCGTCTCGGGGATGGTGAGTTCGGCGAATGTGGATGTCTCGTTCATAACATAACTCCTTTAGTCGGTTCGGAAAATTTGCGGCGCGCTATCACTCCGGCGCGCCGCGTGTGGGCGTTTACACGCCGTCGAGAATCGTCTGCTCGTCGCAGCACTTCTGCGTCGTACAGCCGCGGATGAGCACCGAGGTCGAGGAGATGTCATCCTTGACGAGCTTGCGGGCCGGCGTCCGACCGTCACGCTCATCGTACTTCAGCGGCTGGGTCGTCTTCACTTCGTGATGTTTCGTCTCGATCATAATTTCTCCTTTCGGGAAGCTGGTTGATTTTACCCCAGCGTGCGGGCGTTTACACGTCGGTGAGAATCGTCACCGGCTCGTCGCAGCACTTCTGCGTCGTACAGCCGCGGATGAGCACCGAGGTCGAGGAGATGTCGTCCTTGACGAGTTTGCGGGCCGGCGTCCGACCGTCGCGCTCGTCGTTGTTCAGCAGCACATTCGGCGTCGCAGGGAGAGTCTGTCCTCCGAGTCCCCGTATCGTCACTAACATAATTTCTCCTCTCGGATGGTGAGATTCAGCGCTGGGCTGAGGTTTCGGTAACGGGGGTTCACTTACTACCTTAACTCCGGCGAGGGAAACGACGCGAAGCCTGGTGGTTCCCAAAAACTTTCGACCGTTGAGACTCCCCATAGGAAGGGAGAGGGCTAAAAAACCTGAGGGACGATTCGGGCCGGGGCAAGACTTTCCGCGCGCGATAAATATATCCGAAGGCGGCGCGGCGGTCAACGAATCGGCGACACGCTCACCGCGCCACCCCGCCGGCCCCCGCCCCGTCCGGCGGCGCGCAGCGCCGGCCCATGAAGCCGGTCACTGGGCGAGGCCGAGTTGGTGCAGGATGAAGGCGTAGTCAAAGGCCAACTCCCTGAGCGCGTCGTAGCGGCCCGCCGGGCCGCCGTGGCCTGCCGCCATGTTGACCCTCAGCAGCAACGGGCGGTCGTCGGTCTTCGTCGCGCGCAGTTTGGCCACGTACTTCGCCGCCTCCCAGTACATCACTTGGCTGTCGTGGAGCGACGACTTGACGAGCATCGCCGGGTAGTCCCCCGCCCGGATGTTGTCGTAAGGGCTGTAGGACTTGATGTACTCGTAAGCCCCGCGGTCGTTCGGGTCGCCCCATTCGAGGTACTCTCCGGACGTGAGGGGCAGCGTGCTGTCGAGCATCGTATTCAGCACGTCGAGGAACGGCACTTGGAGGACGGCGGCCGCGAACAGCTCCGGGCGTAGGTTGAGGGCCGCGCCGACCAGGAGACCGCCCGCGCTGTCGCCGTGGACGACCAGCCGTTCCGACGTGGTGTAGCCGACGGCAATGAGGTGTTCGGCCGCGCGGATGAAGTCCGTGAAGGTGTTGCGCTTGGACATCAGTTTGCCGGCCTCGTGCCACTCCTCGCCCAACTCGCCGCCGCCGCGCACGTGCGCCACGGCGTAGATGACGCCGCGGTCGAGCAGGCTGAGCCGCGCCGCTGAGAAGGCGACCGGGGCGGCGATGCCGTACGCGCCGTAGCCGTAGAGCAGCAGCGGGCCCGGCGCGCCGCGGCGCAGGTCCTTGCGGTAGACGACGGAGACCGGGATGCGTGCCCCGTCGTCGGCGGTGGCGAAGACCCGCTCGCACGCGTAGAGCGAGGCGTCGTAGCCGCCGACGACCTCGGCGCGCTTGAGCAGCGTGAGCCGCCGCGCGCCCATGTCGTAATCGAAGACGGAGGCCGGCGTCACCGGCGAAGAGTAACGGAGTCGGAAGAGGGGCGTGTCGAAGGCCGGGTTGGCGCCGGGGGCGACGCCGTAGACCGGCTCGGGGAATTCGACGCGGTGCGCCCCCCCGCCGCGAAGGTCGATGACGCGGAGGTGCGGGAGGCCCGCCTCCCGCTCCGCCAGCACGCAGTGGCCGGCGAAGAGTTCAAAGCCCTCCAGCTTCACGCCCGCGCGGTGCGGCCAGAACTCCTCCCAACACTCCTCGCGCGGGTCTTCGGCGGGCGCGACGACGAGGCGGAAGTTCTTCGCCCCGCGATCTGTCCTGATGAAGAAGCGCCCGCCGTGGTGGTCGGCGTAGTAGCGATGGCCGGGCCGGCGCGGGGCGATGACAGCAGGGGCGGCCTCGGCCTGCGCCGCGGCGATGGCGCGTACCTCTGTCGTGGTCTTACTCGCGGAGGTCGCGAAGACGTAGCTGCGGTCCCGCGAGCGCGACAGCTCGACCTCGTAGAGAGTGTCTGACTCATCGTAGACGAGCCGGCCCGGCCCGCGCCCCGGCGCGCTCCGGAAGAGGCGCGCGGCCCGCCTCGTCTCGGCCTCCTCCACCGTGTAGAAGAACGTCTCGCCGGCCCACGCGAAGGAGCGCACCCTCTCGATGGGCCCTTCGACGAGCCCGCCCGTGCGCAGGTCTTTGACGAAGAGCGCGTGCCTGCCGTCGCCCGTGGTGTCCAGGGAGAAAGCAAGGAGGTTAGCGTCGTTGCTGACGGCGTAGATGTCGAGCCGTACAAACTGACTCCGCTCCGCCAGCTCGTTGAGGTCGAGCGTGATCTCTTCGGCGGCGCCGGGAGCGTCCCGCCGGCGGCAGTAGACGGGCTGTTGCTTCCCCCGTTCGACGCGCGCGTAGTAGCTGTAGCTGTCCAGGCGGTAGGGTACGCTCGCGTCATCTGCCCTCACGCGCCCGACCATCTCCTCGTAGAGCCTCTGCTGGAGAGCCGCCGTGGGCTCCATCACGGCGGCGGCGTAGGCGTGTTCCGCTTCGAGGTAGTTGAGCACCTCGGGGTTGGCCCGCTCGCGCAGCCAAGAGTAGTCGTCGACCTTGCGGTCGCCGTGGAGCACGTGCTCCACGGGCGCCCTCCTGGCGACGGGCGGCGCGGGCCGAGGGCTTCGCGGCGCAGCTCGTTCAGTGTGGTCGGTCGGGGCTTCGGCCATGTCTGTCGAACAAAAAGGGAGCCGGGGACGATGCGGGGTCGGAACGACCGCCGATCTCAGCCCACGTCGCGGACGACCAGCCGCGGCGCCCAGGTTCGTAAGTCATCGGTGTAGGTGCCGTAGAAGTAGCCGGCGCGGTAGTTCGTGAAGCAGCTCGCGAAGTTCATCTGCTCGCGCGCCGCCTGACTCTGTCCGCCGAAGGCGCGGGCCGTGTCCCCGTGCGTGAGGTGTGTGACCGCGCCGGCCCGGCGGTGTTCGAGGGCTGGCACGAACTGGAGGCGGAGCAGGAGGTCGAGGTCTTCCCAGCCCCAGCCTTCGAGGTCGGAGTTCATCCCGTCCACTTCGAGGAAGTGCCGCCGCGCGAGCACGGCCAGCCCCGGCCCGCTCCGGCTCCCCTCGGTGAAGCGCACGCGGTTCGTCTCTACCTGTGCCCGGCGCCCGCCCTTGGCGACGAACTGCACGACGTGGGCGAACTCTTCAAGAGCGTTTTCGCCCTCATCCTTTCCGGGCCGTGATTCGTGGACGCGGTCTGCGGTCACGAAACTGGTCTCGTCGAGGGCCCCGAGCGCCGCCGGGATAAAGCCGTCGCCGAGCACGATGTCCGTATCGAGGAAGAAGAGCCGTTCGGCGCGCGCGGCGTAGACGCCGAGGTTGAGGGCCAGCGACTTGTTGAACGTGTCGCTCTCGACCTCGACACAGCGCAGGCCGTCGAGGCCAAGCCCGGCGAAGGCTTCGCCGAGTTGCCCGCCGTCGCCGCCGCAGTTGACCACCACGACCTCCACGCCGTGCCGGGTGAACGTGCGCTTATTCTCCCGCAGCGTGACGCCGATCTCCGGGCGGTTGTACCAGGGGATGATGACCGACAGTGGCGGCTCGGCGCTCGTCATATGGTGGCGAAGGGCGTGCCCGGCGGGCGGCGACGTGCCGATTCGGGACGTGCTGATTCGGAGGGCGGGCCGCTACAAATGAGCAGGCCGTCCTCGATCATGCGGCGGAGACGTGCCCGGCCTTCGCCCCCTTCGACCGGCAGTTCGGACGCTCCTACCGCGTGCCGGCAGCGCCTGGTCAGTTCGAGATCGAAGTCATCCAGGTGGAAGGCCGCGGGCCAAGCCGGGTCGTCGAGGCGGTACAAATCCTGTCCGTCCGGCAGCAGGGGGGCGGCGAGCCGTAGGCGCGCGTCAGGGCCGGGCTCCGGGCGCGGCGAGCCGACGTAGTAGGCCACTGCGTCGGCGTAGTACTCCCAGGGCACATCCAACGGCGGCAGCAGACCCGATGGCTCGGGGGGGGGCGCGGCGGAGCCATCGTGACGGGACGCGAGTCGCCCGCGCGCCGCCGCTCCACCGCGCGCTTGACCGCCGCGACGAGGCGGGCCGCACAAGCCTCCTCGGTGTAGTGCCCGCGCACCCTGCGGGCGGCTGCCTCCGACATGCGCGCGCGCGCCTCACGATCAAGGAGCAGGCGTGTCGCCTCTTCGAGGCCACTGATGAGGTCCATCCTGATCCCGCTGCGCGTCACCCAGGTCGGCATCAGGAAGCCGGTCTCGCCGGAGACGACCGAGTCCTTCACCCCCCCGTAGGCCGCGCCGACGACCGGCGTGCCGCACGACATGGCCTCGACCGGGACGTAGCCGAAGTTCTCGTCGAGGGCATTGGTCGGGTGGACGAGAATGTCCATCGCCGCGTAGCACATCGCCAGCTCCTCGTCGGACAGCCGGGCCGGCAGGTAGATCAGATCGTCCGCCAGGCCGAGCTCGCCGACGAGCCCGCCGATGTAATCGCGGTAGCCTTCGGTCACGTAGTTGAGGACCGGGTAGTCGACCCAGTAGTTGCCGATGACGAGCCCGGCCACCTTCCGCGGCGCCACCCGCCGCTTTAGTTCCGCGAGGAGGCGGAGGAACTGGTGCAGGTTCCTCTGCGGCAGCAGCCGGCCGACGAAGCCGACGATGAAATCGACCCCCTCCGCCGGGAGTATCTCGCGACACTCTTCCCGCCACCCGTAGAAGGAGAGGAGGGCGCCGCGGGGGGCGGCGAAGTCCTGCTCGGCGGCGCCGCCGAGCGTCCGCAGGTCGAACTCGGCGGAAAGGGCCCGCTCGTAGAACCGGCGCGTGCGCTCGACGCTAGGCCACTTGTGCGGGCCGAACCCTTCGACTCCAATCTCCATGGCGGTGCCCCCGAAGCCCCCGGCGTGAATCATTCGGCGGCGGGTGACTGCGCCGCGGTGCCGCAGCAGACGCCGCGCGCCGCGGCGTCCAGTTCCGGAAACGTCTCTTCGATCAGGGCCCGCATCCCTGCGGCGACCTGTTCCGGCGCGGCGGACGCGTCGAACACGACCCGGAGCCGCCCGCGCCCCTGCGACCACTTCGGCTCCCACTCGATGCGCGGGCCGGGCAGGCGCGCGGCGACCCGCCCCACGAGCGGGCGCACGCGCTCGGCGAGCGGGCGCACGTCGTCGCTTTCAAGGTGAAGTTCGGCGCCGACCGGCCCGCCGTAGTCGACGAATTCGTAGTGGACTGAGCGCGGCCACCCCGGCGGCCCGATGCGGCGGAAGTGTTCGCCGGCCCCGCGCGGCTCGAAGTGGGGCGGCGGTGAGGTCGAACGATAGCTCGCGACGACGCTGAGGAACTCGGCCCGCGCCCCGCCCTCAAACGTCGCCACCTCGAAGACGCCCGGCACGCGCGGGTATGCCTGCCGCGCGGCGGCGCTTATCAACTCGGCGTCTGGCGCGTAGGCGTCGAAGTCGACGGTGTAGCGCGCGAGGTCGGCGCGCGTGAGCGCCCCCCTTTCGGCCCGGAGGCGTTCCAACACCGGCAAGAGCGTGATGGCACGGCGGTAGTGGCCGAGGTGGAGGAAGCACTCCCCGAAGCAGGCGTCCGCCAAGTAGGGCGGAAGTGACCGGTTGAGTTCGTTGGCGACGAAGGCCATCGCCGCACGGTGCTCGGGCGCGACCCGGTAGCCGAGGCTTTCGGCGAAGGCGGCCAGTTCGATGATGTGCCCCGCGTAGTAACAGTGGTTCTCGATGTAGTCGCCGAGCACTAGCGTCTCGCGCAGCTCGCGGATCAGGCTCCCATCCTCGGCGGTCTCGCCCCGCTCGGTCAAGCCGCGCGCCTCTTCGAGGATGAGGCCGAGCAGGAGCAGCATGTCAAGCTGGCCTTCGAGGAAGCCTTGAGCGTCCCGGCGGTACTCGGCGAACCCTTCAGACAGCGCGGCCATCGCGCAGAGCCCCTCGGTGAGATGGAACTTCCGGCACACCTCGAAGCTGCCGGAGTGGTGGGCCTCGACGGCTAGCTTCATCAGCCCGCGCACGTCGCGGCACTCACCCCGGAGAGAGAAGGGGGGCGAGCCGGCGTCCGGCTCGACGTAAGCTAGGGCGAACAGGAGATGTCCCAGTTCGCGCCCCTCGCTCGTGTCGAGGAGACGGCTGTTGCGCATCAGCTCGCGCAGCGTCACGCCGGGCGGGAAGGACTCTTCCGGGTCGACGCCGGCCATGACCGCGTAGGCGAAGCTCTGCCAGGGGTGAAACTCGCCTTCCGGGTTGCACTGGAGGACGAACGGGCGGGCGCCGGCGTCGCGGTGGATAAAGTTTTCGAAGCGCTCGGTCACACGCCGCCCCCGGAACCGGGCGTCGCCCCAGCCGTTCAGCACGTGGCTCAGGTGGGGCAGGCTGTCGCGCTCGACGATGCCGGCGACGTGGCGGCTCATCAACTCGGCCAGTTGTTCGGCGAACGCCGCGCACAGCCCGGCGTCAAGCGGGACAGGCGTCTCGCGCATCCGGCGGCGGAAACGGCCGAGGGCCTCCTCCTCCCGCGAAGAGAGGTCGAGGGGCCACCAGAAAGGGGTTTCGGGAGCGTGAGCGTTCGGCATCCGGATTCTCCGCTTGCGGCGCCGGGTTGGGCGTATTACTCCGGCAGGGGGCGTAAACTTTAACGGCCTGCGGATGAGGCACGCATATCTTAAGGCGCGGCCCAGTAATTGACAAGTCACTCACCCCGGCCGCCGCCCCCGGAAGTTGCCGCCGACCTGATTTCAAGCTACAGTCTTCACCCGCTGCCCCGCAGCCGCAGTGCCCGCGAAAGGACGCGTGCCAGCCCCGCGCCTTCGCGCCCCTGTCCGGCGGCTGAGTCTCGCGCCTCATCGAAACTGACTATGCACGACTTGAGAAAACTGGTGCGTCACCTGCGGCCTTACAGGAGGCCGGTCGGCTTCGGCGTCGCCTTCATCTTCGCGTCCGTCTGCCTCGGCGTCGTCGGCCCCTTCGTCCTCGGGCGCGTCATTGACGAGCTACAGGTCGATGCGGCTCCGCACCGGTTAACGCGCTACGCCCTGTTCCTGCTCGGCCTCGCCGCGGCCAGCGCCGGCTTGCAGTTCGCCGAGCGCCGCCTCCTGAGCGACCTCTGGTGCGGCGTCGAGTACAAGCTGCGACAGGACTTGTGCGCGCACCTGATGCGCCAGCCCGCCTCCTTCTTCCAAGCCCACCGGACGGGCGACCTGATGACGCGCGCCACAGGAGACGTGACGGCGGTGAGCGTGCTCACCGGCCCGCTGCTCACCGAGGGGCTCCAGACGGCGCTCGTGATCCTCTTGGTGGTGCCCATCATGCTGTGGATTAACGTGCGCCTGACATTGCTGCTGCTGGCGGCGCTCCCCTTCGTCGCGCTCACGGGGAAGTACATCGCCGGGCGGACGCGGGCGCGCTTGGGCGAGATTCAGGAACTCTCCTCGCGCATCGCGGCCCGCGCCCAGGAGAACCTGACTAACGTCCGCGCCGTCCGCGCCTACGTGCGGGAGGAGGCCGAGATGGCCGCCTTCGGCGGGCTGAACGACCGCAGCGTCACGCTCAACCTCAACTTCCTCCGCGTGTCGGCGGCGCTCTCGCCGCTCATCCACTTCCTGCTGGCCGTCGGCTTCGTGTTGATCATCTGGTACGGCGGCGGGCTCGCCGTCCGCGGCGAGATCACGGTCGGCGAGTTCACGATGTTCACCATCTACATGACGCAGCTCTCGTGGCCGCTCTACACGGTCGGAAACTTCGCCGGCCTCTTGCAGCGGGGACTGGCGAGCTTCAGGCGGCTCGACGAGCTCTTCTCCGTCGAGCCGGAGGTCAAGGATGCGCCAGGCGTACGCGAGCAGCCGCCCGTCAGGGGGCGCGTCGAGTTCCGCGGCCTCACCTATCATGCCGGCGGGCACAGCGAGCCGCTCCTGTACGGCCTTGACCTGACCGTCGAGGCGGGCCAGACGGTCGCCTTCGTCGGGCGCACGGGCTCGGGCAAGTCAACGCTGCTCAGCCTCGTCGCGCGCGCCGTCGAGGCCCCGCCCGGCACGGTCTTCGTCGACGGCGTCTCGGTGCGCGACTACCCGCTCTCGCAGTTGCGCGGCTCAATCGGCTACGTCCCGCAGGAGACCTTCCTCTTCAGCGGCACGCTGGCCGAGAACATCGCCTTCGGGGCCGACCGGCCCAACCTTGCCGACGTCGAATGGGCGGCCCTCATGGCCGGGCTGGAGGACGATCTGCGCGGCTTCCCCGAGGGGCTCAACACGACGGTCGGCGAGCGCGGCGTGAGGCTCTCGGGCGGGCAGAAGCAGCGGACGGCCATCGCGCGGGCGCTGCAGCGCCGCCCACGCATCCTCATCCTCGACGACGCGCTCTCGGCCGTCGACACACACACTGAGGCCGAGGTGCTCGCGAACCTGCGCGGCTTCATGCGCGAGCGCACGACCCTTATCGTCTCGCACCGCGTCTCGACGGTGCGCGGCGCCGACCTCATCTGCGTCATCGATGGGGGCCGCATCGCCGGGCGCGGCACCCACGAAGAACTCCTGGCGTCGGGCGGCGTCTACGCGGAGTTGTACCGGTTGCAGCACCCGGAGGGGGAGCTGGAGCTCGATTGAATGCGGTCAGCGTCTACAGCCGGGGCGCGGGAGCCGGGGCGGCGGGTGCTGTTGGATTATGTCGAAGGCGTCGAGGGAAGATGAAGAGGCCGCCACGGGCGGGGCGTACGACTGGCGTGCCGTCCGCCGGCTGGCGGCCTACCACAAGCCTTACGCGCGGCCGCTCGCCGCGGCCGCCGGGCTCACGCTTGTCCTCACCGCGCTCCGCATCGCGCAGCCGAAGTTCACCCAGTACGCGGTGGACTGGTACATCCTGCCGCGCGACGCCTCGGGCTTGAGGTGGCTCGCGCTCGCCTACGCGGGCGTGCTCCTCCTGACCTTCGCCTTCACCTACCTCCAGACGAGGCTGCTGGAGGCGACCGCCCTGCGCGTCACGTGCGACCTGCGCGTGCGGCTCTTCGAGAAGTTTCAGCGGCAGGAGCTGGCCTACTACGACCGTACCCCGTTGGGCCGCATGCTGACGCGGCTGACGGCCGACACCGCCTCCGTCAGGCAGCTCTGCACGTCGGTGGTGACGGGCGCCCTGAGTGACATCCTCCTCCTCGTCGCCATCATCGCCCTCATGCTGTCGCTCGACTGGCGACTGACCCTCCTCACACTGATCACCGTCCCGCCGCTCTTCGCCGTCGCGGGCTGGTTCCGCCGTCACGTTCGCCGGAGCTACGACGAGGCGCGCGTCCGCTTCACGCGCCTCTATTCGTTCCTGCACGAGTGCGTCGCGGGCGCACCGACCGTGCAGCTCTTCGGGCGCGAGGCGGAGTCGCTGGAGAAGCTCGACGGCCTCAACCGTGACCTGATGCGTACCAACGCCCGGATCAGCATCTACCAGGCCGTCTTCACCCCGGTGACGGACCTGATCGGGGCGCTCGGTGTCGCGTTCGTCGTCTGGTATGGCGGTCTGCGGCTGGGCCACGGCGCGCCTGTGCGCGATGTGCTCAGCCTCGGCGCGCTGATCGCCTTCGTGCAGTACGCGCAGCAGTTGTTCTACCCCGTGCGCGACGTGCTCTACCGCTTTAACTCCTTGCAGTCGGCGCTGGTCGCCTCCCACCGCATCTTCAGCACGCTCGACCTCCCCGTCGCCCTCGCCCCGCCGGCGCGCCGGCGGGCGGGGCGGGCCGCGGGCCGCGTCGAGTTCCGCGACGTGTGGTTCGCCTACCGGGGAGAGGAGTGGGTCATCAAGGGCATCTCGTTCGTCGTCGAGCCAGGCGAGACGGTGGCGCTCGTCGGCCACACCGGCTCAGGCAAGACGACCATCGCCAACCTCCTGATGCGCTTCCACGACGCGCAGCGCGGCCACGTCCTCTTCGACGGCACGGACGTGCGCGACTGGGACGCGCGCGAACTGCGACGCAACACCGCCCTCGTACTGCAAGACCCCGTCCTCTTCAGCGGCACCCTGGGGGGGAATATCAATCTGGGCCGGGACGACGTGACGCCCGAGCGCGTCGAGTGGGTGAAGCGCGAACTGCGTCTCGACGACTTCTTCGGCCGGCTGCCGGCGGGTTACGAGACGGAGGTGCGGGGGCGCGCCGCCGACTTCTCGCCCGGCCAGAAGCAGCTCATCGCCATCGCGCGCGCCATCGCGCTCGACCCGCCGCTGCCGATCCTCGACGAGGCGACGAGCGTCATCGACGCCGAGACCGAGCGCGTCATCCAACGTGCCCTCGGACGACTCATGCACGGACGGGCCTCGCTCGTCATCGCGCACCGCCTCTCCACCGTTCGCCGCGCCGACCGCATCATCGTGCTCGACCACGGCGAAATCCGCGAGCAGGGCACCCACCGGGCGCTGCTCGACGCGAAAGGTTTCTACTGGCAACTCTACAGGCTGACGCTGCCGAGCGAGCCGCGGCCCCGAAGCGCGGCAGACTCGGGCGGCTGAGACAGGAGCCCCGCATGGCCGCCGAAAAACCTCCGACGCTTTCGTTGCTGACCGCCTACCGTGCCCGCGCCTCGCACCTCGGCGTGCTGCTCCCTTGGCTCGCGCGCGTGCGCGAGTCCGAAGGGTTCACCGACTTCGAGCTGATCCTGGCGGAGGGCGACACGCACCCGGCCGCAGAGGAGAGCGTCCGCCCCTACCCTTGGGCGCGCTACCTGCACGTCCCGATGGAACGCGTCTTCAATAAGGCTTTGTTGATTAACCGCGCCGCCGAGCAGGCCCGCGGCGACTACCTCGTCGTCTACGACGTTGATCTCCTGCCCGCCGAGGGCGTGCTCGCGCGCCACCTCGCACTCGCGCAAAGTGCCCCGCACCTCCTCTTCGCCGGCTACCGCGTGCAGCTCGTCGAGCCTCCGTCGCCGGAGACGCTACCCGCCGCGCGCGAACTGTTGGAGAGCCTTGACGACGACGACCCGCGCCACATCTGCCCCGAAGACCAGGGCGGGCCGACGCTCAACTACCTCCTGAGCGGCGCGCGCTTCGGCGTGTGCCCCTACTTCCCTGGCGCCCTCTTCCGATCCGTCGGGGGGCCGCACGAAGGGTACGCCGGGTGGGGTGCCGAGGACGAAGACCTCGTCGAGCGCGTCTGCGCCAGCGGGCTGGCGCTGGTCCGCTCGTACGACCTCCTCTACTTCCATCTCCCGCACGAGCAGGCTCAGGCGGGCTGGTACGAGCCGGAGTTGATAGACGCCAACCGCCGGCATCTCGCCGGGCGGCGGCGCGCGCGGGGCCGCGGCGCCAGGTGGTGCCTCAACACTCCAGCCGCCAGACCCGCTCGGCGACGGGCGCCTCGCGGAAGCCGCCGAGCCCCCAATCCTCCCCATTGACGTAGGGCAGATCGCTGCGCACATCGGCGACCTCGCCATGGTGCGGCTGTCGCACGTCGCGGAACGTGTTGGGGTGGTCGAGGTGGAAGATGAAGCCGGCCTTGCGGAGCTGCGCGCCGTGGGCGAGCATCTGCGCCGTCCCCCGCTCGTCGCAGCCGAGGCGGTGCCTCGTCAACGACTCGTCGTAACCCCGCGCCCTCTCCCACATCCGCTTGCTCGCCAGCAGGAACTCGCCCGTCCCGAGCGGGATGTCGAAGAGCATCCGCCGGTAGTTGAGGCATTCGAGCGCCCTCACCTTCTCCGCCCGGGCACCGCGCCAGTTAACGTCTACGCGCCGCGCAATCCACACCGTCTCCTCCGTGGCGGGCGTGTGGGCGACGCGGTAGACCGTGTCCGGCCCGAAGGCCGCGTCGCCGTTGGTGGCGACGACCCACGGCGTGCGGGCGCGGCGTATGCCGACGTTCTTGGCGTGATACTCCATGAGCATGAGGTTCGGATTCTGACACGCGGCGCGGTGCGTCTCGGGCGGGACAACGTAGGCGCGCAGGTTCCGGAACCTCGCGGCGAGTTCGGTCGAGAGGAGTTCGCGGTCGGGTGGCGGGTTCCATTCGACGAAGATCACCTCGTCGAGCAGGTGGCGTGTGTTCCAGTCGATGGTCGCGTGCAGGCGCGCCCTGAAGTCGGGCATGTAATCGTCGTTCCTGCCGACCAGGACGCCCGTGATCGAAGGGCGGCCTGCGGCCTCGCCTTCGAGGCGCAGCTTAGCGAAGTACGTCAGACACTGCCTCAGGTACTCGGCGCGCTCCTGCGCCGGCTCCAGCGCGATCTTCACCCTCCTGACGAGTTTGAACTTCAGGAGCTTCCAGGAAACCGTCTTCATATCTCGGATCGATGGAGTTAAACCCGGCCGCGGCGCTGAGGCACGGTTGCTATTCGAGCCGCAGTACCGACGGCAGTTGTTCGGGGAAACTGAGGCGGAGCAGCTCGTAGCCGACGCCGGCGAGGCCGACGAAAAAGCCCGGGCTTTGGTAAGCCTCCGGGAGGGCGTCGGGCAGGAGGAATGCCCCCGACGCTCGTACCCTCTCAAGGACGAACGAGGCGCGCCGCCGCGCGGCGCTCACCAGTTGCGGGCGGTCCAGGATGAGCCCCCCTTCGAGGAGCACTTCCGCCGTGCCGAGAGTCCCGCAGCAGAGGTGGTCGTGCTTCCGCAGCCCGAGCTGTAGCGTCGTCTCCAGGGCGGCCTCGATGTCCGCACGGATGTCGGGCGTGTCGAGGAGGGCGAGCCCTCCGAGGCGCGCGAGACCAATGCCGGGGGCGCCGTGGCACCACGCCGCCGAGAAGGCCCGCCGGTCGCCGACCCTGTAGTCGGGCCAATTCTTCGCGCCCGCGTCATAGACGCTCCGCTCGTAGCCGATGGCCTCCGAGGCGGCCTCCCGGAAGACACGGTCGCCGGTCGCGCCAGCGAGGCGCAAGAGCGCGTAGGCGATGCCGGCGGCCCCGTGCGAGAAACCCGTGAGCAGACGCCCCTCGTATGTCGGCCAAACCCTCTGGCCGCCCGGCCCGCGTGCCCGCCCATCCAGCAGGTAGAGGCCGCAAGCCTGTGCCAGGTCGAGGGCGTGCGGGTCGCCCGCCGCTTCATGGAGCGTCAGCAGCCCGAGAAGCGCCCCGGCAGCGCCGTCCGTCACGTCGAAGCTGGCGCCCTCACAGATGCCGTCCGGCGTCAGGCGGGCGGCTAACTTCCGCGCGTCTTCGAGGAGCGCCGGCTCGTCGAGCAGCAGGCTGGCGCGCGCGAGCGTGTAGATGACCGAGCCGGCGCCCGTCAGGCCGCCGACCGTCAGGCCCCGGAGCGGCTCCCGGGCGGGCGTCACGGCGGGGCCGGTCGGCGCATCTCGGAAGGGACGTAAGGCTCCGAGCGCCAGGGGGCGGAACCCCGCGCCGCCCGTGACCCGCTCCAGCGCGGCGAGGAAGAGCGCCACGCCGCAACTGCCGCTGTGCAGATCGAAGCCGACGCCGTAGGGACGATACTCGCCCGACTCCGGCGCGTAGCCGAAACCCGCCCAGGTGACGCCGACCTCATCATCGATTGCCAGCTCCGCCAGCCTCTCGCCGAGCCGGGACGCCTCGCTCAGCGCGGACTCCGCGCTGAGCGGCTCGCAGTCGTCCGGCTCGGGCGCGTCCGCCCGTTTGCCGGGCTCGCGATTGGCCGTCCCGTTTTTTTCGGAGGTGGCACTCACCGTCGCCTCGTTGCGCGCTGCCTGCGCGTGAGGCCCCGCACGCGAAAGGTCTTTGACATCTCGGTCGTATGATGACATATTGCCCCCCGTCCACCAAGAGAGTAGCTGGACTCCCCCGTCAACGAGGGGCGCCGCCGCGCCGCCCTTGACGCTCAACTCACAGTAGAGCACAGCTTCATAAACTCGCGGCGCTCGGGTTACAATCGCCCACGCCCGACCGTCGGACGGCTCTTCCCGAGCCCACTCTCACCCTTTGGAGAAACCCGTGACGACAGATTCCCCAAGAAAGGCGCTGGTGACCGGCGCCGGCGGATTCATCGGGCACCACTTAGTCACCGCCCTGAAGCGCGAGGGCTGGTGGGTGCGCGGGGCCGACATCAAACGCCCCGAGTACGGCCCGAGCCGGGCCGACGAGTTCGTACTCCTCGACCTTCGTCTCCAAGAGAACTGTCTGCGCGCGGCCGAAGGGATGGACGAAGTTTACGCGCTGGCCGCCGACATGGGCGGCATGGGCTTCATCTCCTCGCACCACGCGCGCATCCTGCACGACAACTCACTCATCAACCTCAACACGCTCGAAGCCGCGCGCGTGGGCGGCGCCCGCCGTTACCTCTTTGCCTCGTCGGCTTGCGTCTACCCGGAGTACCGGCAGGAGCGGCCCGACGTGATGCCGCTCAAGGAGGATGACGCCTACCCGGCGCAGCCGCAGGACGCCTACGGGTGGGAGAAGCTCATCGCCGAGCGCCTTTGCCGGCACTACCGGGAAGACTACGGGCTGGAGACCCGCGTGGTGCGCTTCCACAACATCTTCGGGCCGCAGGGCACTTGGGACGGCGGGAGGGAGAAGGCGCCCGCCGCACTCTGCCGCAAGGTCGCCTTCGCCAAGCTGACAGGCGACCCCGTGGTCGAAATCTGGGGCGACGGAGAACAGACGCGCTCCTTCTGCTACGTGGACGACTGCGTCGAGGGCATCTACAAGCTCATGCGGTCGGACTACACCGAGCCGCTGAACCTCGGCCAAGACCGCATGGTCTCGATCAACGAGCTGGCCGACATCATCGCCCGGATCGCCGGCGTCGCCGTCTTCAAGAAGCACGTGCCGGGCCCGCAGGGGGTGCGCGGGCGCAACTCCGACAACTCCCGGCTGCGCCAGGTGCTCGGGTGGGAGCCTCGGGTTTCGCTCGAAGAGGGGCTGGCGCTGACCTACGCGTGGGTCGAAGAGCAGGTGCGCTCCCGGCTTCGCGCGGGGTCGGCGCGCGAAGCGGTGCCCGCCTGAACGGGACGCGCGGCTTCCGCCACCGGCGGAAGACTCTCTGCCACGCCCACAACGGATCGGAAGATAAAGACCTGGGGGACGGCGCAGTTTATGAACAAGGAGTTCTGGGGCGGTCGGCGGGTGCTCGTCGGAGGCGGGTGCGGCTTCCTCGGCTCGTACCTCACGCCACAGCTCGTCGAGGCCGGCGCCCGCGTCACCGTTGTGGACAGCCTTGAGAACGGCTCGCCAGACAACCTCCGGCCCGTCGCCGAACAGGTCGAGTTCGTTCGGGCCGACCTGCGCGACCCGGGCGTCTGCGACCGCGTCACGTGGGGGCAGGACGTGGTGATGAACCTCGCCGCCAGGGCCTACGGGATGGACTACAGTCGCGCGCACCACGGCGACATGCTCGTCTACAACCTGCTCTGCACGCTCAATCCGCTGGAGGCCGCGCGGCGCAACGGCGTCGAGCGGTTTCTCGTCGTCAGCTCCTCCTGCGTCTATCCGGACGACGCGCCCACCCCGACGCCAGAGCTGGACGCGTTTACGGGCTTGCCCGAGCGGGTCAACGAGGGGTACGGGTGGGCCAAGCGGGTGCAGGAGTTGGCCGGCGAGTATTACGCGCGCGACTACGGGATGAAGGTCACCACCGTCCGCCCGTTCAACCCCTACGGAGGGAACTACCGCTGGACTTCCGAGGACAGGGCGCACGTCATGCCGGCGCTGGTGAAGCGCGTGCTGGACGGGGAAGACCCGCTCGTCGTGTGGGGCAGCGGGCGGCAGCGCCGCAACTTCCTGCACGCCAGCGACGCCACGCGCTTAATTATGAAGGTGGTCGAGGCGGGCGTCGTCGCCACGCCCGTCAACATCGGCTACGACGACGACGTGTCTATCGCCGAACTGGTGGGCCTCATCTGCGAGGTGGCAGGCCGCGCGCCCGCCGTCGTCTTCGATACGAGCAAGCCCGAGGGGCGCTCCCGCAAGTGCGCCGATGCGACGCGCCTGCGCGCCTTGACGGGCGAATATCGGCCGCGCGTCTCCCTGCGCGAAGGCGTCGAGGAGATGATCGGGTGGTACGAGCGGACGTTCGGGCGTCCGCCCCGAGTCTCACAGCCTCACTGAGGGGCGTGCGTGCTCCGACAGCCAATCTCGATGGAATCGCAGTTCGACCCTCTACTAACCTCCGTCAAGCGCTGCCACGGGCTTGGCAACGTCATCATGCTGCTGCCCGTCCTCGACGCGATGGCCGCCGCCGGCCGCCGTGTGCACCTCGCCACGCGCTGCGAGTGGGTCGGCGCGCTGCGGGCGCTGCGGCCAGAGTTTGACATCGACGACGAGGGCCGACTAGGAACAGTCGACCTCGACGCGGCTACCGCGTCTTTGAGGCCGGACAGCCCCCGGGGCGAGGAGTTCGCGGAACTCCTCGGGGTGGCCGGGCCCCTCGGCCCGCCCCGCCTGCGCGTGCCGGAATGCTGGGGCCGCCCGTTCCGTCGTTGGGCGGGCGCCGTCGGCTTCGCTCCGGAGGCGGGGCACCCGAGCCGGGAGTGGCCCGCGGGCCATTCGCACATGCTGGCCGAAAGACTGAAGGGCGCACCGCTCCTCTTACTCGGCACGTCGGCGGCCACGCCGCTCCCCTGTGACCTCGACACGCGCGGGCGGCTCAAGCTGGAGGAGCTGCTCGGGCTCCTGAGTGTCCTCCGCCAGCTGGTCTGCATGGACTCTGGGATGCTGCATCTGGCCGCCGCAGTGGGCGTCCCGACGGTCTGCGTCTTCGGCGGGATCACTCCCGGTTTCAGGATTCACCCGTGGCAGCGCGTGCTCGCCTTGCAGGCAGAGTTGGGCTGCTGCCCGTGCGACAAACGAGAGACCTGTGACGGCCGGTACGACTGCATCAAGGCCGTCACCCCGCGCGCGGTACTCGACGCGCTGGACGACTGTCTCAACTCAACTTCGAGGATTGTCCGGCGCGTCCCTGCCCAGACGCCCGCCGAGACGGCACTGCCATGAGCGACGCCGAGCGCCTCCACGACCCCGACCTCTTCAAGCAGGCCGTGGCCTCCGCCAACCGCGAGGGCCGCCCGCTCTACCTCATCGCCCTCGCGACAAAGCCTTGCTACATCAAGTTGGCGAGCCTGGTGCTCGCGCTCCGGCGCACGCGGGTCCCGTTCATCGCCGTGGATGCGGGGCAGCACTACGAGTTCGCGCTCACCAACGCGAAGGAGGAGTTGTCGTACGGCCACCTCGTCGGCGCGCACCTCGGCATCCGCGGCGGCCTCGTCGAGAGGACGGCCGACCTCGCGCGCAAGCTCCAATGGCTGGCCGGCGAACTGCGCGAAGCGGGGCTGCGCCAGCCGCCGATCCCGGTCGTGTCCGGAGACACCTCGACGGCGGCCTTCTTCCCGAGTTTCTGGTATCTGCTGACCGGCTACCGCAGCGTCCACGTGGAGGCGGGCCTCAGATCGGCGGGGCCCGAGGCCGACTGGGAGTGGCGCGGCATCGAGCACCTGCTCATGCAGCGTCGGGCCGGCTGGCGCCGGTTCCGCGACGACCCTTTCCCTGAAGGTGTCGACACGACGCTCGCCTCTGTTACGTCCGACCTGCTGCTCGCGCCGGTGCGCCGGAATGCCGACAACCTCCTGCGCGAGGGCTACGACGCGGGCAAGCTGCACCTCGTCGGCTCGCTCAGCGCCGACGCCGTCGATCTGGCGCTCGGGCAGCCGGAGGTCGAAGACGACTTCCGCTCCGCCCTCGCGCGCGGCAAGTGGCTGCGTGTGGACATCCACCGACGGGAGAACACGACGCCGCTGAGGCTCCAGGCTCTCGTCGACGGCCTCGCCGCCTACAGCGATCAGGGTGGGAAGGTCGTGCTGATTCTGACGAACGCGCTGCGCTCGGCGCTCGAACAGCACGGGATGTGGGGGCTGCTGCGTGACGCGGAGCGGCAGCACGGCGTGCTCGTGCAGGAACTCTGGCCGTCCTACTTGAGCGTCGTGCACTTCCTGCGCTCGCCGAACTGCCTCGCCGTCTACACCGATAGCGGCGGTCTTCAGGAAGAGGCGAACGTCCTCGGCGTGCCCTGCATCACCTGCCGTTTCAGCACCGATCGGCCCGAGACGGTGCTCGACGGGGAATCGAACATCCTGCTCCCGCCGGCAAGCGTGGAACTGGTAGCGAGGGGGCTGGGCGAGATTTTATCCTCGCCGCCCGCGCGCGTCTGGCCGGGGCTGGCGGGCCGAGGGCTCTATGGCGAAAGGGCGGGAGAGCGCATTGCCGAGCTGCTCGGCACATACACGCCTGCCGCGCCGGCCCGGGGGGCTGAGTTCATCTTCGAGGGCGGGTTCGGATGACGTTTCGGAGGTCGTTGCGGTAAGTGTCCAAGAGGTTGACGTTCAACGTACTCGACCAGTCGCCGATGCGCCATGGGGGCACGGCCGCCGAGGCTTTGCGCGAATCGGTCGAGCTGGCGCGCATCGCCGAGGGTCTAGGCTACAGCCGCTACTGGGTGGCCGAGCATCACAACGCCAGCTCGTTCGCGGGCACCAGCCCCGAGTTACTGGTCGCGCTGATCGCCGCCGGCACGAGCACCATCCGCGTCGGCTCCGGCGGCGTCATGCTCTCGAACTACTCCGCGCTCAAAGTCGCCGAGCAGTTCCGCCTGCTTTCTGCCTTCTACCCCGGTCGGCTCGACCTCGGCGTCGGTCGCGCTCCCGGCGGCGATCTCCTCGCCGCCGACGCGCTGTCGCACCCGCGGGGCAAGGCCGACCCGAAGGAGTTCCCCCGGCAGGTGAGAGACCTCCTTAATTTCCTCCGGGGCGAGTTCGCCGACGGCCACCCATTCGCGCAGGTGCAGGCGCAGCCCGGCCCGCCGCCCCCCTCCCCCCCGGAGGTGTGGATGCTCAGTTCGGGGTCGTCCGGCGCGAAGCTCGCCGCCGAGTTGGGGTTGCCGCTTTCGTTCGCGGACTTTCTCGGCGATTCACGCCGTGCCGGGCCAGCGGTCGTCGCGCAGTACCGGGAAAGCTTCCAGCCGCCGCAGCCACACGCGGCCCCGCGCGTGAGCGTCGCGCTCGCCGTGATTTGTGCGCCGAGCGAAGAAGAGGCGCGTCACATCGGCCTCAGCCGCAAGTTCGACCTCGTCGCCGAAACCTATGGCGTCCAAGGGCTCCTCCCCCCCGAGGACGTGCCCCGCGTCTACTCGCGCGAGGAAGTACGCCATCACGTCGAACACTGGTCGCAGAGCTTCATCGAAGGCACGCCCGGCCAAATCCGCGACACGATTACCGAACTCGCCCGCCGCTATAACACGGACGACTTCCTGATCGTTACGAACTGCTACTCCTTCGAGTACCGCGTCCGCTCCTACGAGTTACTCTCGGACGCCTTTGGGCTGCGGCAGGTTCACGGACCGCAGAGGCGTGAGGGGGCGCCGCCCGGCAGAGTCGCCGGGTGAGTCCCATCGGGAGTGTGTGCACGCTCGGCCTTCAGTCAAGGGTTCTGGTGCAAATCACATACCTAAATTTCGCGCAAAATAGCTCCTCCTTACTCCCGCAACTACCTCACCCGACTCGGCTTCACTTATGTTCCTCCCCAACAGGAGGAACCCAACGATGAGTCCGCACAGCACGACCCGGCACTACACGCCCCACGCCACGCTCGCCGCCCTCGGCCTCAAGCTCCAGTCGCTCAAGCTCTTCTCCGCCGTCGAAGAACTCGTCCACATCCCGCAGAAGATCATCAAGCATAAGCCCGTCGAGAAGCTTTACGACGCCTTCATCTCCATCCTCGCCGGCGCGCACGGCCTCTCCGAGGTCAACACCCGCCTGCGCTCCGACCCCGCCCTCCAGCGCGCTTTCGGTCGTCAGTCCTGCGCCGAGCAGTCGGCCGTCCAGCGCACGCTCGACGCCTGCACCGCGGAGAACGTCACGCAGATGCGGCAGGCACTCGACACCATCTTCCGGGCCCACTCACAAGCCTTCCGCCATCGCTACCGGGCCGAGTTCCTCCTGCTCGACGTCGACATGACGGGGATGCCCTGCGGCCCTAAGGCCGAGCTCTCAGCCAAAGGCTATTTCGCTGACGCCGGCATCCGCTACGGCCGCCAACTCGGGAGAGTCGTCGCCACCCGCTACGAGGAGATCGTGACTGATCTGATCTTCAGCGGGGGCGTGCAACTCAACCGCGCCCTGCGCCCACTCGTCACGGCCGCCGAGCAGACCCTGGAGTCGAGCTACTCCCGCCGCCAGCGCACCATCCTGCGCGTCGACGCCGGTGGCGGCTCACTCGACGACGTCAACTGGTGTCTGGCGCGCGGTTACCAGGTCCACTGCAAGGATGTCTCAAGCCGACGCGCCGAGGCGTGGGCGGCGACCGTGCAGGAGTGGTTCGACGATCCGCATCATCCGGGTCGCCAGCTGGGCTGGCTCGTCCCGGAGGAGAGCCTCGACTACGTGCGCCCGGTCAGGCGGCTCGCCATCCGCTGGCATAAGCGCAACGGGCAGACCCGACATACGATCCTGATCTCGACACTTGAACCGGGAGACGTGCTCCGGCTGCTGGGCCGGCCCGAGCGTGATGTCTCTGAGCCGGAGCTGGTCGCGCTCTGCTACGCCGAGTTCTACGATAAGCGGGGCGGGGCCATCGAGATCGAGATTAAAGAAGACAAGCAAGGCTTCGGGATGACGAAGCGGCGCAAGAAGCGTGGTGCCGCGCAGGCGATGGTCACCCTCCTGAACCAACTGGCGCACAACGCGCTCGTCTGGGCGCGGCGGTGGTTAAGCGAGTTAGCCCCGAAGCTCTCCCGGTATGGCGTGCTGCGCTTGGTGCGTGATCTGCTGCACGTCAGCGGAATAGTCGAGATCAATTGTGGGTATCACCAACATCGTTTCAATGCTAAGTTGAGGCATGAGCGACGTTGAGCAGCAGATTCAAGCACGCCTCACCTGGGTTCGACTCTACGCCAGCACTCAAGACGCTGGCCTTGTCTGCCGCCGCTGCGGCATCTCCCGGCCGACACTCAGGAAGTGGTGGCGACGCTTCCGGGCTCATGGCCTGGAAGGACTGCGCGAACACTCCCGCCGCCCCCGCAAGACTCCCACGCCGAAAGTTACCTCGCAGTATGAAGTGTTGATCTTGCAGTTGCGACGCGAGCGCAACCTCGGGGCCAAGCGCATCCAGGCCGAGCTATTGC
>JAIVJI010000091.1:2922-21895 GCA_020200135.1 Acidobacteriota bacterium | reverse complement strand
GGAAGTCTTCGCTGGTGGACAAGCTGGCCGCCCTCTACCGCGCGCGCGGCGAGCGCGTCGGCATCGTCGCCGTCGACCCTTCGAGCCCCTTCTCGGGCGGCGCCGTCCTCGGCGACCGCATCCGGATGCAGGCTTTGGGTCTCGACCCCGGCGTCTTCATCCGCTCGATGGCGACGCGCGGCAACCTCGGGGGGCTCGCCCGCGCGACCGTGGACGCGGTGGCCATCCTCGACGCCGCCGGCTACCAGAAGGTCGTCGTCGAGACGGTCGGCGTCGGGCAGGACGAGGTCGAGATCGTGAAGACGGCCGACGTCTCGGTCGTCGTGCTCGTCCCCGGCATGGGCGACGACATCCAGGCCATCAAGGCCGGCATCATGGAGATCGGCGACGTCTTCGTCATCAACAAGGCCGACCGCGACGGCGTGCTCCGCACCGAGAAGGAGCTCGAAGCCCTGCTCTCGCTCGCGCACCGGCCCGACATGTGGTCGCCGCCCATCGTCAAAACGGTCGCCACCGAGAACAAGGGGCTCGAAGAGTTAGCCGCCGCCGTAGAGAGCTACCGGGAGTTTCAGCGATCCTCCACGGGCGCGCACGGCCGCCGCAGCGCGGTCGCGCGCTGGCGCATCTTAGAACTGTTGCGCGAGCGCCTGCTCGCCCGCGCGCTCGAACGCGGCGGCGCGCGCGAGCGGCTCGAAGCGCTCGCCGACGAAGTCGCCGCCAAGCGGCGCGACCCATACTCCGCCGTGGAAGAACTGTTGAACGGGCACTCTTGAAGATGAAGATCGAACACATCGGCATCGCCACGCGCAGCATCGAGGAGGCGCTTCAGTTCTGGCGCGACGCGCTCGGGCTCGAAGTCACGCACGCCGAGACGGTCGAGGAGCAGGGCGTCAACGTCGCGATGCTCCCCGTCGGCGAGCCGCGCGTCGAGCTGCTCGAGCCGACCGGCCCGGACTCGCCCGTCGCCAAATTCCTTGAGAAGCGCGGCCCCGGCATCCACCACATCGCCGTCCGCGTCGCGGACATCCGCGCGGCGCTCGCGCGCCTCAAAGCCGGGGGCGCCCGTCTGATCGACGAGGAGCCGCGCGTGGGCGCGGGCGGGTGCCTCGTCGCCTTCGTCCACCCGACCTCGGCCGGCGGCGTGCTGCTCGAACTCGTCGAGCACGCCGGCGCGGCCGACTCACACACCCAGCACGAAAGGTAGAAGTTTTGACCTTCAGCAAGTTTCTCGCCTCGGCGCTCATCGCGCTCGCCGCCGCCACATTCAACAACGCACAGACGAAGGGGACGCGGACGGCGAGGCCCTCGCGGGCGCCGGCCGCCCCGGCGGCGCGACCCGCGACCTCCGGCGTCCGGCTGACCACCGCCGACATGGCGCTCGTCGTCAGCGGGCTTGAGCTGCCGCCCGAGGCCATCTCAAAGCTTGAGACCGACGCCGCGGAGCGCAAGAGGTTCGCGCGAGACCTGCGCCAGATGCTCGCCGCCGCCGAGGAGGCGAAGGCGCTCGGCTACGCCGCGCGTCCCGAGCTGAAGCTCCAGACCGAGCTGGCGCGCTCCTTCGTCATCGCGCAGATATACTTCAAGCAGCGTCAGCAGGCGGGCGCGACCGACGCCGAGCAGGTGGTGTCGCGGGCGGAGATAGACGCGCTCCTCGCCGAGCCAGCACAGCGGCAGCAGTTCGCCGCCTTCGTCGAGGACTACCGCGTGAACGGCCCCGGCCGGGGCGCGGCCATCACGGAGGAGCAGCGCAGGGAGCTTTCGCAGCACTACGGCCGCGTGATGGTCGGCCTGCGCAAGGGCACGGCGGCCGGGCTCGCCGCCGAGCGCAAGACGCAGCTCGCCGTC
The DNA here is from genome assembly GCA_020200135.1 of Acidobacteriota bacterium. Classification (GTDB taxonomy): domain Bacteria; phylum Acidobacteriota; class Blastocatellia; order Pyrinomonadales; family Pyrinomonadaceae; genus QHXN01. The sequence goes on along the minus strand of JAIVJI010000091.1, from coordinate 20,050 downwards.
ATGCTCCAGCAGGCGCGGCTGCTCGCCGGCGCGTACTCGAAAGACCTGGGGGCGAAGATCAAGGTCACAGAGGCGGAGCTTGACGCATACGTCGCGGCGCACCCGGAGTACGACACCAAGGCCTCACGTGCGAAGGTCGAGGGGCTGCTCGGCCGCATCCGCGCGGGCGAGGACTTCGCCAAGCTGGCCAACGAGTTCACCCAAGACCCGAGCGGCAAGGGGAGCGGCGGCGACTTAGGCTGGTTCGGGCGCGGGACGATGGTCAAGCCGTTCGAGGACGCCGCCTTCTCGCTCAAGCAGGGCGAGGTCAGCGGCGTCGTCGAGACGCAGTTCGGCTATCACATCGTCAAGGTCGAAGAGCGGCGCACGCAGGGACAGGGCGAAGAGGTGCGCGCGCGCCACATCCTCATTGGCTTCAGCGCGGCGCCGCGGACGCCGGGCTCACGGCCGCAGTCGCCGCGCGAGCAGGCGCGCTCCGCCGCCGAGGACGAGAGGCGCGTCCGCCACTTTGAAGAGATCGCGGCCCGCCGCAACGTGCAGGTCGCCGAGGACTACCGCGTCGGCGCGGCGGCGGAAGCGCCCGCGAAGCCGGCCGCCGCGACGGGCGCGGCCGGGGCGGGCGCGCAGACACAGACACAGCCCAAGCCCGCGGCGAAGCGACCCGCCGCCGCGAAGCGCACGCCCGCGAAGCGCGGCCAGTGAGCCTTCTTCCGGCCAGGTCAGGAGCAAAGGCGCCTACGCGGCGCTCACCAGCCTCAGCCCCGAAGACATGTCGCTCATCGCCGAGTCGCTCGCGCCGGCCGACCGCACGCGGCTCGCCGCCAGCCCCGAGGAGCGCAAGAAGCTGGCCGAAGACATCAAGCAGATTCTCGCCGTCGCGCAGGAGGCGCGCGAGAAGGGCGTCGCCGACCGCCCCGAGGTCAAGCGCCAGCTCGAAGCGATGAAGATGCTCGTCGTCGCGCAGATGTACGTCAAGAAGCAGCGCGACGCCAACGCCAAGCCCGAGGACTACCGCCCGAAGCCCGAGGAGATCGAAGCCTTCCTCAAGGACCCGAAGAACGTCCAGCAGGCCGACTCCTACCTCGAAGACCTGAAGAAGATGGGGATGGTGCCCGAGGAGCAGCAGATCACCGACGAGATCAAGGAGCAGTTCCGCCAGCAGTGGGCGCCGATGTCGCTGCTCGCCCAGAAGGGCCGGGCGGCCGGCATCGAGGGCGAGCGCGCGACGCAGCTCCAGGCGCAGTTCCAGCAGGCCGTCGCCTTGAGCCGCATCTACTCGAACGAGCTGACGAAGAAGCTCGAGCCGACCGAGGAGGAGATACAGGCTTACTTCGCCGCGCACCCCGAGCTGGACCCGAAGGCGACGCGCCAGAAGGCCGAGGACGTGCTCAGGCGCGCGCGCGGCGGCGAGGACTTCGGCGCGCTGGCCAAGGAGTTCTCCGAGGAACCGGGCGCCAAGGAGAGCGGCGGCGACCTGCCCTGGTTCGGCCGCGCCGTCGAGGGCGAGCAGCGCTCGCCCGACAAGTTCCGCGTCGTCAAGGCGTTCGAGGACGCCTCGTTCGCGCTCAAGGACAACGAGATCAGCGAAGTCGTCGAGACGCCCTTCGGCTTCCACATCATCCAGCGTTTGGGGACGCGCACGCAGCCCGGCGAGGGCGGCGCGGCGGCCGAGGAGCAGGTGCACGTCCGCCACATCCTCTTCAAGCCCAACGTCCCCTCGACGAACCCGTTCGCCCCGCCCAAGTCGCCGCGCGACACGGCCAAGGAGGCGATCATCGAGGAGAAGACCAAGAAGGTCGTTGACGAGATCGCCAAGCGCGTGAACGTCAAGGTGCCCGAGGACTTCCCCGTCAAGGCGCCCGAGACGCCGCCGATGCCGATGGGCGCCTCGCCCCACGGCGGCATGGGCGGCGCGCCCGACGAGCAGGAGCTTCCGGCGCCTCCGGACGAAGGGGACGCCGCGCCCAAGTCTTCGGGCGGCGCGAAGTCCAAAGCGCCGGCCGGCAAGAAGAAGTAGCGGACGCGCGGGGCGTGCGGGATGCAGTTCGGCGACTACCGCGTTGAGGTCGTACCCGGCGGCGAGTTTCGCCTCGACGGCGGCGCGATGTTCGGCGTCGTGCCGCGCGCCCTCTGGCAGCGCGTCGCGCCGCCCGACGAGGAGAACCGCGTCCGCCTCAACGCCAACTGCCTCTTCGTCGAGGCGGCCGGCGAGCGCGTCCTCGTCGAGACGGGGATGGGCGACAAGTGGTCGCCGCGCCAGCGCGAGATGTACGGCGTCGGGCCGGGCCCGACGCTCGCCGAAAGCCTCCACGCGCGGACGGGCCGCCGGCCCGAAGACGTCACCATCGTCGTCAACACGCACCTCCACTTCGACCACGCGGGCGGCAACACCGCGCTCGACGCCGAGGGCCGCGCCGTCGCGGCGTTCCCGAACGCGCGCTACTTCGTCTCGCGCGCCGAGTACGAACACGCCGAGACGCCGCACGAGCGCGACCGCGCGAGCTACCTGCCCGAGAACTGGCGGCCGCTCGCCGAGTCGGGTCAGCTCGAGCTGAAGGACGCGGACTACGAGGTCGTGCCGGGCCTCAGCCTTGAGACGGTGGCCGGCCACTCGCGCACGATGCAGTGCGTGCGTCTGGAGCGGGGCGGCCGCACGCTCTACGGCTTCGCAGACCTCGTGCCGACGCGCGCGCACGTCCCCGTCGCGTGGGTGATGGGCTACGACCTCTACCCCGTGGAGACCGTCGAGGCCAAGCGCCGCCTGCTCCCGCTCGCGGCGCGTGAGGGCTGGCTCTGCCTCTTCTACCACGACCCCGAAGAGCCGCTCGCGCGCGTCGTCGAGCGGGAGGGCGGGAGGCTGTCGGCGTCCGCCTTCCGTGAATGAAAGCGGGTGAAAACGTGCTGAAAAAATCGCTGACTGTATTCGCGGCGGTCGTCGCGCTCTGCGCCGCCGCGGCATCCGGCCGCAAGTCCGGGAACTGAACCCCGCGGGGGCGAGTTTTGAACGGGTATAGGAAATGACAACAGCGAAGATCGGAATCATCGGGGGCAGCGGCCTCTACCAGATGCCGGAGCTGAAGGACGTCGAGGAGTTGAGCGTCGAGACGCCTTTCGGCCCGCCGTCGGACGCCTTCATCGTGGGCACGCTCGAAGGCGAGCGCGTGGCCTTCCTGCCGCGCCACGGGCGCGGGCACAAACATTTGCCGACCGAGCTGCCGTTCCGCGCCAACGTCTACGCCATGAAGCTGCTCGGCGTCGAGCGCATCCTCTCGGCCTCGGCCGTCGGCTCGCTCCAGGAGCGTTACGCGCCGCTCGACATGGTCATCCCCGACCAGTTCTTCGACCGCACGCGCGCGCGCGCACAGGAGTCAACCTTCTTCGGCGAAGGCATCGTCGGCCACATCACCTTCGCGCACCCGGTCTGCGAAGAGCTGGGTGACGTGCTCCAGGAGTCTTGCGGCGCGGCCGAAGTGAAAATCCACCGCGGCGGGACGTACCTCTGCATGGAGGGGCCGGCGTTCTCGACGAAGGCCGAGTCGCACGTCTACCGCTCGTGGGGCATGGACGTGATCGGGATGACGAACTTGCAGGAGGCGAAGCTGGCGCGCGAGGCCGAGATTTGTTACGCGACGCTCGCGCTCGTCACCGACTACGACTGCTGGCACGAGGCGCACGACGCCGTCTCGGTCGAGACGGTGGTCGAGTACCTCAACAAGAACGTCCGCAACGCGCAGGTCATCATGCGCGAGGCCGTCCGCCGGCTCGCGGACGCCCCCCGCGCCTGCGCCTGCGGCTCCGCCCTCAAGAGCGCCATCTTCACGCCGCCCGAACTCTGGCCCGAGGCGACAACGAAGAAGCTCGATGCCGTCATCAAAAAGTACCGAGACGGTAAAGAGTGAATGGTAAATGGTGAATAGATAAAACCATTTACCCTTCACCATTTACCATTAACTTTCTTGAGAGGTGTATGGAATGAAGAGATTTACCTTAACGGCGTGCGGCGTCGCGCTGGCGCTGGGTCTTGGGGCGCAGGCCGCGCGCGCGCAGACGGGGACGGTGGCGGCGGGGCCCGACCCTTCGACCGTCAGGGACGTTGACTCGGAGAAGAGCGCGAAGCACGAGCTGGAGGTCGCGCGCCACTACTTCAAGAACAAGAAGGCGTACTACGCCGCCTTCAAGCGCTGCGAGGAGCTGGCCGCCGGCTACCCCGAGTTCCACAAGATCGACGAGGTGCTCTACATCGCGGGCATGAGCAGCCTCTACCTCTCCGAGGGCAAGGGCAAGCAGAAGGCTCCGGCGACCACGCCCGACAAGTCGCAGACCCTCACGCCCGAGAACCTGCGCCTGACGGCGCGCGAGTACCTGACCCGCCTCGTCAACGACTTCCCCAAGAGCAGCTTCCGCGACGACGCGCAGAAGGCGCTCGCAAGCATGGGCGAGGCCAAGCCCGCGCCGGCCGGCAGGCAGCAGCAGTAAGCAGTCGCTTTTTCATCACACAGTCTCAGGAGAACACAAACAGGTGTCATTGCTCGTGGTTGGTTCGGTGGCGTTCGACGCGGTCGAGACGCCGTTCGGTAAGCGCGAAAGGATGCTCGGCGGGTCGGCCACGCACTTCGGCCTCTCCGCCAGCTTCTTTACGGACGTGCGCGTGGTCGGCGTCGTCGGCGGCGACTTCGGCGAGGAGGAGATGTCGGTCTTCGGCGAGCGCGGCATCGACACGGACGACCTGGAGCGGGTCGAGGGAGGGAAGACCTTCTTCTGGAGCGGCCGCTACGACTTCGACCTCAACACCGCGCACACGCTCGACACGCAGCTCAACGTCTTCGCCGACTTCAAGCCGAAGCTCTCGGACGAGTCGAGGCGCGCGCGGATGGTCTTCCTCGGGAACATCCAGCCGGACTTGCAGCGCGAGGTGCGCGAGCAGGTGCGTGGGGCCGAGCTGGTCGCGCTCGACACGATGAACTACTGGATCACGAGCGTGCCCGACGCGGTCAGGGAGGCGATCAGCGCCGTGGACGTGGTCATCATCAACGACGCCGAGGCGCGCCAGCTCACGGGCGAGCCGAACCTCATCAAGGCGGCGCGCAAAATCCTCTCGTGGGGGCCGCGCGCGCTCGTCGTCAAGCGCGGCGAGTACGGCGCGGCGATGTTTACGGCCGAGTCCTACTTCGCCATCCCGGCCTACCCGCTGGAGGCGGTCTTCGACCCGACGGGCGCGGGCGACACCTTCGCCGGCGGCTTCATGGGCTACCTCGCCAGCCGCGACCCGATTGACGACGACACGCTGCGCCGCGCCATCATCTTCGGCTCGGTCATGGCCTCCTTCAACGTCGAGGAGTTCGGCACCGAGCGCGTCCGCCGGCTCACGCACGAGGAGATCAACCGTCGCTTCCGCGACTTCAAGCGCATGACCCACTTCGAGGAGATACCCTTCGAGCGCGCCGCTTCAGGGAAGTCCGGAGTCTGAAGTCTGGAGTCCGGAGTCAAAGCAAAAGCCCGGTTCTCGTCGGCCGGGCTTTTCTCTTGTCTGACCCCAGACTCCAGACTCCAGACCGTTTTTGCTGTATAATCCTTCCGCCCAACGTTTTTCCTAATCAAAACAATCCCGGGGGAACTGAGATGTTCTGTCCTGTCTGCGAGTCGGAGTACGAGGAGGGGATCACGAGCTGCCCGGACGACGGGTCGGAGCTGGTCGAGCGTCTGACGCCGGAGAACACCGAGCGAGACCACAGCGAGGCGAGCTTCGTCCCGCTGCACAACGTCGGCTCGCCGGCGGAGGCCGAGATGGTCGCCGACATCCTCGGGCAGAACGGGGTGCGCGTCGCCGTCCAGTCGGGCGGTGCCGACGCCTTCTCGCCGCTGCTCTCTGCGGCCTCGCCCGGCGCGATGGTGCTCGTCGACGAGCGCGACCTCGACCGCGCGCAGGAGCTCTACGCCTCCTTCTTCGGCGGCGACATCACGCCGCTCACCGGCGCGACCGAGAGCGAGATGCGGGAGGCGGAAGATGACGACGACGACGATGACGATGAGGACGACGATTGATGCGAGGGGGCTGTCAGCCCCTCTCGTTTCTCATCACAAATCAGCCCTCACTCCCTGACGGAGGTGAACCGTGGCGGTGGCGAATTCGGCGGCGATAGTGGTGCTGATGACGGCGGGCAGCCAGGAGGAGGCTTCGCGGCTGGGGGAGATGCTGGTCGGGGCGCACCTCGCGGCCTGCGTGCAGATCATGCCGCAGATGGAGTCCATCTACCGCTGGAAGGGCGAGGTGCATCGCGCGCCCGAGTTCCTGCTGCTGGCGAAGACGACCGCCGCCTGCTTCGACGAGCTTGAGCGCGAGGTGCGCGCGCTCCACACCTACGACGCCCCCGAAATCATCGCTCTGCCCGTCGCGCACGTCTCGGCGCCCTATTTCGACTGGCTCGCCTCGAACGCCTTCCCCCCGCTCGTCTCACGCCTGAACACGGCCGAGCGCGAGGCGCCCGCGCCGCCGCCCGAAGGTTGAGGGCGCCGGGATGCCGGTGCCCGCGCGCGGTTGCCTCGGGAACAGAATCCGCTTCTGGCTGCTCTACCTCTCGGCCGTCTCGGTCGCAATCCTCATCGCCCTCGAATGCGCCGTCAGGCTGCTCGGCGTAGCGCCGCCGCTGCTCGGCTACAGGAACGTGACCGACCCCTACCTGCCCTTTAGGCCGCGCCCGAACTTCGTCAGCCGCGCCGTCACGAAGGAGTACGAATGCGAATACAGGAATAACAGCCTCGGCTTCAGGGACGTGGAGCACGCGCGGGAGAAGCCCGAGGGCGTCTTCCGCATCCTCGTTCTGGGGGACAGCTTCACGTACGGCACGGGCGTGGCCTTCGAGGAGACGTACGCGCGCCGGCTGGAGAGTATGCTGAACGGCCGGGCGGGACGGCACTCGACGGTCGAGGTCATCAACGCGGGCGTCTACCGCTACTTTCCCGAAGCCGAGCGCATCCTGCTCGAACGCTACGGCGTCAACTACTCGCCCGACCTCGTCGTCGTCGGCTTCCTCCCCAACGACGTGCTGGACACGCACCTCGGGCTGGACGCGATAAAGATTAACGAGTCGGGGCAGCTCGTCACGCGCGGGGCTGTAGGCTCCGGCCGGCTGAAGACGTTTCTTTATTCTCGCTCCCACGCCTTCCGCATCGCGTACAACCGCTTCGCCGCGACGAGGTTCGGCGGCGGGCGCAACCTACCGCTTGAAGAGGTCTACAACCCCGAAGGGATTTTTAAGCATGACTGGGAGACGGTCGAGGCGGAGTACCGGAAGATGGTCAGCGTCGCGGATAAGGCCGGGGCGCGCGTCGTCGTCGCGCACATTCCGCACAAGGGCCCGTGGGAAGAACGACACTCCTACCCGGCGGTCAGGCTCGGCGAGTGGAGCGCGCGCGGCGGCTTCGTGTTCGTTGACATCATGCCCGCGATGAAAGAGGCTTCGCGTGACAAGTCACTCTACTACCCTTTTGACGGCCACTGCCGCCCCGCCGGTCATGAGGTCATCGCCGAGACGCTCTTCAAGGCTCTCGAACGCGAGCGACTCGTCCCCTAGGGCTTTTCAGATGTCGTACACGTCCGGCTGCGCGCGGCTGAGCGTGTCCTGGCTGCGCCGGATGATGTCAACCACCTCGGAGGGCGAGTCGGTGACGTGGAGGAGGCCGCGGTCTTCGGCCGAGATGTACTTCGACTTGAGGATGGCGCCTTCGAGCCAGTCGAGCATCCCTTGCCAGAACTCGGAGCCGAAGAGGATGACGGGGAAGTTGTTTATCTTGCGCGTCTGGATGAGCGTGAGCGCCTCGAACAGCTCGTCGAGCGTGCCGAAGCCGCCGGGGAAGATGACGAAGGCGTTGCTGTACTTGACGAACATCGTCTTGCGCACGAAGAAGTATTTGAACTTCAGCGAGCGCGTCTGGTACGGGTTGGGCGCCTGCTCGAACGGCAGCTCGATGTTGCAGCCGACGGAGACGCCCTTGGCCTCGAAGGCGCCGCGGTTGGCGGCGTCCATGATGCCGGGGCCGCCGCCGGTGAGGACGGAGAATCCGGCGCGCGCCAGCAGCGCGGCCGTCTCGCGAGCCGCCGCGTAGTAGGGGTTGTCGGCGGGGGTGCGCGCCGAGCCGAAGATGGCGACGCCGCGCGTCACCGTCGCGAGTTCGTCGAACCCCTCGACGAATTCGCCCATGATGCGGAACACGCGCCACGTGTCCGTGTGCGTGAACTCGTCCTGCCGCGGCGTCTCGAGCAGCTGCTCGTCCTGAGTCACCTGCCGTGCGCCGGCCTGTTCCTTCGCCTCACTGTCAGTTATCTCTTCCATAAGAAAAGTCTGGAGTCTGGAGTCTGGAGTCTGGGGTCAAAGGCAAGAAGCACGAGAGTGGTGCTGTCTTGACTTCAGACTCCAGACTCCAGACTCCAGACCGTCAAAGGGCCATGATGTTGAAGCCGCAGTCCACGTGGAGGACTTCGCCGGTGATGCCTGAGGAGAGCGGGCTGAGGAGGAAGAGCGCCGCGTTGCCGACCTCGCGCGCCTCGACGTTGCGGCGCAGCGGGGCGTGCTCGGCGTGGTAGCGCAGCATCGCGCTCAGGTTCCCGACGCCGCGCGCCGCGAGCGTGTTGATGGGGCCGGCGCTGACGGCGTTGACGCGTATGTTCCGCTTGCCGAGGTCGGCGGCCAGGTAGCGCGTACTCGCTTCGAGCGCCGCCTTCGCCACGCCCATCACGTTGTAGTTGGCGACGACCTTCTCGGCGCCGTAGTAGGTCATCGAGATGATGCTCCCGCCCTCGGTCATCAGAGGCGCGGCCGCGCGCGCCAGCGCCGCCAGCGAGTAGGCCGACACGTCGAGGGCCGTCAGGAAAGCCTCGCGCGTGGTGGCGACGTACTCGCCTTCGAGCGCCTCGCGCGGCGCGAAGGCGAGGCTGTGGACGAGGAAGTCGAGCCGGCCGAACTTCTCCCCCACGGTCGCGAAGGCCGCCTCGACCTCCTCCGGGTTCGACACGTCGCACTGGACGAGCGGCGCGCCCGTCCCGGAGGTCAGGCCCTCGACGTTCTCGCGCAGCCGCTCGTTCTGGTACGAGAAGGCGAGGTTCGCGCCCGCCTCCAGGCACGCCTGCGCCGTCGCCCACGCGATGGAGCGCTTGTTCGCCACGCCGAAGATGATCCCGTTCCTGTTCTCAAGAAGCATTGAAGCGACCTCCGCACGGACCGTCAGACCGGGCCCGTTTCGGCGTCAGGCGGCGGCCGATTCGGCCTCGCCGTTGATGAGGCGCGCGTACTCGCCGCTCTCGACCCAGCTCATGATCTCGGCGACGCGCCAGACGGGGAAGGGGTGCGTCAGCCCCGCGTTGATGATGTCGGCCCAGAAGCGGTCGAGCGCCTTCTCGTCGTAGTTCTTCTGGAAGTCGCGCGCCTGCACGAGGAACTGCTCGTAGTCCACGCGCGACGCGAACGTCCCGCCCGAGAGCTTCATCATCGTGCGCCCGATGACGTCGGGGTCCTGCACGACGAGGAGCGCCGCGCGGTCGCAGGAAAGCTCCGCGCGCCGCGCCCACGCGAGCAGCGCCGAGCGCATCGTGAGCGAGACGAGCTGCGCGACGAGCGCGGCGACGGGCGCGGCGGCGACGGCGACGTTCGTCAGCGCCTCGATGAGCCGCGCGGCCGTGATGTAGAGCACGTGCTCGGCGTGGATGTGGCCGACCTCGTGCGCGATGACGGCCAGGACTTCCTCGTCGTTGAGCCGCTCGATGAGCTGCGAGTGGAGCACGATGACCGGCTTCGTGACGCCGCCGGTGAAGGCGTTGACCATGGGGTTCTGCTGGACGAACATCTCGGGCATGTCCACGCCGAGCGTGGTGCAGGCGACCTGGAGCTTGGCGTAGAGGTCGGGACACTGTTTGGGCGTGACCTTGACGGCGCTCGCGGTGAAGATGACGCGGATGGCCGACTCGCCCGTGACCTCCAGCAGCTTCTTGAGCGCGGTGTCGATGCCCGGGATGTTCTTCAGCGCGGCCAGCGCGCGGCTGTCGAGCGGGTGGATGTAGGCGTACTTGTCGAGGTCCGCGAACTTCTTGTGCGGCTCGTCGGAGAGGAGCAGACGGCAGCGGCCGCACCGCGCCTGCCCGGCCTCGCCGCGCACGTTGTTGAGCTGCCCGCAGTAGCGGCAGCGTATCTTCTCGCCGCCCATCGGTTCTAAATCAACCATCAATATTTCCCCTCAGAAAACGAGCACGTCAGGCCGAACGGGAAGAGTCGTCTCGGCGAATGTCTGTTCCGGTGCCGCAAGTATCAACGAAAGCGCGCCGCGAGGGCAAGTCTGGAGGCCGCCGGCTTCAATGCCTGAAGTGGCGGACGCCGGTGAAGACCATCGCGAGGTCGTGCTCGTCGGCGGCGGCGATGACTTCGGCGTCGCGGACCGAGCCGCCGGGCTGGATGACGGCGGTGATGCGGTGGCGGGCCGCCTCGTCGAGCCCGTCGCGGAAGGGGAAGAAGGCGTCGGAGGCGAGCACGGAGCCCGCGACGGGGAGCTGCGCGCGCGCGGCCCCGATGCGGACGGAATCGACGCGCGACATCTGGCCCGCGCCGACGCCGACGGTCTGGCCGGCGCGCGCGTAGACGATGGCGTTCGACTTCGTGTGCTTGCAGACAGTCCACGCGAAGAGAAGCGCCTCGACCTCTTCATCGCTCGGCGCGCGTCTGGTGACGACCTTCAGGTCTTCGCGCCCGAGGCGGTGCGTGTCACGCGTCTGGACGAGCATTCCGCCGGTGACGCGTTTGAAGTCGAGCCCGGCGGGCCGGCGCGGCTCGCCCGCGCGGAGGATGCGCAGGTTCTTCTTCGACTTCAGAACCTCGACCGCCCGCTCGTCGAAGTCGGGCGCGACGACGACCTCGGTGAAAATCTCGGTGAGCGCGCGCGCCGCCGGCTCGTCAACCGTCCGGTTGAAGGCGACGACGCCGCCGAAGGCCGAGACGGGGTCGGTGGCGTGCGCGAGGCGGTACGCCTCTTGGAGCGACGGGGCGGAGCCGACGCCCGCCGGGTTCATGTGCTTGATGATGGCGCAAGTCGGCGCGTCGAAGTCGCACACCAGCTGCCACGCGGCGTCGGCGTCCACGTAGTTGTTGAAGGACATCTCCTTGCCGCCGAGCAGTTCGGCGCGCGCGATGCCCGCCTCATCGAATAAGGTGAACAGGGCGGCCGTCTGGTGTGGGTTCTCGCCGTAGCGCAGGTCGGAATGTTTCTCAAGGAGAAGGCTGAAGTTCCCCGGGCCCGCTTCGCCCGAAGCGAGCAGCAGCGTGGCGGAATCCGTCTTGACGAACTCGGTGATGGTGAACGCGCTCTGAAGCTCGGCGGGTTCCCCTTCCGCCGACTTAACCGATAGCACCTCGCTTAAGTGGCGGAATATCGCGTCGTCATACCGAGACGTCTGCATGAAAGCGTTGAGGGCAAGCCACGAGCGCGTCGCGAGCGAGAGCCGGCCGCCGGTCCGTTTCAACTCTTCGGTGACGAGCGGGTACGAGTCGGGCGAGGTGACGACGGCCACGTCTCGGAAGTTCTTCGCGGAGGAGCGAACCATCGCGGGACCGCCGATGTCTATCTGCTCGACCGCCTCTTCGAGCGTGACGCCCTCGCGCGCGACCGTCTGCTCGAAGGGGTAGAGGTTGACGACGACCATGTCGATGGGACCGATCCGGTGCTCTTCGAGCGCGCGCGCGTGCTCGGGGTTGTCGCGGACGGCGAGGATGCCGCCGTGTATGCGCGGGTGGAGCGTCTTGACGCGGCCGTTCATCATCTCGGGAAAGCCGGTCACGTCCGACACGTCGCGCACGTCGAGCCCGGCCTCGCGCAGCGCCCTTGCAGTCCCGCCGGTGCTGAGCAGCTCGACGCCGAAGTCACGCAGCGAGCGCGCGAAATCGACGAGGCCGGTCTTGTCAGAGACGCTCAGGAGCGCCCGGCGGATGTGCCTGAGTCCTTCGGGATTCTGTTCGTTCATAAGTCCACGGAAAGAAGTTTTGACTGGAAGAGCGGAAGTCGGATTGTAGTTCAACACGCCGCGCGTGTCATGCCGGTTCGGGTCAGGGCCTCGACTCGTAGGACTCGCGCAACTGGCGCACGCGCAAGCGGCGGTCGCGCGGCGAGGCCAGACGCACTCCGACGCGGCGCGGGCCGGGCTCCGCGGCGGCGGCGCGGAAACCGAGGACGTACTGGCTCTGGAGGTCTTCGGCGATGGCGCGGAAGATGGGGCTCAGGTCGTGCTCGGCGCGCGGGTCGAGCGAGGAGCGCGCGTCGCCGACGACGAAGAACCGGCCGCCGGTCTTCTCGGCCAGGTCGCGGAAGCCGCGCGTGGGGCGGCGCGCGACGAGCTGGCCGTCGCGCGGCTCGAAGAGCGGGACGTGGATGACGTAGAAGGAGACGCCGGCGGCGCGCGCCTCTTCGACGGCCGAGGCGTAACGCGCGGCGCTCGCCGTGTCGAGGCCGTCGCTGATGAGGACGACTATGCGGCGCTCGGCGGCGTCGGCCGTCTCGGCTCGGAAGGCGCCGACGGCGGCGAGCGCCGCGTCGAAGATGGCCGTGCGGCGGTTCGGGAGCGGCGCGATGCGGAAGGCGTAGCGCGCGGCGCGCAGATCTCTGGTGAAGGGGAGCGTCTGTTCGGGGCGCTCGCGAAACTGTATGACCGCGACGCGCGAGCGCTCGCCGAAGCGCGAGAAGAGAGCGAGCGCCGTCTCGCTCTGCTGCGTGACTATCTCGCGCGTGCTCCCCGACGCGTCGAGCAGGAAGAGCAGCGCGACGCGCTCGGCGCCCGCGGAGAAGTGTGTGGTCTCGACGGGGCGGCCGTTGTCGCGCACCTGAAAGTCCTGCCGGGTGAGGCCGGCGACGCGGCGGCCGCGCCCGTCGGTGACGTAGACGGGGACGACGACCAGGTCCGCGCGGACGCGGACGACCTCTTCGTCTTCGGGAGTGGCAGTCGGTGGCGGCTCCTGCGCGGCGGCGTTAAGTTGGCAGATGAGAAGTTGGAGGGCGAGGGCCAGTGCTGTGAGGAGGGCTGCGCGGCGTCGGCCGTTCGCGCGGGGCGGCCGGGCCGTGTGGCGAAGAGTCATCCCGCCGTCTAGAACAGGAAGCGTCCCAGGAAAAGGATGCTGATGATGAAGACCAGCGTGATGATGATGATCTTGATGAAAGACACAGCCGATTCCTCCGGTCGTTGGCGCCCGCCCCTTGTTCAGGGCAAACATTCTATCGGCGCGCGTTGCGCCGTGTCAATGCTCAATTCCCTGATTAAACCGGCGCAGTTGTCCAAATTCCCCAACAAATACGCAGAAAAATGGACTCGGGTTCCGGGCTTCGCTTCCGCCCCGGCCGGGCAAAAGGGGGCGCTCCCGTTTCATCAAAACGGGCGTTGGTGTTATAGTTCGTCTCACCGAAATCTTACGCGGGTAAAGTCAAAAGAATTTGCGGGACGGCTTTGGTAAAAGGTGGCAGAGATTCGTGCGGCCGCGCGCGGCCGTAGGTCTGCTGCTGCTCGTCGTGACGGCGCACGCCTTCGTCGCCGGCGCGACACACTTCCACCGCCGCGCCGTCTCGGCCGTGCCGGCCGGGCAGACGGCCGTCCGCGGCAGCGAGGGCGGCGAACGTAGCGTCCCGCTGGCCGGCGACGAAGTGCATTGTCTACTTTGCAGGCTCAATCGCGGCTTCGTCTCCGACCTCCAGAACGCGACCTTCTCACTCGCGCCGCCGCCGGCCGACGTTATCGGCATCACTTCGCTCAGCAAAGCCTCCGCGCGTTCCGCACGCTCTCTGCTGCCTTCGGGTCGCGCGCCGCCCTCCGTTTAAGTTCACCCCCAAATTCAACTGAAGTTTAGGCGTGCGCCCCCTGGCGCGCCCTGTCACGCACGTCGGCCGCGCACGTAAGGCGCGAAGCACATGCGGACGGGCGGCGGGTGTTCGACGCGGCACGCGAAAGCGGCCGGGCACGGTCTGTAGAGACGCGGGCCGGCGGCGGATTTATAGAAGCTCAAGGAGTTGTTTTATGAGACGAACCGGATACGCGGCGCCTCTGACGCTGGCACTTATCGCTCAGTTCTTCAGCGCGCCCACGTTGGCGCAGACGGGTTTCTACGGCGGCCTGTTCGGCCAGGCGCCGACGCAAACGCCGACGCCGTCGCCGTCGCGCGGCGGCGCGTCCGTGCGCGGCACCATCAAGCTGGCAGACGGCGGCACGCCGCTCCACAACGTCATCGTCAACCTCGTCCAGCTCAGGCGCTCGACCGAGACCGACGAGAACGGCACTTTCGAGTTTCAGAATGTCCCGCCGGGGACATACACGATTCTCGCGCACATGGAGGGCTTCCCCGACCAGACGCGGCGGGTGACTGTCGCGGCCGGCGGCGCGGCGACGCTCGACTTCGAACTGCGCCTCACGGGGCTTCAGGAGGAGGTCACGGTCACCGCGACGGGCAGCGAGCAGTCGGTCTTCGAGTCGTTCCAGTCGGTGAACACGGTGGACGCCATCCGGCTCGCGCAGGAGAGCCACACCTCTATCGGCGAGGTGCTCGACAAGGAGCCGGGCATCGCCAAGCGCGGCTTCGGCCCCGGCTCGTCGCGCCCCGTCGTGCGCGGGTTCGACGGCGACCGCGTGCAGGTCACGCAGGACGGCGCCTCGACGGGTTCGCTCGGCTCGCAGTCAGGCGACCACGCCGAGCCCATCGACGTGCTCTCGCTCGAACGTCTCGAAGTCGTCAAGGGCCCGGCCACGCTGCTCTACGGCAGCAGCGCCATCGGCGGCGTCGTCAACGCCGTCACCGGGCACGACTACGCGCACGAGGGCTGGCGCGGCTACTTCACCGGCGTCGGCGGGACGACGAACAACCAGGGCGGCGCGAGCGGCGGGCTCGAATACGGCACGGGCAAGTGGATGTTCTGGGGCAACGGCACGCTCCAGCGCACGGGCGACTACGACACGCCACTCGGCCCGATAGAACAGTCCTTCACGCGCAACGCCAGCGGCCTCCTCGGCTTCGGCCACTACGGCGACAAGAGCTTCGCCAGCGTCACCTACGGCTACGACCGGCGCCGCTACGGCATCCCCTTCGCCTCTTTCTTCGAGTCGGGCGGCGAGGAGACCGGCTCCGACGTCTCCATCAAGGCGCGTCGCCACAACCTCAAGTTCAACGGCGGCTGGCGTAACCTCGACGGCTTCGTCAACGGCTTCCGACTGACGCTCGACTACAGCGACTACGCGCACGACGAGCTGGAGGGCGACGAGGTCGGCACGCAGTTCAGCAACAAGAACTTCATGTTCCGGGGCGTCTTCGACCAGCGCAAGACCGGGCGCTTCACCGGGAGTTGGGGTTTCTCCGGCTTCCGACGCGACTACAGCACGGTCGGCGAGGAGGCGCTCGCGCCGCCGACGATTCAGAACAATTTCGCCGTCTTCGGCATACAGGAGATTGATTTCGAGCGCGTCAGGTTCCAGCTCGGCGGGCGTGTCGAGCACAACGGCTACCGCCCAGAGGGCGCGCTCGAACGCTCGTTTACAGGATTTTCGGGCGCGGCCGGCGTCCGCGTCGGGCTCTGGCAGAACGGCGCCTTCGTCGCCAACTACACGCACTCCTACCGCGCGCCCGCGCTCGAAGAGCTTTACAACAACGGAGCGCACCTCGGAAACCTGACCTTCGAGATCGGCAACCCTCTGCTCACGCGCGAGCGCAACAACGGCATCGACCTTTCGCTCCGCCACGACTCTCGGCGCGTGCGCGGCGTGGCGAACTTCTACTACTATGACATCAAGGACTTCGTCTTCCTCGCGCCGACCGGCGGGATAGAGGACAACCTCATCGAGGCGGTCTACGACCAGGCCGACAGCCGCTTCTACGGGACGGAGTTGAACCTGGAGGTCGCGGCGCACGAGAGCCTCTGGGTCAACCTGGGCTTCGACTACGTCAACGCGCAGTTGAAGGAGACGGGGACGCCGCTGCCGCGCATCCCGCCGATGCGCGCGCGCCTCGGGCTCGACTGGCGCTACAAGGGCTTCAACGTGAGGCCGGAGGCGACCTCCGTCAGGGACCAGGATCGCATCTTCCCGACCGAGACGCGCACGCCCGGCTACGCGCTCTTCGACGTGGTGGCGTCCTACACCATCGCGCGGCCGCACTACGCGCAGGTCTTCTCCGTCAACGCCTTCAACCTCGGCGACCGCGTCTACCGCAACCACCTCTCCTTCATCAAAGACCTCGCGCCCGAGATCGGACGCGGCATACGCTTCACTTACACCATCCGTTACTTCTGAGCGGGTGAAGTCCCGACGAGTAGACCGGGCGCCGCCGTCATCGACGAGACGGCGGCGCCCGGCCGCATTTGGCGAGAGCCGGGTTCGTCGGGGCGCGCCTTGTGTGCTTAAATGCTCCCGCTAGAATGTTCAATCGACGAGGACTCACAACGCGCTGTGGAAGGGAAGTCGGGCGACGGCTTTCAATACTTCTCTTTGGTTTCTTCGTTGCGCTGACGGCGTCTGTCCGCGCCGGGACTGAGACGGCCGCGCAGGCGCTCGACGTGAAGATAAAGGTCGTCTCCTCAAGCCCCCCGCGCGTCCGCGTCGAGGGGAAGAGAGACGGCGGCGCGACGGCGTGGTCGTTGCGAAACTTCTACGGGAGCGCGGCCGGGCTCGCCGAGCGCGTCGAGAACTTCGCGCTGTACGACGAGAGCGGCGCCGTCGTCAACGTCAAAAAACTCGCGCCCGGAGAGTTCTCCGCGGAGAGGCCGGCGTCGCGCTTCGCATATGAGATGAAGCTCGACCCGCCCGCCTTCGTCTCGGACTCCTCTCACGTCTCCTGGCTGACGGCCGACGGCGGCCTCCTCATGCTCGCAGACCTCCTGCCCTTGCCGCTCACGAACGCGAAAGTAGAACTCAGCCTCCCGGCCGGCTGGAAGGTTGTCACGTCAGAAGCGGCGGGTGCGGGCGGCTCCTTCAACATCAACGACGCCGAGCGCGCGGTCTTCGCCGTCGGCCGCGACCTGAGGGAGCGGCGCGGCCGTGGCGGCGGGACAAACTTCACTCTGGCGACCGCCGGCGAGTGGGCTTACACCGACGCGGAAGCCGCCGACTCGGCCGAGGAGATTCTCAAAC
>JAIVJI010000091.1:0-2877 GCA_020200135.1 Acidobacteriota bacterium | reverse complement strand
TATCTATAGAGAGTTGTACAGGCGCTACGGGCGTGGCGAAAGGCGCGAGGACGGCGACCGCGCCGTCGCCGAAATCCTCGCCGCGACGGGCGGCATGCGCGACTTCGTCGAGCGCTACGTCGAAGGCGCGGAAGAGATCACACTCCCTCCTCTGCTCGTCCCGTTCGGGCTGGAATTGAAGCCGGGCGGCGCGCGGACGCACGTCGGCGTCTCAGACTCGCTCGAAACTGCGCAGCGGGAATTACTCGGCAAGTTGGGTTACAATGAGGGCCGGGACGCGGAGTCGCGGAAGCTCCACGAGCGTTTGAGGGCGCGCCCTCCGCGATGACTCCCCACGGCGCCGCCAGTTCAATAACCCGAAACCGCTAACCGAGAAATGAAGTTCATCAAGTCAGCCTCGACACTACTGCTTTTATTCGTTACCTGCGCGTGTAGCACGCTCGCCGGTAAGGAAGAGATGGGCGCTGTCATCGCCAAGCAGGCGCAGGTCAGGAGTTCGACCGCAGTGGTCGCCGCCGATCTGAAAGAGGTCGTGCGCGGCGACGAGCTGGACATCATGGACTCGGTCACCGTACCCGACACGGGCGAGCGCTGGCTCCACGTGCGCACGCGCGACGCCGAGCCGGTCGAAGGCTGGATCGAGGCGCGCAACGTCATCTCGCACGAGATGATCGAGCGCTCGCGGCGGCTCGCGCGTGAGGACGGCGACATCCCCCCCCAGGCCTCGGGGCAGCTCCGCGCCAGCACCAACATCCGGTTCTCGCCCGACCGCAACGGCAACGACAACATCCTCATGAAGCTCGAGACCGGCTCGCGTTTCGACATCGTGGGCTGGAAGCGCGTCCCGCGCCCGAAATCGCTGGAGACGACTGAGAGCGACGACGTCCCGAAGGCCGGCGCCGCCCCGCAAGGCAACTCGGCGCGCAGGCGTGAGAAGGGCGAGCAGAAGGAGCCGGAGGAGGTAGACGAACTCTGGTACAAAGTGGGCCTCCCGGCTTCCATCTCACCCGCGCCGGCCGGTTGGGTCTTCGGCAAACAGGTCGAGCTGACGGTTCCGAGCGACATCATCTTCTACAGAACCGGGCGGGAGTTCGTCGCCTGGCAGAGGCTCGACGCCGACGAGTCGGGTGGGCAGCAGACGGCGGCGAAGGATAAGGACGCGGCGAAAGAGACCCGGCCGGGTAGCTGGGTGATTCTCGAAAAGAGCAGCACCAGAGACGCGAGCGGCCCCGACTCGCCTGATTTCGACCGCATCTACGTCCTGGGGTACGACAAGGACCGGCAGGAACACTACACCGCCTACCGAAGCCCAGATGTGAACGGATACCTGCCCCTCCGGGTCGAAGGGAAAAGCGACACTAAAACCTTCACCATCCGCGCGCAGGCCGAGGGGCAGCTGAAGGACGTTAAGTTTAAGGCGTACACGAACGAGAGGGGGCTGTTGAAGATAGAGGCTTTAAGTGAACTGCCCAAAATCAATAAGCCTAAATGAGCGGAAATCGGCTGAAAAGCCGTGAAATTCGCGGCTTTGTCTCGCGGATGAAATTTTTTGCCGGGGGCAGTTGACAAAAGAATCGGAATGCCTATAATGCTCTCTTGCCTTGAGACGAGGCTGTTGACATTCAGGCCATAAAGAGCGCGTTTGACGAGCCGCTTCTCTTTCAGCAATTCGTGAGAGGGAGCGGCTGTTTCATCGGCAAAACCGGCGCTCCGGCTCACCTCAAAAGCACAGGCAACGACATCCCGCGGGATGCATCCGAGCCTCTCGCGCTTGAGAGTTGAGTCGGCGACGGCGGTGAAAAGGCCGGGGACACGGGCAGCTATAAGTTGCTCGGCGCATCTAACTCTGACGTGCTTGACAAAGTGAATGGCTTGAGGTAAAGTCACCGTTTCCTTGAGACGACAAAGGGTCGCCTGAAGGCAACTGAAGCGAGTCCGGCGCATCTAAGTCTGGATTCGGTTGAAGAAAAAGCGATCTTTGAAAACTAGATAGAGCGTGTCCCAAGAGATGACCTTTGAGAGCGACGTAGAGCGATAAAGCTCGCGTACAAAACTCGAAAGAGTCATTATCGGATACATTAACCAGTTTCGATAATGTTCCAGAGATACAAACGAGAGTTTGATCCTGGCTCAGAATCAACGCTGGCGGCGTGCCTCAGACATGCAAGTCGAACGCGAAAGGCCCCTTCGGGGGCCGAGTAGAGTGGCGTCCGGGTGAGTAACACGTAGGTAATCTACCTCTGGGTGGGGAATAACAGCCGGAAACGGCTGCTAATACCGCATAATGCAGCGGCACCACATGGTGACAGTTGTTAAAGCGGGGGATCGTAAGACCTCGCGCCTAGAGAGGAGCCTGCGGCGGATTAGCTAGTTGGCAGGGTAACGGCCTACCAAGGCAACGATCCGTAGCCGGCCTGAGAGGGCGGTCGGCCACACTGGCACTGACATACGGGCCAGACTCCTACGGGAGGCAGCAGTCGGGAATTTTGGGCAATGGGCGAAAGCCTGACCCAGCAACGCCGCGTGAAGGATGAAGCTTCTCGGAGTGTAAACTTCATAAGAATGGGACGAATAAGTGGGGGATAATACCCCCCATGATGACGGTACCATTTGTAAGCTCCGGCTAACTCCGTGCCAGCAGCCGCGGTAATACGGGGGGAGCAAGCGTTGTTCGGATTTACTGGGCGTAAAGGGCGCGTAGGCGGCGCAACAAGTCAGTTGTGAAATCTCTGGGCTTAACCCAGAGCGGTCAACTGATACTGTCGTGCTAGAGTGCGGAAGGGGCAACTGGAATTCTTGGTGTAGCGGTGAAATGCGTAGATATCAAGAGGAACACCTGCGGCGAAGGCGGGTTGCTGGGCCGACACTGACGCTGAG
>JAIVJI010000022.1 GCA_020200135.1 Acidobacteriota bacterium | reverse complement strand
CCAGTCCGCGGGTCGCGCAGGCCCACCGGCTTCATCGGCCCGTAGCGCAGAGTGTCCACGCCGCGCCGCGCCAGTTCCTCAATCGGCAGGCACGCCTCGAACCAGCGCGTCTCCTCGAAGCGCTGGAGCGGGACGCTCTGCGCGCCGACCAGCGCCTCGTAGAAGCGCGCGTACTCCTCCTCGTTCATCGGGCAGTTGAGGTAGTCGTCGCCGCCCTTCCCGTAGCGCGCCGCGCGGAAGGCGACGTTCGTGTCCACCGAGTCGGCGGCGACGATGGGCGCGATGGCGTCGTAGAAGTAGAGCCCCGTCCCCTCGGTCAGCCGCGCGATCTCCTCCGCCAGGGCGTCCGAGCAGAGCGGCCCGGCGGCGATGACCGTCACCGCCGCCTCGTCCACGGCGGTCGCCTCTTCGCGCACGAGCTCGATGTTCGGGTGCGACTCGACGCGCTCGGTGATGAGGCGCGCGAACTGCTCCCGGTCGACCGCGAGCGCCGCGCCCGCCGGCACGCGCGTCCGCATCGCCACGTCGAGCACCATGGAGCCCGCGCGGCGCAGCTCCTCCTTCAAAAGGTACGGCGCCGTCCCCGGCTCGTCCGACTTCAGGGAGTTCGAGCAGACTATCTCGGCCAATTTGTCGGTGCGGTGCGCGGGCGTCTGCCTCACCGGGCGCATCTCGTAGAGCCGCACGCGCGCGCCCTCGGCGGCCGCCTGCCACGCGGCCTCCGCACCCGCGAGGCCCCCGCCGATCACGACGACATCCTTCATGCCCCGATTGTAACCGCCGCGCCCCCGCACCGCGAGCGCACAAAGGCCGTCACGATTCTCCACGAACGGGATGATTCGTCACGGCCCTTGGTGCCTGTCCCGCGGCGCTCAACGCCGGGGCGGGGTCTCCGGCTGGGGCTCGGGCTTCCTGGGCGAGTCGAGCTTGTCTTCGCCGGTCCTGGCGCTGAAGCGCTTGTAGTCGTAGAACTCGTGCGTCTCGTTGATGCTCAGGCCGGCGAAGAGCATGACGCGCGCCGAGACGTTGACCTGCGAGAAGCGCGGGAGCCAGACGCCGTCCCCGAGCCGCGTCTGCTCGAAGACGAAGGCCGAGCCGGGCCTGACCGAGGCGACGAGCCCGCCTCCCATCTTGAAGCTGTCGACCAGCCGCCCTTCGAGCCGCATCACCTGCCGCTCCGCCGGGTCCACCCAGATGACGCCGCTCAACTTCGAGACGATGGACTCGGAGCGGTCGGCCGGCTTGAAGCCGGGGCGCGGGCGGAAGTCGAAGACGATGACGTCGCGGTCGCGGAAGCGCTCGCGGCGCGGGCTCACCAGCTCGGACGTGCGGAGGAACGTCGCGATGCCGATGTCGCCCTCCTCCTCTTCGGCGCCCGCCTTCTCGGCCCTCGCCTTCTGCTTGGCGCGGCGCTCGGCGCGCTGGCGCTCTCGCTTCTCCCTGAGCTTCGGGGCCTCGCGCTCGGCCTTCTCCAGTTCCTCCGCGACGCGCTTCTGCTCCTTCGCCTCGCGCTCGGGCGGGAGCGGCGCGCCGTTCTCGGCGACCAGCTTCCGCACCCAGCCGTAGTCGGCCATCGGGTAGACCTCGTAGACCTCTATCTTCTCCTTCTTCAGACGCCCCTTGTCGTCCAGCTCGCGCTCGGTGATCTTCTGCGTGAAGGTGTAGTCGTTGACGCGGCGGTCTGTCTCCTCCTGGTTCTTCGCGAGGTCGCGCAGCAGCGCCGGGATGTCGAGCGTCGAGTCGGCCGGCGGCTCGAAGAGCGACTCGGCCAGCCCCGTGTTGTAGCTCGCCGAGATGAGCGTGAGCGCGAGCGTCGCCTCGCCCGCGCGCTCGAACTCCAGACGGTGCGGTTCGAGCAGCAGCGGGCTCCCCGCGCGAGCGCGCCAGTCCGAGAAGCGCACGCGCAGGCCGCGCGTCTCGTCCTCAGACTGCAAGAGGAGTTTGCTCCGCTCGCCGAACCAGTAGCGCAGGCGCGCGCCCGCGCGCGTCGCGAACTCGACCAGGTGGGCCGGCTCGCCCGCGACCGCCTCGCGCGCGACGGTGCGCGCCAGAACCTTCTGCCTCTTGTAGTCGGCGAACCACGCGGGTTCGAGCTGCGCCCGGAGCCGCGCCGCGAGCGCCTCGCGGTCCGTGAGCGTGCGCAGGTGCCCCTCGCGCGTGCGCGTCCACGCGGCGCGCGCGTTGGCCGCCTCTTCGCGCCCGCCATCCTGTAGGAGGAACTCCGTCCGCAGCGCCCCCGTCGTCCTCAGACGCGTGCGCGCCGTGCCGGCCTCGCCGTCGCCGCGCCGCACGGCCCACTCGTAGGTCGCGTCGCGCAGCGCCGCCAGGCGCTTCTTCCCGCCCACCGCCCTGACGTACTCGCCGACGAGCTTGTCCGGCGAAGGGAGCTTCTGCGCCTGCGCGCGCGCGGGCGAGCAGGCGCAGACGAGTAGGAGCAGGAGCGCGAAGAGTCTCGCGGGCGTGCTCGACGGCTGAGAGTTGCCGGGGCGGGTTCGTGCGAGTGTGGGCATGGTCTTCATCGTCATGTTTGTAGGACGCCGGAGGGTGGCGGGAGTGTTAATCGAAAAGGTCTTGCGGGGAGGGAAAAAAGTCCGAAAGGATGAAGCAAAAAAATCCGGAAGGACGACGCCGGGCCACGCTCTCGTCATCCTTCCGGACTTTCTACGGCCGCCGGCCGGGGATTGTTTCAGGCCGTCTCGCCCTCCCCCGACCCGTCCGGCGGCTCCTGCCCCGAGTCCTCGTAGCCGGCCGGGTGCGGCACCTCGGCCTCCATAGCCTTCGCGGACTCCTCCTCGGCGCGCATCTCCGCCTCCTGTTCGGCGGCGGCGCCTGTCTTCTCTTCCGTCTCTGGCATCTCCCTCCTGCTCCTTCTTCCTCTTAAAAAATTTCGGCGGAAGCCGTCCCCTTCGCCGGGTCTGCACGCGACGACCTCGCGTCACGCCGAAAGCGCGCTTCTTACTTACGCATCGAGGTCCTCTTCACCCCGCCCTTCTTCGCGGCACCTTTCTTCGCGGAGCCTTTCTTCGCGCCGCCCTTCCCGGCCGAGCCTTTCGACGCGCCCGACTTCTTCGACGCGCCGGCCTTCCTGGAAGAGCCGCCGGCGCCGCCCTTCTTCGATGAGCCCTTTGACGCCCCGCCCTTCGACGCGCCGGCTTTCTTCGACGCGCCGGACTTCGCGCCGCCCGACTTGGCCGCGCCCTTCTTCCCGGCCGCAGCCTTCGAGCCGCCGCCGGCCGCGCCCCTCGAAGCCTTCTTCGACGCAGCCTTCGCGGACTTCTTCGCCGCGCCCTTCGCCGCTCCGGCGCCGCGCTGCTTGGCACGGCGGCGCTCGACGATCTCGTGCGCGCGCTCCTCGACCTGGCGGATGCGCTCGGCCACGTTCTGCGGCGCGTTCGGCTCGGCCGCGCCGCGCAGCCCCTCGATTGGCGCGCCCTCCGGCGACTGGTGCGTCTGCTCCTCGTAGTCGCCCTTATTCAGTTCCAACTCGTACTCGTTCAGGAAACCGCCCCTGATCTTGTATTGGTCCTGATTCTCGGCTGGGTCCTTTGGCATCTCTCCTCCTCGCTATTTTGAGACCGGAAAGCCCCGCTTGACATCACGCGCGGCCACTCCGTATATTTTCACTCACGACGGGCCACCTTAGCTCAGTTGGTAGAGCAGTCGATTCGTAATCGACAGGTCTGGAGTTCGAGTCTCCAAGGTGGCTCCACAAATTTTTAGTTGCCGTATAGCTGTGAAGCAGTTATACGGCAATTTCATTTTCGCCTCAATCTTCAACCAGCCACTTCTTGTAGCCGAACTGCTGAATCGTGTACTTCTGGTGATGGTTGGCGCACAGCACGCGACACTTCGCCACCTCCTCCTGAATGGTCTTCAGGCCCCAGGAGCTGTGAACCATCACGCTCACATGGTCACGCTTTTCGCGCGGGTTCAGGTGGTCGAAGACGAGCATGTCCGGGTCGTTGACGGTGCAGCCCTCCCACTCGCACTGCTTCGTCTTAAGGTGCTCGTGGAGCCAACGCATGTTTCTCCGGGCGTACTCGCGCGTGCGTTCATAGTTCCGGCGTGGGTTGCGCGTGTTGTGGTCTTTGTCGATAACTTTTTTGCAGTCGCGGCAGTAAGACTGCAACCCGTCTTTCCTCGGTGCCGAACGGTGAAACTCGCTCGTGTCTTTGGCTGTCTTGCAGCGACGGCACTGCTTGGACATGCCGGTCTTCACAACCGCTCGAATTTTTGCCATCGCCCGGACGCCTCTCGATTCACGTTTGCGGACGGCGGGGGGTATACGCTAAAAGTGTGTCGCTCTTATCGCGCCGCCGGAGTGCCGGCGCGGCGCGCTCGGCGGGACGTAGGAAGGACGAACGAACAACTTGTCGTCAAGCGGAGACTCGGACAGGCGCGCCGCGCGGGGAAGACTCCGCCGGCGCTTTCTCGCGTCCCAAGCGCTCATCTTCCTCCTCGCCGCGCACGCCGCGACGAACGCCGCCGCCGCCCCCAAACCTTCGGCGGCACAGTCGAACACGCGCACGCTCATCACGACCGCCACGGGCGCGCGCCTGCGCGAGCGCCCCGACGCCGGCTCGGCCGAGGTCGGCCGCCTGCAACTGGGCCTCGTCGTCGAGGAGTTGGAACGCTCGGCCGAGAAGGCGCGGGTCGGCTCGGCGGAAGCCTTCTGGCACCGCGTCTCCGCGCCGGGCGGCGCGAGCGGCTGGGTCTTCGGCGGCCTCGTCGCGCCCTTCGACCCCGCGCGGCGTGACGAGACATATCAGCGTCTCGCCTCCGAGCGCGTCTCGCACGCCGCCCCGACCTTCCCCGAACTCTCCGAGCTGGTGCGCTTCCTCGACCGCGCGCTCAAAGAGGTCACGCGTCGCGAAGCGCGCGCCGAACTGGAGCTGACGCGCCTGTTCGCGCTCGGCCGCTCGCTCGCCAGCATCGCGATGGAGGATTTGGAGAAGCCGCCCTACAAGCCCTGGCTCACCGAGCACGCGGGCGAGATAGTCTACAGCGAGCCGGCCGGGCAGTGGTTCGTCCGCTCGGAACTCCTGTGGAGCCTGCAGCGGAAGCACGCCGGCCTCCCCGTGGCCGAGCGCGCCGCCTGGGAGGCCGCGCAGACGCCCCTGCCCGGCGAGTGCGAGGGCTACCTGCCCTGCTACATCTACAAGGAGACCGAGACCAACGGCCGCTACCTCAGGCTCTACCCGCGCGGCGCGCACGCCGAACAGGCGCTCTCGAACCTCTCGGAGTTCTTCGGCCACGTGACCGAAGACCTGCGCGGCGGCAACCCCGTCTTCGAAGTCCCGCGCGTAGACCGCCCGAGCTTCCGCAAGAGCGTGGCGGCGTTGCGCGCGCAGCTCGCGCTCGTCCCCGCCGCCGGGAGGGCGCGCGTCGTCGCGCAACTCGACGAGATCGCGCGGCGCTTCCGCTAAAGTCCCTGAACTTTTATCTTGACGCACCCGACATTTTGAAATATGAAGACGCACGTTCCGCCCGACCTCGTCAGGCCCGGAGACACCGCAGTGGCAAAAAGCTCGGGCTTCGTTAAAGAGTTCCGCGACTTCATCGCGCGCGGCAACGTCGTCGACCTCGCGGTCGGCATCGTCATCGGCGCGGCCTTCACCAGGATCGTCACCTCGGTCGTCGAGGGGATGCTCATGCCCGTCGTCGGGCTCTTCACCGGGCGCATCGACTTCGCCAGCCACTTCTACGTGCTCGACAAGTCGAAGGGTCTTCCCGTCTCGCTCGGCGAGGCGAAGGCCGCCGGCATCCCCGTCATCGCCTACGGCCAGTTCATCAACGACATCATCACCTTCGTCATCGTCGCCTTCGTCGTCTTCCTCATCGTCAAGCGCGCCAACCGCCTCTGGAGCGGCGAGCCCGCCGAGAGCGACGAGCCGACGACCAAAGAGTGCGCCTACTGCGCCTCAACCATCCCCCTCAAGGCCACGCGCTGCCCCGAGTGTACGAGCCAGCTCCAACCCGCCTGACGCGGCGACAGGAAGAACCAACGGTAAATGAAGAGGGGGGGACGACGGCGCCGCCGTCGTCCCCCCTCTTTTAAAACTCGTCGCGGCCGCGACTACATCGCGGGGCGCAGCAGCCCGCGGAAGATGCCCTGCACCGAGACCTTCGAGGCGTGCAGGCGTATGGGCGCGTGCTGCGCGTTGGCCGGCCGCAGCTCGACCTCCGTGCCGAAGCGGTAGAGGCGCTTCAGAGTCGCGCGCGCGCCCTCGACCAGCGCGACGACTATCTCGCCGTCGCGCGCCTCCGTCCGGTTCTCTATCAGCGCGATGTCGCCGTTGCAGATGTGCTCGTCGATCATCGAGTCGCCCGTCACGCGCAGCGCGTAGACGCGCGTGGGGCGCACACGCCCGAGCAGGAAGCGCGGGACGGTGATGGTCTCGCGGTCTTCGTCGATGTCGATGGGCGCGCCCGCCGCGATGCGCCCGAGCAGCGGCACCTCGCAGGTCGAGTCGACGTCCACCTCCTCGTGCCGCACCGTGAGGCCGAAGGCGCCGTCGGTGCGGTGGCGCGAGATGAGCCCGCGCCGCTCCAGCGCCTCGATGTGCTTGGCGATGGTCGCCTTCGAGGAGACGCCGAAGTGGCGCGCGATCTGCGCGTAAGAGGGCTCGTACCCGTGGCGCTCGATGAAGCGCGTGATGTACTCGAGAATCTCCCTCTGGCGCTGCGTGCGGGGTTGCATCAATTCACAGACTCCTTACCCTGGTGAGCGTCCGTCGTCAAAGGCGGGGGTTGTTATCGCTTCGTTCGGACTCGGGCGATTGTATGGGCGCGGCGACCGGGCCGTCAAGAATAATGAGCCGCGCCGGTTCGACTTCGACGCGGCGACTCTCGAAGTCAGACCGGACGACCCTTCCGCCAGACCCGCCCTGGCCTCGACGGCGGCACCGAACGCCGCCCCGCCGCCGGAAATGTTGCAGCCCCGCCTAACCTCTGCAAAACGGGGTGAGGGGTGCGGCGCCCTCCGGATAATTTTATTGATTTGACTTCGTCCGAAAGCTACCCTCGCCTGGGTAGCACGCGAAGGTAGAACTCGCTCCGCGACGTGCGTCTGAAGGAGTCGAGGTCTCACGGACCGCCCCCGACGGTCTTCCACACGCATCGAGACACCCGAGCAGTTTTACGCGCTACGGCCGTCAACCCGCGAACCGCCATCCGGGGTAGGAAAGGCGAGCCTCACATGAATCTCTCCCAGCACGCCCGACACACGCCCGCCGGCCGCGCCGAGCCGCGCGCGCACCGTCCCTCCGCCGGCGCGCGCGAGTTCTCGATCCTCTACGCGGAGCAGGCCGCCGCGGTCGCCGACGCCGTGAGGGAGACGCTTGAGGCTTCGGGCTGGCGCGTCGAGGTCTGCGCGCGCGGCGACGAGGCACTCGGCCGGCTCCAGGCGGGCGCGAGCTTCGACCTGCTCATCCTGGACTTCGCGCTGCCCGGGCTCGACGGGGTCGAGCTGGCGAGGCGCGCGCGCCGTCTCCCCCGCGCGGCCGCGACGCCCATCATCATGTTCACAGCCTTCGAGGTCGAGCGTGAGGCGCGGCGAGCGGGCGTCGACGCTTACCTGAGAAAGCCGCGCGGGGTCTACAGCCTGGCGGGGACGGCCGCGCGTCTGCTCGCGCGGCGCGCGACAAGGGAATGAGGAAAGGGGCGCGTGCGTCGGGCAGCCGCACCGCCCCCGCACGGCACGTCTGCTGAAAGGGCACGGCGGACTGTGCCGCGTGGCCGGCGCGCGCCCACCCGCGCGCCGGCCGACACACACACGCGCCCGGCCCGCGACGCACACGTCTTAGCTCGACGGCGTCGCGCGAGCCGGGCACGTCGGCGGCCGCGCGCGTGTTGCAGAGGCTCGCGCGCGGCCGCTCCGACTTCTTCGCCGTCTCCTACTTTATCGAGTAGCGCGCGAGCGTGTTGGGGAAGACGATGACGCCGGGGAGCACATCGGCCATCGCGACCTTGTTGGCCCCCGTCAGCACGTCCTTGGCCTTGAGGCCGTAGAGCGCCTCGTTCAGGTTGTTGTCGGGGTTGATGACCGCGCCCTTCAGCTCGAGGCCGGCGAAGAGACCCTTGCTGCGCGAGTAGGAGAGGATGCCCGCGTCGAGCGTGAGGTTGGTGGTTGCGCTCGCCGTGCGCCCGACGGGGCCGGCCGCCGCGCTCGCCTCGCCCCCCACTTCGAGCTTGTCTTCGAGCAGCCCCCTCAGCGCCGACTCGTTCATGAAGAGGAGGATGAGGTCGGTCCTGGCCGCGCCGATCTGTAGGCCGACGCTGGCGCCGCCCATCTTGAAGAAGGCGGGCGCGCCCCAGCCGCCCGTGACGCGCCGGCTGATGACGCCGCTGCCGCCGCGCCCGCCGACGACGAAACCGGCCTTGAGCATTCCGGGGAAGACCGCGACGGCCTCGGCCCGGTCGAGCAGTTCCCTCGGTATCGAGCGGTCGGGCGCGCCCATCACCTGCTCGAAGACGCGCGAGGCCGCGTCGGCCTTCTTCGAGGCGTCCTTCTGCTGCTTGGGGCTCGCGTTGGCCTGCGGGCGCGTGACCGTGCGCTGCCGCTGCGGCTGCTGCGGCTCCTCCTCCTGCTGCCGCGCGAGCGTGTCCGCGGGGAGGACGAGTGCGGCGGCGGCGAGCGCGCAGGCGGCCGCCGACAGGGTTATCCGGGTCGAAAGCTTCATGCAAAATCTCCTTTATGAAATTAGTAGGCGGTAGGCAGATGGCAGCAGGCAGTCGAAAGCCTCGCCGTCCGGACTCCGACATTGCCTTTCAAAGCTCTGCCGCCGGCGCTCCGCTTTAATCTTCCGACTCCCGTCACGCGGAGCGGCTGCCTGCTGCCTACTTCCTTGTTCGGTTGGGGAGCCGCACGGAGTAGCGTGCGAGCGTGAGGGGGAGCGCGCGCACCTGCGTGGGGACGTTCGAGTCCTGCTGATTCGTGACCAGCTCGGCGGCCTTGCGGCCGTAGAAGGCCTCGTTGAGGTCGTTGTCGGGCGTGATGGCGACGCCCTTGAGCGAGACGCCGAGGAAGGCGCCCTTGCTCCGCGAGTACGAGAGGATGCCCCCCTGCAAACGCGCGTTGGTACTCGCCCCGGCCGCGCGACCGACCGGGCCGGCGGTCGCCTCGGCCTCGCCGCCCAGCTCGAACTTGTCCCCCATCAACCCCTTCAAGGCTTCGTCGTTCATAAACAGCAGCACGTAGTCGGTCTTCGAGCCGCCGATCTGCGCGCCGACGCTCCCGCCCGTCAGGTTGTAGAAGATGGGCGCGCTCCACTGGCGCTTCTGCGTGCGGCGGCTGATGACGCAGTCGCCCTTGCGGCCGCCGACGATGAAGGCGGCCTTGAGCACGCCGGGGCAGACGGCGACCGCCTCGGCGCTCTCCAGCAGGTCGCGCGGGATGGCGCGGTCGGGCACCGACATGATCTTGCGCAGGACCTCCGAAGCCTCCTGCGAATGGCGCGCGGCGTCGGCCGCACGCCCGCGCGCCGCTGCCGCGCCCCTCTTCTGCAACGCCCGCGCGGGGACGACGACCGCCGACCCGACGAGCACGAACGCAACACACAACTTCATCAACTTCATAAATTCTCCCCCCCCGACTCGCCCGGCGCGCGTGTGCGCGCCCGGCCCCATAAGGCTTAAACGTACGGGGAGAGTGTATACGAGCAGGCCCGCGCGGCCTAAACGCGGCGGCGCCGCGCGCGCCTCAGGCGAGAGGCGCGCGGCGCAGGCGCAGGCTGTTGAAGACGACCGAGACCGACGAGAACGCCATCGCCGCGCTGGCGAAGACGGGCGTGAGCGTCCAGCCCGTTAGTGTGTAGAAGGCCCCGGCCGCCAAAGGGATGCCCACGACGTTGTAGGCGAAGGCCCAGAAGAGGTTCTGTTTGATGACGCGCATCGTCCGCCGCGAGAGCGAGAGCGCCGTCAGGACGCCGCGCAAAGAGCCGCCGACGAGCGTCACGTCGGCCGCCTCGACCGCCACGTCGGCGCCCGTGCCGACGGCGATCCCTAAGTCCGCCTGCGCGAGCGCGGGCGCGTCGTTGATGCCGTCGCCCACCATCGCCACCCTCTTCCCTTCCGCCTGTAGACGCCTGACGACCTCGGCCTTACCCTCGGGCAGAACCTCGGCGAGCACGCGCTCGACGCCCACCTCGCGCGCCACCGCCTCGGCCGTCCGCCGGTCGTCGCCCGTCAGCATCGACACCTCGATGCCGATGGATTTGAGCGCGGCGATGACCTCTTTGGAGTCCGGCCTGACGCGGTCTGCGACGGCGAAGAGGCCGGCCGCGCGCCCGTCCACGGCGACGTAGACGGGCGTCCCGCCTTCGGCGGCGAGCGAAGAGGCGCGTGCTTCGAGCGCGCCGAGTTCGACGCCGCGCTCGCGCATCAGCTTCGCGCCGCCGACCGTGACGCGCCGCCCCTCGGCCGCGCCCTCGACGCCGCGCCCGGCGAACGCCTCGAAGTTCTCGACCGGCGCGAACGAGAGTCCGCGCTCCGTGGCGAGACGCACCAGCGCCTCGCCCAGCGGGTGCTCGCTCGCGCGCTCGACCGAGGCCCCGAGCCGCAGCGTCAACTCCTTCTCGAATCCTTCGGCCGCGACGAAGTCGGTCACCGCGGGCTCGCCGGCCGTGATGGTGCCGGTCTTGTCGAGGACGACCGCGGTGACCCTGTGCGTGGCCTCCAGGGCCTCGCCGCCCCGGAAGAGCACGCCGGCCTCCGCGCCGCGCCCCGTCCCGACCAGCACTGCCGTCGGCGTCGCCAGGCCCAGCGCGCAGGGGCACGCGACGATGAGCACCGAGACCGCGCGGACGAGCGCCGTCGAGAGCCGCGCCCCCGGCGGCGAGACCGCGAACCAGACGACGAAGGTGACCGCGGCGATGACGATGACGGCGGGCGTGAAGTAGCCGCTGACCACGTCTGCGAGTCGCGCGATGGGGGCGCGGCGCCCCTGCGCCTCCTCGACCATGCGGACGATTTGCCGGAGCACTGTGTCGCGCCCGACGCGCGTGGCGCGGAACGTGAAGCCGCCCGTCCGGTTGACGGTCGCGCCGAAGACCTCGTCGCCGGGCGACTTCTCGACCGGCAGGCTCTCGCCCGTCAGCATCGACTCGTCCACGGCCGAGCGCCCCTCGGTCACGACGCCGTCGGTCGGCACCTTCTCGCCGGGGCGGACGAGCACGAGGTCGCCGACGACGACCTCGCCGGCCGGCACGTCCTCGTGTCGGTCTCCTGCGCGCACGACGCGCGCGGTGCGCGGCTGAAGCCCGACGAGCCGGCGGATGGCCTCGCCCGTCCGCCCCCTCGCGCGCGCCTCCAGCAGACGCCCGAGCAGGATGAGCGCGACGATGACCGACGCGGCCTCGAAGTAGACCGGCGCGGGCCCGGCGTGTGCGCCCGCGTGTGAAGCGCCGCCGGCGTCGGCGACGAGTTGCGGCGCGAACGTCGCGACCGCCGAGTAGAGGAAGGCCGCGCCCGTGCCGGTGGCGACGAGCGTGTTCATGTCGGCCGCGCCGTGGCGGAGCGCGACCCACGCGCCGCGGAAGAAGGGCGCGCCGCCGTAGAAGACGACGGGCGCGGCGAGCGCGAGCTGGAGCCAGTTTATCCAGGGAACGTCGAAGGCGGGGACGGCGCCGTGAGACATCGCAATGACGAGGACGGGCAGGCCGAGCAGGGCGGCCACGGCGAAGCGGCGCCGCAGGTCGCGCCGCTCGGCGAGTCGCTCAAGCTCGGCGCGCCCGACGCCGGAGTCGCCGCCCTCGGGCGCGGGCTCGCTCACGCCGTAGCCCAGCTCCTCGACGCGCCTGCGGAGGGCGCGCGTGTCCGTCCGCACGGGGTCGTACTCGACGGAGGCGCGGCCGGTGGCGAAGTTGACGCTCGCGTCGCCCACGCCCTCGGTCTTGCGGAGCCGCAGCTCGATGCGGCGCGCGCAGGCGGCGCACGTCATGCCGGTCACGGGCAGCTCGACCCGCAGGCTCTCGCCCGCGGCGGCGGCGGAAATTTTCTCGGCGGTCGCAGACATCCGAACCCATTTTATAGGGGTTCGCGTCGCGGCGCGAACGTCAGTTGGCCTGCGGGTTCCTGGAGGCGTCGAGGTAGGCTTCGACCGTGCGGTAGATTTCGTCGTCCATGAAGATGTTGATGCGGTGGAAGGAGCGGGTCAGCTCGTCGGGCGCGCGCGCGGGGAGCGCGCCGCGGTAGAGCTCGATGAACTCGACGAGCGTGACGCGCAGCAGCGTCAGCTCGCGGACGACCTCATTCAACTGGTAGCCCTGCCGCCAGCGCTGGCGTCCGTGCTCGCGCCCCTGGCTGAGCGCGGCGGGCTCCGCGCCGCCGTTGCCGAGCGCGTCGTGCAATTCCTCGACGATCTGCGGGATGTGGTCGACGAGCTGCAGGTAGGAGAGATGCTCGTCGGAGGTGACGCGACGGTCGGCGGTCACCTTCTCGGTCCAGGTGCGGACGATGGTCTCTTGGCCGTTCTTGAGCAGGTGTCGGATGTCGTCGGACATTACAGGGGGAACCTCCGTGATCTCGTCCGGGGCCGGCGTCGTGGTACGGCCGGTGGGGCGGCGGTTTACGACGGAGGCTCGCGGCGGGCGCGAGTATAAGTCAAGCGGCTCGCGGCGGGCAAACGATTTGACCGGGGGGCGCGCGGGATGAGACGATGCCGTACAAAACCCCCTTAGCAATCTTTCGGAATCTGGAGAGGTGACACCGGGATGGAAGACTCGAAGGGCAAGTTCGTGACGCAGGAAGAGACGGGCGAGATACCGCCGATGGACGAGGTCGAGGGGCGCGTCGAGGCCGAGATGAAGCGCCTCGAAGGCGCCGCGCGCGAGTCGGTCGCGCAGGGCACGCAGAACGCCGCGCTCGAGCGCGAGGGGCGCGAGCTGCGCGAAGAGGGCGAGCGCGAGCTCGAAGAGCAGCGGGAAGAAGAAAAGCAGTAGTCGGTAGTCAGTAGAAAGACTGGAGGCGGCGCGTCCCGGCTGTTGGCCGGGACGCGCCGCCCGTTTTTTACCTACCGTCTACCGTCCACCGCCTCGCTCAGTCCCCCGCCTTCTCGCTGGCCTTGTCGATGGCGGCGCGAATCATGGTGGGCACCTGGGGGCTGAAGCCGCGGAACTTGGTGATGATGCGGCCGCCGGGGGCGATGACGAAGGTCTGCGGGATGCTCGTGTTGCCGTTCATCAGCGCCAGGGAGACCTCGCGCGGCGACCAGCCGAGCTTGTAGTTGATCTTGAACTCCTTCGCGAAGTCGCGCACCTTCTCCTCGTCCGACTCCGGGTCTTCGGTCGTCAGGCCGATGACCTCCACGCCCTTCGCCCGGTACTCGTTCTGCAGCTCGACGAGGTGCGGCACCTCCAGACGGCACGGGCCGCACCAGGTGGCCCAGAGGTCGAGCACCACGACCTTGTCCTTGAAGTCCGAGAGGCGGAAGGGCGCGCCGTCGACCGCCTGAATCTGCGTGTCCCAGGCGACCGCGGGCACCGTGTCGAGCTGCTGCGGCTGCGGCGGTCTCGCCGGCTGCCCGCCCGGCGAGGCGGTGACGGTGATCTTGGGCGCGTTCGCGCTCGCGCCCGGCTTCGCGGAGTTGGCCGCGAGGTTCGCCGTGTCGTCCGACTTGCAGTTGGAGGCGACGAGCGCCGTCGCCGCGAAGAGTGCGCACGCGAAAGCGGTTCGCGCACGCGTCCAGAAAATTCCGTTCTTACCGGCCTGCTGCTTCATATTTATGATTGCGTTTCGCCTTCAGGTTGTCCGCCCCACTTACTGCCCCGCGCGCACGAGGCGGAAGCCGAGCACGGGGTGGCGGAAGTTGCGCGGGACCCAGCGGCGCGCGGTGACGGTGATGGGCTCGTCGCCGTCGGGGCGACTTTCGTAGGAGCCGCCGCGCGTGACCAACTTGCCTCGGTCTTCGGGCGCGAGCGCCGTCCGGTCGTTACCTTTGTACATCGAAGCCTCGGAGGTCGTCCACTCCCAGACGTTGCCGAGCATGTCTTCGAGCCCCTGCGGCGTGCGCCCCGAGGGGAACGAGCCGACCTGCGCCGCGGTGGTGGCGCCGAGGTTGGCGTAGCCGGCCACCCACTCCGAGCCCCACGGGTACGCGCGTTCGGAGTCGCCGGCGCGCGCGGCGTACTCCCACTCCTCTTCGGTCGGCAGGCGGTAGGTCACGCCGTCGCGCTTCGAGCGCCAGGCGGCGAAGGCCCTCGCGTCCTCGTAGGTGACGTTGGTGATGGGCATTCGCTCCTCGCCGGGCTTCGGCCGCGCGCCGTCCCAGACGCCCGGCGGCGGCGCGTGCCCCGTCTCCCTGACGAAGTCCGCGTACTCGCCGTTGGTGACCTCCGTGCGGTCAATGGCGAACGGGCCGACCGTCACCTCGTGCGCGGGCCACTGGCTGTAAGTCCAGAGCAGGTAGGCGGCGCGGCGCGACTTCAGCTCGTCCGTGATGGGGGGCACGTCGGCGCGCCCCATCCGGAAGGTGCCGCCGGGCATCCAGAGCAGGTCGGCGCGCGACGCAGCGCCGCCGCCGTTCGTGTTCGACGCCGCGTTCGCGTTCGCGGCGGCGTTGGTGTTCGCGGCCGCGTTGGCGTTGGCCGCGCCGTTGGTGTTCTCCGTGCGTTGGGAGATGATGTAGCCGACGCCGGCGAGGACGCCGATCAGCGCCAGCAGGACGACCGCGCCGACGGCGATGAGCGGCGCGCGCGAACGCGTCGGCGTGGCGGCGCCCGACGCCGCGCCGCCCGCAGCCGCACCGCCCGCCTGCCGCGCCGCGCGCTCCTCTGCTTCGCGCCGCCGCTGTTCTTCCGCTTCCCGACGCTGAGCCTCTTCAGCTTCGCGACGCTGTTGCTCTTCCGCTCGAAGCCTCTGACGCTCCTCCGCCTCGCGGCGTTCGCGCGCCTCACTCTCCTGTCGCTCGCGCTCTTCGGCCTGACGCCGGAGCTGCGCCTCCTCCGCCTGCCGGCGCAGGGACTCGGCGCGTCGGCTCTCTTCGAGCTGGCGGAGCGCGTCGGCCGAGGCGGGCAGCGGCTCGGTCAGCGCGTCCTGTTGGAAGTGCTGTGTGGAGGCGGCGTCGCCCGCGCCGAACTGGCCGACGGTCTGCTGCGCGCGGCCGTGGCTCGCCGTGTCGGTTCCCCGCGCCGCCGGCGGCTCCGCCACGGTGGACGCGCCGGGGCGCCCGGCCTCTGCTTCGAGCGCGCCAGTGTTGAGCGCGTCCGGGCCGCCGGCGATGGTCCTCAGGCTCTCCTGGCTCTCGGCGTGCGCCTCGGTCCTGAAACCCCGCGCGCCCTTGAGGCCGGTCGTGTCGGTCGGCCCTATCTGCACGGTCGTCGCGCCCGGCTCGCGCAGCGCCGCGTTGCCGTTGAGCTGCGGCACGGCCTCGCGCAGCTCGGCGGCGAAATCCTCGACCGTGTGCGGGCGCTTCTCCGGGTCCTTTTCGAGCGCGTGCTGGACGGCGCGCTCCAGCAGCGGCGGCACCTCGATGCCGCGCTCGGAGAGCGGCACGGGCGCCGTGTTGAGGTGCATACTCATGATCGCAGGGACGGACTTGCCCTTGAACGGCACGTCGCCCGCGATCATCTGGTAGAGGATGACGCCGAGGCTGTAGATGTCGGCGCGCACGTCGATGTCGTCGTCGCCCCACTGCTCGGGCGCCATGTAGAAGGGCGAGCCCATCATCCCCTGGGTCTGCGCGGCGACGAACGAGCCGAGCAGCTCGCCCGACTTGATCTTGGCCAGCCCGAAGTCGAGCACCTTCAGGCTCTCGCCCGGCGGGATGCCCGGCCGGAGCATGATGTTCAAAGGCTTCAGGTCGCGGTGGACGATGCCCTGCCGGTGCGCGGCGGCCACGCCCGCGCAGACCGCGAGCATGATCTCGACGGCCGCCTCGGGCGTGAGGCGCTTCTGCTCGGCGAGCAACTCGTGGAGCGAGTGCCCCTCGACGAACTCCATCACGAGGTAGGGGGTCGTCCCGCCGAGGATGCCGTAGTCGGTGACGCTGACGGTGTTGGGGTGGCGGATGGCTGCCGCGGCCATCGCCTCCTGCCGGAAGCGCGCGGCGAGCGAGGGGTCGTTGCCGACCAGGTCGGGGAGGATGACCTTGATGGCGTGCTGCGTCTTGATGAACTTGTGCTGCGCCTTGAAGACGAGCCCCATCCCCCCCTGGCCGAGCTTTCGTTCGAGCAGGTAGCGCTCGTCGAGCGTGGTGTCGAGGTTGATGAGAAACTTCAGGCGGTCACCGTCGCTCGGACAGTGATTGAGGTGGTCTGCGAAGCAGCGATGACAGGCCGGACATTCTTTCATTCAGACGGCTCGCGCGACGAACCTACGGGAGACTCTTGCGGGAAAAATATTAACAACTCAACTTTGGTAAGGCAAAAGCAAACGCGGCGGCGCCTCCCGTTTACCTGTCGCGCTGGACGCCGTGGCTCACCGAGGTCATCCGCTCCATGTCCTCCTTCGCCTGGTCGGAGGCCGAGCGGATGCCCGAGACGCGCAGCCGGAACTCGTCCGGGTTCGACGCGCCGCGCAGCGCCTCCTCCATCGTGATGAGCCCCGACTTGAAGAGCGTGAAGAGCGACTGGTCGAAGGTCTGCATCCCGTACTGGCTCGTCCCCGAGGCGATGGCGTCGCGGATGAGCGAGGTCTTCTCCTCGTTGATGATGTAGTCGCGTATCAGCCCCGTCGAGACCATCACCTCGGCCGCCGGGACGCGCCCCTCGCCGTCGGCCGCGCGCACGAGCCGCATCGAGATGACGGCGCGCAAAATCCCCGCGAGCTGGATGCGGACGGACTTCTGCTGGTACGGCGGG
>JAIVJI010000131.1 GCA_020200135.1 Acidobacteriota bacterium | reverse complement strand
CCTCTACGCGGTGGTCAGGACCGAGCCCGACGCGAGGGCCGAGGCGTCGCCGCCCGCCGAGCTGGAGATACGGGACTGGCCCGCGCTCCTCGAAGAAGACCCCGTCAACCTGCTCGGGCCCTACGCCGACTGGAGCCTCGCGCTCTACCGCCTGCGCCTCGTCGCGTGGGGGCGCGCGCCGCGCTACGCCGAGTTCACGGCGGACGCGCGCGCGCTCGGGCGCGGCCTCGTCCCCGGCTTCGAGGAGGCCGAGCGCGACTTCGAGGGGCGGCTGCGCGCGCTGGCGGGCGAGTGGGCGCGCGGCGAGGAGTTCGGGCGTCTCTACGCGGGGCTCGACGACGCGCGGTTCGTCGAGCGGCTCTACGAGAACGCGGGGCTGGCGGCAGACCCGTCGGGGGCGGCCGCGCTCGCCGGGGCCATCTCCACGGGGGCCGAGACGCGCGCCGGCGCGGTGCTCAAGCTGGCCGCAGACCCGCAGCTCGCGGCGCGCGAGCGGAACCGCTCGACCCTGCTGCTCCACTACTTCGGCTTCCTCCGGCGCAACCCCGACGACCCGCCCGACAACAACCTCGAAGGCTTCAACTTCTGGCTCGCGCAGCTCGACGCCGGCGCGGAACCGGGCAAGCTGGCCCACGCCTTCCGCGACTCGTTCGAGTACGAGAAGGTCAAGGGGGCGGGGAAGTGACGTGTGACGAGTTAAATGAAGCCGGCGCTTAAGTCCATCGCGTAGACGCCGCCGACGCGGCGGCTCGCGCACTCGCGGCTGCTTTCGACATGCTTGCGCTACTGTTTCTTGTCGGGTCGGCGCTGCTCGGGGCGTGCTTGACGCGGCGCGTGACGCGCGGGGCGCTTGAGGCGTGGGAGCGTGCGCTGTGGGGGACGGTCGCCGGGTGGATGCTGGCGGCGCTCGCGGCGTACGCGGCGGCGCGCTGGCAGGGGCGGCTGACATACGGGACGGTCGTGTCTGTGACGGCGCTCGTGTGGGCGGCCCTGGCGCTCCTCTCCGCGCCGGCGCTCGCGCGGCTGAGGGAGGCGCGCCGGGAAGGCGGCCTCAAAGGCCGGGGCCTCAAACTGCGGGGACTGTTCGGCCGGCGGCACGCGGGGCTCGCGCTGGTGCTCGCGGCGTCGGCGCCGGTCTACTGGCGGCTCTTCTCTTCGCACACGTTCGCGCCGGGCGAGGGCGGCGTCTACTCAGGCGGGAGCGCCTGGTACGACCTGAGCTTTCACGCGGCGCTCGCCAACTCCTTCCTCCACGGCGAGAACTTCCCGGCCGCGTACACGCCGCTGGCGGGCGCGCCTCTGCTCTACCCGTTCCTGCCGGACTTTCACGCGGCGGCGCTGATGGCCTCGGGGCTTTCGATGCGCGCCGCGTTCCTCTCGACGGCGCTCCCGCTCGCCCTCGCCGCCACGGGACTCTTCTACTCGTTCGCGCTCCGCGTCACGCGCGGCGCGGCGCCGGCCGTGCTGGCGACGGCGCTCTTCCTTCTCAACGGCGGCCTCGGCTTCATCGAGATGTTCCGCGACTGGCGCCTGAGCGGGCGCGGCCTCGCGGAGTTCTGGGGCGCGCTCCCCTTCAACTACGCGAACGACTGGGCGCGCGCTATTCACTGGACGAACCTCGTCGCAGACACCTTCCTCCCGCAGCGCGCGGCCGTTTACGGTCTCCCCGCCGGCCTTATCATCCTGACCGTCTTCGCAATCGTCTGGCAACGCTGGCACGAAGGGGAAGTGAAGGATGAAGGCGGAGGGGTGAAGGATGAGAGGGACGCTGAAAGGACGAAGGATGAACGGCCGTCCTCTCGTCCTTCGTCCTTCGTCCTTCGTCCTTTATTCGCGGCGGGCGTGCTGGCGGGACTGCTGCCGCTCTTCCACACGCACACTTACGTCGCGGTCGGGCTGGTGAGCGTCTTCCTCTTCCTGATGCGCCCGCGCCGCGCGTGGCTCGCCTTCTGGGCGCCGGCCGTGCTGCTGGCCGCGCCGCAACTGCTGGAGCTTGCGCGGCACGCCTCGGGCGGCGGGGTCGTGCGCTGGCAGCCGGGGTGGATGGGGTCGGACGCGCCTTCGTTCGCCGTCTACGCGCTGCGCAACTTCGGCGTGCCGCTGCTGCTGGCCGCCCCGGCGTGGCTCGCCGCGCCGCGCGCGTGGAAGACCTTCTATCTCGCGGCGGTGCTGCTGCTCGCCTTCGCGCTCACGGTCGTCGTCTCGCCCAACGTCTTCGACAACGGCAAGCTCACCTACTACTGGCACGCCGTCAACAGCGTGCTCGTCGCGCGCTGGCTCGTCTCGCTCGCTCGCTCGCGGCGCTTGAGACTCGTGACCGCGCCGCTCGCCGCCCTGCTCGCGCTGCTCTCGGTGCTGACCGGCGTCGCGGCCCTACAGGCCGAGAGCCGCGCCCGCGCGCGCCTCTTCACCGAAGCGGACCTCGAAGCCGCGCGCGCCGTCCGCGAGCTGACGCCGCCGCGCGCGCTCTTCCTGACCGCGCCCGCCTTCAACCACCCCGCGCTCACACTGGCGGGCCGCCCCGTGCTGCGCGGCCCGACCGCGTGGCTCTGGGGGCACGGCCACGAGTTCCGCGCGCGCGAGGCCGACGTGCGCAGAATCTACACGGGCTCCGTCGACGCTTTCGAGTTGTTGAGCTACTACGGCGTGGACTACGTCTACCTCGGCGGCGCGGAGCGCGACGCGCCGGGGGCGCGCGCGGACTTCTTCGACCTCAACTTCCACGCCGTCTACCGCGGCGCGGGCGTCGCCGTCTACGACGTGCGACGGCTGCGCGCGGAAGGCGCGGCGGCCCCGCCGCCGCGCGCCCACACGCTTGCGCGCCCGGCGCGCCCGCGCGAGCTGGCGGGGCGCGTCGGCCGCGACCCCTTCGCCCTGCTCGAAGAGTTCGCCGACACGAGCTTCTTCGTGTGCCGGATTTGGAGGGCCGCGCGGGGGCGCGCGCCGTCGAGGGACGAGTTCATGCCGTCGATGCAGCTCCTCGGACAGAGACTCTACGTCGGCGAGCCGGGGTGGCGGCGCGGGCTCGAAGAGAACTGGCGGGAGTTCGCCGTGCGGCTCGCGGAGGGCGACGGGGGGCGCGCGGCCGCGCTGCTCGCCGCGGCCACCGGCCCGGACTACGACGCGCGAGAGTACGACGCGGCCTACGTGCTCGTGCACTTCTTCGGCTACCTCGGCCGCGACCCCGACCCCGAAGGCTACGACTTCTGGCTCGGCGTGCTCACGCGCAACGGCGACCACCGCGCGCTCAGCCGCGCCTTCATGGAGTCGGACGAGTACAGAGGAAGGCCGTGAACCGTGAACCGTGACGAGAGAGGAACTGTTTTTTCTTGTCACGGTTTACGGTTCACGGTTCACGGCCTTTCCTCAGCCCGCGGCGGCGATGATTCTCTCGACGACGTTCTCCCAGGAAAGGTTGAGGGCGGCGAGCTTCTCGCGGCCGCGCTCGCCCATGCGGCGGGCGCGCGCGCGGTCGGCGTAGAGTTCGTCGAGGCACTCGGCGAGCGCGCGCGGCTCGGGGTCGGAGACGAGCCCTTCGGAGCCGTGCTCGACGAACTCGGTCGCGCCGCCTCCGTCGCGCGCCGCGACGACCGGCTTCGCCGAGAGCATCCCTTCGAGCGTCACGTAGCCGTAGTCCTCGTCGAACGGCAGGTAGCAGACGGCGAGCGCGCCCGAGTAGAGCGCGACTATCTCCTCCTCGCTCACGAACCCGCGAATCTCGACGCGGTCGCCGACGCCGAAGTGTCTGACCAGCGACTCGTAGTGCGCGCGGTCGTGCGACGAGCCCGCGAGCACGGCGCGGACGGGGGTGCGCGTGAAGTACATCGCCTCGATGAGCAGCTCCTGCCGCTTCTGCGGCTCCATCCGGCTCGGGTAGAAGACGTAGTCGCCCTGCGCGCCCGCGCGCAGGGCGGCGGCGCGCGGCGGCGGGTGGTAGAGCGGCTCGCTCTCGATGCGGTTGTAGCGCAGAAGCCTTTCGGCCACGGCGCGCGAGTTGGCGAAGACCTTGCGCGCCTCCGGGATGAAGCGCTCGTCGCAGTGGCGTATGAGGTCGCGGACGCGCGCGCCGTCGGGGTAGGTCGAGAGGTCGTCGAAGGGCGTGCCCCAGAGGTTGTAGGCCGAGCGGTGCTGGTGGATGACCCACAGCACCTTGCGCGGGTGCGCGACCGTGTAGGCGGGGAACTTCACCCCGACGACGAGGTCGACGGGCTTGCCGTTCGACTCGGTCACGTCGAGCAGGCGCCACGCGAGCGCGCCGCGCATGATCTCCGACGGCGGGTACCACTTGAAGGGCAGCGCCGCCACCTCGGCGTTGTA
>JAIVJI010000056.1 GCA_020200135.1 Acidobacteriota bacterium | reverse complement strand
CCGTACAGCTTCTTCGCGAACCAGTGCGAGTGCCAGTCCTTGTTGTAGCCGAGCCTGAACCCGTAAGGGTGAACTTTCTGACCCACAGTCTTCTCCTAGGTTATTCCTGCGTCGCAGACCCTTCGGCCTGCGGCTCCGCGGCCGGGGCCGCTTCCGCCTTCCTGGAGGCGCGCTTGGTCGCGGTCTTCCCCGCGCCGTCGGCCGCCGCGGCCTTCTTCCCGCCGCCCTTGCGGGCGCCCGCGGCCGAAGACTTCGGCGAAGCCTCGGCGACGGCCTTGGCGTTCTTGCCCTTGTCCTTCGCGGGCGCGGCTTCGGCCTCGCCGTCGGTCGAGACCATGACGGTGACGTGGCAGAAGTGTCGCTGCTCGCGGTAGGCGCGCCCCTGCGGGGCGGGGCGGACGCGGCGGCGGTGCTTGGTCGGCCCCATGTCGACGAAGCACGTCTTGACGACGAGGTCGTCCGGGTCGACGGCGACGTTCTGCCGCTCGGCCTTCTCGGTCGCGTTGGCGATGGCCGACCGCAGGCACTTCTCGATGGAGTCGGCGGCGCGCTTGTTGGTGAACTGGAGGATCGCCAGCGCCTCGCCCACGCGCTTGCCCCTAATCATGTCTACGACGAGCCGCGCCTTCTGCGCCGACCCGCGTAAGTATTTTGCACTCGCTATCGCTTCCATCTCTAAACCTCAGTAAATGGTAAATGGTGAATGGTAAATGGTGGCTTTATCTATTCACCATTTACTATTTACCATTCACTAACGCGCCGACTTCGAGGACTTCTCCGCCTTGGTGCCCGCGTGCCCCTTGAAGGTGCGCGTCGGGGCGAACTCGCCGAGCTTGTGGCCGACCATGTTCTCCGTCACGTAGACGGGGATGTGGCGCTTGCCGTTGTGGACGCCGAAGGTCAGGCCGACGAAGTCGGGCGTGATGGTCGAGCGGCGCGACCAGGTCTTGATCGCGGGCGGGCGCGCGGCGCCCGAGCGCACCTCCTCGACCTTCTTCTCCAGGTGCCTGTCGATGAACGGGCCTTTTTTGACTGAACGTGCCATCTCTTCCTCTACCTCTTCCGAAGTATTACTTCACGCGACGGTCGCGCACGATCATGTTCGAGGTGCGCTTGGTCTTGCGCGTCTTGTAGCCGCGCGTCGGCTGGCCCCACGGCGTGACGGGGTGGCGGCCGCCCGAGGTCTTGCCCTCGCCGCCGCCGTGCGGGTGGT
This sequence comes from Acidobacteriota bacterium, assembly GCA_020200135.1. Taxonomy (GTDB): domain Bacteria; phylum Acidobacteriota; class Blastocatellia; order Pyrinomonadales; family Pyrinomonadaceae; genus QHXN01. The sequence continues at coordinate 3,119 of JAIVJI010000056.1, read as the reverse complement.
CGACCGGGTTCATCGCGACGCCGCGCACCGACGGGCGGACGCCGTGCCAGCGCGTGCGCCCGGCCTTGCCGTACGAGACGTTCTCGTGCTCGACGTTGCCGACCTGCCCGACGGTCGCGTAGCAGACGACGGGGACGCGCCTGACCTCGCCCGAGGGCATGCGCACCTGCGCGTGTGCGCCCTCCTTGGCGACGAGCTGTGCGAAGCCGCCCGCCGAGCGCACGAGCTGGCCGCCCTTGCCGGGCCTCAGCTCGATGTTGTGGATCTGCGTGCCGAGCGGGATGTTCCTGATCGGGAGCGCGTTCCCCGGCAGGATGTCGGCCTCGGGGCCGCTCATCACGGTCTTGCCCACTTCGAGGCCGGCGGGCGCGATGATGTAGCGCTTCTCGCCGTCGAGGTAGGTGATGAGCGCGATGTGCGCCGAGCGGTTCGGGTCGTACTCGATCTGCGTGACGCGGCCCGGGATGCCCGCCTTGTCGCGCTTGAAGTCGACGATGCGGTAGTGGCGCTTGTGGCCGCCGCCGCGGCGGCGCACCGTGATGTGGCCGTTGTTGTTGCGGCCCGAGATGCGCTTCTTCGGCTCCAGCAGACTCTTCTCGGGCTCGGCGCCCGGCGTCAGCTCGTCGCGCGTCAGGTACGTCTGGTACCGGCGCGACGGCGATGTCGGTGTCAGTTTCTTGATGCCCATAGCTTTTTAGTAGTCAGTAGACAGTAGTCAGTAGACAGTAGAAAAACTTTCTGATTACGAACCGCCCGGTTCTCATCGTCAGCGCCCGCCGGCGGAGCCTACCGGATACTGACTACTGCCTACTGAGTACTCCTCAGATGTTCTCGCCGTAGTCGAACGGCGCCTGCCCCGTCTTGAGCGTGACGTAGGCCTTCTTCCAGGAGGGCTTGCGCCCCTCGTAGCGGCCGCGGCGCGCCTTCTTGCCCATGTAGTTGATCGTGCGCACGGCGTCCACCTGGACGTTGAAGATGCGCTCGATGGCCGACTTGATCTCCGGCTTGGTGGCCTTCACGTCCACGCGGAAGGTCAGGAGCTGGCGGCCGTCCTGCGACTCTTCCTTGGCGACGAGCGCCTTCTCGGTGATGACCGGCGCCTTGATGACGTCCCAGATCGTTCGCATGACTTACGCCGCCTCCTCTTCCTGCGTGTTCTCTTCCGCCTCGCCCGCGGCTTCGGGGGCCGAAGCCCGCTTCGCCGGGTCGAGCTGCGCCTGCATGGTCTCGGCGGCCGCGCGCGTCAGCACCAGCTTCTCGTGGTAGAGCACGTCGTAGATGTTGACGCCGTAGGAGCCGACGACCTTGGCCCCCTTCACGTTGCGCGCGGCGAGCAGCAGGTTGTCGTTGTCGATGGTGTCGACGACGAGCGTCTTGCCCCCCAGCCCGAGCGACGCCAGCGCGCCGACGAACTCCTTCGTCTTCGGCTGCGAGAAGACCAGCTCCTCGACCACGACGAGGTTGCCCTCGCGCAGACGCTCGGAGAGCGCCGAGCGCAGCGCGCCGCGCCGCATCTTCTTCGGCAAAGGCTGTGACCAGTCGCGCGCCTGCGGCCCGTGGACGTTGCCGCCGCCTTTCCAGAGCGGCGAGCGGATCGACGCGATGCGCGCGCGCCCCGTCCCCTTCTGCTTCCAGAGCTTGCGCCCCGAGCCGGACACGTCGCCGCGCGTCTTCGTCCCCACGGTGCCCTGCCGGGCGCCCGCGAGGTGCGCCTTGACGGCGGCGTGGATCAGCGCCTCGTTCAGCTCGGCGCCGAAGACGGCGTCCGAGAGTTCGAGGTCGCCGACCTCTTCGTTCTTCAGGTTGCGCACCTTAACGGTAGGCATTTCGTTTCACTCCGTTTACTTCGCCGACTTGCGGACGACGACGACGCTGCCGTTGGGGCCGGGCACGGCGCCGCGCACCATCAGCAGGTTGTTCTCCACGTCCACGCGCGCGACCGTCAGCCCCCTGACCGTGACCCGCTTGTCGCCCATGTGACCCGACGAGCGCGTGCCCTTGATGACGCGCGAGGGGTAGGCCGACTGGCCGATGGAGCCGGGGCGGCGCACGTTCATCGAGCCGTGGGTCTCGGGGCCGCGGTTGAAGTTGTGGCGCTTGATCGTGCCCTGGAAGCCGCGCCCCTTGGATTTGCCCACCAGCTCAATCTTGTCGCCCTCGGCGAACTGGTCGACAAGCACCTTGTCGCCGACGTTGACCTCGCCCGAGCCGTTTTCGCCCTTGAGCCGAATCTCCTTGAGGACGCGGGTCGGGGGCGTGCCCCCGCCGGTCTTCTCGAAGTGCCCCTGCATGGGCTTGGTCACGTTCTTGAGCTTGACGGGGCGGTCCTCGACCAGCCCGATCTGGACGGCGTCGTAGCCGTCGCGCCCCGCCGCCGACTTCTTCTGCACGACGACGCAGGGGCCCGCCTTGATGACCGTGACGGGCGTGACCGTCCCGTCCGGGGCGAAGAGCTGCGTCATCCCGACCTTCTTACCGATGATTCCGTTAATCATCACAAAAACCTTTCGTGAACCGTAAACCGTCAACCGTGACGAGATGAAAACCGCTTCCACTTGTCACGGTTTACGGTTTACTGTTTACGGCCTTTAGCTCCGGCCGAACGCCTTGATTTCCACGTCCACGCCCGCCGGGAGGTCGAGCTTCATCAGCGCGTCCACGGTCTGCGGCGTCGGGTCGAGGATGTCCATCAGACGCTTGTGCGTGCGAATCTCGAACTGCTCGCGCGACTTCTTGTCGACGTGCGGCGAGCGCAAGACCGTCCACTTGTTCTTGGAAGTGGGGAGCGGGATGGGCCCCGCCACGCGGGCGCCGGTGCGCTTGGCCGTCTCGACGATCTCCGACGTGGACTGGTCGAGCACGCGGTGGTCGTACGCCTTGAGCCTGATTCTGATCTTCTCGTTCAGCATGTCTTTCTTTCAGCCTTCAGCCGTTCTGCTTTCAGCATTCAAACTACGGCCCCCGGTCGTCGTCTCCGGCCGGGGGCCGTTAAAACTCTGCTACTCGACGATGTCGGAGACGGTGCCCGCCCCGACGGTGCGGCCGCCCTCCCGGATGGCGAACCGCAGCCCCTTCTCCAGCGCGATCGGCGTGATCAGCTCGATCTCCATCGCCACGTT
>JAIVJI010000090.1 GCA_020200135.1 Acidobacteriota bacterium | reverse complement strand
CGTCCGCCGCTGGTGGAACTGGGAGGAGTACATGGCGGTCGAGCACCCGGAGCTTGAGACGAGCTTCGACGGCTTCGAGGAGGTGCTGAGAAGCCTCTACGCCGAGTTCACCTTCGAGTACGCGGCGAAGGAGTCGGGCGTCGAGGCGGCGCAGATCGAGGAGGTCGCGAAGGTGGTCGCGACCGCCGGCAAGCGCTTCTCAAGTCACAACTGGCGCTCGGCCGCCGCGGGCAACAGCGGCGGCTGGCAGGTGGCGCGCACGCTCTTCCTCGTCAACGCGCTGCTCGGCGCGGTCGCGACCGAGGGCGGCGTCTTCCCGAACGCGTGGAACAAGTTCGTCCCCAAACCCGTCTACACGCCGCCGCACCCGCCGCGCTGGAACGAGCTGACGTGGCCGCGCGAGTTCCCGCTCGCGATGAACGAGCTGTCGTTCCTGCTCCCGCACTTCCTCAAGGACGGGCGCGGGCGCGTGGACACGTACTTCACGCGCGTCTACAACCCGGTCTGGACGAACCCCGACGGCTTCTCCTGGATAGAGGTCTTGCGGGACGAGAGTCTTATAGGTTGTTACGTCGCGCTCACCCCGACGTGGAACGAGACCGCCTACTTCGCCGACTACGTCCTGCCGATGGGGCACGGCCCCGAGCGCCACGACATACACTCCTACGAGACGCACGACGCGCAGTGGCTCGGCTTCCGCCAGCCGGTGCTTCGCGCCGCGCGCGAGCGCATGGGCGAGACCGTCAGGGACACGCGCGAGGTCAACCCCGGCGAGGTCTGGGAGGAGAACGAGTTCTGGCTCGAGCTGACGTGGCGCATCGACCCCGACGGCTCGATGGGGATTCGCAAGTTCGCCGAGTCGGCGGCGCGCCCCGGCGAGCGGCTGAGCGTCGACGAGTACTACGGCTACATCTTCCAGCACTCGGTGCCGGGGCTGCCCGACCGCGCGGCCGAGGAGGGGCTGACGCCGCTCCAGTTCATGCGCCGCTACGGCGCGTTCGAGATCGGCCGCAAGACCGGCGCGCTCCACGAGCAGGAGGTGCCCGAGGACGAGCTCGACGACGAGCGCACCGACCGCTTCGGCCGCGTCTACACGCGGACGCCGAAGCCCGCCTCGCCCAACATCGTCCCCGTCCCTTCGCCCGACGCCGACGCGGAGGGGCGGCGCTTCGTCGGCGTCCGCGTGGACGAGCGCATCCTGCGCGGGTTCCCCACGCCCTCGGGTCGTCTGGAGTTCTACTCGAAGACTCTGGCCGACTGGGGCTGGCACGAGTACGCGGTGCCCGCCTACATCAAGAGTCACGTCCACCCGGACAGGCTCAACCCCGACCAGACCGTGCTCATCTCGACCTTCCGCCTGCCGGTGCAGATTCACACCCGCTCGGCGAACGCCAAGTGGCTCGACGAGATCGCGCACACCAACCCGCTCTGGATACACCCGCGCCACGCGGCGCAGGTCGGCGTCAAGACCGGCGACGCCGTGCGCGTCGAGACCGAGACCGGCCACTTCGTCCTCCGCGCGTGGGTCACCGAAGGCATCAGGCCGGAAGTGGTCGCGTGCAGCCACCACATGGGGCGCTGGAAGCTCGCGCACGACGGCGAGGGGCAACGGCAGTTGATGCAGACGGTCGCGCTCGAACACAAGGGGAGCGAGTGGGCGCTCAGGCGCGAGCGCGGCGTCGAGCCTTACGAGTCCGCAGACCCCGACACGGCGCGCATCTGGTGGTCGGACGTGGGCGTCCACCAGAACCTGACCTTCCCCGTCCACCCCGACCCCGTCTCGGGGATGCACTGCTGGCACCAGGCCGTCCGCGTCCGCAAGGCCGAAGCCGGCGACCGCCCCGGCGACATCCACGTCGACACCGAGAAGTCGCGCGCCGTCTACCGCGCCTGGCTCCAGTTCACGCGCCCCGCCGACCTCTACTCGCCCGACGGCACGCGCCGCCCCTACTGGCTGCTCCGCCCCCTCAAGCCCGCGCGCGAGTTCTACAAACTCCCAAGCGAAACCGAGCCCGTTAAAACAGACTAGGGGTTGGAAATCTTTCGCGCACTCGCGGTGTTGGCCGAGCCGCCGGGGCGGGCGGGGGCGGCGCGCGTGGCGGAGGCTTTGGGGTTGGGGGAAGTGCCGACGGCGGCCGACTACGCGGACGTGTTCGTCTTCAGGCTCTACCCTTACGCGTCCGTCTACCTCGGGGCGGAGGGGATGCTGGGCGGCGAGGCGCGCGAGCGCGTGGCGGGGTTTTTAACGGCGCTCGGGCGGGCCGTGCCGCCGGAGCCGGACCACCTCGCGCTGATGCTCGGGGCTTACGCGTCGCTCGCCGAGGCGGAAGGCGCGGCGGGCGAGGGGCAGCGGCGTGAGTCTCTGCGCGGCGCGCGGCGCGCGTTCCTCTGGGAGCACCTTTTGAGCTGGCTCCCCGTCTACCTCGACAAGCTCGAACAGGTCGCGCCGGCGTTCTACCGCGCGTGGGGGAGGACGCTCGCCGCGGCGCTCGACGCGGAGGCGGAAGAGTTGGGGCGGCAGGACACTCTGCCGCTCCACCTGCGCGAGGCGGCCGCGCTCGCCGACCCGCGCGAGTCCTCGGCGGAAGAGTTCCTGAAGACCCTGCTCGCGCCCGCGCGCACGGGCGTCATCCTCCTGCGCGACGACATCGCGCGCGCCGCGCGCGAACTCGGCTCGGGCGTCCGCGCGGGCGAGCGTCTGTTCGCGCTGCGCTCGCTCGTGGGTCAGGACGCGGCGGGCGCCCTCTCGCGCCTCGCGTCCGAGGCCGACTCGTGGGCCGCGCTCCACCGCCGGCGCCGCGGCGCCCACGGTGCGGTCGCCGACTGGTGGGCCGCGCGCGCCGCCTCGACCGCGAAGCTCCTGCGTGAGCTGAGCGACGACGCCGACAAAAATCTCGGAACAGTTTAAAGTCTCAGAACAGTTTGAGGCCGCGCGCGCGGGTGTCGGCGAGGAGGCGGAGGAACTCTTCGCGCGGGACGAGGCGCGCGCCGAGCGACTCCATGTGCGGGGTCATGACCTGTATGTCGAGCCAGCCGAGGCCGCGCGCGCGCAGGTGGTCTATCAGGGACAGCAGCGCGAGCTTCGAGGCGTTCGGGCGCAGGCGGAACATGCTCTCGCCGGCGAAGGCCCCGCCCGCGTCCACGCCGTAGACCCCGCCGACCAGCTCTTCGCCCTCCCACGCCTCGACGCTGTGCGCGCGCCCGCGCCGGTGAAACTCGTAGTAGCCGCGAACCATCCACGGCGTGATCCACGTCCCCTGCTCGTGCGCGCGTGGGACCGCGGCGCAGGCGCGTATGACGCGCTCGAAGGCGCGGTCGATGGTAAACGTCAGGCGCGTGCGCCGGCGCTCGCGCGCGAGGCTGCGCGGGACGTGCAGCTCGTCGAAGAAGAGCAGCGCGCGCTCCGCCGGGCTGAACCAGAGCAGCGGGTAGCCCACGACCGGCCACGGGAAGATGCCGCGCCCATACGCCTCTTCTAAGAGCGCCGGCTCGGGGCGGCCGCCGACCGCGACGATGCCGTCGGCCGTCGCCTCGCGCGGGTCCGGGAAATGCCAGTCGGCCATCCCGGCGATGATAAAGCAAAAGCGGGCCGCGGGCACCGACTCCGCGTGCGCGGCCGCACTTCCCCTCACCGCCGCGCGTTACTGCGGGCAGTCGGCGCAGCCCTGGCGGCACCTTGTACGGTCGCTGCTGCAACGCGCGCGGCACTGCACGAGCTGCTGGGAGCACCGAGCGGGCGTGTGGCTGCCCGGCCCCTCCTGGTCGAGGCAGGCGGTGTGCCGCTCGGCGCACGCCTCCTGACAGTCCGTGATAGTGGCGTCACAGCCGGACTGGCAAGCGCCCACGCTCGGCGCCGCAGGGTCGCGGTAGCTGATGCGCCACGCGCCGCGCCCCTTCGTCCCGACGTAGATGTTGAAGCGGCCGCACTCGCGGTCGAAGTAGGCCGAGCGCGGGCGCGGGATGACGGGGTTCGCGGCGTCGCCGGAGTTCCTCGTGATGGTCGTCCAGTTGGCGCCGTTGTCCCGGCTGAGGAAGATGCCGGCATCTGCCGCGCCGGCGAGCAGCGTGTTGGAGTCGTTCGGGTCGAACGCGACCAGCGTGGGCTGCGCGTAGCTCGAAGTCTGCATCAGGAAGGCGCCGCCGCCGTTCATCAGCGCGTCCAGCGCCGCGTCGGCCGTCCAGTTCGCGCCGCCGTCGGCGGAGCGGAACATGCGCACGCCGTTGCCGCCGAAGGCGGAGACGAAGAGGCGGTTGGCGTTCCTCGGGTCGACCGCAAAGACGCCCACGCCGAACGTGCCGGGTGGCGGCGAGACGTTCTGCCACGTGCCGGTCGTCGTGGTCCCCGTGTAGCGCAGGAGCGCCCCGGCGGAGTCGCCGGAGCAGGAGCCGGTCTGTGCGAAGAAGGTGGGACTGTTCTGCGTCCCCGCCGCCCACAGGCCGCAGGCGTCGGTGGGCGCGTTACTGCCGAGACGGCCCCAGGTGATGGGGTTCGCGGTGATGTTCTGGGTGGTGAAGACGCCGCCCGACGTGAGCAGGGCGAAGCGGTTGGAGCCGAAGCGCGCGATGGCGTCGGGGAACTGGAAGGCCGGCACGTCCCCCGCCGGGTAGTTGGGAATTTCGTTCCCGCCGTTCATGCCGGGGGCGCGCCGGAAGACGCGGTTATTCCGCGTCCCCCCGAAGCAGCAGAGCGTGTTCAGCACCTGCGTGCTGTCGGCGACCGTGTCGAAGGAGTCGCAGCAGTCTGCGTTGTTCCAGGTGGGCGCCGCGGAGCCCGCGTCGAGCGTCCCGAAGCTGCCGTCGTCCTGCGCGCCCATGTAGAGCGCCTCGCGCCGGCTCGAACCGGGAATGTCGGCGCCGCCCAGAGACCACAGCCAGAGCCCGCGGGTGGTGACGTCGGACTGAACCCACTTCGGCGTCTGGCACTCGGGGGTCTGGGTCAGCGTGTTGACGTACGTCCCGCCGTCCGAGGCGAGGATGACGGGGCAGCCCTCCTGCGGCCGCCGGCAGTTCGTGTTGCAGGCGTCGAAGGTCTGCGTGCAACGGTTGGTGCAGCGAGCGCCCGCCGCCACGCACTGCGCGCGCGTGGGCGAGCCGGCCTCGCCCGCCCGCGAGAGGCACGAGTCGAGGAACTCCACGCAGTCGTTACGGCACTCGTTCCGCGCGTTCGTGCAGTTCCGGAGGCAGTCGGGTACGCTGAAGCGCGGCGGGTCGTTGAAGACCACCTCGCCCATGTCGGCGTGCGCCCCGGAGCCGGCGCGCGTCCAAGCGCTCGAAGGCGGGCAGCGCGGGCCCGGCACCCCCGTCGCGGGCGTCGTGCAGCCGGCGCGGAAGACGTCCACGTCGCCGAACCACAGGTCGAAGGCGCGCCCCGGCCGGTCGTGCGTGAGCACGAAGGTCACGCGCCCCTGCTCCCGCGGGCTGACGAACTCCGTGTCCCAGGAGCCGCCGCCGTCGTCGGACTCGAAGATTTTCGTCCCGGCCGTGGCGAAGAGCACGGAGGACTCGTCGGGCGAGGCGGCGATGGTGCACTTCCCCGCGGGCAGCGGCGTCCCGCCGGGCCGCGCGCCGGCCCACGTCGCGCCGCCGTCGGTCGAGCGGCGGTGACCGTCGCGGCCGCAGGCGTCGACGATGCCGCCGTGGTGGACCACGACGCCGAAGACGGCGTTGGCCGCCGGGCCGATCCCGGGGCGGATGAACGTCCAGTTTACGCCGCCGTCCGTGCTCCGGGCCAGGCCGCAGTTGGTTCCGACGAAGACGTGCGAGGGGCTCTCCGGGTCGAAGGCGATGCCGAACGCGGAGGGCTCGTTGAAGCTCGTGGCGCTCGCGCAGAAGCCGGCCGGCGGGCGGGCCGAGGCCGGCTTGCTCCAGGTGGCGCCGCCGTCGTGGCTGACGTTGATGCCGGCGAAGCTGTCCACGCGGCCGTCGAAGACCGAGGTCGCGATGACGCGGTTCGGGTCGCCGGGGCTCGCCTTGACGTCCGAGACGCGCGTGGGCAGGTGCGCGTCGAGCCGCGCCCAGGTGCGCCCCGCGTCCGTGCTCTTGAAGAGCCCGCCGAACTCGCTGGCCGCGTAGAAGATGCTGTCCGTGGCGCGCCCGAGGTGGTTGACGCGGCCGCCGGTCGCGTTCATGCCGCCGACGTTGGAGTGGGTGGGGTTGATCTCGACGACGGTGACGACGTTCTGGCCTTTCGCCGCGGTCACCGACAGCAGCGCGCAAAGCGCCGCGGCCCATACGAAGGCACGGTTGGAACGGTTCATACGCCTCCTTTGCGGTCTCAGGTGAGTGCCGATGCGGTCTCAGGTGAGTGCCGGCCGTGTGGCCTAAGGCCTACGCCTCGCCTGCCTCGCCGGCGCGGACCGCAGGTCGACCGGGCAGACGGCCGCCAGACACGTCACGGCGGAACGCCCGCCGGGGACGCGAAAGCTGTACGCCATGCCCGGGGCGAGCCCTTCGAGGCGGATGACGACCCAGTCGCCCCCGGCCGCGCCCGGCGTCTCGGCCGGGAGGCCTGACCTCGGTCGCATCAGAAGAAAGCGGTCCGCTGCCCGGTCCAGGCGCGTGGCGACCTCCCTGACTACGAGCCTCTCCAGCCCGGGAATCTTCTTCTGCCGGCGGCCGGCGAGTTCCGGCCTCGGGCGCGCGAGGAAGAGCGCGTTCGGCCTGAGCACCGGGACGGCGGCGAAGAGGCCGCGCTCGAACCCGTCGGCGTAGACGGTCGCTTCGAGCCTCTGCTGCGCGACCTTCGAGCGCAGCTCCGTGTCGTTCAGCAGGTGGCCCGCCAGGCGCATCCTCACCTCCATGATTACGGTCCCTGGGCGCGTGTTGCTGCAATAGGAGATGCACTCAAGCTCGCCGTCCTCGCTCCGTCCCCGCTCCACCTCCTGCGCGGCCGCCGGCCGCGGCGGGTAGACGGGATGTGCGAGCGCGCAGAGGGCGGCGCAGACCGCGAGCGCGGTTCTCGCCCAAGACAACTTGCTGCGAGGGATGGTCTCGTAAGTCATGGTCTCCTCCGATCCTGCGACCCCTGAGGACGGTGTGCGGGGGCGTGAGGCCGGGTATCCGGTACGCGCCGCCCGCGGCGAGTTAGTGCCAACACTTTCTAATGCGGAAACGCCCGAATCCATTTCAACGCCCCGCCGCCCCACCTTTTGCCTTTTGGCTTTTGCCTTTAATATCTCCTCATGCCGGAGCGCGAGTACGGGTTCGAGGAGGACGTGGCGACCGAGAGCCGCGAGCGGCTGAAGAAGCCGCCGCTGTTCCGCGTCCTGCTGCACAACGACGACTTCACGACGATGGAGTTCGTCGTCGAGGTGCTCCGCCGCGTCTTCGGGAAGTCCGAGGCGGAAGCCTTCCGCGTCATGTGGGCCGTCCACACGCAGGGCGTCGGCTGCGCCGGCGTCTACACCTACGAGGTCGCCGAGATGAAGGTCGAGCGCGTGACGCAGATGGCGCGCGCGCAGGAGTTCCCGCTGCTCTGCACCGTCGAGGAAGAACCGGGTGAGGGGTGAATGGTAAATGGTGAATAGTGATTAGAGGTTGCCGCCTATCTCAAGCCACGAATTCGCGCGCGTCGCATCTAACCATTCGCGATTTACCATTTACTATTCACCGCTTTTAAATGATTACCAAAGAACTGCAAGAGACTTTGAACTTCGCCGCGATGGAGGCGATCAAGCGGCGTCACGAATACGTGACGCTCGAACACCTCCTCTACGCGCTGCTGCACGACCGCACGGCCGCGAAGGCTCTGCGCCACTGCGGCGGCGACGCCGACGCGCTCACCAAAGAGCTCGAGGCGTTCTTCGACGAGAAGCTGGAGAGCGTCCCCGAGGCGAGCGACGCGCTGCCCGAGTACACCGCCGCCTTCCAGCGCGTCGTCGAGTACGCGCTCCTCCAGGCCGAGGGCTCGGGGCAGAAGGAGGTCGACGGCGGGAACGTCTTGGCCGCGCTCTTCCAGTCGCCCAACTCGCACGCCGTCTACCTGCTGCGCAGGCAGGGCGTCACACGCCTCGACGTGCTGAACTACCTCGCGCACGGCATCTCGAAGGTCGAGCCGGGCGGCGCGGCCCCCTTCGCGCACGGCGAGGAGGGCTACACGGACGAGGCCGAGCAGGCGGCGCGCGACCCGCTCACGGCCTTCGCCTCGAACCTCGTCGAGCGCGCCGCCGAGGGCAAGATCGACCCGCTCATCGGGCGCGAGGCGGAGGTCGCGCGCACCATCCAGGTGCTCTGCCGCCGCCGCAAGATCAACCCCATCTACGTCGGCGACCCCGGCGTCGGCAAGACCGCCATCGCCGAGGGGCTCGCCTTGAAGATTCAAAAGGGGGAAGTGCCCGACGCGCTCAAAGGCGCCGAGGTCTACTCGCTCGACATGGGCGCGCTGCTCGCCGGCACCAAGTACCGCGGCGAGTTCGAGCAGCGTTTGAAGGCCGTCATCTCCGCGCTCAAGAAGAAGGAGAACGTCATCCTCTTCATCGACGAGATTCACACCATCGTCGGCGCGGGCGCGGTCTCGGGCGGCTCGATGGACGCGTCGAACATCATCAAGCCGGTGCTCGCCTCGGGCGAGATACGCTGCATCGGCTCGACGACCTACCCCGAGTATAAGGCCGCGTTCGAGCGCGACCGCGCGCTCGCGCGCCGCTTCCAGAAGATAGAGGTCGGCGAGCCGTCGCTCGAAGACACGGTGAAGATTCTCGAAGGCTTGAAGAAGCTCTACGAGGAGGCGCACGGCGTCACCTACTCGTCCGAGGCGCTGCGCGCGGCCGCCGAGCTGGCGGCCAAGCACATACACGACCGCTTCCTCCCCGACAAGGCCATCGACGTCATCGACGAGGTGGGCGCGATGGTCAAGCTGATGCCGGCGTCAGAGCGCCCCCCCGAGGTCGGCGTCCGCGAGATAGAGACCGTGGTCGCGCGCATGGCGAAGATTCCGCCGCGCACCATCGCGGGCTCGGAGAAGGACAGGCTGCAAAACCTGGAGGGGGCGCTCCGGGGCGTCATCTACGGGCAGGACCACGCCGTCTCGCAGATAGTCAGCGCCATCAAGCTCTCGCGCTCCGGCTTAGGCCAGCCGGAAAAGCCCATCGGGTCTTTCCTCTTCTCCGGCCCGACGGGCGTCGGCAAGACCGAGCTGGCGAAGCAGCTCGCGTTCGCCCTCGGCGTCGAGTTCATACGCTTCGACATGTCGGAGTACGCCGAGCCGCACACGGTCTCGCGGCTCATCGGCGCGCCGCCCGGCTACGTCGGCTTCGACCAGGGCGGGCTCCTGACCGACGCCGTCAACAAGACGCCCTACGCCGTCCTCGTCTTAGACGAGATAGAGAAGGCGCACCCGAACCTCTTCAACATCCTGCTTCAGGTGATGGACCACGGCACGCTCACCGACAACAACGGCAAGCGCGCCGACTTCCACAACGTCATCCTCATCATGACGACCAACGCCGGCGCGCGCGAGATGTCGGACACGAAGATAGGATTTCAGCAGGGGCAGGGCGGCCTGTCGCAGGGGCAGGGGCGCGGCGCCATCGAGCGCACCTTCAGCCCCGAGTTCCGCAACCGGCTCGACGCGTGGATCGCGTTCGCGCGGCTCACGTTCGAGACCATCGAGCGCGTCGTGGACAAGTTCGTCGCGGAGGTGCGCGCGCAGTTGGTCGAGAAGGGTGTCGAGCTCGTGCTCACCGACGCCGCGCGCCGCTGGCTCGCCGAGCACGGCTACGACCGCCAGATGGGCGCCCGCCCGATGGCGCGACTCATCCAGGAGAAGATCAAGGCGCCGCTCGCCGACGAGATTCTCTTCGGGCGTTTACAGTCCGGCGGCAGGGTCGTCGTCGGGGGCGACGACGACATCCGACTCGAAATTCTCGAACGCCCCTGAGTCAGAACTCGATTCTGATTTGCGCCTCGACGCGGCGGTTGCCCGCCGCCGGGTTGCCGACGCTGCCCGCGCCGAACCCGCCCGCGGTGGCGGCCGAACGCCCGAAGAGGGGCGAGCCCAGATTCCCCACGGGCGCGTCGAGGTTGACCCGGTTGAAGAGGTTCGTAAACCGTATGCCCGGCGTGACGCGGAAGCGACCCTCGCCGCCCGCGCCCGACGCCTGACCGCCGCCGCCTGCCGCCGCCGTAGCCCTCCCGAACACGAACGTCCGGCTGACGCCGAGGTTGACGACGAAGTAGCCCGGGCCTTCGCCGTAGTTGCGCGCGATGACGGGCGCGCCGGGCGGCGGCTCCGTGTCGAAGGCGCCGAAGGGGGTGACGCGCGCCGTCGGCCTCGTCAAATCCGAGGCGAGCGCGGGGCGGTCTGTGAAGAGTGAGTCGCCGTTCGCGTCGACGCCCGAGGTGATGTTGAACGGCCGCCCCGTCGAGGCGTAGACCAGAGGACTCAGCCGCAAACCCCACGCCGCCTCGAACGTCCCGCCCGCCGCGAAGGCGTGGCGCACGTCGAAGGAAGAGCGCCCGTACTCGCCCCGCAGGTCGTAGCTGTCGGCCGGCCAAGTCCCCGCGCTCTCGGTGTCGCCGCGCGCGCGGTTCAGTGTGTAGTTGGCGAAGAAGGAGGCGCGGGCGCTCGGCCGGGCGTTGAGCGTCACGAGCAACTGGTGCTGGTTGAGCCGGCCGCTCGACTCGTACTGGATGACGTTGCCGGCCGCCGGGCGCGGCCTCGCGCGACCGACCACCTCGCCCGACGAATCCCCGACGACGACCGGCGCGTTGACGTTGCGCGCGCGCAGCGCGTGGAGCGTGCGCGACGCGACATAGGTCACGGCCAGCGTGCTCTTGCGCGGCAGTTGACGCTCCAGCCCCAGGGCCGCCTGCATCATGTAGGGCTCGCGCAGGTCTTCGGCGATGCGGAACGTGGTCAGGTTCGCGGCGTGCGAGGCGCGCAGCGTCTCGACAGAGGGGACGGCCGGGAACGAGTCGAGGACTGACGCGTCGTCAACGACGAAGCGGAAGAAGTTCCCGGCGGCGTACTTGTTGGCTATCAGAACCTGATTCTCGTTGAAGCGGTCGAAGAAGACGCCGAAGCCCGCGCGGACGACCCAGCCGGCCCTGGCCGCGGGGTCGCCGGCCTTGAGCCCAGGCGCCCACGCGAGCGCGACGCGCGGCGCGAGGTTGAGGCGGACGCCGATGTTGGTCTGAAACTCGTAGCGCAGGCCGAAGCTCGCCGTGAGGTTCGGGCGCACGCGCCAGTCGTCCTGAAAATAAGCCCCGAAGTCCACCTGCGTCGCCCCGGCCAGAGGGTCGCCGCCGCCGAGCGTGAGCTGGGTCGCGCCGCCGCCGCGCTCGCGTATCGCGGCCGGCGAAAGGCAGAGAAAGCGCCCCGCCTGCGCGCCGCAGTTGGGCGCGGAGAAGAGGAGCGTGCGGCGGTAACGCTCGATGCTCGTGACGGGAACCATGACGACAAGCCCCGACGGGTCGCGCACGGGCTCGCCGGCCGCGTCGAGCCGCGGCGCGAGGCCGCCGGCAAAGGTGTAGGCGCCGTTGAAGTCGTCGGGCGAAACGTCCGTGATGGTCGTGCGGCGCAGGCGCGCGCCCGCCCTCAGGGTGTGCGCGCCCGCGGTCCACAGCAGAGAGTCCTGCGCCGTCAGCCTGCCCTCGGGGTTTGTCGCGCGCCCCGAGGTCGAGCCGCCCGAGGCGAACGCACCCGCGACGTTGAGCGCCGGGAGCGTGCTGAACGGCTCGTCCAACTGATCCTCGCCGATGTACTGGAGGCGGAACTCGTTGATGACTCGCGGGCCGAGCACCGCCGTTTCGGACAGTTGGAAGGTGCGGATGGGGAGCCTGAAGGCGAAGCCGCGCTCCGGCAGGACGACGCCGCCGACGCCCGCGTTCTCGGCGCGGTGCCGGAAGTAGTTGTAGCGCAGCGTCAGCGTGTGCGCCTCGCCCGGTTGCAGGTCGAGCCGCGCGTTGGCGTTCAACTGGCTGCGTGGGACGCGCGCCGTGAAGGCGAGCGCGCGGGGGGCAAGGCTTTCGTCAAGAACGATGGCGTTGACGAGCGCGTTGTCGTCCGTGGAGCGCTCTTCGAGCCAGAGGAAGAAGGAGGCGCGGCGCGGGACGAGCGTGCCGCTCAGGCCGCCGCCCGCGTTGCGCATCTGGTAGGCGGCGCGCGCGGGCGTGAAGGGGTTGCGCGCGTTGAGGCTCTCGTCGTTGAAGTTGAGGAAGACTTGCCCGCGCAGCTTCTCGGTGCCGGCGCGCGTGAAGATTTGAATCTGGCCGAAGCCGATGCGGTCGTTCTCGGCCGAGAAGGGGTTCTGGTTGACGCGGACTTCGCGTATCGAGCCGCGCGGCGGGAGCGGCTCGCCCGCGTTGGCGAAGCCGTCCACGAGAATCTGGCCGCCGTTCGGGCCGCCGGGCGCGCCCGCGAGTGACTGCAACGCGGCGGCGAGGTCGGCCGGGTCTTCGGGCAGCGCGTCGAGGTCGGCCTCGCCAAACCGGAGCGCGCTCCGGTTGTCGCCCGGCTCGACGCCGAGGGGCGACTCCGCCCCGACCGTCACCTCCTGCCTTTCGAGCCCGACGGCGAGCCGCACGTCCAGCTCACTGTGTCTGCCCGCGACTACTCGGACGCCCCCGCCCTCGAAGGTCTGGAAGCCGCGCGCCTCGACGCGCAGAGTGTACGCGCCCGGCGCGAGTCCGCCGAAGGCGTAGCGCCCCTCGGCGTCGGAGGCCGCGCGCCGCTCGCGGCCGGCCGCGTCCCTCAGGATAAGAGACGCGCCGACGACGACCGCGCCCGCCGGGTCTGTGACGCGGCCGGCGACGGCGCCGCCGGGCTGCGCGGCGCGGGCTGCGTGCGCGCACAGCAGCAGCGGGGCGGCCAGGACGATGGCGGCGGCCGATAGGGTAAAGCCTCTCACGCGACGCGCCCTTCAGTTGCCGGAGCGGCCGGCCTTGTAAAGCTCGCCCAGAAACTTCGGCACCTCGGGCTCCCACTTCACCGGGAGACCTTTCGCCATCCGCCAGCGGTGGAGCCACGAGATGCCGTTCTTGTAGAGCGCGTCGGGCTCCAGGTAGGCCGGGTCTTTGAGAGCCTCTTCGAGCGTGACGAACGTGTAGCCGCGCCGCTTCATCATCGCGGCCAGCTCGTCGAAGCGGTCGGCGTTGATCTCGTTGGCGTGGAGCAGGAGGACGTGTTTGATCTCGCGCCCGAAAGTCTCGGACGAGAGCCGCTCGAAGTGCTCGAAGGCCGACTCCATGTAGGGCACGTAGGCGTCGGCCACGCGCTTCGCCGTCTCGGCGTCGCCACGCTTCTTCGCCCTGAGGTAGACGTCGGCGAAGATGTAGTCGGCGTTGTCGATGGTGACGGGCGCGACCGCGTAGCCGCGCGCGGCGAGGAACTCCGCCAGCCCCTTTTTGTACTCGGGCGTCGTCCCCGTAAACAGGAACGGGTGGCGGAAGTAGCGCAGGCGTAGCCCGCGCTCCCTGAGCAGCATCCGCGTCACCGTCTCGCCGCGCAGCACGTCGTCCTTGTACTCTTCGAGCGGGGCGCGCTGGAGGTTGAGGTGCGAGAAGGTGTGGTTGCCCAGCTCAAGCCCGGCGTCGAGCCACGCGCGCAGCAGCTCGGTGCGCGCGTCCGTCTCGCCGCGCCGGTAGAGCTTCCCCTCGTTGACGAAGCCGACCGCCGGCACGCCGTTTCGCTTCACGCTCTCCAGCAAACGCGACGTGATGCGCCGCATGTCTTCGAGGTCGCCCTGCGGCGCGGGCAGGTCGTCGAACGTGACGGCGACCTCCCTGCGCGCCGCCTGCGCCGCCGCCTGCGCCGCGAGCGCCGACGCGAGCAGCGCCGCCGAAAGAAGAACCCGGCCGAGTCTGTACGCCCACACTGTCATCTTCGTCACCTGACCTGCTTGAAGAACGGTATCATCTGCGCGGAGTAGTACGGCTCCTCGATGCACCAGAAGACGTAATCGACCCTCAGGTACTCGGTCGCAAATCTTAACAGCTCGGGGACGGTGACGGGCTTCCCCGTCCGCGGGTCCGTCTCCCCGTAGTTGCCGTCCTGAACCGCGATTCCCGTGGGGACGACTCCCGACGCGTCCCTGATTAGAGGGTAGGAGTGATTGAGCTGCCCCCGGCGGAAGGGCAAAAGGTCGGGGCCACCCACCCCGACCTTCAGCCGCTTCGCGGCCTTGTAGACGGCGCGCAGGTGTCCCCCGTCTTCACCCGGCAGCCATTCGCCGGGCATGAAGTTGGCGTACTGTATCACCACCGACTTGGGGAACGCGCGCCTCAGCGCCTTCATGTTCGTGATGACGGCCTCGCGGTAGACCTCGAACGTGAAGCCCTTCGGGAACAGGCGCCCGCTGTGGCCGACCCCGACGGACGTCTCGGCGAAGTTGATTCCCTCGACGCGGCCGTCGAACTCCCTCCCCAGGGCGAAGAGCAGTTTGTGGAACCTCTCCTGCACCGCGGGGTCCCAGCGTCGCGCCATCCAGCCCGCGTGGACGGCGCGTTCCTCGTCTTCGCCTTTGACCTCGTACTGCCTGTCGGCGCCCCCGCTGTACCGGGCGTCGCTCAGAAGGTAGCGCGGGACGTTTATCCGCGACGCGCTGAAGGTGACGTCCTGGAGCTGGACGAACAGCCTCTTGCCCTTCGAGGTCAGGAAGGCGAGGTCGTCGCGGACGGGACGGAAGTCGTACCCGTCCTGCTCCGGCTCCAACTGGCGCCAGGAGTATGTGACCTGCGCGCCCTCCAGCGCCTTCGTTTCGAGGAACGACGACGCCTCCCGAATCTTCTCCCGGTCCTGGCCGAAGAAGACGTAGTGGCGCACCGGCTTGGCGGCGACGCCGGCGCAGCAGAGTAAGAGGAAGAGGGCGCACCGCGCCACCTTCATTGCGTTACACACGGCGAGCCCCCTTCCGCGAAGCGGTCGAATTACTTCTTGTCGTTGCCCTTCGGCTTCCAGCTCTTCTGAAGCTCGGCGAGGTGGCGGCGCATCGACTCGGGCAGCTCTTCCTCTTCGATGTCCCTGTCCGGCATCCCCTTCGAGACGGCCCAGCGCCTTACCCACGAGTCGCCGCGCCGCCCCGTGTAGGTGTCGGGCAGGCCGTAAGCCTCGTCGCGCGTGGCCTGCTCCATCGTGACGAACGTGTAGCCGCGCCGCTTCATCATCGCCGCGAGGTCGGCGAAGCTGTCGAAGTTGAGCGCGCCCGCCGTCAGCATCAAGACCTGCGGGAACTCGCGCCCCACGACCTCGCGCGAATACTGTTCGTAGAACTCGAACATGCGCTCCATGTAGGGCACGTACTCGGCGCGTATCGCCTCGGCCGCCGCGTCGTCCTCGCGCCGGAGCGCCTGGATGTAGGCGTTGCCGAAGACCCAGTCGGCGGTGTCGATGGTGACCGGGTGAACCTGGTAGCCGCGGCCGCGCAGGAACGCCTCGACCTGCGCGCGCGCCTCCGGGTTCGAGCCCGTGTTCAGGTACGGGTAGCTGAAGTAGCGCAGCTTCCGCCCGCGCTCGGCCGAGAGCTTCGCGATGGTCTGCTCGCCGCCGATGACTTCGGCCTGAAACTCCTCGACCGAACTCTTGTAGAGGTCTGTGTGGTGCGCCGTCTCGTTGCCCAGCTCGTGGCCGGCGTCGAGCCATTCGCGGAGCGCCTGGACGCGCGCCTCGTTGACCGAGCCGTCGTCGTGGTAGAGCCGCGCGTCGTTAACGAAGGCGACCGCCTGGATTCGCTCGGCGGCGAGCGCGCGCAGGAGCTTGCGCGACTTGTTGGCGAGCCGCCCCGCGTCGTAGATGTTGCCGGGGTATGTGACGAAGGTGACGGCCACCTGCCTTCGCGGCGCCGCCGCGGCGGGTGCCGACGCCTTCGCGTCGGTGGCCGGGTCCGCGAGCGCGATGGCCCGCGAGCGCTGCGCGGCGAGCGCGCCGCAGACGAGGACGAGCGCGGTGAGCGCCGCCGCAAAGGCCGCGGGGCGGCGTGCGGCGCCGCGCGCGCGCCGCTCGGTGTTGACGAGTCTCTGTATGCGTTGCATGAGTGAACCTCCGTTGGCTGCCAAGGCCAGCGCCGCCGGGGGCGCGTGCTCCGCGCGCAGGTGTTCGAGCGCCGCCAGGGCGCGCGCGTAGAGCAGCACGTCGCCCGTCGCCTCGACCGCCGCGTCGTCGCAGGCGTGCTCGCGCTCGGCGCGCACGCGCCGCGAGAGCCACCAGGCCGCCGGGTGGTAGAAGAGCAGCGTCTCGGCCGCCGTCTGCAAAAGGTTGACGGCGTAGTCGTACCGGCGCACGTGCGCCAGCTCGTGCGCGAGCACGGCCTCCAGCTGCCGGGGCGTGAGCCCCAGCAGCGCGCCGGCCGGGATGAGTATGAGCCACGGCAACAGCCCCGCCAGGCGCTGCTCGGCCCAGCCGCGCAAGTTCGAGGCGTGCGAGACGGCCGCCGCCGAGGTCTCGTTCTGCGGGCGCGCCGCCGGCTCTTTGCCCGCCGGCGGCGCGCCCGCGCCCGCGCCCGTTGAGTCAGCCCACGCCCCCTCCGGCGCGGGCGCCTCGCGCGCGAACAGACCCTCGGGCGTCTGCGCCGACAGGCACGCCGTCGCCACGGGCAGCACGAGCAGGAGCACGAGCGCCAGGGCACCGCCCGCGTAGCGGACGTTCGCACCCGCGCGCGACGCCGCCGCGCAGAAGCAGGCGTAGCCGGCCGCGACCAGCGCCCCCTGCCACAGCGAGTGGACGAGCGCCCACCCCGCGGTGTCGAGCAGCCCGCGCACGACGGGCGAGAGTTCGGTCGTCAAGTAAGCTTCGGCCGTCAACGCTCCCCCCTTTCCAGCTCGTCGAGCAGGTGACGAATCTCGTCCAGCTCGTCGGCCGAGGCGCGCTCGGTCGAAAGGGCTTGCAGGACGAGCTTTTTCGCCGACCCGTCGAAAGCCTTCCGCAGAAGGTCTCCGACCAGACGGCGCTGCGTCTCGTCCTCGGGCGCGGCCGGCTCGTAGCGGTGCGCGCGCTCGCTCTCGTCCCTCACGACCAAACCCTTCTCCGCCATGATCTGCATCGTCTTGAGGACGGTCGTGTAACCCGTCACCTTGTTCTCGCCTAACGTTTCGAAGACTTCCCGCACGGTGCTGGGGCCGCGCCTCCAGAGCACCTTGAGGATTTCCAGTTCCGCGTCGGTCGGACGCGGCAGTTCAGCTTCAGGCATTGCGCAATACCTCTCGGACTCAAGTCGAAGGCCAAGCTACTACGAAGAAGTTCGTACTGTCAACGAAAATCTTCGTACTTAGTCGCGGACGGAGCCGGCGGCTCTGCTAAGTGAGCAAATGACTGGCCTTATCGGCAGAAAATTTTGCGACGGATGTTAAGACGGCGGCTACTTCATCCTTCACCAGCGGTGGTAGGCGGGGTGGCCGGGGCGGACGGCGACGAAGGTGCCGCGGCAGGTGGCGCAGGTCTTCCCGGCGGCCGTGAGCGTGGCCTCGACGACGGCGCGGTCGTCCGTGGATTCGACGACGCGCGCCGAGAGGTGGAGCGTCGCGTCCGACGGCGTCGGGCGCAGGAGCTTGACCGAGTAGTCGGCGGTGACGGTGGCGGGCGTGTGCTCCGCCCCTGAGCGGCGCATGAAGTGGTAGGCGGCCGCCCAGTTCGAGTGGCAGTCGAGCAGCGCGCCGATGATGCCGCCGTTGAGCACCCCCGGGAAAGCCTCGTGGTGCGGCTCCGCGCGCCACTCGCAGACGACCTCGTCGGCGTCGCCCCCGGCGGGGAAGCTGCGCACGCCCAGCCCCTTCTCGTTCGCCGGCCCGCACCCGAAGCACGCGCTCCCCGGCGCGTAAAGCTCTTGGAGACTTTTCATATGAACGCCTACGGCGCCACCTCCGGGTCGTCGGGGGTGGCGCGCTCGCCCTTGTGGTCGGCGCCGCGCACGGTGAGGCTCTCGTCGATACGGAAGGAGCGGCGGCCGGTCTTGCCGTAGTTCTTCGGCGTGGCGGTGATCTCGAACTTGTCGGCGCCGGCGTTCAGCTCGAACCTGTACTCGGTCTCCCCGGTGAGGAAGTCCTTCTCCAGCAGCCCCTCGGCGCGCAGCTCTTCGAGCGTTCCGAAGCGCCCCTTCTTCTTCTCCTGCTTGTAGGCGTGCTCGGCGGCCGCGATGTGATGGAGGATTTGGACGGCCGAGTTCTCGCCCATGAGGACGGGCGCGTCCTTGACGCCGACCGCCGCCGCCGTCGCGTAAGACTTGACGAGCGAGAGCGGCAGGCGCATCTCGTGCAGCACGACGTCGCCCTCGTTGGTCGCCTCGTAGGAGGCGGGCGCGTACTCGGCCGCCTCGAGCTGCGCGAGCAGCGCGCGCACCACCGCGTCCGTGCTCCCGGCCGAGCGCTTCCTCGTCTCGTCCACGGCCCGCCGGACGATGGCGTCGGAGACGAAGAGGTGGACGAGCTTCTGCTTGGCCTGCCACGAGGTCGCGTCGCGGTAGTCGTTCGAGGCCGCCAGCGTCCGGCGTGACGAGTAGGAGTCGACGCAGTGCCGGACGGCCCTCAGCTCGCCGACGAGGAGGAAGTTGTCGATGACGGCGTAGGAGATGCCGTCGGAGGCGCCGAGCGTGCGAATCTCGACGCCCTCGCGCTTCTCGGGCACCTGCGGCGCGCCCGGCGCGGCGAAGCCGAGCGCGACGAAGACGCGCGGCAGTATCTCGCGCAACTTCGCCGCGTTGTTGAGCGTGGCGATGAAGACGGGGCCGGGCTCGGCCTCGGGCTCCTTCTCGCCCTCCTTCCGCGCCGGCCGGCCGCGCGGGCCCGGCGCGAAGTCGCCCTCGTCGAGCGGCATGCTGAGCGCCACCTCGTTGCCGAGCGAGGGCAGGAGGTCTTCCTTGAACTTGAAGCCGAAGAGCTTCTCGACGAGGGCGATGGTCTCGTCGGCGGTCGGCTGCGGCTCGCCCTTCCCTTCGCCCTCCTCGCCGCCCGCGTTCATCACGGACATCACCCCGGCGGGGTTCACCGAAGCCGCGCCGAGCGTCGAGTTGTAGAGGTGCGTCCAGTCGAGCGAGCCGGCGACGAACAGCTCGGCGTCGGCGGGGGCGACCTCGGCCGTCGTGGCCGTGACGGGCGGCCCCGAGACGATGTTCGGCAGGAACGGGATGAGCGCGATGGTGCCGTCGGGCGTGTTCTCGACGGCGAGCCTGACGGCGAGCGCGCCGCGGTCGAGACCGACGCCGAGCGCGACCGCGCCGGGGATGCGCGGCACGCCGAGCCCGGCGCTTTGCATGATGCGGCTCAGCCCGCGCACGGCGCGCTCCTCGGCCGTCGGCTCGGGCGGCGGCGGCCCCCCCCCCGCCGTTCGCGTCGGCCGCCTCCTCGACGGACTGCATCTGGAGCGCCCACGCCTGCTGCGCCACGTCCGTGTCCACGTAGACGAAGAGCGAGTCGTTACTGAAGCGCGAGCGCACCGTCTGGAAGCGCGTGCTGTCGGCGAGGCTCGGCTCGCCCTCCTCGCCGCGCAGCTGCTTGAGCCTGAAAGGGCCGTCCGACGTGAGCAGCCAGCGCCCCGCGCGCCGGATGGCGAAGTCTGAGCCGGGCACCTTCGCCTCGGGTCTCTGCCTCTGTCCCCGCTGGCGCTGAGCCCCCGGCGGGGCGGGCTGTGCGGTCGGGGCGGGCTGCGCCTCGATGGCCTTCCTGACCTGTCGCACCTGCTCGCCGATGATGCGGCGGAGCTTGGGCTCGAACGCCGCGGCCGCCGCGGGGGATTCGAGCTCGAAGGCGGCGACGCCCTGCGGGACGCCCTTGCGCGCGGGCATGAAGGCCATCACGATGCGCGACTCGCCGAGCACCTCGGCGTTCGCGGCGACGAAGTCGTAGAAGTCCGTCAGCGGCCTCACCTCCTCGCCGCCGAGGAGCCTGAGCGAGGCGACCGCCGTCTTCACCTCCTCTGCGCGCGAGAGCGTGCCGACACGGCGCAGCTCGGCGTAGACGGTGTAGGCGTCGGCGGCGAGCATCTCCTCGAAGGAGACGTCGGGCTCGGGGCGGCGCGCGGCCGGCTGCTGAGCGCGCGCGTTCGCGGCGGCGGGCGCGGGAGTCGTAGGAGCCGCGGGAGTCGCGCCGGGGCGCGGCGCGGAAGGGGCCGCGCGCGGCGCGGGCGCCGTGGCGCGCGGCCGCGTCCGTTGGCGTCGCCGCTGCCGGGCGTCGGCGTCGCCGCCGACGTGCGCGTGGCTTAACAGGAGGAGCGCGGCGCAGACGTGCGCCGTGAGGCGGGGGAAAAATTGACGGGCTCTCATCGCTTTCTTCACCAGGAGAACATGGCCGGAACGGCCG
This sequence comes from Acidobacteriota bacterium, assembly GCA_020200135.1. Taxonomy (GTDB): domain Bacteria; phylum Acidobacteriota; class Blastocatellia; order Pyrinomonadales; family Pyrinomonadaceae; genus QHXN01. The sequence continues at coordinate 25,888 of JAIVJI010000090.1, read as the reverse complement.
GGCACGCGAGACGCAAGTGGGGCTCGGGAAGAGACCGCTCGGGGCCGGGGACGGCCGCTTGGGGCCGCCCCGCCGCGGCCGAGATTGTAACTCACGCCGCCCCGGTTGTAACGGCCGCGCGCCGCGCCGTGCGGACGCGATGGGTCGCGGCGCGGCGGCCGAAACCCGCGGCGGCGCGCGCCTCCGAGGTTGACTTCGCCGCGGCGCGCGGCGAAACTCTCGGACGCTCCCACTTCTCTTCCAAAGCGAGGCCACAACCGAAGATGAACAGACGCTATTTCGCCATCTTAGCGCTCGCCGCCGCGCTCGCCGCCGCCGCCGCGTGCACCACGACGGCGCCGACCAACCAGAACGCCTCGGCGTCCCCGACGCCGGCCGCCGCTGCGGGGCTCCCGGCGGAGCTGAAGCCCGCGCTCGACTCGGTCAACGCCGACGACCTGATGCGCCACATCCGGGCGCTCTCCTCCGACGAGTACGAGGGGCGAGGGCCCGGCACGAAAGGCGAGGAGCTGACGGTCAAGTACCTCACCGCCGAGTTCCAGCGCCTCGGCCTCAAGCCCGGCAACCCCGACGGCACCTTCGTCCAGAAGGTTCCGCTCGCGGGCTTCACCGCGCAGCCGCACGCCAAGTTCACGGCCGGCGGCAAGGACATCGAGCTTCAGAACCTCAAGGACTACGTCGCCGTCACGCGCCGCTACGTGCCGGCGGTCGGCGTCGAGAACTCCGACGTCGTCTTCGTCGGCTACGGCGTCACGGCGCCCGAATACGGCTGGGACGACTACAAGGGCGTCGACGTCAAGGGCAAGACCATCGTCATGCTCATCAACGACCCGGCGGTGCCCTCGGCGTCGAACCCCGCGGAGATGGACGCGAACGTCTTCAAGGGCAAGGCCATGACCTACTACGGCCGCTGGACGTACAAGTACGAGGAGGCGACGCGCCGCGGCGCGGCCGCCGCCATCATCGTCCACGAGACCGGCCCCGCCGGCTACCCCTTCGAGGTCGTGTCGGGGAGCTGGGGGCGTGAGAACTTCGACATCGTCTCGCCCGACAACAACGTGGGGCGCGTCGGCGTCGAGTCGTGGATCACCTTAGACCGCGCGAAGGAGCTGTTCGCCGCCGGGGGGCAGGACTTCGACGCGCTGAAGAAGGCGGCCGTGACGAAGGAGTTCAAGCCCGTCGCCCTCAACGCCAAGGCGACGTTCCACATCACAAACACGCTGCGGAAGATAGACTCGCAGAACGTCGTGGCGAAGCTCGAGGGTTCGGACCCGGCGCTCAAGAACGAGTACGTCGTCTACAGCGCGCACTGGGACCACCTCGGCAAGGACGACAAGGCGCAGGGAGACGGCATCTACAACGGCGCCGTCGACAACGCCTCCGGCGTCGCGCAGGTGCTGGAGATCGCCGAAGCGTTCACCAAGCTCCCCACGCCGCCGAAGCGCACTTCCATCTTCCTGATGGTGACGGCCGAGGAGAAGGGGCTGCTCGGCGCGAAGTACTACGCCGAGCACCCGCTCTACCCGCCGGCCAAGACGCTCGCCAACATCAACATCGACGGCGCGAACCAGTGGGGGCGCACGAAGGACGTGGTCTTCATCGGCGAGGGCAACACGACCATCGAGGACGTCGCGCGCGAAGTCCTGACGGCGCAGGGGCGCGTCGTCAAACCCGACCCGGAGACGGAGAAGGGATTCTACTACCGCTCCGACCACTTCGAGTTCGCCAAGATCGGCGTGCCCGCCTTCTACGCCGACACGGGCACCGAGTTCATCGGCAAGTCGCCGGAGTTCAGCCAGAAGAAGCGCGAGGAGTACACCGCCAACGACTATCACAAGCCGACGGACGAGATAAAACCCGACTGGGACTTGTCCGGCGCGGTCGAGGACGCGCAGTTCGTCCTCGCCGTCGGCCACCGCATCACGCAGGGCGACAAGTACCCGGAGTGGAAGCCCGGCACCGAGTTCAAGGCGGCACGCGACAAGTCGCTCTCCGGCGCGGTCGCGCCCTAGCGGCGTGAGGAAGAATTAACAGGGGCGGGACGGACGGGTAAGGCGCACGACAGCAACAACCACAACAGCCGAAGCAGGCGACGGCGCCGGAGCCCCCGGCGGCGAAGAAGAACCCGCGCCCCGAAGGCGAGGCTCAGCCTACGCCCGAGCCGTTCGACAAGATGACGGCCGTTCGGATGGCGGGTCACTGCGTCACGCTCGACACCGAGGCGGGCGCCATCGTCGTCGAGTTGCTCGCGGAGGCCGCGCCCGAGACGGCGCGCAACTTCCTCAACCTCGCCGCCACGGGCGCGCTCGACACGACGACCTTCAGCCGCGTCGTCAAAGGTTTCGTCGTCCAGGGCGGGAACATCACGACGCGCGAGCGCGTGACGCCCGAGCTGCTGCGCCGCGCCGCGCGCAAGGTGCCCGACGAGCCGAACGCGGTCAAGCACCTGCGCGGCGTCGTCTCGCTCGCGCGGCCGGCGGAGGCCAACTCGGCCACCACGCACTTCTTCATCCTCCTGAACGACGCCGCGCACCTCGACGGCAACTTCGCCGCCTTCGGCCGCGTCACGTCGGGGATGGACGTGGTGGATCGTGTAGCCGCCGGCGAGCTCGACGGCGAGAAGCCCAAAAGCCCCGTCCGCATCCGCCGCGCCGCCGTCGCGCGCTGCGTCCCGCCGCCTGACGAAAACTCCCGCGCCGTAAAAGTCCACGGGGCGCGTGTGCGCTCAAACAAGCGCCGCACGCGCCCCGGCGCGGCGGAAGGGAGAGCGGGGTGTGCCTCCGCCGATTACCCCTCCGAGTCACTTCAAACGCCCGGCCGAGACGGTGCCGGGCAGAGCCGTCACCGCGGCACGCACCCGCTCGCCACCGCTCGGGAATGGTCTAGTTCAGCACGCCGACGAGCTTGACGCTCACGGTCTTCGTCAGCGGGTCGGCCGTCACCCTCAGCAGCGAGGTCGGCGAAAGGCCCGACGGAGAAGTGCCGCCGCCCGCAGTTCCCCCTGACGACGCGGCCGCCGAAGCGCCGCCGCCCGCGCCCGACGCGCGCCGGTAGGCCGTCACCTGTATGTCGTAGGTGAACAGCTCCGCGCGCGGGTCGCTGAAGCGCAGCGTGCGCGCCGCCGTGGTCTCGCCCGACGCGAACGTCTGGTCGGCGCCGAGGCCGTGCGAGTAGTCGAAGAGCGCGGGCGAGGCCGAAGTGCCCGCGCCGCCGTTGTCGGCGTTCGCCACGCGCACCGTGCCCGAGGCGGAGTTGACCGAGACGACCCTCAGCTCGACGCGCGGCAGGTAGTTGTCCGCCGACGCGTTCGTCATGTTCAGGTCGAGCTGGAAGACGCCCGACGCGAACGTCACGTTCGACATCGCGGTCTGCACAGAGTTCGTGATGTCGACGAGCGTGCGGCGGTCAACCAGCACGCCCTGCGCCGCGCCCGCGGGCGTGACGTAGAAGCCGACCCGGCCGTCGTGCAGCCCGCGCACGCGGTAGAGCAGCTCGCCGTCGGGCTGGTCTGTCAGCGCGAGGCTCGAAGCGCCCGCGGCCGGCGTCGCTATCACGTCCCACGTCTGGCCGCCGTCGGCCGAGCGCTCGACCTCGAACCGGCGCTCGTTCCCCTCCGGCTGCCACGCGAGCGTGAACGCGCCGTCGAAGTCCACCCGCCGCCCTTCGGCGTCAGCGAACTCGCCCGCGATGGAAGAGAGCGCGGGGGGCGTCGGGCCTTTGGTCAGCGTGGTCGTGACGGTGAACTCGGTCGCCGCGTTCGCGAAGCCGATGACGCGGTGCGTGTAGGTGCCGGGACGCGTGACCGTCAGGCTCACGAACTCGGGGCCGACGCCGTTGCCGGACTCCGCGACCACCCCGCCGTCGGGGCCGAGCAGTTGGTAGTCGAGGTCGGGCTGGCCCGACTCGGCCACCTGCGTCCACTCGGTCAGCGCCTCGACGCGGAAGGTCGAGGCGTCGACGTTGAAGGGGAAGTCCTTGTAGGTGGCGCCGTTCAGCTCGGGCTGGAAGCCGAGCGTGTCGCGCTGCGCGCCGGCGTCGCCGGCCGGCATGATGTCTGTGACGGCGTCGGCCGCCACAATCGGCTCGGCCGGCATCGAGGGACCGGGGCGGAAGAAGAAGGGCATCCGAATCGCCCCGCCGCCGTCAGCGCGGCGCGCGGTGACGAACCACTGCATCTGTATCTTCTCGAAAGTGACCTGCGACCCCTGGGTCTTGGCGGCCATCGTGTCGCGGAGCAGGTCGCCGTCGACCGTGGCGTTGACGGTGAAGGTCGCCTCGCCGCCGGGCGGGAGGCTCACGCTCTGCCGCGAGAGCGAGACGCCGATGCCGGCGAGCTGGAGGTCGCGGTTGTTCGCCACGCCCAGCTCGTAGGTGCCGCCCTGACCCGAGAGGTCGCGGACGGTGACGCTGACGGGCGAAGTGTGCGTGACGCGGCTGTTGATGACCGGCACCTCGCCGTAGGAGTGGCTCCCCAGGATGCCCGGCTTGGCGACGCCGTCGCCCGCGACGCCCATCAGCGCCTTGGCGCGCACCGCCCCGGGCACGTCCACGAGGCCGCCGCCCTGCGCGATGATGGAGTCGGCCGTCGCGGGGCCGTCGGCCTTCGACGAGCCGGCGGACGTGCGCAGGTTGGTCGCGGTGTTGATCATCGCGGTGCGGATCACGTCGGGCGTCCAGTCGGGGTGCGCCTGCTTGATGAGCGCGGCGACGCCGGTGGCGTGCGGCGCCGACATCGAGGTGCCGTCGAGGTGCGCGTAGTTGGGCGTGCCTTCGAGCGTGCCGATGGCGCCGAGCAGGCTCCCCGGCGGCACGGCCGCGAGCACCGCGACGCCGGGCGCCGAGATGTCCGGCTTGACCTGCCCGAGCCCGCGCACGGGGCCGCGCGAGCTGAAGCCGCCCATCTCGCCCACGAACGCGCCGCTCGATTTCTTAATCGTGACCTGCTTGGCCGACACCGCGCCCGCGGCGTCCGAGCCGATGATGGAGCGGAGGTACTCGCCGTTCGCCTTCGAGAGCCCGAAGACCGGGATGGTCGAGGCGTAGGTCGTCACGCCCGACAGCTCGCCGTCCACGTTGTTGTAAATGAGCGCGGCCGTGGCGCCCTTGGCGGCGACCTGCGCGACCTTGTTGGCGAACAGACCCGTGCCCGCCGCGCCGCCGTTCACGGTGCTGCCGCGCGCGATGAGCGCGATCTTGCCCGACACCGAGGCGGGCACCTGGTCGGGCGTGTCGGCGAGGTTGCAGAAGACGTAGTTGTTGGTCATCGTCGAGGGCGGCGCCGCGCTGCCTTCGAGCTGGTTGACGCTCATCCCCTCGCGGCCGCCGGGGACGCTCGCGCTGAACGACGCGCCGGCGACGCCGGGGTGCGTGGTCGCGCCGACCGAGATGACGTGGACGCCGGCGGCCGGGCTCCCCGTCGTGCCCTCGCCGGGGCCGGAGTTGCCCGAGGAGGCCACGACGGTCGCGCCGGTGAGCGCCGCGTTGCTGCACGCCACGGCGGTCACGTTGTCGGGGCCGCCCGACCCGCCCAGAGACAGATTGATGACGTGCGCGACGGGCTTCGGCTGCATCGTCAGCGTGAAGGGCGAGACCGCGTCTTCGAGCGCCATCGCGATGTCGGCCGCCTCGCAGCCGCCGACCGAGGGCAGCCCCAGGCTCCCAGGGATGGAGCGGATGTTGCTGCACACGGTGTAGGACATGAGCTTCGCCTGCGGCGCGACGCCGTGGAGGCGGATGTCGTCGGCCGTCGTGGGAATCCCGTCCGCGCCGGGGTGCTGCGCGAGGTAGCCGGCCGCGGTCGAGGCGACGTGCGTGCCGTGGCCGAAGCCGTCGTTGGCCGCGATGTCGGTGAGAGGGAGGTTGTAGATGACCTTCTGGTTGGTGCCCACGGCCGCCGCCGCGGGCGCGACGCCGAGCCGCGGCGGGGTCGGGTCGCCGCCGAACATCGGGTGCGTCCAGTCGATGCCGGTGTCGAGCACGGCGATGTTGATGCCCTGCCCCTCGAAGCCCTCGCGCAGGTCGTCGAACTGCGAAAGCTCCTTGACCGCGCCGTAGACCTTCGGCGCGTTGATGTAGCCGACGCTGTGGTCGAGCGCCGTCTGGAGCACCTCGTTGCGCTGGACGCTCTTCACCTCGGGCATTGCCTTGAGGGCCGCGACCGAGGCCGACGGGACGCTCAGCGCGAGCCCGTTGTAGACGAGCGTGTAACGCAAAGGCACCGTGGCGGCGAGCTGGCCGTCGTAGCCCTTCACGCCCTGCGTGGCGAGCGTGGCCGAGACGCCGCGCGACGAGAGCGAGGCGAGAAAGCGGTCCTGCTCGGCGGCGAGCCGCGAGCGATAGGCTTGCAACTCGTCGGTCGAGACGGTGCGCCCTGACGAGCGCGCGCGCGCCGCGTAGACGGCGGCCGGCTCGCCCTTGAGCTCGACGATGAAGGTCGCGGTGTCGCCGCCGCCGGCCGTGGCGGGGCGCGAGTTCGAGACCGCGAGCGCCGCGAGCGCCGCCAGCAGCAAGAGGCAGACGTTGCGGCGCCCTTTGAATATAAAGGTGCTTCTTTGGATGGCGAGCATGATTCTAACTTCTCCTGTCTGAACGTGGTCGGCGAGGCGGGTTTAAAATTGCGCGCGGCGGGAAGCGTGAAGGCCGGCCCGCTCGGTGCGGGCCGGCCTTCGTCGTCGCGGTCTACTGCAGGAGGCTGACCTTGCCGGTCAGCGGGTTGATCGTGAACGTCAGCACCTTCGGCTGCGTCGTCAGGAGCGTGTCGAGCGTCCCCGTCGGCCCCGTGCCTGAGCCGCCGGACGAGGTGCCGGACGAGGTGACCGACTCGCCGCCCGAAGACCCGCCCTCCGACGTCGCGGCCGTGGCGTAGGCCGGGTCGGGCAGGTGCGCGTAGACGACCGCGGTGAACTGGAAGAGTTCGGTCCGCGGGTTCGAGAACGTCAGGCGCCTGCCCGCCGTTGTCGGCGTTCGACACACGCACCTGCCCGCTGCTCGACGACACGGACGTGACGACGAAGCGCAACGGCGCGTAGAGCGAAGATGAGGAGACGTTGCGTAGCGTCTGGTCGAACTGCGCGACGCCGCCCGCGAAGCTCACCGTGCCGTCCACTATCATGGCCTCCACCGCAGAGGTCACGTCCTGCTCAACGCGCCGGTCAACGCGCACCGACTTCGCCGCGCTCGCCGGCCCCGCGATCAGACCGTACTGCACGGGGTAGAGCGCCACGGCGCGGTACTGGTACGTGCCGTTGCCGCGGCCGGCGATGTCGTAGGCGGTCTGCGACGCGTCCACGTCCGCGAGCTTCGCCCACGTCGCGCCGCCGTCCGCCGACTCCTGCACGCGGAGCTGCGAAGCCTGCGCGCCCGTCGAGGGCTTGGCGAACGTGAGACGGTAGGCGCCGTCGATGTCGACGGGCGTCGCGTCGGCGACCTCCGTCCCCGACACGTTGCCCATCGAGGGCGCGGCCGTCGTCAGCGTCGGGCGCACGGCGCGGTAGTAGAAGGGCATCCGCAGCCGCTGGCCGCCGTCGTTGCGCGCGGCCGTGACGTACCACTCTATCTGCGCCGGGTTGGCGACGTTCGTGCCGTTGACCGTGACGGTGACGTTGAAGCTCGCCGCGCCGCCCGCGGGCACCTCGACCGATGAGGCCGGCTCGCCCGCCGCGTTGGTGATGCTCACGCCGACGTCCTGGCCGTTCACGCCGCGCACGTTGCTCGCCGAAAGGTCATACGTGCCCGCCCCGCCGCCGTCGCGTACGTCGAAGATCGTGACGGTCTGCGTCAGCGCGGCCGTGCCTTCGACGCCCGCGATGGGCACCGCGCCGAAGCTGTGGCTGCCGAGGAAGTCGGGGTTGCCGGGCGTCGTGGCGCACAGCGGCGAGGGGTTGCCGCCGTAGTTCGGGCAGACGCTGAACGTCCGCCCGTTGGGCGCCGTCCCCGTCGGGCCGGGCACGCCCATCAGCGCCTTCGCGCCCGCGGCGGCCGCCGCGTCGATGAGCCCCGCGCCCTGCTGGTTGATGGTCTGCGCGCCGTCGGCGACGGGCGTGCCGTCGCCGTGGCGCAGGTTGGTCGCCGTGTTCATCAGCGCGGCGCGAATCATCGAAGGCGTCCACGAAGGGTTCTTCTGCTTGACGAGCGCGGCCGAGCCGGCCGTCATCGGCGAGCTCATCGAGGTGCCGGAGACCGAGATGTAGCCCGTCGGGTCGAACATGTAGGCCGTGTTGGCGCCGACGCCGCCGGCGCGCACCGTGGCCGAGAGCACCGCGACGCCGGGCGCCGTCACGTCCGGCTTGACCATGCCGAAGCCGCCCACCCAGCCCTTCGAGCTGAAGTCGCCCATCGCCGGGTCGAAGACCTTCGCCCTGCGGAGGCCGAGCTGGTTCGGCGAGACCGCGCCGAAGGCGGTCGAGCCGATGGCGGCCTTCAGGTACTCGCCGTTGGCCTTCGAGAGGCCGAGGACGGGGACGGTGGACTTGCGCACGGTGGCCGAGGTCAGCTCGCCGTCCACGTTGTTGTAGATGATGACGGCGACCGCGCCCTTGGCGACGGCGAAGGCGGCCTTGTTCGAGAAGAGGCCGGTGCCGGCCGAGGTGGGCAGGCCCGGAGGCGTGTTGACGCTGCCGCCGCGCTCGATGAGCGCGATCTTGCCGCTCACGGAGTCGGGCACCTGGTCGGGCGTCTCGGCCAGCCCGCAGAAGACGTAAGTTTTTGTGATGTCGGAGAGGATGGCGGCGCCGCCGTCGAGCGGGAACGCCTTCGGCCCGAGCCGGGCGAGCCGATGGTGCCCTCGCCGGTCGGGTTCGTCGGCGTCGGCGCGCCCGAGTTGCCGGCCGAAGCGACCACGGTCGTGCCCGCCAGAGACGCGTTGTCGGAGGCGACCGCGGCCGGCGAGTTAGGGTCGTTGCTCGCGCTCCCCAGGCTCATGTTGATGACGTGCGCGACGGGCTTCGGGTAACCGGCGATGGTGAAGGGCTGGACGGCGTCCTCAATCGCCAGGACGGTCGAGGCGTTGAGCCCCGTGCCGACGGTCGAGAGCGTCTTGTAGGCCATGATCTTCGCCTGCGGCGCGACGCCGTGGACGGGGATGTCGTCGGCCGTCAGCGGCAGCCCGTCGGCGCCGGGCGCGTTGGCGAGGTAGCCGGCCGCGATGCCCGCGACGTGCGAGCCGTGGCCGAAGTCGTCCTGCGCCGCGCCCGCGGTCAGGTTGAGGAAGTAGGGCACCTTCTGGTTGTAGTTGGTCGCGGCCACCGCCGGCCCGACGCCGAAGCGCGGGGGCGTGGGGTCGCCGCCGAACATCGGGTGCGCCCAGTCCACGCCCGTGTCGATGACGGCGATGTAGATGCCCTCGCCGTGGACGCCGGCGGTCTGGAGCGCGTCGCCCATCTTGACCTGCGGCGGGTTGCCGTAGAGCTGCTGCGCGCGCACGTACTTGACGGCGTTGTCGAGGTGGAGCTCGACGGCCTCGTCCTCGTGGACGGACTTGACGCCGTCCATCGACTCGATGGTCGGGACGGCCGACGCGGGCACGGCCAGCGTGACGCCGTTGTAGACGTAGTTGAAGCGGAACTGGATGTTGGAGACTTCGCCGTTCGGTCCGTTCGGCGCGTCCACGCTGACGACGCTCGCGGCGACGCCCTTGGCGGCGAGGCGGGCGAGGAAGTCGTTCTGCTGCGCGACGACCTGGGCGCGGTAGGCTTCAACGTCGAAGGGCTGCCCCGCGGACTCGGCGCGGAACTTGGCGACGATGACGGGGTCTGCGGAAAGTTCGACGATGTAGGGGCGCACGGTCGCGCCAGCCCTCTGCTGCCAGAAGAAGAGGAGCGAGGCCGCGACCGACAAGACGACTGCGACGAGAAGGCTGCGGATCAAGAGACTGCGTTTCATCATTTCACCTCCGGCGGACATGGAAGAACGAGCAACAACGAGGAGTGGTTACCAAAAACCGTCTCGGCAGAGAACGGAGCGTTAAGCGTCTGCGAAGACTTCAGAGCCTGTCGGGGCGCCCGGAGGCGAGGCCGGGCGCCCCGGAAGTGCGAGCGCCTTTCACTCGCCGAACATGAGCGCGATGAGCTTCGTCATCGCGGGGGCGAACTCGCCGCGCTTGACGGTGGTCGAAGGCTCGAAGCGCGGCCCCGGCATGGCGACGAACTGGCCGGGCGCGACCTGCTTGATTTGCGCCGGGTACGCCTGCATGAGCCCGCGGTCGAGCGCGAGCTGCACGTAGCCGCGCAGGGCCGAGGGGATGTCCCCGTTGTCCGTGAGCGGCTCGCGCACGCCGCTCTTGTTAAGCGCGGTGACGGTCGTGCCGGCGAGCGCCTTCGCCTCCTTGTCGAGCCGGAGCGCGCGCACCATGGCGACCGCCTCCTCCAGCCGGTTGACCTGCGCCGACCCGCCGAAGGTCGTCCCCGAAGTCCCCATCACGCCCTCCTTGCGGAGCGACTCGGCGAAGAGTGCCTCGGGCGTGCCCTCGGCGACGTCCGTGAAGCTCGGGGCCTTCGGGATGTACTGCGGGACGCGCGCGCCGACCATCAGCGCGCGCGCAAGCTCGGCGCGCGTCAGAACATCCTCGGGGCGGAAGTAGCCGCCGTCGGCCGCCATCACGCGGTCGTAGACGAGCCGCAGCGCGTTGGTGCGTGCGGCGGCGTCGAGCGCGGCCACGTCGCCGACCTGCGACGGGTTGTAGAGGTAGTGGCGCGTGGTCAGCACGTAGGGCTGCTCGGCCACGACGCCGAGACCCGCGAGGCCGGCCGAGACGCGCACGGTGTACTCGCCCGGACCGGGGAACTCCAGCTTGACGCCCTCGCGCGCCCCGAACAGGCCGCCGAGGTTGGTAGCGTTGCCGGTGGCGACAGTCTGCCCGTCCTTCAGCACCGTCAGGCGCAGGTCGTTGATGACGAGCCGCGTGTTGTCGACGACGACCTCGCCTTCGCCGACCGAAGAACCCCAGTCGAGCTGGAAGAAGGTGAAGCGCGCGTTTGAAGGCACCGTGACCGTGTGCGTGCGCGTCGAGTTGGCGGCGACGCTTCCCTGTTGCGCCGGCGCGTCCTGGCGGCCGAGCGCGAGCCCCTTGCCCTTGAAGCCGAAGTCGCCGTAAGGCTTCGAGGGGTTCTGCGCGAGGTCGACCGCGGCGTGGACGTTGGCCAGGCCGGCGCCCGCCTCGAACTCGTCGTAGGGCGCGAGCGGCGTGGCGGTGCGGACGAGCACGTCGCGCACTTCGTCGGGCGTCAGGCTGCGGTCGGCTTCGAGGACGTTGGCGATGATGCCAGAGAGGTGCGGCGCGGCCATCGACGTGCCGGAGATCTGCGTGTAGTTCGGCAGGAAGTTGGCCGGGATTTCGAGGTCGTCGTCGAGGCCGTTGGCGGCCGGGTTGACGCGCGAGCGCGCGGCGATGATGGCGCTCGTGTTGCCCGCGCCGCCGCCCGTCCCCGGCGTCAGGATGGTCGGGTGCGCGGTCGGGTGGCCGAAGATGCCGCGCGAGGAGAAGGAGGCGAGCCGGCCGTCCTTCGTCGAGGCGCCCGCCGTGATGACCCACGGCCACGGCGTCCAGCGGTTCTGCGTGTTCGGCGCGGGGCCGTCGTTGCCGTTGGCGAAGACGACGACGATGTTGTTGTCGTGCAGCGCCTTCGACGCGACGTTGACCGGGTGGGCGGCGTCGTACTCGGCGGCCGAGTTGCCCCACGAGTTGTTGACGACGCGGATGTTGTAGACGAGCTGGTTCGTCAGGATGTAGTCGAAGGCCGCGATCTGGCCGATGATGAAGAGGCCGCCGCCCGAGCCGATGCCGAGTATCTTTGCGCCGGGGGCGACGCCCTCGTAGAGGCGCCCCGAGGCGAGGCCCGAGCCGGCGGCGATGGAGGCGACGTGCGTGCCGTGGCCGCCGTTCGTGTCGGAGTTGGGCTGGTTCTCAAGGTAGCTGGGCGGGATGATGCCCTCGAAGACGTTGCCGAGCGTCGCCGTGCGGACGAGGAGGCCGTCCTTGTCGTTCATGTTCATGATGACGTTCTGGACGGTCTTGCCGGCGGCCGGGTTCGTGAGGTCGTAGTTCAAGTCCTGGTGCGTGCCGTCCACGCCCGTGTCGTTGATGGCGATGGTGATGCCTTTGCCCGAGACGGGGAGCCCGCCGTTGCGCCGCGTGATGTCGATGTCGGTGCGCAGCCGCTCGGTGCCGACGAGCGGGTTGCTCTGGTGGTCGTAGAGCTGGACGGGCGCGTTGAGGTAGATGGAGCGGAGGCCGTCCCACCCGGCCATCCGCGCCACCTGCGCGGCCGTCGCGTTGACGGCGACGACGGGCAGGCTCTGCATCCTGTAGCCGCCCGGGACGCCGAGCGCGAGCACCCGGGAGACCTGCGCGTCGGTGACGCGCTCGCCCTCGAAGGTGAGGATGACGCCGAACAGGTCGGTCGCCCCGGCCGTCGCCATCCTGGCCTTGAGCTGCGGGTCAACCTTCGGCGCGGCCTGCGCGCCCAGGGCGAAGGCCGCGACGAGCGCGACCGCCGACATCAACCGGAAGAATTTTTGCCGCATCATGATGAACGCCTCTCCCTTTCGCATCCCGTCTTGTGAGCCGCGAGGCTTATAAACTTCTCTCTTCAGTTTCTTCGTTGGCGGCTCGGGAGAGACCCCGTTCCCCCGAAGGGGACTCTCCCGAACCGCGCCCCGGACCACGCGCCCCGCTCCGCACGGCTTGCCCTCCGCGCGGAGCGGGCCGCGTGGCAAGCCTTTACTGCACGACAAAGTCGGAGCCCGAAGCCGTGTCGGAGCTTAAGAGCAGCCCCCCGCCTAGCGCGCCGATGAGTATCTGCGCGTTCGCGCGCGTCCCCGTCGAGGTCGTGCCGACGATGTCGGCGACCGCGACCGCGTTGATCTTGGCGACCGCGACCCGGATGCGTATCTGGTTGCCGACGACCTCCCCCGAGTCGGGCGCGCCGTCGCCGACCTGGTTGTTCGTCCCGTTCGGCAACACCTCATAGTGGCCGTACTCGTACGTCATCGCACCCGTCTCCGAGACGCCGGCCGAGACGAAGATCGTCTTGCCGTTGAAGACCGAGCTGACCGTCCACATGTTGTTCTGGAGCCGCTCGGCCGCGTTGGCCAGCGTCAGCGTGTAGACGATCTGGCCCGCGGCGGCGTCGTAGGCGAAGTCGACCGAGTGGATGTCCTGCGCGCCAGTGCCGAAGGCGTCGCCCGACGGGTCGATGATCTCGGGGCCGCCGTCCTCCGGGATGAGGTCGAAGGCGTGCGGCACGGCCGTCAGCCCCATCGACGCGCGCACCGCGTTGTGCGCGTCGACGTAGCCGGCGCCCACGACGCGCTCCTCGAACGGCATCGGGTTGGCCGTCTGCCGGAGGATGGTCACCACCTCGTCGGGCGTGAGCAGCGGGTTGGCTTCGAGCATCAGCGCGACGACGCCCGAGACGTGCGGGCACGCGAAACTGGTCCCCTGCGAGGTCGTGTAGTACGGCAGGTAGGCCGGCGGGATGGTCGTCAGATCGTTCCCGATGAGGGGCACCGTGCCGAGCGTGTTCGTCAGCCCCACGCCGCGCAGCCGCGCGCTCTTGATGTCGACGCCGGGCGCGGTGATGTCGGGGCGGAGGTTCGGCCGGGCGCCCCGGTCGGCGGGCATCCCGGCCACGTCGGTGCCGGTGCCGTTGTCGACGCCGCGCGAGCTGAAGTCGGCCGGCGAGCCGAGGCCCTGCTTGACGCCCGCCGCGACCGAGATGGTCCAGGGCATCGTCGAGTAGGGGTTGATCGAGGTCGCGGTGTCGCCCGAGTTGCCCGCGGCGAAGACGACCACGATGTTGCGGTCGTGGCAGGTGCGCGTGGAGACGTTGACCGGGTTGTTCGGGTCGAGGTCGTCGGCGTTGAGCGTGGAGCCCCACGAGTTGTTGACGACGCGGATGTTGTAGTCGAACTGCTTGACGAGCAGGTAGTCGTAGGCGCCGACGATGGCGACGAGCGGGAGGCCCAGCTCGTTGCCGGAGTTGAGGCCGATGAGGTGCGCGCCGCGCGCGACGCCGCCGTAGAAGTTGCCCGACTGCTCGCCGCTGCCGGCGGCGACGCCCGCGCCGTGCGTGCCGTGCCCGGACTCGACGTCCGACATCGGCTGGTTCTCTAAATAAATCGGGGGCACGAAGCCGGTGCTGTACAGGATGTCGCCGACCGAGACGCCGGCGCCGATGACGAGCCCGGCGTCGGAGACCACCGTCTCGGAGAGCGGCTGGATGACGTTCTGGACGGTCTTCTTGCCGTAGGTCAAATCCTTGTGCGTCCCGTCGATGCCGGTGTCGATGTAGGCGATGCCGACGCCCTTGCCCGAGATGGGGAAGCCGGGGTTGCTCTTGTTGGCCTTCGTCACCTGCGAGTCGGTCCCGACCTGCGTGGCGCCGATGAAGGTGCGGCTGGCGTTGGTGAAGGTCTTGAGCAGGCGGTTCCCGTAGATGGAGACGACGCCCGGCTGGCGGCTGACGGCGGCCAGCTGGACGGCGCTCATGTCGGCGATGACCATCGGCAGCTCGCGCGTGGCGAAGCCCCTGGTGATGCCCGCGAGCTGGAGGCGCGAGAACTCGGCCGCGCCCGGCTTGTTGGCGTAGGTGATGACCACGGGGACGGTCGCGCCGGCCGCGCGCGTGGCGAAGAAGCGCGTGAGCTGCGAGTCGATCTTGACGGTCGCGGCCGCCGCCGTGCGGTCGCCGAGCTGGATGCCGACGCGCGCCGGCACGTTCGACAGGGCGAGCGCCAGCACGGCCGCGGTGATAAAGGCTGTTCTCAAAGTCGTCGTCATTATCTTTCCCTCTTCAGTCCCGGCTGTGAAACCTTTGGCCCGAGCGAGGCTGGGTGATTTTTCAGTGGCGGCCCGGGGGTCACACATCTCTGCCAAGCGTGTGAGCCCCGGGCCGCCCGCCCGCCGCGTCCTTCCGGCCCGACTCCGGGCGGCCGCGACGAGAAGCTTGCGGGCTGATGCCTTAGCCCTCGGCCGTCAGCATGGACAAGATAGTCAAGAGGGATTGAGCGAAACTTGAGCGCGGAGAAATTTTTTCGGGCGGCGGGAGATATTTTTAGACGCCTTGCTTTTCAACGACTTAAGGCCGCTTGAGGAAAACTTGAGGCGGGCGGAAGGCGTGGCTTAAGTCGGCGGGCGGGACGGGAAGGCTTTTTCTCGAACCTCAAACAAAGTCGGGCGCGGGGCCACAAGCCCGACCGTGAGGGAGGGCGTTCGGGAGGGCGGAAGACAAAGTGAAGACGGCTGTCACTTCATCCCCCGCCCCCCGGCTTCATCATTTCTTTCGAGTCTGGCGGCCGTAGACGGCGTCGGGGGCGGCAATCTTCTTGCCCTGAGAGCAAATTTTGTGGTTGGGGGCGATGAGCTCGGTTTTTAATTCCCGCCCCGGACTTCAGACTTCAGACTCTTTCTTCCGGCACCGGACGATCTGGACCGAGCAGGGGGCGTGGGCGGCGACCGACTGCGAGACCGAGCCGAGGAGCAAACGCTCCCACGTGTGGTAGCCGTGCGAGCCGACGACGATGAGGTCGGCGCCCCACACCTCGGCCTCCTCGACGATGGCGCGCTTGGGCGAGCCGGTCAGCACCTCGGTCGTGATGCTCAACCGGGCCGTCCCCGCGCCGTCGCGCAGCACGGCAGCCGCCGTGGCCAGAATCTCCTCGGCCCGCTTGCGCTTGAGCCGCTCGACCTCCTCGAAGTATCCGTCGATGCCCATGTACGGCTCGGCCGTCAGCGCGCCGGGCGGCTCGACGACCGAGACGATTCTGAACTCGCCGTCCTCCGGCCAGGGCCGGCGCGCGACCTCCTCCACGGCGGCCTCGCTGCACTGCGAGCCGTCAATCGCCAAAAGGATTTTCATCACTCCTCTCCTTTCCACGCCCGCTACGAACATTTTCCGAGGGGGATAAATGGTTAGAGGTAATTTCGCCCGTCGAACAGCAGCGGGAAGAAGCGGCCGCCCATCGGCTGGCCCCTGGGGACGACGGGGACGCCGGCGAGGGGCGCGGCGTCGGAGTTCGAGCGCACGCCGTCGCGGAAGACGTTGATGACGGTGGCGCGCCGCGGGCGTTCGGTCGAGTTGGCGTAGGAGCCGTGGATCATGCGCGGGTGGTGGAACGAGGCCTCGCCCGCCTTCAGCTCTATCGCCACCGGCCTGAACAGCTCTCGCTGCTCGTCGGTCAGCACCGTCAGTATCGCGTCCATGTCGCCCGCCAGCCCCGTCCTGGGGAGGTCTGCCCAGCGGTGGCTGCCCGGCACGTAGTTGACGCAGCCGTTCTCGCGCGTCGAGTCGTCGAGTCCCACCCAGCAGGTCAGGTGCGCGAGCGGCGTGGTGCGCGTCCAGTAGGAGTAGTCCTGGTGCCACGCGACGACGCCGCCGTGGCGCGCGGGCTTGCAGAACAACTGGTCGTGCCAGAAGCGCACCGGCGCGCCGCACAGAAGCTGCGACGCCGGGACGGTGAAGCGCGGGTTCCACAGCAGGTCGTGAAAGCCCTCCGCGATGCGCCACGCGCCGAGCGCGTGGAAGAGCACGCGACCGGGGTCGGCCGACTCGTTCGAGTGGTACTCGTACCAGAGCCCGCGCCCCGCGTGCGACGGGTTCATCAAACCCGTCAGCTCCGCGCGCAGCGCCTCGACCTGCGCCTCGTCGAGCACGCGGACGCCTGCGAGGTACCCCTGCTCCTCGTAGAACGCCACCTGCCCGTCGGTCAGACGGTACTCGTCGCACTCGCCCGGCGACGGCGGCGCTGGGAACAGACGTGTGACCGGCGCGTGGTACTGTGAAAGGTCTTCGCTCATCGCCGTCCACTCCGGCGCCGGCGCGCCCCTCGGCGCCGGCACTTTATTTAACGAAGGCGCGGCGTATTATAAGGCACGGACGGCGGCCGATGCGCGCCGCGCCGCGCGGGGGGTTGCGGGTTGAGTCAACGGAAAGACCGCTCCATCATCAAGGCGCTTTCGAGGGGCGCGAGGCTGCGGTGCCCGGTCTGCGGGGGCGCGTCGGTCTTCCAGACGCCCTTCCGCGTGCGCCCCGAGTGCCCGGCCTGCGGCGCGGTCTTCCAGCGCGAGGAGGGCTTCTTCGTCGGCGCCATCATGATCAACGTGGTCACGACCGAGGCGGCGGTGCTGGCGACGGCCGGGCTCTGGCTGCTCTCGTCGGCCGGGGGCGGCGCGGCGCTGCTCCCCATCCTCTTCGCGGTCGCGCTGCTCTTCCCCGTCGCCTTCTACCACCACGCCTGGAGCCTCTGGCTCGCCGGCGACCACCTCGTCGAAGGGCTCCCGCGCCGGCGGCCGGGCGCCTGAAATTTTACGGGCATCCCGGCGCGCGCGGCTGACATCTGTCAGCCCAGCGGCGCGAAAAAAGAACTTCCCTCGCAGGTGACTTCGCCGTCAGACTCTGTCTCCCCGGACGATACTTCACCATCGCGCTGCTCGCGCAGGCCATCCGCGACATGGCCGCCGAGGTCGAGGCCCAACGCTACCGCGAGGCCGAGCGGCTCCTCGACACGGCCGTCGCCACGACCAACCGGCGCTACCCGCACCTCGAGGACGAAGACATCACGCGCACCCTCCGCATCGCGCAGAAATACCAGGAGTCTCTGAGGAAGTACAGTCAGGAGGCGACGCGGAAGGACAGACCATGAAAGTAGACAGTAGCCAGTAGTCAGTAGTCAGTAGAAAAGACAGGCGGCGCGCTCGGTTGATGACCGGGACGCGCCGCCTTCGTTTTCCCTACTGTCTACTGTCTACTGTCTACCGCCTTACTCCGCGCGCCGGCGCGGCGCTCTTCGAGGACTTCCCAGGCTTCCTTGACGCGCGTGTAGATGCCGTCGGCGTCGAGGCCGTACTTGGCGAGGAGCAGCTTGGGGTCGCCGTGGGTGATGATGCGGTCGGGGACGCCCATGCGCACGACGCGCACAGAGTCGAGCAGCCCGTTCTCTTCCAGCAGCTCGGTGACGGCCGAGCCGAAGCCGCCCGCCAGGTACGCCTCCTCGACGGTGACGATGAGCCTACGGGTGCGCGCCAACGCCAGCAGCAGCCCCGCGTCGAGCGGCTTGACGAAGCGCGCGTTGACGACCGTCGCCTCGACGCCGTCCTTCGCCAACTGCTCGGCCGCACGGACGGCCGGGTGCACCATCGAGCCGTAGGCGACGACGGCCACCTCGCCGCCGTCGCGCAGTATCTCGGCCTTACCGATTTCGAGCAGGCGCGGCTCGCGCTTGAGGTCGGCGCCGACGCCGTTGCCGCGCGGGTAGCGCATCGCGGCCGGGCCCTCGTGCGCCGCCATCGTGTGGAGCATGTCGCGCATCTCGCCCTCGTCGCTGGGCGCCATCACGACCATGTTCGGGACGGGGCGCAGGTACGCGATGTCGAGCAGCCCGTGGTGCGTCGGCCCGTCGCCGCCGACTATCCCGGCGCGGTCCATGCAGAACTTGACGTTGAGGTTCTGCAGACAGACGTCGTGGACGATCTGGTCGAAGGCGCGCTGGAGGAAGGTCGAGTAGATGGCGCAGAACGGCTTCAGCCCCTCGGTGGACATCCCGGCCGAGAAGGTGACGCAGTGCTGCTCGGCTATCCCTACGTCGTAGGCGCGCTCGGGGAACTTCTCCAGCACCTTGTCGATGCCGGTGCCGTCGGGCATCGCGGCGGTGAGCGCGATGACCTTCGGGTCGCGCCCCATCAGCTCGCACATCGCCTGCCCGAAGACGGCCGTGTAGGCCGGCGCCGCGGGCGAAGCCGACTTGACGGCCGTGCCGGTCTTCAAGTCGAACGGGCCGGTGGCGTGCCAGGCGTAGTAGTTCTTCTCGCGCGCCGGGTAGCCCTTCCCCTTCTGCGTGAGCGCGTGGACGATGACGGGCGAGTCCTTGACCTGCTTCGCCTCTTCGAGCGCGTGGACGAGCGCGCGCGGGTTGTGGCCGTCCACGTAGCCGATGTACTTGAAGCCCAGCTCGTTGACGAGCGCGCCCGGCAGCACCGCCGCCGCGATGGCGTCCTTGACGGTCTTCGCCGCGTTGTAGAGCCGCTCGCCGAACGAGGGGAT
The DNA here is from genome assembly GCA_020200135.1 of Acidobacteriota bacterium. Classification (GTDB taxonomy): domain Bacteria; phylum Acidobacteriota; class Blastocatellia; order Pyrinomonadales; family Pyrinomonadaceae; genus QHXN01. The sequence continues at coordinate 6,854 of JAIVJI010000090.1, read as the reverse complement.
GTCGTGGAGGAGGTCGCCCACCTCGTCCTTGAAGCGGTGGTAGCCTTGCGCCTCGCGTATGCGGTTGAGGTAGCCGGTCAGGGCGCCGACCGCCGGCGCGATGGACATCTCGTTGTCGTTGAGCAGGACGATGAGGCGCGTCCTGAGGTGGCCCGACTGGTTGACCGCCTCCATCGCCATCCCGCCCGCTAAGGAAGAGTCGCCGATGACGGCGACGACGTGGTGGTCTTCGCCGCGCTGGTCGCGCGCGACGGCCATCCCGAGCGCGGCCGACAGAGAGGTCGAGGCGTGACCCGCGCCGAAGGTGTCGTACTCCGACTCGTCGCGGCGGAGGAAGCCCGAGATGCCGCCGTACTGCTTGACCGTCGGCAGCAGCTCGCGGCGCCCGGTCAGAATCTTGTGCGCGTAAGCCTGGTGCCCCACGTCCCAGACCAGCCGGTCGCGCGGCGTGTCGAAGGCGTAGTGCAGCGCGACGGCCAGCTCGACCGCGCCAAGCGAGGCGCCCGTGTGGCCGCCCACGCGCGACATCGTCTCAAGGATGTACTGGCGTATCTCGTCGGCGGCCGTCTGCAACTGCTCGGGTCGCAGGCGGCGCAGGTCCGCTGGCGAGTCGATGTGCTGTAGGAGTTTCATCGGGCGTAATTCTACTTTAAAAAGTCTGGAGTCTGAAGTCTGGAGTCCGGAGTCCGGAGCCAGGACGGCGCGACTCTCAGGCGCGGTTTTATTTCCTACTTCAGACTCCAGACTTTTTTCGGCCGGGGCGCGTGGGCGCGCGTCTTAAACTCCGGCGGCGCGAAAGACGCCGCGCCAGATACGGCATAAATATTCGGCAAGGAGTTTTCAAAAGATGAAGAGAGCATTCACCGCCGCGCTGCTGACGCTCGCGGCCTCGTTCACCGCCGCCGCGCAGCAGACCGCGCCCGGCCAGCAGCCGCAGCAGCAGCAGGGCGCGGCGCACGAGCAGCAGAGAGGCGCGCGCCGCGAGATGCGTCGCATGCGCGGGGCGCGGCGGCTCATGCGCGCGCGCCGCCACCACATGGCGCGCGCTCTGCGCCAGCTCGACCTGAGCGCGGAGCAGGTCGAAAAGCTTCGCACGCTCCGACGCGCCGCGTTCCAGTCCACCGAGGCGCAGCGCAGTGAGCTGCGGCAGTTGCTCGTCGCGCGCCGCCAGGCCGGCGGCCAGTTGGGTGAGGCGCAGCAGGCGCGCGCCAGACAGCTCCGCGAGGAGCTGCGCTCGGCCCGCCTGCGCACGCGCGACCAGGCGCTCGCCGCGCTCACCGCCGAGCAGCGCACACGCCTCGAACAGCTCAAGGCCGAGCGCGAGGCGCGCCGCGAACAATTCCGCCAGCGCCGACAGGCGCTGCGCCAGCAGCGCCAACAGATGCGCGACGGCCGGCAGTAAAAGACCGTAAACCGTAAACCGTGAACCGTGACAAGAAGGAGTTGCCTTCTTGTCACGGTTCACGGTTTACGGTTTACGGCTCTTCAGACTTCGAGGACGAGCTTGCCGAACTGCGCGCGGTCTTGCATCAGCTCGTGCGCGCGGCGCGCGTCGGCGAGCGGGAGCGTGCGGTCGATGACCGCGCGAATCTGTCCGCGCTCGACGAACTTCAACGCGTCGAGCAGCTCGGCCTTCGAGCCCATGAACGAGCCGAGCAGGTTGAGGTGGCGGTAGAAGACCTGCCTGAGGTCCGTCCGCGCGTCGAACCCGCTCGTCGCGCCGCACGTCACCAGCCGCCCGTCCCTCTTCAGAGACGACACCGACCCCGGCCACGTCTCCGCGCCCGTGTGCTCGAAGACCACGTCCACGCCCTGTCTGCCGGTCAGACGCCTGACCTCCTTCGGCCAGTCCTCGCGCGTGTAGTCCACCACCTCGTCGGCGCCGAGCGAGCGCGCGCGCTCGCGCTTCTCTTCCGACCCGGCGGTGGCGATGACGCGCGCGCCCCTCAGCTTCGCTATCTGGATGCCGACCGAGCCGACGCCGCTCCCGGCGGCGTGAATCAGAACGTCCTCGCCCGGCTCGACGCGCGCGCGCGTGACGAGCATGTGCCACGCCGTCACCAGCACGAGCGGGAGCGCGGCCGCCTCCGCCCAGCTTAAACTCTCCGGCTTGGGGATGACGTTGGCGCCGGGCGCGGCGACCAGCTCGGCGTAGCCCCCGTCGCGGCGGTAGCCGATGATGTCGTAGCGCGCGCACATGTTGTCCGCGCCGCCCAGGCAGTCGCGGCAGTGGCCGCAGCTGACGCCGGGCTGGAGCAGAACCTCGTCGCCCGGCTTCGCCCAATCGACCAGCCCGCCCGCCTCGCGCACGACGCCCGCCACGTCGTTGCCGAGGATGTGCGGCAGGGGAATCTCTATCCCCGGCAGGCCGCCACGCGCCCACACGTCCAGGTGGTTCAGGGCGCAGGCGCGCACCTCGACCAACACCTCGTCGGCGCGAATCAGAGGCTCGGGGCGCTCCTCAAAGCGGAGGACTTCCGGCCCCCCGTGCTCGTGGAAGACGATTGCTTTCATGTCTTCGATTGTAGGTCTTTGATTCGCCAATGCAAGCGCGGGGCTTTACAGGCGAACTTTCGCGGGCGCGATGCGGAGCCCGCCGGGCGCGGGCGACACCGGCGGCAGCGTGAAGACGAAGTCGCGCTCGCTTTGCCGCGAATGGCAGCCGAGGCAGCTCCCCTTCTTCTGCCGCGCGGTGATCTTCTTGAGCGAGCCGTCCACGGTCAGGAACTCCCAGTCGCCGCCCTTCGGGTTGAAGCCCGGCGCGCGCTTGAACATGACGGCGAGGAGTTGCGGCGTCGCGGCGTCCGGCGCCGAGAGCTTCTCGCGGACGATGACGGAGCCGGCGGGAAACGTCGTGCGGCCGGCGAGCGCCGCGCGCGCCGAGTCGTTGGCGTAGACGACGCCGTACGTGTGTCCCTCCGAGTTGTCTTTGGGCGGAGCGCTCACGGCGCTCTCAATGATGAAGAATCAACCGCCGGCCGCCGCGGCGTCGGTGGGGACGGTCACGGGCGCGTCGCTCATGCGCGCCCACTCGCGGTAGCGCGAGATGTCCTGAAGGGTGGTGTCGCCGCCCGCGCGCGAGACCGACACGACCCCGGCGGACAGCACGACTCCGACGGTAGCGGCGGCGAAGGTTTTCAGGGGCCACGATCTCATCGCTCGTCCCTCCACTCCCCGGCGGCGACCCGGCAGGCGCGGCGTCGCTTCAGGCGTTTACCGTGTCGGATGCGGGTTCGTGCGCGCGGGATGTCCCGGCGTCTTCGGGGCCGGCGCCGTCGGTCTGCTGGCGCGCGTGGTAGGAGGAGCGCGTCAGCGGGCTCGACTCGACGTGCTTGAAGCCGAGTTCGAGTCCGACCTCGCGCCAGCGCGCGAACTCGTCGGGCGTGACGTAGCGCTCGACCGGGAGCCGGCGCGCGTGCGGCTGGAGGTACTGCCCGATGGTCATGATGTCGCACGAGACCGAGCGCAGGTCGCGCATCAGCTCGACCACCTCGTCGAACGTCTCGCCGAGGCCCACCATGATGCCGCTCTTGGTCAGCATCCCGCGCCGCTCGCGGTCGCGGCGCGCGGCGGCGCGACCGAGGAGCGTCAGGGTCTGCCGGTAGTTGGCGTCGGGGCGCACGCGCCTGTAGAGCCGCGCGATGGTCTCGGTGTTGTGGTTGAGCACGTCGGGCTCGGCGTCGAGCACGGCGTCGAGCGCGGCCCCGTCGCCGTTGAAGTCGGGGATGAGGACTTCGACGCGGCAGCCGGGGTTGAGCGCGCGCACCTGCCGGATGGTCTCGGCCCAGTGTGCGGCGCCGCCGTCCGCGAGGTCGTCGCGGTTGACCGAGGTGATGACGGCGTGCGCGAGGTCGAGCGTCTTCACCGCCTCGGCAACGTGGCACGGCTCCTCGGGGTCGAGCGGTGTCGCCGCGCCCTTCGAGACGGCGCAGAAGCCGCAGTGGCGCGTGCAGATGTCGCCGCCGATCATGAACGTCGCCGTGCGGTCAGTCCAGCACTCGAAGATGTTGGGGCAGCGCGCCTCCTGGCAGACCGTGTGCAGGTTCAGGTTCTCTATCAGCTTCAGGACGTAGTTCTGGTTCGACGGGTCGCCGAGGCGTACCTTCAGCCACTCGGGTTTCGGGCCGCGCGGCGGCCTCGTCGTCGGCGGGTTGTTCAGGACTCTCAGTTCGCGGCTCAATACGGGCGCGCTCCTTCTCCACTTCAGGGTATGAACGGATTTTAGCACCCGCGCCGCCCCGCTCCTACCGCGCGCGCCGGGCGCGCCGCACCCTCGACCTTCTTCAGGCCATCGTCGGCGCGACGAAACGCGCGAGCGCCTCGGGGTCAACGTTCCCGCCGGAGAGGACGACGCCGACGCGCCCGACGTCCGGCGGGAGCTTACCGAAGAGCGCGGCGGCGGCGGCGACCGCGCCCGTCGGCTCGACCAGAATCTTCAGGCGGAAGAGCAGGAAGCGCAGCGTCTCGACTATCTCGTCCTCCGAGACGGTGAGCACGTCCTCGGCGTTCGCACGCAGCACGGGGAAGGTGAGCGCGCCGGGCGTCTGCGTCCTCATGCCGTCGGCGACCGTGGCCGGCGGCGGGATGGTCACGCGCTCGCCCTTGATGAACGACTGGCGCGTGTCGTCAGACAGCTCGGACTCGACGGGGAAGCAGCGCACGCCCGGCCGCAAAGCCTTCGCGGCGACGGACGCGCCGGCGAAGAGGCCGCCGCCGCCGCAGGGCGTCAAGAGCGCGTCCAGGTCGGGCACCTCCTCGAACAGCTCTAAGGCGCAGGTGCCCTGCCCCGCCGCGACGTGGTAGTCATCGTAGGGCGGTACGACCGACAGCCCCTCGCGCTCGGAGACGCGGCGGGCGACCTCCTCGCGGTCTTCGAGCTGGCGGTCGTAGGTGACGACCTCCGCGCCGTAGCCGCGCGTGGCCGCGAGCTTGGTGCGCGGCGCGTCCGAGGGCATCACGATGACGGCGCGCACCCCGGCGTCGCGCGAGGCGAGCGCCACGGCCTGCGCGTGGTTCCCCGAGGAGAAGGCGACGACGCCGCGCGCACGCTCCTCGGGCGAGAGCGCGCGAATCTTGTTGGTCGCGCCGCGCATCTTGAAGGCGCCCGCGCGCTGGAGGTTCTCGCACTTGAAGAAGACGCGGCGGCCGGCGGCCTCGTCGAACGTGCGCGACGTAACGACCGGCGTGCGGTGGACGAACGGCCGGATGCGCTCCCCGGCCTCGCGTATGAATTCTAAGTTCAGCATAAAGTCTGGAGTCTAGAGTCTGGAGTCTGGGGCCGAAGTCAAAAGCAGCATGAAAACCGCGCCGTCTTGACTCCAGACTTCAGACTCCAGACTCCAGACTTTCAATCTCGAACACTTCGCAGAAGCGCGCGACGAGGCGGTCTTCGACCTCGCGGAGCGGAAGCTCGCGCCCCGTGAGTTCTTTCATCGAGGTGACGGGCTCGCCCTCGCAGGCGACGATGAGCTTGAAGTAGTCGAGGTCGGTGTTAACGTTTAAGGCGAAGCCGTGCGTCGTGACCCAGCGCGCGATGTGGACGCCGATGGCGGCGACCTTGCCGCGCTCGGTGTGGACGCCGGTCAGCCCCTCGACGCGGAAAGCCTCGATACGAAAATCGAGCATCGCGCGGATCAATACGTCCTCAAGGTCGCGGACGTAGCGGTGCACGTCCTCACGGTCGGGGCTCAGGTTGACGACGGGGTAGCCGACGACCTGGCCCAGCCCGTGGTAGGTCATCTTGCCGCCGCGGTTGGACTCGTAGACCGAGACGCCGCGCGCGGCGAGCGCCTCGGGGCCGGCCAGGATCAGCTCGCGCGTGGCGCGGCGGCCGACGGTGAGGACGTGCGGGTGCTCGACGAGGAGGAGCGTGTCGGGCTCGCGCCGCTCGCGCACGGCCGCCTCGGTCTCCTTCTGGACGCGGTACGCCTCGCCGTACTCCAGCCGACCCAAACGGCGAACCCTCAATCGTCTCGCGTGCATCGCAGTCTGCGTACTGTTACTCTTCCCCTTCGGCCACATTGTAGCAGACGGCCCGAACTTCAATCCCTGACACCGGAGGACTGCCGACGTGAAACCGCTCATCGCCACCGCGGCCGCGTGCCTGCTCCTGACCTTCTCGACCGCCCCGGCGACGCCCGCCTCCGCGCAGACGCGCACGCGCCGCTCCACCCCGCAGAGGCGGCGGGCGCCCGCGCCCGCCGCCTCGTCGCGGCTCGACCAGACGCGCTTCAACGCGCAGCGGCTCGAACTCGCGGGACTGTCGAAAGACCTGACGCGCTTCCTCTACGTCTACGGCCGGCTCTCGAAGGATTTAGAGTTGACGGGCGCGCAGACGGGCTCGGCCGACGCGACGGCGCAGGCGAAGGCGGGCGTCATCAGGAACATCGGCGTCATGCGCGACCGGCTCGACCAGTTGGAGGGCCGCTTCCGCTTCGAGGCGGGGCTGGCCACGCAGTACCAGACGCTGCGCGGCGTCTCGGCCCGGGCCGACGAGGCCGCGCAGCAGGCCGCCGCCAACCGCTTCGACCAGGCCGGACGCACACTCCTCGCCGTCTCGGAGAAGCTGACCGACGTGCTGCTGGAGATGCAATAGACAGTAGTCAGTAGACAGTAGTCAGTGTCAGTAGTCAGTAGGAAGAAGAAGCGGCGCGCTCGGCCCGATGGCTGAGACGCGCCGCCTCTGTTTTTCTACTGTCTACTGACTACTGTCTACTGTCTACCTCTACCTGCCTTCCCTACCCCTTCTTAAAATAGCCCTGACGTGCGCGGATGCGCGCGCCGGGGCGTGCGGGCGTGGTGACCTTGATGCGGAGGAACTTGCCGGCCGCGGCCTGGTTGTTCGAGAGGTACTG
>JAIVJI010000021.1 GCA_020200135.1 Acidobacteriota bacterium | reverse complement strand
TGCCCGACGCGTCGGCCGCGCTCCCAGCCGAGGTGCCGGCCCCGGTTGTGGCCGCGCCCCCAGTCGCGACCCCTCCTCTGGTGTGCCGACACATCCGGACTCGCGCCGAAGACGAACACGCAGAGGACGGCCAGCGTACTTATAGCCCTCGACAGTGAACGGATTTCAAATCTCATCCCTTCTTTCCTCCAGACTTAACTTATTCTCGCGGGAGAGCTTTGACGAACGCTGAACGGGGCTTTCACGCCCCCGCCCCGCCCGTTGACAAACCCGGTGCCGGCCGCACTGCGGGAAGGCAAAAGGCAAAGGGTAAAAGAAAGAGGAGAGTTTCGACGGTTCGCCGTCTTCATTTTTAACCCACACGTTATTTTCGTCAATGGCGCGGCCGAACGTGCGCCTTTGGCGTGCGCTCGAACCCTCCGCGCGCCACTCCCGCCCCGCTTGCCATCCGGCCTCCCGGTCGCTTAAATTAACGACTCGACCTTTGCAGTTTTATCCCGCACAGCAATCGTCTATCCCGAGGCGCCGCGGGGCCCCGTCTCCGCCGTAAAGACCCCGCGCGCCGACCCGTCGAAAGGATGTCCGACCCGTTGCCATGAAAGCTTACCCAACCAACCAGATTCGCAACCTCGCCTGTATCGGCCACGGCCACGCCGGCAAGACGCAGCTCGTCAGCTCGCTCCTCCACCTGGCGGGCGCCACCCCGCGGTGGGGCAAGGTGGACGAGGGCACCACCGTCACCGACCACGACGAGGACGCCATCGCGCGCAAGATCACGCTCAACAACCAGCTCGCGCACTGCGAGTGGCGCGAGCACAAGGTCAACCTCATCGACACGCCCGGCTTCTCGGCCTTCGTCCCGCACGCGCGGCCCGCGCTGCGCGTCGCCGACTGCGCGCTCGTCGTCGTCGACGCCGTCTCGGGCGTCGAGGTCGGCACCGAGAAGACCTGGGGCTACGCCAACGAGTTCATCACGCCGCGCATGATGGTCATCACCAAGCTCGACAAGGAGCGGGCCGACTTCGGCCACGCGCTCGACACCGCGCGCCAGACCTTCAGCCGCGCCATCGTCCCCTTCACGCTCCCCATCGGGCAGGAGGCGAACTTCCGCGGGGTCGTCGACGTCGTCCACATGAAGGCCTACGAGTTCGACGCCTCCGGCAAGGCCAAAGAGGTTCCCATCCCCGAGACGGGGCGCGACGTGTACGAGCGCGAGCGCGAGCGGCTGGTCGAGGTCATCGCCGAGTCGGACGACTCGCTGATGGAGAAGTGGATGGAGACGGGGACGCTCGAAGAGGCGGACATCATCCCGAACATCAGCAAGGCCATCGCCGGCTCGCGCCTCTGCCCGGTCTTCGCCGTCTCCAGCTTGACGCTCGTCGGCCTGCAGCCGCTCCTCGACGGCGTGCTCGACTACGCGCCCGCCCCCGACACGCACGAGAACGAGCGCGGCAAGGCGAGCCTCGACGAGGGCGCGGCCGAGGTCACGCGCGGCTACCACCCCGAGGAGCCCTTCTCGGCCTACGTCTTCCGCACCATCGCCGACCCCTTCGCCGGCCGCATCAACGTGATGAAGATCATCTCGGGCAGGGTCAAGTCGGACGCCACCGCCCAGAACACGACGCGCGGGGCGTCGGAGCGGCTCGGCGCGCTCCACTCGATGCAGGGCAAGCAGCTCGACAAGGTGGACGAGGCGTCGGCGGGCGACATCATCGCCTGCGTCAAGCTCAAGGAGACGCAGACCGGCGACACCCTGGCCGACAAGGGCGACCCCGTCGTCTACGACCCCATCGAGTACCCGGAGGCCGCCATCTCCTTCGCCATCGAGCCGAAGTCGCGCCAGGACGAGGAGAAGATTTCGGTCGCGCTCCACAAGATTCTCGAAGAGGACCCCTCGCTCCACTTCACGCGCGACGCGCAGACGAAGGAGTTCATCCTCTCCGGGTCGGGGCAGCTCCACATCGAGACGGTCGTCGAGAAGCTCAGGAACCGCTACCACGTCGAGGTGGCGCTCCACCCGCCGAAGGTGCCCTACAAGGAGACCATCACGGCGCGCGCCGAGGTGCAGGGGCGGCACAAGAAGCAGACCGGCGGGCGCGGGCAGTTCGGCGACTGCAAGGTCGTCTTCGAGCCGCTGCCGCGCGGCGGCGGGTTCGTCTTCGAGGACAAGATTTTCGGCGGCTCGGTCCCGCAGCAGTTCCGCCCCGCCATCGAGAAAGGCATCGTCGAGGCCGCCTCGTCCGGCGCGCTTGCCGGCTACCCGCTCGTGGACTTCAAGGTCACGCTCATCGACGGCTCGTACCACACGGTGGACTCCGACGAGCATAGCTTCCGCGCGGCCGGCCGCAAGGCTTTCCGCAACGCGGTCGAGAAGGTCAAGCCGACCATCCTGGAGCCCATCATGCACGTCGAGGTGGTCGCGCCGGCCGAGTGCTCGGGCGACATCATGGGCGACCTGAACTCGCGGCGCGGCCGCGTGCAGGGCATGGAGATGCGCGGCAAGAACCAGGTCGTCAAGGCGCAGGCGCCGATGAGTGAGATGCTCGACTACCAGTCGAAGCTCAACTCGATCACGGCCGCGCGCGGCTCCTTCCACATGGAGTTCTCGCACTACGACCCCGTCCCCAACCAGATCGCCCACAAGATCGTCGAGCAGGCCCGCGCCGAGGGCCGCATCAGGGCCGAAGAGGAAGAGTAGGCGGCGTAACGCCCCGCTTTGGTCAGCGGGAGCGGGTGCGCCCGCGAGTTCATGCGGCGGGCGCACCCGCTCTTTCTTTCCCCGGCCCGGCGGCAAGTCGTTGACTTCGATCCGGCCGGTATTGTAGTAAGGCACCTGCCGGAACTTTCGCCTCGCCCTAACCTGACCCGAAGGAGATTGAAAATGAGAAGAGTCTTGTCATCCCTGTCGGCCGCGCTGCTCTTCGTGGCGCTGGCGCTCGTACTGTTTCAGCCCCAGGCCACTCGCACGGTGAGGGCCTCCGACATCCACGAGAGGTGCGAGGACTGCACGATCAGAAACAACGAGCGCTTCGAGCAGTGCCTCGCAGTCCACGGCCAAGACCACATACCCTGCTACGACAAGTACAACGAGGGCGTCGTCATCTGCCACAGAAACTTCTGCGAGCAGTAACGCGGCGCACACCGCCGTAGAACCCTCCACGCAAGGAGCCGAGACACCGTGAGCCCTTCCAACACTTCGCGCGCGCGCGGGGCCCTGTCGCTGTGCCTCCTGATTCTCTTCTCAGCCGCTGCGGCCGTGGCGCGGCAGGCGGCGGCGCCCGCGCAGCAGCCCGCGCCGCTCCCGGCCGAGAAGGTCAGGCAGATCGAGGCGTCTACCGGCTCGGCTCCATCTCGAAGCCCATCACGGCCGTCGCCGTCATGCAGCTCTTCGAGCGCGGCCGCCTCGACCTCGACGCGCCCGTGCGGAAGTACTGCCCCGCCTTCCCCGAGAAGCAGTGGCCGGTGACGACCCGCCAGGTGCTCGGACACCTCTCCGGCATACGCCACTACAAATCGGACGAGGAGTTCAACAGCGCGCGCTTCTACGCGACCGTCACGGACGGCCTCGCGATGTTCAAGGACGACCCGCTGCTGCACGAGCCGGGCGCCAGGTACACCTACACGACCCACGGCTACTCCGTACTCGGCTGCGTCGTCGAGGGCGCGTCGGGCCAGCGGTTCGCAGACTTCGTCCGCGAGAACGTCTTCGCGCCGGCGGGGATGGAGCGCATACGCGTGGACAGCGTCGCCGACATCATCAAGGGGCGCGCCCAAGGGTACCGCATCACGGACAAGGGCGGGCTGACGAACTCGCCGCTGGCCGACAACAGCTACAAGGTGCCGGGGGGCGGCTTCGTCTCGACCGCCGAAGACCTCGCGAAGTTCGCCGCCGCTCTCCAGGCGGGCAGGCTCCTCAAGCGCGAGACCTCGGAGCTGATGTACGCGCGGCAGAAGACGAACGACGGCAAGGAGACCAGCTACGGCCTCGGCTGGGGCGTCGGCGTGCGCCCCAATGGGCAGCGCGCCGTCGGCCACTCGGGCGGGCAGCAGCGCGTCAGCACCTTCCTCCACATGCAGCCCGAGCAGGGGCTCGCCGTCGTCCTCATGTCCAACCTCGAAGGCGCGCGCCTCGGCGACCTCTCCCAACAGATCGGCGACATCGTGCTCAAGTAGGCGCCGCGGCCCTCGCCTGCGCTTGCCCGGCGCTCCGCCGTATCGGGAAGCCCCTCGAAAGGTCAGCGCTGGTGAGACTGTTCGTCGCGGCGATTCTGGTTTTGTCGTCAACGTCGCCCGGCGCGGCGGGGCGGAAAGTGGCCCAACGTCTTCTACCGCGAGAACGCGCTGGAGGTGGACGGTCGCCGACTCCTTTGACGGGCGCGCGGCTCCGGCCGCGGCCCACGCTTCCGAGCTTCGCGGTCGTCGTCGGCTCGAAAACAGAACCTTTGGAGAAGAACGTGAAAAAGCTTCTTGCGATTCTGCTCGTTTCGCTTGCGCTCTGCGGCCCGGCCTTCGCGCAGGAGGCCGGGAAGAAGGACTCGAAAAAGCAGTTCGTCTACGTGCTGAAGCTGTCGCCGAGGCTGCTCGACGAGAAGAACTGGACGGAGCGGGACAAACAGATCGTCGGGCGGCACTTCCGCCGGCTGCAACAGATGCAAAAGGACGGGCGGCTGATACTCGCCGGCAAGACGCTCGACGACGCGGACCCGAGCCAGTTCGGCGTGGTCGTCTTCGAGGCGGAGACGGAGGAAGAGGCGCGCGGCGTGATGGAGGCCGACGACGCGGTCAAAGAGAAGATCATGACCGCGCGCCTCTTCCCCTTCCGCGTCGCGCTCGCCAGGTGAGTTCACCGGGGCGGAATCCTTATGGGCTCGGGGCGCAGAGAGGGTCTGTGGCGGTCGCCGCTCCACTGGGCGGGCAGGCTCTGGCTCCGGCTGTTCGGGTGGAGGGCGGAGGGGGACGTTGCGGCCTTCAGGAAGTACGTCGTCGTCGCCGCGCCGCACACGTCGAACTGGGACTTCCCCTTCATGCTGGCCGCCGCGCACGTCCTGGGCGTGCGCGCCTCGTGGCTCGGCAAGCACACGCTCTTCGGCGCGCCGTGGGGCTGGTTCTTCCGCCGGCTCGGGGGGATTCCCGTGGACAGGCGCGCGCCGCAGACGCTGGTCGCGCAGATGGCCGAAAGGTTTAAGTCCGACGAAGAGCTGGTGCTCGCCCTCGCGCCCGAGGGGACGCGGGGCCGAGTCCCCTTCTGGCGTTCGGGCTTCTACCACATCGCCAAAGAGAGCGGCGTCCCCGTCGCCCTCGGCTTCCTCGACTACGAGCGGAAGCTCTGCGGCCTCGGCCCCTACGTCGAGCTGACCGGGAACGTCCGCGCGGACATGGACCGGATACGCGCCTTCTACCGAAACGTCCGCGCCAGACATCCCGACCTCGCAAGCACCCCACTCCTCCGCGAAGAGACGCCGGGAGCGCGGGCATCCTGCTCGCCTTGAGCGCCGTAAGCGCGAAGACGACATACTTTATGCCTCAAGGTTGAAAGGAAATGTCAGGTTGGAAGCGTGCCGCTCGCAGGCTCTGGGGGCCGAGATGCCCGAGTTCCCGGGGTTGTTGACAATTCCCGGAATGACGGACTCAGATATGAAGGGCCCCGGCGGAAGGTTTTCCGCCGGGGCCCTTTTCTGACCCGAACTCGGAGTGCTTAGGGTGCGATTACCAGCGCGGCTCGCGGTTGCCGCCGCCGCCACCACCGCCACGGCCGCCGCCGCCGCCGAAGCCGCCGCCGCCGCCACGACCGCCGCCGCCACCGCCGTAGCCGCCACGCCCGCCGCCGCCGCCGCCGAAGCCGCCGCGCCCGCCGCCGCCGCCGCCCCTATCCTCGCGGGGCCGCGCCTCGTTGACGTTGAGCGCGCGCCCGCCGACTTCCTTGCCGTTGAACTGCTGGATGGCGGCCTCGCCCTCCTCGCGCGTCGCCATCTCGACGAAGCCGAAGCCGCGCGACCGGCCCGTGTCGCGGTCCTCGACCACCGACGCCGACTCGACCGTGCCAGCCTGCGAGAACAGCTCGCGCAGGTCTTCGCTGGAGGTGTTGAACGAGAGGTTGCCGACGTAAAGTTTAATAGACATGTGCGTGTGTTCCTCTGGCGCCCGTGCGGGCGCGTCTCACTAGAAGCCTGGAAACGTGAAGTTGGCTCCGTCGTAACGGTCGCGGCGAAGGTTTCGCGTCCGGATGCTCTCGAAGAGCGGCTCCTACTTGTTGAATATCAGCCCACTCTCGAACCATCCAGAACGCCGCCGCCAGAATCGAGGCGCGGGGCGCATCACCGTTGATGCGCGAGAGAAGGAGTAACGCCGCCAATGATGCCCCACCCGCCGGCCCACTTGCAAGGGAAAACTTGACCGCCCCCGCCCTCCTTCACGCCCGCGCGCGGCGAGGCGCGGCTCGTCGGCAGGGGGGAAGTAAGGAGAAACGGGCGCGCGCTCCGGGCGAGCCGCGACCTATTATCTTTCGCTTTTGACGCGGTAGAGGGAGCCGTCGTCGCGCCAGTCGGCGCGCGCGACGGCGTAGTGGACGCAGTCGAAGCCGTAAAAGTGTGCTGCGCGGACGAAGCTCATCCCGAGCCTTTCGAGGACGCGGCGCGAGCGGCGGTTGTCCTGGAACGTGAGCCCGGCGATGGAACTGAGGTCGAGCCTCTCGAAGCCGTAGCGCAGGCTCGCGCGGCCGGCTTCGAGCGCCAGCCCGCGCCCCCACGCGCCGCGCGCCAGCATGTAGGCCAGCTCGACGCCGACCTCCTCGTTACCCAGGGAGAGCCCGCAGTAGCCCGCCAGCTCGCCCGTCTCCTTCAGCTCCAACGCCCAGCGGCCGAAGCCACGGCGGCCGAAGGCCGCGACGATGCGCGCGAGGTTCTGGCGCGTCTCCTCGCGCTTGAGCGGGTGGCCGTGACCGATGTAGCGCATGACCTCGGGGTCGCGCGTGATCTCGCACATCGCGTCGAGGTCCTCGGGCCGGAACATGCGTAGACACAGGCGGGAGGTCTCGACCTCGTCGGCCCGGAAGAGGTCCGACGGGGTGAGGGCGTCCGTGTGAAGTGTTGCTGACACCACTGCTTTAATCCCTTCAGGCCGCCAGCACGCTCGCGGCCACCTCGCGGACGGACGTGAGGGGTGTGAATTCGTCGCCCGCCAGAAGCTCGACCGCCTGCCCGGCCCCGACGGGGCGCGAGAAGAGGTAGCCCTGGCCGTAGTCGCAGCTGAGCGCGCCGAGGTGGCGGAGCTGCTCGACGGTCTCGACGCCCTCGGCGACGACGTCCATGTCGAGGCTGCGCGCGAGCGTGACGATGGTGCGGACGATCTCCGCGTTCTCCGCGTTGTCGGTCATCTCCGCGACGAACGAGCGGTCGATCTTGAGCGTGTCGATGGGGAAGCGGTGCAGGTACGAGAGGCTGGAGTAGCCGGTGCCGAAGTCGTCGATGGAGAGCCCGACGCCCAGGTTCCGCAGCTGCGTCAACATGCCGATGGCCGTGTCCACGTTCTCCATGACCATGCTCTCGGTGATCTCGAGCTTCAGGTTGGCGGCCTTGAGCCCCGCGTCGCGCAGCGCCGACGAGACCTGCTCGATGAGGTCGGCCTGCGAGAACTGGCGCGAGGAGAGGTTGACGCTCATCGTCACGCCCTCGTCGGCGAGCCCCAGCTTCTGCCAGGAGCGCATCTGCCGGCACGCCTCGTTGAGGACCCACAGCCCGAGCGGGACGATGAGGCCGGTCTCCTCGGCGACGGGGACGAACTCGCCCGGCATGACGAGCCCGCGCTCGGGGTGGCGCCAGCGCACCAGCGCCTCGAAGCTCGCGACCTTGCCCGTCGCCAGGCTGACGATGGGCTGGTAGTTGAGGAAGAACTCCTTGCGCGTGATGGCGCGGCGCAGGTCGGTCTCGATCTGCAGCAGCTCCATCGCGCGGTCGTGCATCGCCTTGTCGAAGACGACGTGGCGCTTCTTCCCCTCCAGCTTCGCGCGGTACATCGCGGTGTCGGCGTCGCGCAGGAGGTCCTCGGCGCGCTCGTAGCCGGTGTTCGAGAGCGCGATGCCGATGGAGGCGGTGGTGAAGACCTCGTGCCCGCCGATGTTGAAGGGCTGCGTGACCGCCTCCTGCACGCGGCGCGCGACGTCGAGCGCGTCGTCGGTCGTCGAGAGGTCTTCGAGCAGGATGGTGAACTCGTCGCCGCCGAGGCGCGCGACCGTGTCGCCGGGGCGGAGGCACGCCTCCAGGCGGTGCGCGATGCCGACCAGGAGCTGGTCGCCGACCATGTGCCCCAAGCTGTCGTTGATGATCTTGAAGCGGTCGAGGTCGAGGAAGAGCGCGGCGAAGAGGCGGTCGCCCGAGCGGCGCGAGCGCTGGATGGCCATCTTGACGTGGTCCATGAAGAGCGCGCGGTTCGGGAGTCCCGTCAGCGCGTCGTGGAAGGCGTCGTGCAGCAGCTGCTCCTCGGCGCGCTTGCGGTCGGTGATGTCCTGAATCTGGAAGATCAAGTGGAGCGGGCGGGCCTCGCCGTCGCGCACGAGCGACATGCCGAGGTGCGCCCAGACCTCCTTGCCCGACTTGTGGGAGTAGCGCACCTCGGTCTGGTGCGAGGAGACCGCGCCGGCCGAGAAGCGCAGCATCTGCTCGTCGAGCGTGACGAGGTCGTCGCGGTGCGTCACGCGCTGCACGTCCGACTCCAGCAGTTCCGACTCGCCGTAGCCGACGATGTCGCACAAGGAGCGGTTGACCTGGAGCCAGCGCCCCTGGAGCGAGACGACCGCCATCCCGATGGTCGCGTTGTCGAAGGCCGAGCGGAAACGCTCCTCGCTGGCGCGCAGCGCCTCCATGTGCTGCTGCACTTCGAGCGCGTGCTCGCGGGCCAGCTCGGCCTGCTTGGTCGAGGCCTCGACGTTCTTGAGGTAGGTGCAGTAGGTGAAGTAGACGACGACGACGATGGGCGCGGCGGCGAGGAAGGCGTAGAGGCCGAAGGTGTCGACGAGTTTGACGATGATGCCGGCGGCCGAGGCGCCCGCGAAGTAGGTGATCGAAGTCCAGAGGAAGTTCTGCCGCCACATCTGCCAGAGCGGCAGCCCCGACCGCAGCGCCACCCCGACGGCGACCAGACCCGAGTTGACGGCGTACTGCACGAGCGCCATGACGCAGACGGCCGAGATGTAGGCCGACGAGGCGCCGAGCGGGAGGAGCTTGAGGTCGCCGCCGAAGGCGAAGCGCAGCGTCCAGACCGTCAGGAAGGTCGAGCAGACGTAGACGGCCGCGTTGAAGGCGATGACCGTCTTCTTCTTCGTCATGCGCAGCGACGAGCAGCAGGCGTCGGCCGCGGCGAGCAGGATGGCCGCCTCGCCGCCGAAGAGGAAGAGGGCGAAGAAGATGAAGGTGTCGGAGACGGAAATCTGCCCCCGCACGCGCGGAATCTTGACGTAGACGCGCGAGCCGAAGGCCAGCGTCACGACGCTGATGAGCGCGAAGCGCAGGCCCAAGTCAGCGGTGTCGAGCCGCGACATCGTGAAAGCGCCCGCGACCACGCCGAGGGCAATGACCGCCCACAGGTACGGCTGCCAGAAGCGCTGTTTTGTCTTGGGGTCGTGCATCGGTTCGGGTCTACATTCCGGTGCCGCTGGATTATCGAGCGCGGCGCGCGCCGACGGGGGAGGGCGCGCGGGCGCGTGCCTTAAGTGCAAGGCGTATTCCAGTGTCAAGGGAGGGGGCGGGGGCGAAAAGCCTTGTGTTTCGCGGCTGTTTCGGGCGTCCGCGAAGGGGTCGCGCCCGGCGCGGTCTGTCAGACTGACGGCCGCCCGTCAGTCTGACAGAAAACCACTCACCCGCCCGGAGGGGTGATGGCGGGTGAGTGGTCTTCCGAGTTGGGGCTTCGAGAGGGGGTTCGCTTCTGCTCTTTCCAGCTCCTCCCTTTCGCCCGCGCGGCCGGCTTTCGGCGCCGCGCGGGCAGTTTGTTATCTACCTGGTCGGCGTCGTCGCGGAGACGACCGACGTGTAGGCGGAGTTGCCCTCGGCGTTGTAAGCGCGCACGCGGTAGTAGTACTTCTTACCGCCGCTCAGCCCGGTGCTCGTGTAGGAGGTGGAGCCGGCCGCGGGCGTGGCGAGCTGCGTGAAGGTTATGCCGTCCGTAGACCTCTCGACCTTGAACCCGGTCTCGTCGCCGGAGCCGTCGGCCCACTTCAGGATGATCTGCGTCCTCGACGCGGCGGCGGCCGTCAGCGACGTGGGCGCGTTGGGCGGCAGCGCCGCCTCGGCGGTGTTGGGCATCACGGGGGTGTCGTCGCCGTGGATCATCGCCTGCGTGGCCTGGGCGTGGACGTCGGCCAGGAGCACGCCGTCGCCGAGCAGCACCCCGTCGCCGAGGATCACCCCGTCACCGATGATCACGCCGTCGCCGAGGATCACGCCGTCGCCGATGAGCACGCCGCAGCTCAGGAAGGGCGAGCCGTCGCCGATCAGGACGCCGTTGCTGACGAGGATGTGGTCGCCGATCAGGACGCCGTCGCTCATCAGCGCGCCGTCGGCCAGCAGAACGCCGTCGGACAGCACCGAGCCGTCGGCCAGGAGCACGCCCAGCCCGTAAACCCCCTGGTACTTGTTGACGAGGTTCGAGCCGGTGGCGTAGGTCTGGTCGAGGATGATGCCCTGCGCCCAGGTGAACTGCCACCCGGCGATGGTCGTCTGCGGCGCGGGGGCGGCGGCCGTCAGGAGCGGCGAGCCGACCGGCGTGGACGAAGAGAGGTCGGTGCGGACGAGCCGCGCCAGGCGCATCGCGCCTTCGAGGTTGACGAGCCCCGCGCCCTGCTCGAAGTGGTTGAAGCCCGGGAGCTGCTGCGCCGAGTACATCAGCAGCGCCTTGACGAGGTTCGGCGTCAAGCCGGGGTTCGCCTGCAGGAGCATCGCGGCGCCGCCCGCCACGACCGGGGCCCCCATCGAGGTGCCCGACAGGTACATCTGGTCGCGCGCCGGCGAGCCCGAGACGTTGGCGTCGAGCGACGGGTTTTGCGCGACGAGGAGGTTGTCCGCCGCCTGCGCGTCGATGATCTTGTTGCCGGGGGCGACCAGGTCGGGCTTGACGAGGTTGTCGTAGTGCTTGATGCCCAGCGCGTCTGTGTAGAAGGCGCGCGTCGGCCCGCGCGAGCTGTAGGTGGTGACCACGTCGTCGTTGCGCGCGTCGGTGCCGAAGGTGTTGGCGGCGCCGACCGTGATCACGCTCGGGTCGATGGCGGGCGAGTGAATCTGGCCGTAAACCTTGTTGCCCCAGCCGTCGCGCCCCTCGTTGCCGGCGGCGGCCACGACGACGATGCCGGCGTCCACCAGGCCGCGGACGGCCAGGCACAGCGGGTCGAGCTTGTAGGAGTCGACGGCGGCCGTGCCGAGGCTCATGTTGACGACGCGGATGTTGTAGGCGGCGCGGTTGGTCTTGACCCAGTCGAGGGCGGCCAAGAGCGACGAGACCGTGCCCTTGCCCTGCGAGTTCAGGACGCGCAGGTTGACGAACTTCGCCGCGGGCGCGATGCCGCGGTAGGCGCCGTTCGAGACCTGGCCGTTGCCGGCCGCGATGGAGGCGACGTGCGAGCCGTGCCCGTAGGGGTCGTCCGTGCGCCCCTCTCCGGTGAAGTCCTTGCTGTAGGCGACGCGCGTGGTGCTGCCCGATTCGACCGTGAACGCGACGTGGTTCGGGTCCATCCCCGAGTCGAGCACGGCGATGCCGACGCCGGCGCCTTCGTAAACCGGGTAGTAGTTGTCCATCACGCGCGCGGCGTCCGCGCCCGTGGTCAGCGTGACGTGGCCGAGGAGCTTGACCTCGCGGTCGAGCGAGACGTGGGACACGTCCGGGCGTGCGGCGAGCGCCTCGACGGCCGCGGCCGGAAGCGTGACGGCTCGCAGCGGGAAGTTCGCGTACGCCCTGGTCACCACGCCGCCGCGCACCTTGATGGCGCTGTCGATCGTAGCGTTCCACGCCCCTGCGGACCCGACCACGACGTTGACCTTCGACGTGAGTGAGAGCTTCTGCCGCAGGTCGGCCGAGACCTTATCCCGGCCGGTCAGTACCTGCGCGCCGACCGGCTTCGCCCCGGGCCACGACAGCGCCGCGGCGACGGCGGCAATCGTTGCCAGGTAAGCGAGGGGAGTTTTAAAAGTTAGCTTTTTCATCGTCATTTATCCGCCCCCTGCTATCGCATGCAGGAGGTGGCGTCACCGCTCACGAGGACGCTTTGCGAACCGACCGTGCCGTCACCCAGAAGTATTCCGTCGCCCAGCAGAATTCCGTCGCCGAGCAAAATGCCGTCGCCCAGCAGAATCCCGTCGCCGAGCAGGATGCCGTAGGGCAGGAAGAGGGGCTCGTCGCCCCAGGGCGTCGCGTCGCCGAGCAGGATGCCGTCGCCGAGCAGGATGCCGCTCGTCATCAGCGAGGTGTCGACGGCCTGCGTGCCCTCGCCCTCGGAGACGGCGTCGCCGAGCAGGCGGCCCCTGGCGTAGACGAGCTGGTACCTGGTGGCGAGCGCCGAGCCGGTCACGAACCCGCGGTTGACCGTGACGCCCTGCGCCCAGGGGAAGGTGTAGCCGCCGAGCGTGGACTGCGGCGCGGGGGCGGCCGACGCGAGCAGCGGGTCGCCCACCTTCGTCCTCGCCGAGAGGTCCGTGCGGACGCGCTGCGCGAGCCGGACGGCGCCCTCGACGTTGAGCTGCCCCGCGCCCTGCTCCAGCGTGTTGAAGCCGGCGAGCGGCTGCGCCGTGTACATGAGAATCATCTTCACCACGTTCGGCGTGAGCGACGGGTTCACCTGGAGCATCAGCGCCGCCGCGCCCGCCACGACCGGCGCGGCCACGGAGGTGCCGCTCATGTACATCATGCGGCGCGTCTCGCCGCCCGGGCTCGGGTCGCCCGTCTCGAAGTGGAGCGAGGGGTTCGCGGCGACGAGGTTGTTGTTCAGCGCCTCGGCGTAGACGAGCTTATTGCCGGGGGCGACGAGGTCGGGCTTGACCAGGTTGTCGTAGTGGCGCGCGCCGGCCTCGTCGGTCCAGAAGCTGCGGGTCGGGCCGCGCGAGCTGTAGGTGGTGACGCCGTCGTCGCGGCGGTCGTCGGTGCCGAAGGTGTTGGCCGCGCCGACCGTGATGGCCGAGGGCTCGTTGCCGGGCGAGTGGATGAGGCCGTAGGTCTTCGCCTCCGGCCCGTACCTCTCGCTGGTCGTCTTGCCGTCGTTGCCGGCGGCGGCGACGACGACGAAGCCGGCATCCACCAGCCGCCGGACGGCGTGGCAGAGCGGGTCGGTCTTGTACGAGTCGATGGCCGGGGCGCCGAGGCTCATGTTGACGACCCGCACGTGGTGCCTCTGGCCGTTCGCCATCAGCCAGTTGATCGCGCCGAGCACCCAGGAGGTGCGGCCGCGCCCCTGCGAGTCGAGCACGCGCAGGCTGACGAGCGTGGCGTTCGGCGCGATGCCGCCGAAGAACCCTTCGGCCCCCAGTACCTTCTCGCCTCCCGCGGCGGTCGAGGCGACGTGCGAGCCGTGCCCGTAGGCGTCGGCGGTCGTGCCCTCGCCGGTGAAGTCGAGCGCGACGGCGTTGCGCGCCTCACCCTTCGCCCCCTTCAGCGAGACGTGCTCGGAATAAATGCCGGAGTCGAGCACGGCGATGCCGACGCCCGTGCCGTCCACCGTCATCGCGTTGTTGCCCCTGCCTGACGGGAGCGTGCGCACGGCGTCGGCGCCCGTCGTCGCCGTCACGTGGCCGGTCGTCGAGACCTCGCGGTCGCGCGAGACCGACCTGATTTCGGGGAAGTCCGCCAGCGCCGCGACCGACGCCGAGGGCATCTCCACCGCGAAAGAGCCGAGCATCGCGTACTGGCCCTTCAGGCGGATGCCGACGCTTATCAGGAAACCGAAGAGCTGTTGCGTCGGCGCCCCGCCCAACTGGATGATGACGGTGACGCGGCTGCTCCCGGTCCTACTCACGTACTCCGCGATTTCGGCAGAGACTTTCTCCGCCCGACCCTCGGTCTCGTCGCCCTGCGACGCCGACGCGCGGTTCGCTGGCAGGAGGGGGAAGAACGCCGCGGCCGCCAATGCCAGCGCCAGCGTTCTCGTCAGGAAGGTCTTTTTCGGGGGCTTCATATTCCTGTTTTCGGCCTACGAGGTTTATGTCCGAGCGCGCGAACACACGCTCGCTTTCGCAGCACTTATTGCAGCCCCCGTTCCAGAAGCGGTAAGCGGCGAGAATGGCGGGAAACCTTGGAGAAGCGGGAGGAACGCGGCGGGCCGAGTTTTGCCGCCGCCGGTCAACCTGACGCCGGCGCTTTTAAATTGACCGACCCGGCGGAGTCAAAAAGAAGGGGCGGGATGTATCAGGCGGGCCGAAGCCCCCGGCTGATACATCCCGCCCCTTTCGCGTCCGAGGCGGCGCTTAAGTCCCGGCCCGCTCCCCTTCCGGGAAGCGCGCGCGGAAGTCTTTCGAGGCGAGGCGGAGCGCGAGCCAGTCGTCGAAGATTTCGGGCTGGTTGAGCCAGACCGTGAACCACTCGGCCATCTCGGCCTTCTCGGCGCGCTTGCGCTCGTTGACCGACGGGTTGCGCGCGATCATCTGCGCGCGCTGCTTGCCCTTCAGGACCGTCTCCTGCACCCGGCGCAGGCCCTCGCGGTCCTCCTTGCGCCGGAACTGCTTGCGCAGGTTGTCGAGCCGCCGGATGGAGGCGGCGGCCTCCTCGAAGGTCGAGAACTTGAGGACGTTGCGGAAGGCGGCCCCGTAAGGGTCCTGCGTGCGCCAGCGCGCGTCCATGTCGAGCACCTCGGCGTGGCGCAGCTCCGCGCCCTCGTCGGCGAGCAGGCGCGCCACGCGCGTCGGGCTCTCGACCGCGCCGTCGCCGAAGCGCTCGCGCACGGCCTCGGTGACCGCCTCAAGCTCGCGCGCCCCGACGGACTCGCAGTCGAGCTGCTCCCACACCTCTATCATCAGCTCGCGCTTCGTACGCGACTTCCACTCGTTCCGCTTCATCCTGGTTCGAGCTTACGACGCCCGCCCCCGGAGGGCAAATTTCGGCGGGGCGGCCGGCTGCGTTCGCCCCCCGTTTGCGCTACAATTCCCTTTCATCTCGCACGCCGATGACTCACGCAGTACACATGGATGAGGCTCACGCCGCGCTCCGAAAGTTCTTCGGCTTCGAGGCCTTCCGCGAGGGGCAGGGCGAGGTCGTCGAGTCCATCCTCGCCGGCCACGACACGGTCGTCGTGATGCCGACGGGCGGCGGCAAGTCGCTCTGCTTCCAGTTGCCGGCGCTCATGCGCGGCGGCGTGACGGTCGTCGTCTCGCCGCTCATCGCGCTGATGAAAGACCAGGTGGACGCGCTCCACGCGCGCGGCCTGCCCGCCACCTTCATCAACAGCTCGCTCGACTTCGAGGAGCAGAAGGAGCGCATCGCGGGCGTCCGCCGGGGTCACTTCAAGCTGCTCTACGTCGCGCCCGAGCGCTTCCGCTCGAACCACTTCGTCGAGACGCTGAAGAACGCGGAGATTTCGCTCTTCGCCGTGGACGAGGCGCACTGCATCTCGCAATGGGGTCACGACTTCCGCCCCGACTACCTGCGCCTCCAGTCGTTCCGCGAGGCGATAGGCCGGCCGCAGACCGTCGCGCTCACCGCCACGGCCACGCCCTACGTCCGCGCCGACATCATCGAGCAGCTCAAGCTCACGGAGCCGCGCGCCTTCGTCAGCGGCTTCGACCGCCCGAACCTCGCGCTCGGCGTCGTCCACACCGAGCGCGAGCGCGAGAAGTACACGCGCATCCGCCAGCTCGCCGTCGAGTACGCCGGCCAGTCGGGCATCGTCTACACCTCGACGCGCAAGTCGGTCGAGCAGATAACCCGGAAGCTACAGGACGCCAAGCTCTCGGTCGTCGGCTACCACGCCGGGATGACCGACGAGGAGCGCGTCCGCGCGCAGGAGGATTTCATGTCGGGGCGCACGCAGACGATCGTCGCCACCAACGCCTTCGGCATGGGCATCGACAAGCCCGACATACGCTTCGTCGTCCACTTCCACCTCCCCGGCTCCATCGAGGCTTACTACCAGGAGATCGGCCGCGCGGGGCGCGACGGCGGGCGGTCGGTCTGCCTGCTCCTCTTCAACTACGCCGACAAGCGCACGCAGGACTACTTCATCGAGGGCTCGTACCCGCCGCCCGAGCTGATCGCCAAAGTCTACGAGGCGCTGGTCTCGACGGGGCAGCAGCGCATCGAGCTCTCGACGCGCGAGATAGCCGCGCGCGCCGGCGTCCGCAACGAGATGGCCGTCCAGTCGGCGCTCATCACGCTGGAGAAGGCCGAACACGTCGAGCGCGGGACGGGCTCGGAGAACCGCGCCGCGCTCAGACTGCTGATGCCGCCGCAGCTCGCGCGTGAAACCGTCGGGGCCAAGCGCAGCGCGCAGCTCAAGCAGGTGCTCTTCGGCCTGCTCGGCGGCCACGACCTCTCGGAGCGCGCCGACGCGGAGATGGACGTGGCCGAGTTCGCCGACACGCTTGGGATGGAGCTGTCTTCGATGAGGCGCGCTCTCTCGTCGCTGGCGGAGGCCGGCGTGCTGCGCTACCAGCCGGCGCGGCGCACGCGCGGGCTCCGTATGCTCGACGAGCGGCCCGCGACGCGCCTGCGCATCCGGCCGGAAGAGCTGGCGCGCCGCGCCGCGCTCGAACAGCGGAAGCTGCGCGAGATGATCTCGTTCTGCTACACCGAGGAGTGCTACCGCGACTTCATCCTCGACTACTTCGGCGACCGCACGCACCGGGGGCTCTGCGGCAAGTGCGGCAACTGCCTCATGCACCGTCGGCGCGCGCAAGCGTCCGAAGCGCACACCGCCGCGCCCGAGTTCGGGGACGACTTCGGCGTCGAATTAGACGCCGACGCGCACACGACCTCGGACGCGGGAGCCGCCGGCGCGCGTGCGCGCGGCCGGGTCACGCCGCCGCTCGACGCGCCGCGCGACCTCGACCGCTTCATCATGAAGCACGTGCCCTCGGGGCTCGACCTCGAAGAGGAATTGGCCGGGCAGTCGCGCTCGCGGCGCCGGCGCGAGGCGGCCGAAACCACGCCGGCCGACTTTGACGCCGAAGACGGCGGAGGCTCCATCGCCGTCACAGAGCCGCGCGAGCTGTCGGAGGACGAGCGCCTGACGGTGCGCAAGATTCTGGCTTGCGCGGCGCGGATGGGCGGGCGCTTCGGCAAGGGGATGCTCGCGGCGGCGCTGCGCGGCTCGCGCTCGGCCAAGCTCGCGCAGGCCGGGCTCGACCAGCTCTCGACCTACGGGATACTGTCGGGCATGACGCAGGACGAGATACTGCTCTACGTGGACGCGCTCGTCGCCGCCGGCTGCCTGCACGTCACGGGCGGCGCCTACCCGACCGTCGCGCTCACGCCCGCGGGCGGCGAGGTGATGCGCGAGCGCGCCGCCGTCGAGCTACGCCTGCCGCCTCTCCACACCGGCCCGGCCTACGCCCCGCAGTCTTCGACGCGCGTCCGGTCTGCGCCGGCCGCGCCGGCCGCGCCGAAGGCGAGCACCGTCGAAGAGACCTACGCGCTCTACGAGCAGGGACTCACGGTCGAAGAGATTTGCGCGCAGCGCGGCCTGACCGAGATCACCGTCGAAGGCCACCTCGCCGACTGCATCCTGCGCGGCCGCCCCTTCGACGTCTCGCGCTACGTCTCCACCGAGGACCGCGCCCACATCGAGCGCGCCGCCGCCACGCTCGGCACCGGGCGCCTCAAACCCCTGCGCGAAGCCCTCCCGCGCCACATCACCTACCGCATGATCCGCTTCGTCGTCGCCGACCTCCAACGCGCCGCCGGCCTCGGCCCCGAAGTGGACGAGTCTTGAGCCGATGAATTAACGCGGACGGGATTGGGTCGGTACGACGAGCGCCGCCGTCGCGGAGACGGCGGCGCTCGTCGCTTCGAGAATTCGCGTGCGCGCGGCGGGACGGTCGCGGGTCATTCCTCGACCGGGTCGCCGACCGAGTCGTTGAAGGTGCGGAAGCCTTCGGTGCCGGCGTAGGCGACGGTGTGGCCGAGGCGGCCGTGGCGGCGGATGCGCGTGAAGACGATGAGGTTGAAGAAGTGCATCGCGCCGAGGACGAGCAGCACCAGCCCGACCTTCCACGAAAGCGCCTCGATGCCCTCCTGCGCGGTGTTCACCTCGTAGCCGAGCTTTAAGGCCAGCGTCACGTAGCCGAAGTTGATGAGGTAGAAGCCGACGACGAGCAGGTGGTTGACCGAGTCGGCCAGCGCCTCGTTGCCGTGGAAGACGTCGACGAGGAAGACGCGGCCGTTCTTGTGGAGCGTCTGCGCCACCCAGACCGTGAGCGCCACGCTCAGGCAGACGTAAGAGAGGTATG
The DNA here is from genome assembly GCA_020200135.1 of Acidobacteriota bacterium. Taxonomy (GTDB): domain Bacteria; phylum Acidobacteriota; class Blastocatellia; order Pyrinomonadales; family Pyrinomonadaceae; genus QHXN01. Next base: position 2,108 of record JAIVJI010000021.1, on the reverse strand, counting down.
TGACGACGATGGTGTTCATGGTGCGTCTCCTTTCCCCGGGTGCGCAAGGCCGCGGCCCCGGCCTCTTCGGCTTGCCGCTCCAGCCTGCGCCCCCGCCCCGCACACACTTCAACACGCGTGCCGCGCCGCGCGCGCCGAACTTCAACGACGATTCCCCGGCACGCTCGCGCGCCTCTGTGGCGCAATGCCCATTCGTGCTAGAGTCTTGGCATTCTGCTAACGAGGAGGAGAGCCTTTGACCCGCAACCCGAACGCCGAGCCGCCGCAGCCCGAGCAGCGGCCCGAGCTTCCGCCCACGCACCCCGACGACCCCGCGCAACCAACGCCGCCGCCGCCGCCGCTCCCGCCCGACGCGCCCACGCCGACCGCGCCCGTGCGCGAGCCTGACACGCCCAAGCCCGCCGGCGACCCGCCCACGTCCGAGCCGACGCGCCTGGCCTGACCGAGACGACGATGGAGACCGTTAACGAGCGCGCGCGGCCGGCGAACTCGGACACGGAGCCGGCCGCCGCCGAACACATCCCGGCGCAGTCTCTGAGCCCGCGGCTCATCGAGGTGGCGCGCGCCTTCGCGCGCAAGCCCTTCAAGCCGCACCCGCTCTTCGCGGGCCCGCACGCGCAGACCATCGTCTCGTCGCTCCACTTCCCGCGCCGCCGCGCCTTCCGCCCCGAACGCGCGCTCTACGAGTCGCGCTTCGTCGAGGTCGAGCCGGGCTCGAGCGTGCTCCTGCGCTGCCGCTGGCAGGCGGAGCGCCGCGCCGCGCCGGCCGTCCTGCTCCTGCACGGGCTCGAAGGCTCGTCCGACTCGCTCTACGTGCTCGGCACGGCGCGCAAGGCTTTCGACGCGGGCTTCAACGTCGTCGCGATGAACATGCGCAACTGCGGCGGCACCGAGCACCTCGCGGCCACGCTCTACCACAGCGGGATGACCGGCGACATCGACCGCGTCCTCACCGAGGAGCTGGCCGGGCGCGAGCGGCTGGGGGAGATTTTCCTCGCGGGATTCTCGATGAGCGGCAACATGGTGCTGCGGCTCGCGGGCTCCTACGGCGCCGACGCCCCGGCGGCGCTCGCCGGCGTCGCGGCCGTCTCGCCGTCGATAGACCTCGACTCGTGCGCGGGCGCGCTCGAACGCCGCTCCAACGCGCTCTACCGCCGGAGCTTCGTCGGCCACCTGCGCGAACGCGTCCGCCGCAAGAGCCGCCTGCGCCCCGGCGCCTTCGACACGCGACACCTGCGCCGCGTGCGCACCATACGCGAGTTCGACGAGCGCTACACGGCGCCGCACGGCGGCTACCGCGACGCCTCGGACTACTACGCGCGCACCAGTTCGCGCGCCGTCATCACCGACATACGCGTGCCCACGCTCGTCGTCCACGCGCTCGACGACCCGCTCATCCCGGCCGGGCCCTTCCTCGACCGCGGCATCGCCGGGAACCCGGACGTGCTGCTCGTCCTCACGCGCGACGGGGGCCACGTCGGCTTCCTCTCCGACCGCAACGCGGGCGAAGACCGCCACTGGGCCGAGAACCGCGTCGTCGAATTCTGCCGGATGCTCCGGCGCACGGACTGAAAAGGAGAGTTGATGAACGTAGACGCAGACAACGCCGGGCTGGCGCTGACGCTGATACTGATGGGCGTGCTGCTCGTCGCCGCGATCGGGGCGGTCGTCGTCTTCTTCCGCGTCTGGCGCAAGGAGAACAAGGGGCGCGGCCGCAACTTCTTCGAGTAGATTTTTGGGGACGGCCGGAAGGGGGCGTCGCAGATGAACGAGGTGACCCGCCCGGGCGAAGTCGACGCGCTGCTGCGGCAGTTGTTGGACGGAGTGCGCGAGCGCTTAGGCCCGCGCTTCATCGGCATGTGCCCGTTCGGGGCGCTCGACGGCAGGTGGCACGAACTCATCCGGCAGGCGCTGGCCCGGCCCGGCGTCCCGCTGCCGGATGATCTGGAAGACACGCTAGACTTCATCCGTCACACGTCGGAGGCCGGCGAGACATTCCCGGCGGGTCTGGATTAGGAGAACACCGCCGGATGTCCGGTCGTGCGAAACGCGTGCTCGTCTACACGGCCGCGCTGCTGGCGGCGCCGCTGCCGTTGATGCCGTGGGAG
>JAIVJI010000130.1 GCA_020200135.1 Acidobacteriota bacterium | reverse complement strand
GAGGTGAGATGGCCCCGAGGTAAAGGTCGGAGCCCCGCTGATGTTTACGCGGAGGCCGGTCCCCCGCGTGCGCGTCGGTGGGCGTCGGTGACGAGGCCGCCCGCCGGGGCGAGGCGGTCGCTAGTTTTGCCCACGGCACTCGATGCGCGTCTCGGTGACGGTGCTCGTCGTCTCGCCGTTGGCGTTGATGGTGATGTGGAAGACGAAGCGGATGAAGAAGTTCAGCGCCGGGCCCTGCGTGATGAGCTTGATCGTCTGGATGACGGTCATCTCGGCCTGCGAGCCGTCGGGGTCGTTGAGCGTCTCGTTGGAGACCGTGCCGACGCGGTAGTTGAGACCGCTCGGGCTCCCCGTGCCGCTCACGTTCTGATAATTGGCGTGCGTCTTCAGGTGGAAGCCGCCGCTGGAGTCGGTCGTCGCGTGGTTGGTGACGTGAATGTTACCCTGGAAAGTCACAAGGTCCCCGTTGCAGGGGTTGGTCAGGGTGCTGGTAAACGGGATGGTCTCGTTGGTCGTCGTCGTGGTGGCCTGCCCGTAGGCCGGCGCGCCCGAGGCGGCGAAGGCAATGGACAATGAAACGCACAGCAGCGCGCGGACGCGCCGCGGGGTGGTCTGAATTTTCAAGGTGGTCCTCCTACATGTGTATTCGCGGGAGAGTCGGCCGGCACCATAGCCCAACTGTCGTGCTTATTTGTTGAGATAGTGAGCCATTAAAGTCACGACGGCGCTACGTTCGGGCGGGCGGGTGCCGGCGTGGAGGCAGGCGATGGGGTCTTGCAAAGTTTTTGGCTAAGCCGCAGCCGGTGCGGGTCGCCGGCGCGCGGGGTCTAACGCGGGGGCGGCTGCGTCTTGAGCGAGAGCGGCGCAGACCCCTTCGCGTATGCGACGTAGGCGCGGTAGCCGAGCAGGAGGGCGACGACGGCGGCGAAGGCGAGCGGCTTGCGCGTGTCGGACTTGACGAGCAGGTAGTAGTGGACGACGCCGGCCACGGCCGAGAGGTAGGCGAGGCGGTGCAGCTTCTGCCAGCGCTTGCCGCCGAGCCGCCTGATCATTTTGTCGGTCGAGGTGACGGCGAGCGGCACCATCGAGGTGAGGGCGAGCACGCCGACGAGGATGAAGCGGCGGCGCGCCACGTCCTCCGCGATGGCGCCGAGGCCGAACGCCTTGTCGAACCAGACGTAACAGAGCAGGTGGAGCGCCCCGTAGAAGAAGGCGTAGAGCCCGAGCATCCGCCGCAGACGCACGAGCCAGTTCGCCCCCGTCAGCTTCCTCAGCGGCGTGACCGCGAGCGTCAGCACGAGGAAGACGAGCGTGAGCGTCCCCGTCGTCCGCGTCAGGAAGTCCAGTGGGTTCGCCCCCAGCCGCCCGCCCCGCCAGTCCCAACCCAGCAGCACGAGCGGCACCAGAGCGTTGACGAAGACCAGCAGCTTGTAGAATTTGATGTCCTTCACGTAAGCCCCAAGGGAGTCGGGAGTCAGAAGTAGTACTTCAAGTCCATCCCGTCGTAGAGGCCGGCGACCTCATCGGCGTAGCCGTTGAAGGCGGGCGTCGGCCGGCGCCCCCACTCGCCGATGCGCTGCTCGGTGGCCTGGCTCCAGCGCGGGTGCGGCACTTCGGGGTTGACGTTGGAGAAGAAGCCGTACTCCTCGGAGTTCGCTAGGTTCCAAGAGGTCGGCGGCATTCGCTCGACGAGCGTGACGCGGACGACCGACTTGATGCTCTTGAAGCCGTACTTCCACGGCACGACCAGGCGGACGGGCGCGCCGTTCTGCGGCAGCAGCGGCTCGCCGTAAATCCCGACCGCCAGCGTCGCCAGGGGGTGCAGCGCCTCGTCGAGCCTCAGCCCCTCGACGTAGGGCCATTCGAGCCCGCTCTGGTACTCGCTCAGCTCGGGGATGTTGCGCTTCGGGTCGTTGGCCGTCTCGAAGGCGACGTACTTCGCGTTGCCCCGCGGCTCGGCCAGCTTGAGCAGTTCGCCGAGCGGGAAGCCGAGCCACGGGATGACCATCGACCAGCCCTCGACGCAGCGGAAGCGGTAGATTCTGTCCTCGGGCGTGAACAGTCGCGTCAGCTCGTCCACGTCGAAGACCTTCGGCCGGTTGACGAGGCCGTCGACCGCGACCGTCCACGGGCGCGTCACCATCACCTGCGCGCGCCGCGCCGGGCTGTACTTGTCGGTGCCGAACTCGTAAAAGTTGTTATAGGTCGTAACCTGCTGGTAGCTGGTCGCCTCCTCGCCGGGCAGACCCCAGTTCTTCGGCGCGGACTGCGAGCCGGGCGCGACCCTGGCCGTGGGGTTGGCCACCTCGACCTCGGGCGCGAGCAGCCGCCGGTAGACGAGGCCGGTGGCGGCGGCCGAGGCGGCGAGCGCCGCGCCCCGCATGAAGTTGCGTCGGCTGAGGTAGACCTTCCGGTCCGTTATCTCGCTCGACCTGATGTCGCCCGGCTTCTTTATCAGCATGACTCACGCCCGTTCATAATGTCCGACACGCGAAGTTACGCGCGCGCGCCCCCCGTCGGATTGGCCCCGCCTCGCTCACCCGTAGAGCTTCATTGTGCCCGCCGCCAGCACGCGCCGCGTCCCGCGCTCCCCGAAACCGCGCGGGCGTGGCACAGTCGTTTCAGACTTTGAACCGTCAGCAGGGACGCGCGTTGCCCCAAGCTTCTCTCCGCGCGGCGCCGTCGTCAACCCCGGGAAGGGTGCCCCGAGCGGCGCGGGCGCGCCCCCCGTCGGAGGCCAACCAACGGGGGCGGCGCGGCATCTTAAAAGACGCGAAAAATTCGCGAACGGGCGACGCTTCAAGGTGTCCGCACGGTAGTCTCAAGCAGGGTGTGTTGGTAGCAATTATGATGAAAAAAATATCCACTTTTCTAGCGGCAATTCTGTTGGCCGGCGCCGCTTTCGTCGCGCCGTCCGTTAACGTTCACGCGCAGTCGAAGAAGGCGACGCGGGCGAGCGCGGGCGAGCGCGTCCGCGTGCCTCTGAACCTCGCCGTGCTCATCCAGGACGACCTCGTCTCGCGCGTCGGCAACGAGCTTCGCGAGACGGCCGACTTCATACGCACGCTCCCCGAGGGCTCGCAGGTGATGGTCGGCTACGTCCGCTCCGGCTCCTTGCAGGTGCGCCAGCCCTTCACGGGCGACCTCGAAGCGGCCGCGCGCGCCCTGCGCATCCCGGTGGGCTCGACCGCCGTGTCGCCCTACAACCCTTACATCCAGGTGCGCGACGCCATCCGTCAGTTCCCCGCGGGCGGCGAGAACCGCAGCGCCTTGCTCCTGGTCTCCGACGGCCTCGACACCTCGCGCGGGTTCGACTTCTCGTCCTCGGTCGATTCCATCGACCTCAACCGCGCGGTGCGCGAGGCCAAGAGCCGCGGCGTCTCGGTCTACTCTTTCTACGCCCCTTCGGCGGGGCTCACGAGCTGGAACAGCCGCGCCGTCAGCTTCGGCCAGAGCGCGCTCAACCGCGTCTCGGACGAGACCGGCGGCCGCGCCTTCTTCCAGGGCACCGACTTCGTCACCTTCAACGCCTACTTCGACCGCCTGGCGAGGACCATCAACGAGCAGGCCGGTCGCGCCTATTAAGTCAGACATCACGAGCCGACGACCCGAAACACGGGCGGCGCGAGGGGGCGAAGACTGTCCCCCGCGCCGCCCGACTTTTTTGGCGCGGAATTTTTTTTACGTCCCGAGCCCGGCGATGTTAAAGTGCAGGCGGCCGCCGCGCGCCACCCTCGCGCCGCCCGCGCAGCGCGCGCCGGCCGCTTCAGCTCACGCCATGAAAGAACAACACCCCGGCGAATACTGCCTGATGCTGGAAGGCTCGTACCTCAACGTCTCGGAGGCCGAGCACGCGTTGCGCGACCCCTTCATCGAGGAGTGGGTGGAGCAGACGGGGCGCTTCCGCATCCACAACCTCAACGAGATGATGATCGTGCCCGGCGTCGCGCTCGGGCAGCTCGGCCTCGAAGAGGTTGACGACTGCCTCTTCCGCCTCTACAGCCTCGACCCCAAACACCCGCTCACCGAGCGCAAGGCCGAGGGCGTGGCCGACGCGCTCAGGCGTCAGGACATGTTCGAGGAGATCGCGGTCGAGCCGCGCTGGCCCGAAGAGGGCGACGAGCCGGCCGGGGTCGAAGAGCCGACCGGGGCCGAAGAGCCTGAGTAGGGTCGGCCGCCGCGCGCAATATCGAAGATTCTCACGTTCCCCCCTGCGCCCCTCGCGCGCGTTTTTGCTGACGTTCCCCGACGCTCGCGCGCCCACTCCTTGCCGAGAGCGCCCCCGGCGTGTATCTTTTCCGGCTGGCGGGGGTCTGTCTTTGTTTCCCGAACAAACCAGGACGAGCTTCCTCGGCGGGCGCGTCAGCGTCCTCGCCGGGGACATCACGCGTCAGGACATCGATGCCGTCGTCAACGCCGCCAACTCGACGCTCATGGGCGGCGGCGGCGTGGACGGCGCGATACAC
>JAIVJI010000089.1 GCA_020200135.1 Acidobacteriota bacterium | reverse complement strand
CGAAAGGACGCCGGCGGAAGGGGCGGCGATTTTGTTTTAAAGGCCGGGAGTCAGGACGAATCTGTCGCCGGGTTTGGGGCGTGTGCCGCCGGGCGGGATTTATGGGCTTGTAAAAATTATCAATTATACAAACGCGCGCGAAGGTTGTAGCATCCCGCGCACAGTGAGGAAGGGAGCGTCGGTCCCGGCGCGGCCTCGTGAGGCTCGCGGCCCGCGCTTAAGGTCAGGTCCGAAATGTTTCCCGAACAGCGTCCAAACACTTCCGTCGAGTCGAGCTTCCGCCGCCGCCACACGCCGGCCGCCGCCACGCGGGCGTGCGTGCTCAAGCGCGTCGTCGGCGCGGGGAAGCCCCCGACCTGACGGCTTGCAACTGCAAACTCCGACGTCTGCGGCAGGCCATCAACGTCACAAAAGTTGATGGCCTGTTTTTTATCCTAATGTCCGAGCCGACCGAGAGAGACGGGGCCTCCCGCTGGCGTCACGACGAGTCGGAGCGCGACGCCTGCGCCATCATCGCCAACGTGAAGGAGGGCGGGCGCCCCTCGCACGGCAACGTCAAGCGCACGCTCGCCGGCCGCGCGCAGTTCACCGTCGCGCACCTGATGATCCCGCACGAGCGCCGAGAGGAGGCGGACGCCATCATGCTCGGCGCGCTCGCCGTCTTCGAGGACTCGCGCCTCGCCGCAAACTGGCGGGAGGGGGTCGTCAAAGTCATCCCGAAGAAGTAGCCATGATTGCAGAACGACAAATCGTCAGACCCGTGCCCGTGCCGCCCGAAGCCGCGGCGGAGGGCGGTAGCCTGCCGCGCGGCGCGGAGGTCTTGCTGGAGGCGCTCGTGCATGAGGGCGTGGACACCATCTTCGGCTACCCCGGCGGCGCGGTGCTGCACATCTACGACGAGCTTTGGCGCTACCGCGAGCGCGTCACGCACTACCTCGTGCGCCACGAGCAGGGCGCGGTACACATGGCCGAAGGGTACGCGCGCGCCTCGGGCAGAGTCGGCGTGGCGCTCGTCACCTCCGGCCCCGGCGCGACCAACGCCGTCACCGGCATCGCCAACGCCTACATGGACTCGACGCCGCTCGTGGTCATCACCGGACAGGTGCCGCTCCCGCTCATCGGCACCGACGCCTTCCAGGAGGTGGACACGGTCGGCATCACGCGCCCGTGCGTCAAGCACAACTACCTCGTGCGCGACGTGCGCGATTTGGCGGGCGTCGTCCGCGAGGCGTTCTTCCTCGCGCGCACAGGCCGCCCCGGCCCCGTCGTCATCGACATCCCGAAGGACGTTTCGGCCGCGCGCTGCTCCCACTCGCGGCTCGACCACGTCGCCTTCCCCTTCCGCGAGAGGAAGGGCAGGCCCGAGCCCGCGGCCATAGAGCGCGCCGCCGTGGAGCTAATCAAGTCGGAGCGCCCCGTGCTCTACGTCGGCGGCGGCATCGTCAACTCGGGCGCCTCGGGGGCGCTCCTCGCGCTGGCCGAGCGTCTGGAGCTGCCCGTCACGCCGACGCTGATGGGCCTGGGCGGCTTCCCTTCCGCGCACGCGCTCTGTCTGGGTATGCTCGGGATGCACGGCACCTACTCCGCCAACATGGCCGTGGCCGAGAGCGACCTGCTCGTCGCCGTCGGCGTCCGCTTCGACGACCGCGTGACGGGCAAGCTCGCCACCTTCGCCCCGCGCGCGCGCGTCATACACATCGACATCGACCCCGCCAACATCGGCAAGAACGTCACGCCCGCGCTCTCCATCGCGTCGGACGCGGGGCGCGCCCTCTCGGCTCTGAGTGAAGAGGTCGAGGCGCGCGGCCGCGAGGCGGGGGCGGGCGTCGGGCGCCGCGCCGCGTGGTGGGCGCGCATCCGCGCGTGGCAGCGCGAGCAACCGCTCCGCTACGAAGGCTCGCCCGAGAAGATAAAGCCGCAGTCGGTCATCCGCGAGCTGCACCGGCAGACCGCCGGGCGCGCGGTGCTGACGACCGACGTGGGGCAGCACCAGATGTGGGCCGCGCAGTTCTACCCCTTCGACGGCGAGCGGCGTTGGATCACGAGCGGGGGGCTGGGGACGATGGGCTTCGGGCTGCCGGCGGCCATCGGCGCGCAGCTCGCGCGCCCCGACCAGCTCGTCGTCGCGGTCGTCGGCGACGGCGGCTTCCAGATGACGAATCAGGAGCTGGCGACCGCCGTGCAGTACGGCGTCCCCGTCAAGGTCGTCGTGATGAACAACGGCTACCTCGGGATGGTGCGCCAGTGGCAGGAGATGTTCTACGAGCGCGCCTACTCGGAGGTGGACATCTCGGTCGCGCCCGACTTCGTCAAGCTCGCCGAGGCCTACGGCGCCGCGGGGTTCCGCGCCTCGACGCCGGCCGAACTCCCCGCGGTGCTCGCCGCCGGGCTCGCGCACCCCGGCGTCGCCGTCATCGAAGTCCTCGTCTCCAAGGAGGAGAACGTCTTCCCCATCGTCCCCGCCGGCGCCGACACGCGCGACATGATTCTGGAGGCTGGCGAGTGACGAGACACACGCTCTCCATCGTCGTCGCCGACCAGCCGGGCGAGCTGTCGCGCATCGTGGGGCTGTTCAGCGCGCGCGGGTTCAACATCGAGACGCTCTCGGTCGGCTCGACGCTCGACCCGCGCTGGTCGCGCGTGACGGTGGTGACTTGCGGAGACGACCGCACGGTCGAGCAGATCGTCAGGCAGTGCGAGCGGCTCGCGCGCGTGCGCGAGGTCGTGGACGTGACCAGCCGCCCGCACGTCGAGCGCGAGATGGCGCTCATCGACGTCTCGGCCACGCCGGGAGCGGCGCGCCAGGAGGTCCTGAGCCTCGTCGCGGTCTTCCGCGCCAAGGTCGTCGACATCTCGCACACGCGGATGCTCATCGAGGCGTCGGGCAACCGCGAGAAGGTGGACGCCTTCGTCGAGATGCTCCGCCCGCTCGGCATCAACGACATCACGCGCACGGGCTACATCGCCACCAACCGCGTGTCGAATGAGGAAAGTAGACAGGAGACAGTAGTCAGTAGTCAGTAGGCTCCGCTTACTGGCGCTGACGCTTTCATGCTGACAACTCGTCTGCAAATGTTTTTCTACTGACTACTGACTACCGTCTACTGTCTACTCGAAAGGACTAAATGATGAAAGTTTATTACGACCGGGACGCGAACATGGGGGCGCTCAGCGAGCGGCGCGTGGCCGTCGTCGGGTACGGGAGCCAGGGGTTCGCGCAAGCGAACAACCTGAAGGACTCGGGAATTGATGTCGTCGTCGGGCTCAGGGGCGACAGCCCCTCGCGCGCGAAGGCCGAGTTGGCGGGGCTCCGCGTGCTGCCCGTCGCGCAGGCGGCGGCCGAGGCGGACCTCGTGATGATGCTCGTCCCCGACGAGCACGCGCCCGACGTCTACGCGCGCCACGTCGCCGAGTCGATGACGCCGGGCAAGTACCTCTCGTTCTCGCACGGCTTCTCGATCCATTACGATTTCATCCGCCCGCCCGAGGACGTTTCCGTGCTGATGGTCGCGCCGAAAGGGCCGGGGCACCTCGTCCGCTCGGAGTACGCGCGCGGCGCGGGCGTGCCGTGCCTGCTCGCGGTGCACCAGGACCCGGCGGGCGACGCGAGGGAGTTGGGGCTCGCCTACGCCGCGGCCATCGGCGGCGGGCGCGCCGGCGTCATCGAGACGACCTTCCGCGAGGAGACCGAAACCGACCTCTTCGGCGAGCAGGCCGTGCTGTGCGGCGGCCTGACGGCGCTCATCAAGGCCGGCTTCGAGACGCTGACCGAGGCGGGCTACGCGCCCGAGATGGCCTACTTCGAGTGCCTGCACGAGATGAAGCTCATCGTGGACCTGCTCTACGAGGGCGGAATCAGTGAGATGCGCTACTCCATCTCGAACACCGCGCAGTACGGCGACATGACGCGCGGCCCGGTCGTCGTCAACGAGGAGACCAAGCGCCGGATGCGCGCGCTCCTCGCGGAGATACAGTCTGGCGCCTTCGCGCGCGAGTGGATGCGCGAGAACCGCGCGGGCAAGCCGCGCTTCCGCGACCTCGAACGCCAATCGGAAGACCACCCCATCGAACAGGTCGGCCGCAACCTGCGCGAGATGATGCCGTGGCTCGGCGGCGGCGGCCGGCTGGTTGATAGAGCTAAGAACTGATGAGTAACTTCAGGAGCAGGGCCGTCACGCGGGGCGTCGAGCGGACGCCGAACCGCGCGATGCTGCGCGCGGTGGGCTTCCGCGACGAGGACTTCGAGAAGCCCATCGTCGGCGTGGCCAACGGCTACAGCACCGTGACGCCGTGCAACGCGGGGCTCGACGCGCTGGCCGGGCGCGCGGTCGGCGCTCTGCGCGCGGCGGGCGTGATGCCGCAGGTCTTCGGCACCATCACGGTGAGCGACGGCATCTCGATGGGGACGGAGGGGATGAAGTACTCGCTCGTCTCGCGCGAGGTCATCGCCGACTCCATCGAGACCGTCTGCCAGGCCCAAAGTCTCGACGGCGTGCTGGCCGTCGGCGGGTGCGACAAGAACATGCCGGGCGCGATGATCGCCATCGCGCGCCTCAACATCCCGGCCGTGTTCGTCTACGGCGGCACCATCAAGGCCGGCCGATACCGCGGCGAAGACCTGACGGTCGTCAGCGCGTTCGAGGCGGTCGGGAGCTTCTGCGCGGGGAGGATGAAGGAGGCAGACCTGCTCGAAGTCGAGCGGCGCGCGTGCCCCGGCGCGGGCTCGTGCGGCGGGATGTACACGGCCAACACGATGTCGGCGGCCATCGAGGCGATGGGACTGAGCCTCCCCTACTCTTCGACGATGGCCGCCGAGGACGAGGAGAAGGCCGAGAGCGCGGCCCGCTCGGCCGAAGTGTTAGCCGAAGCAGTGCGCCGTCAAATCCTGCCGCGCGACATCCTGACGCGGAAGGCTTTCGAGAACGCCATCGCGGTCGTGATGGCCGTGGGCGGCTCGACCAACGCGGTGCTGCACCTGCTCGCCATCGCGCGCGCCGCGCGCGTCCCGCTCGCGCTCGACGACTTCGAGGCGATACGCGCGCGCACGCCCGTGCTGTGCGACCTCAAGCCGTCGGGGCGCTACGTCGCGACAGACCTGCACGCGGCGGGCGGCGTCCCGCAGGTGTTGAAGACGCTGCTCGCGCACGGCCTGCTGCACGGCGACGCGCTGACGGTGACGGGGGAGACGTTGCAGGAAGTTCTGGCGGAGGTGCCGGACGAGCCGCGGCGCGGACAGGAGGTGATACGGCCGTTCGGCCGTCCGGTCTACGCCGAGGGTCACCTCGCCGTGCTCAAAGGCAACCTCGCGCCCGAGGGCTCGGTCGCCAAGATAAGCGGCGTGAAGACGCGACGGCTGACGGGCTCGGCGCGCGTCTTCGACTCTGAGGAGGCGTGCCTGTCGGCGATACTCGGCGGGGCGATACGGCCGGGCGACGTGCTGGTCATACGCTACGAAGGGCCGCGCGGCGGACCAGGGATGCGCGAGATGCTCGCGCCCACGTCGGCCCTCATCGGCGCCGGATTAGGCGACGCGGTGGCGCTCGTCACCGACGGGCGCTTCTCGGGCGGCACCTACGGCATGGTCGTCGGCCACGTCGCGCCCGAGGCGGCCGTCGGCGGCCCCGTCGCGCTCGTCGAGGAGGGAGACCTGATCACCGTGGACGCCGGAGCGCGCCGGCTCACACTCCACGTCGAAGACGGCGAGCTTGCGCGGCGTCGCGCGGGCTGGCGCCCGCCGCCCGCGCCGCGAGACTCGGGCGGCGTGCTCGCCAAGTACGCACGGCTCGTCTCTTCGAGCAGCCTCGGCGCGGTGACCGACGCGGGCGCCTGAAGGGGGACGCGGGCTGCCTTGACTTGCCACCGGGCGCGGGTTTAGGTTTTTCAGTCGAGAGCCTGGAGACTGCCGCAGCCGCTCCCGGGGCGGCGTTTTTATTTTCGGAGGGAGACTGTGAGCCAAGAGCAGCGGCCGGCGTTGGCCGTCTACTACGAACACCCCGAGTGGTTCCGGCCGCTCTTCGCGGAGCTGGACCGGCGCGGCACTCCTTACGTCCGCGTGGACGCCGCGCGCCACCGCTTCGACCCGGGCGCGCGGGGCGAGCCCTTCGCGCTCCTCTTCAACCGCATGAGCGCGTCCGCATACCTGCGCGGCCACGGCAACGCCGTCTTCTACACGCGCCAGTATTTGCGCCACCTCGAACGCGCGGGCGTGCGCGTCGTCAACGGGGGCCGCGCGTTCGACTACGAGACCTCGAAGGCTTTGCAGCTCTCGCTCTTCACCTCGCTCGGCCTTGAGTTCCCGCGCACGCGCGTCGTCAACAGCCTCGAAGAGGTCAGAGACGCCGCGCGTGAGTTGAGCTTCCCCGTCGTCTTCAAGCCGAACATCGGCGGGCGCGGGGCCGGCATCGTGCGCTTCGAGACGGAGGCCGACCTCGAATACGCGCTCGGCGCCGGGCTCGTCGAGTTGGGCATTGACAGCACCGCGCTCGTGCAGGAGTACATCCCAGCGGGCGGCGGCCACATCGTCCGCGTCGAGACTCTGGCGGGGCGCTTCCTCTACGCGATGAAGGTCTACACGGAGGGCGAAAACTTCAACCTGTGCCCGGCCGAAATCTGCGACGTGGAGCGCGCGGCCGCGGGTGCGGGCATCGCGGCGGTCGGCGAGGTGTGTCTGGCCGACGCGCCGAAGGCCGGGCTGAGGGTCGAGCGTTACGAGCCGCCGGCCGAGATCGTCGAGGCCGTCGAGCGCATCGCCCGCGAGGCGTCGCTCGACCTCGGCGGCGTCGAGTACCTGATAGACGAGCGCGACGGGCGGCCGAAGTTTTACGACATCAACGCGCTCTCGAACTTCGTCGCGGACGCGGTGCGCGTCGTGGGCTTCGACCCGCACGCGCGTCTGGTCGACTACCTTGAGGAGGAGGTGCGCCGATGCGCTACGGCTACTGGCTCCCGGTCTTCGGCGGCTGGCTGAGGAACGTCGAGGACGAGGCGATGGAGGCGAGCTGGGAGTACGTCAAACGCCTCGCGCGGCGCAGCGAGCAGATAGGCTACGACCTGACGCTCGTGGCCGAGCTGAACCTGAACGACATCAAGGGCGTCGAGGCCCCCTCGCTCGACGCGTGGTCGACGGCCGCCGCGCTCGCCGCCGTGACCGAGCGCCTGGAGCTGATGGTGGCCGTGCGGCCCACCTTCCACAACCCCGCGCTCCTCGCCAAGCAGGCGGCCAACATCGATCACATCGGCGGGGGCGGCCGTCTGTCGCTCAACGTCGTCTCGTCGTGGTGGGCGTCGGAGGCCGCGATGTACGGCGTCCACTTCGAGCGGCACGACGACCGCTACGCGCGCACGTCAGAGTGGCTCGAAGTCGTAGACCGCGCGTGGAAGGAAGACCACTTCTCTTACGAGGGGAAGTTCTACAAGGTCTCCGACACGGTGCTGAGGCCGAAGCCCCTGACCCGTCCCCGGCCGGTCATCTACGCGGGCGGCGAGTCGGAGGCGGCGAAGGAGCTGATAGCCGAGAAGTGCGACGCCTACGTGATGCACGGCGACCCGCCCGAGCGCGTGCGCGAGAAGGTGGCGGACATGTCTGCGCGGCGCGAGCGCCTGGGGCTCGGGCCGCTGAAGTTCGGCGTGGCCGGCTACACCATCGTCCGCGACTCGGAAGAGGAGGCGCGTGCGGAGCTTGGGCGCATCACGGACGTGCACCAGTCGGCCGCCGGCTATGACAACTATCAGCAGTGGCTCGCGGGGACGCAGCTCGAGCGGCGCGTGTCGCTCGAAGACTACTCGGTGTCGAACCGGGGCCTGCGCTCGGGGCTGGTGGGGACGCCCGAGCAGGTCGCGGCGCGCGTCGGGGAGTTCGAGGACGCGGGCGTCGATCTGCTCCTGCTCCAGTGCAGCCCGCAGCTCGAAGAGATGGAGCGGTTCGCCGCGCAGGTCATAGCGCCGCGCGACACGCGGCTCGCCGCCAACGGCTGAGCGCGCGGCGCGCCCCGTAGGTTTTTGGCGGAAGGAGTTTCACCCGTGTCGATTCGTCAGCTCATCGTGCTCGCGGCCGCGCTCGTGCTCACGGCCGCCTGCGCGCGGACGGAGGCGCCCACACCCCCGGCCGCGCCGGCCGCGCCGACAGCACAGCAGCGGGCGGCGGACGGCGCGTCGTACGAGCAGGAGCTTGAGCAGTGGAAGGCGAAGCGGCTGGCGAGCTTGAAGAGCGAGGACGGGTGGCTGTCGCTCATCGGACTCTTCTGGTTCAAGGAGGGCGAGAACCGTTTCGGGAGCGACCCGGCGGGCGAGGTAGTCCTGCCCGAGGGCAAAGCCCCCGCGCTGGCGGGCACGCTCCGGCTCGCCGGCGGGAAGGTGACGCTTGAGGCGAGGCCCGGCTCCGGCATCAAGTCGGGCGGTCGGGAAGTCGGCACGCTCGAACTCCGGTCGGACGAGGACGGCGCGCCCACCATGCTCGAACTCGGGTCGCTCAGCTTCCACGTCGTCAAGCGCGGCGAGCGTCTGGGGCTGCGCGTCAAAGACCGCGAGAACCCCGCGCGCGCCGAGTTCAAGGGGACGGAGTACTACCCGGCGGACAGGAAGTGGGTCGTCAGCGCGCGCTTCGAGCCGTACGAGCCGCCGCTGAAGGTGCCCATCCTTAACGTCCTCGGGATGGAGACCGAGGAGGTCGCGCCGGGGGCGCTCGCCTTCGAGGCCGGCGGGCGCGAGTACAGGCTCCGCGCGCTCAGGGAGCAGGGCAACGAGCAGCTCTTCATCATCTTCGCCGACCAGACGAGCGGCAAAGAGACCTACGGCGCGGGGCGCTACCTCTACGCCGACCCGCCCGACGCGGACGGCCGCGTCACGCTCGACTTCAACCGCGCCTACAGCCCGCCGTGCGCCTTCACGCGCTACGCCACCTGCCCGCTCCCGCCCTCCGAGAACCGGCTCGCGCTGCGCGTCGAGGCCGGCGAGAAGTACCTCGGCCACTGAGCGCCGAAACACTTCCGACGATTCGGGCATAAATTTACAGAGACTTTCCGGGGAGTGTCTGCGCGCCGGACTCCAGTCCGCGACGCGCGCGGCGGCCGACGCGTGCGCGCGGCGCGCGCCGCGGATTTATGTTGACAGCGCGGCGGCTTAGGACTAGCCTGTCGTGCCTCTGGAGTTCACCGCCGCCCGGCTACGTCCAGTCCCTGAGCCACCCAAGCCGTCTGAGTTCAGCCGGGCGAACGCCCCGCCGTGAAGCGCCCGGCGCGACGTTGCCCCAACCGCCCCAAAGGAGAACACTCAAATGCCCGAAGAACAAATCACGGAACCCATAGTGCCAGAGGAACGCAGGGAGTGGACGCTGATGTTCTACTTCGCGAGCGACAACCCGCTCGCGCCCAGCATCGTCAACCAGCTCAAGGCGCTCAAGTCCGCCGGCTTCCACGCCGGCGCCAACGTCATCGCGCACTTCGACCCCTACACGAGGAACACACCATCGCACGTCTTCGAGGTCAACGTCTTCGAGAAGCTCAAGCACGGGCCGGACAAGTCGGACGTCGGCTTTGAAGCCAGGGACCCGTCCGTCCACGCCCTGGTGCTCGACAAAATCTGGGAGGACGACGCCAAGGGCCAAGAGGTCAGGGGGCGCGTTGAGGGCCTCATCAAGAAGATGAGCCAGAAGGGGAAAATCAGTCTGCCGCCGGGCGGCGGCCGGCGGCTGCCCCTCCTGCCGACGGGGACGGACTTCAAACGCGAGCGCTCGCCCGTGGAGTCGCTGGGCGCGTTCCTCAAATTCTGCGCGCAGAAGTACCCGGCCAACCGCTACATGCTCTTCATTCTCGGCCACGGTGTGGTCGTGGGCAACGACATCTTCCTCTTCGACGCGAACCCCGGCGACGACGACGGCGGCGGCGAGGAGGACGCCCCGGCGACACCGGCGGCGGCGGGCAATGGCAACGGCGCCGCCGGGACGCCGGGCGTGGGCGAAGGCGGCGACAAGAACGGGGACAAGCGCGACAGGCGACGCCCGCGCAACTCGCTCGCCTTGCTGGATCTGCGCGGCCGGTTGGAGCAGTTCAGGAAAGACATCGGGGAGGGCAGCAAGTTCGAGCTGCTCAGCTTCCACAGTTGCTCGATGAGCGGGGTCGAGGTGGCCTACGAGCTTCAGGACACGGCGCACTACATGCTCGCCTCGCAGGGCCCGGCCTTCGTCGGCAGTTGGCCCTACAGGCAGATACTGCTCCGCGTCTTCAACGGCCTCGACGCCGCCGCCGCCGCCGAGCGGAGCAGCCCGACCGACGCCGAGGTCAAGGCGACGATCCTCGACATCTTCGGCGACGTGGCCCGCAACAGCTTCGACTTCCAGCTCGCCGGCTACTCGTTCGACGTGGCGCTGTGCGACCTGACGAAGGCGCGCGACCTCCAAAAACCCATCGACGACCTGGCGCGCGCGCTCATGGTCGGCCTCGGGGGTGAAATGAGCAAGGCGGACTTGGAGGGCGGCGTGCCGCTGGCGCGCGAGCTGATGCTCCTCGCCCACTGGGACGCGCAGAGCTTCTGGCAGGAGAACTACACGGACCTCTACGACTTCTGCTACCGCCTCCGCCGCCGGTGCGCCCTCCTCTACCCGGAGCTGAAGGAGTCGAGTCCGGAGCGCGTCGCCATCCTCGACGCGTGCGAGGAGGTGATGAAGGTGCTGGAGAAGGGCACGCAGGGGGACGACGACCGGCTCATCGTGCGCGCGGAGTTCGTCGGCGACGAGTACCAGTACTCGCACGGCCTCTCGATCTTCTTCCCCTGGGCGCAGCCGGACGGCCCCTTCTTCGGCAAGGTGTACGGCGAATACAGGCTCATCAAGGAGAAGGAGACCGCGTGGGCGGCCTTCCTCGACTCATACTTCGAGAAGACGCTGCGCGCGACGCGCGACGAAGAGGAGGAGGCGGCGGCGGAGGCCCGGGAGAAGGAGAGGGCTGGCCGGGAAGCGACTCTACTCGTCACGCAGGCCGGGAAGGTGGACGCCGTCGAAAGGGGGGCGCTCGAACTGCTTCAGGTCATCGGCACGCGCGTCTTCACCAACGACGGGCAGCTCGCCAAAAACGGCATCGACGACCGGATGGGCCCCCCGGGGAAGATAGGCTCGGACGACCGCTCCGGCGCGGACGACTGCGGCTGCCCGCCCTTCAAGAACCACCCGTCCTTCACCGGCCGCAACCGCCGTGGCAAGCCGCGCAAGCGCACGGGGGAGGAACCCAAGCAGCCGATGAGTTATACCCTGGCTGACACCATCTTATGACGACCGGAGGGCCGCGCCACCGAAGCACATGAGGACGTCACGCACCCTCGCCCTGTTCTCGTCCCTGCTGCTGCTACTCTGCCCCGCGCCATGCGCGCGGGCGCAGGGCGGCGGCGCGGCCGACGAGGCGCGCCGGCTCGCGTCCGAGGCCGACGACCACGCCCGCACCGTTGAGGCGCGGCGCGAGTCGGTCGTGAAGCTGGAGGAGTCGGCGCGGCTCTCGCTCGAAGCCGGCGGGCGCGAGGAGGCCGCGCGCGCGCTCAACCGCGCGGGCCTCCTCCTCCTACTCTTGAACGACGACCGCGCCGCACTCGCCGCACACCGCCGCGCCCTCTCCCTGCTCACGCGCGCGCCGTCGGCCGAGGCCGAGGCCGACGCCCTAAACGGGATGGGCGAGACTTACGCGTCCCTTAAGCAGAAGGAGCGCGCCGAAGGAGTCCTCCGCCGCGCGCTCGAACTCTCGGAGCGCGCCGGCTACGTGCGCGGGCGCGCGCGGGCGCTGCTCGCGCTGAGCGACGTGTGGAACTACGACGGCCAGCGCGCCCTGGCGCAGCGGACGGCCGAGGAGTCGCTCGCGCTCTGGCAGGCGCTCGGCGACGCGCGCGGGCAGGCGCTCGCGCACGCGGAGTTGGGGCGCTACCTGATGGCGCAGAGCCATCTCGCGGAGTCGGCGCTCAACTACGAAAGGGCCTTGCAGCTCTGGCGCGAGCTGAACGACCCGGCGGGGCAGGCCGACGCGCTCATCAGCCTCGGACAGATAGAGGCCCGCAGGGGCGAGTGGCAGAGCAGCCTCAACTTCTACACGCAGGCCGAACGGCTGGTGGACGCCGAGGCCGAGCCGCTGACGGCGGGGCGCATCGTCTCCAGCCTGGCCGGCGTGTTCAACGAGCTGGGGGAGCCCGAGAAGGGGCTTGCTCACTTCGGGCGCGCGCTCGAAATCTTTCGCCGCGTGCCCGACCCTGCCCCCACGGCCTACGTCGTCTGGAAGCTCGGCTGCACGCACCTCCTCCTCGGCGAGCACGACGAGGCGCTGGCGCGCTTCCGTGAGGTGTTCGCCGTCCCCGGCGCGGGCGACGTCATGGCGGCCACCGCCGAGGAGTATATCGCCAGAGTCCACATCGAGCGGGGCGAGGAGGCCGAGGCGCTGCCTTACCTGAACTCGGCGCTCGCCGTCTACACGCGCACCTCGAACGTCAAGGAGGCAGCGGAGGTGCGCGCGCTCATCGGCCGCGCGTACGAGCGGCAGGGCCAACCCGAACGCGCGCGCGCCGCCTACCGCGCCGCGCTCGTGACCTTCGACGCGCTCTCCGACCGCGTGGGCCGCGCAGACGTCTGCCACGCGCTCGGGCGGCTGGAGCTGCGCGGGGGAAATCTCGCGGAGGCGGAGGGGTGGCTGCGCCGCTCGGTGGAGCTGACCGAAGAGGTGCGGCGCGTCTCCGGCAGTAGCGACCTCGCGGCCTCCTTCCGCGCGGCCGTCCACGAGCGCTACGAGTCTTACGTCGAATGCCTGATGCGCAGGCACGCGGCCGAACCCTCGCGCGGGTTCGACGCGCTCGCCTTCGAGAGCAGCGAGTCGGCGCGCGCGCGCTCGCTCTCGGAGCTGCTGCGCGCCACGGGGACGAACCTCGTGCCCGGGCTCGACCCGCGGCTCGCCGAGCGTGAGAGGGCGCTGCGCCAGTCTTTGCGCGCAAGGGAGGATGACCGCGTGGCGCTGCTCGGCGGGGAGTACACGCGACCGGCGCTCGAAGCGCTGGACGCGGACATCGCGCGGCTCCGCGCCGAGTACGCGCGCGCCGAGGAGGAGATACGCGCGCGCCACCCGTCCTACGGCCAGCTCGCGCGCCCGGCCGGCTGGGACTTGGGCCGCATCCGGCGCGAGGTCGTCGCCGACGACGAGACGGTGCTGCTCGAATACGGCCTCGGCGCCGAGCGGAGCTACGTCTGGGCCGTGACGCGCGAAGGCTTGCGGAGCTACGAGCTGCCGCCGCGCGAAGTCATCCAGCGCGCGGCCGAGCGCGCCTACACGCTGCTCTCCACGGCGCGGCGCGAGCGCGGCGGCGCGGAGGAGGTCGAGGAGGCCGCGCGCGAGCTGAGCCGGATGCTCCTGTCGCCCGCCGCCGCTTCGCTACAGGGCAGGTCGCGCGTCATCGTCGTCGCCGACGGCGGGCTCGACTACGTCCCTTTCCAAATTCTGCCCGCGCCCGCGGACGGCGAGCCGCTCGTCGCCGGACACGAGGTCGTCAACGCCCCCTCGGCCTCCGTCCTGGGGCAGTTGCGCGAGGAGGCGGGCCGTCGCCTGCCGCGCGCGAAGACGCTGGCCGCCTTCGGCGACCCGGTCTTCGCGTCGA
The DNA here is from genome assembly GCA_020200135.1 of Acidobacteriota bacterium. Lineage (GTDB taxonomy): Bacteria > Acidobacteriota > Blastocatellia > Pyrinomonadales > Pyrinomonadaceae > QHXN01. The sequence goes on along the minus strand of JAIVJI010000089.1, from coordinate 22,857 downwards.
GCTTCGCGATGCGCAAGGGCGGGGGCGTCGAGGTCGCCGCGCTCCGCCAGAGGGAGGCGGGAGGCTCCGGCGGCCGCGTGCGCGACATCGAGGTCGAGGGCGACTCGCTCGACCCGGCCTCGGCCGGGCAGCTCACGTACGCCGGGCCGGAGTTGCGGAATTTGCGCGAGGTGGTCGCCGACTCGCACGTCGCGGAGGGCTTCGACGCCACGCGCGAGCGCCTCCGGGAGACCGACCTCTCCGAGTTCGCCGTCCTGCACTTCGCCACCCACGGCCTGCTCAACCCGAAGGAGCCGGAGAAGTCTGGACTCCTCCTCTCGACCGTCGACCTTGAGGGGCGCGAGCGCGGCGGCTTCGTGGGGCTGCGCGACGTCTACTCGCTGCGCGCGCCGGTCGAGCTGGTGGTCCTGAGCGCGTGCCGGACGGCTTTGGGGAAGGAGGTGCGCGGCGAGGGGATGATAGGGCTCACGCGCGGGTTCCTCTACGCGGGCGCGTCGAGCGTGGTGTCGAGCCTCTGGAAGGTTGACGACGAGGCGACCTCGGAGCTGATGCGTCGCTTCTACGAGAACATGCTGCGGCGCGGGATGACGCCGGCGGCGGCGCTGCGCGAGGCGCAGAACAGCATCCGCCGCGAGCCGCACTGGCGCTCGCCCTACTACTGGGCCGCGTTCACGCTCCAGGGCGAGTACCGGCAGGTCTTGCGCCCGGCCCCCGCCGCGGGCGTGAGGGCTTACACGAAGACGCTGGCGGCCGGAGGCGTGTTGCTTGCGCTGGCGGCGCTGGCGGCGTGGTGGCTGAGGCGTCGGCGCGCGGCGTCGCTCACGTAGTTATTCGACGTCGAAGACGTAGCTGTCGCCGACCCGCCGCCCGGCGCCGTCGAAGAGTCGCAGCGCGTGGCGGCCCCGCGCGAGCCGGCCTTCGGGGATGACGACCGTGACCGCGCGCGCGTCGTGGCCGGCGACCTCGACCTCCTCCGTCCGCCCCTTATCCTTCATCATCTCCACGCGGTACGAGGCCGCCGGGGGCGTCCCCGCCGGGAGCGTCAGCGTGACCCGCAGCGCGTCGGTGCCGGGCGGGAGCCGCACCCCGGGCGGTTCGACGCCGGCGGCGCGCTCGCCCGCCCCCGCGACGAGCGTGAGCGTGGCGAAAGTGCGCGGCGCGCGCGGAACCGCGAGCCAGACCGCGAAGGCGACGGCCGCGACCGCCGCGAAGGCGAGCCCCGCGCGCCACGCCGCCGAACGGCCGCCCCAGAAGGCGCGCAGCCGCTCGCCCAGAGTTGGCCCGGCTGTCGTCGTCGATGTCGTCGTCGTCGATGTCGTCGTCGCGGTCTCGCGTTCGGAGGCCGTCTCGCCGGCCTTCGCCGAGGCGGCCGCGGCGGAGGCGTAGCGGCCGACCGCCCGCGTGAACCTGAGCTGCTCGCGCCTCTCCTCGGTCGAGAGGAAGTGTCGCTCGAACGCGGTGCGCTCGTCCGGCGAGAGCCGCCCGGCGACGTAGTCGTCGATCAGCTCGCCCTCGGCCAGCGTCAGCTCCTCCAGAAAAGCCCCCTCGGTCATCAGGCGCTCCTCAAAGCCCCGCCGGGACTCTTCCGAAAGAGTCCCGAGCAGATATCTCCTGATTTCGTCCTCAATGTCCGGGAAAGGTGTCATCTAACCAAGCCGGTAGCAGTCCCGGCTCGCCCCTCTACAACAGTATGACGAACGGCCGCACGACGTTTCACGCCGGGAGCGCCCCGGCGAGACACCTGCGCAGGCACTCCTGGAGCGACATCCTTTGGCGGTGGATGCGTATGCGCAGCGCGTTCTGCGCCACGCCGAGCCTCGCGGCCAGCTCCTTCCGGTGGTCTATCTTGGCGCGCCCGTCGTCGCCGTAGTACTCCAGCAACAGCTCGCGGCTCCCGGGCGCCAGCTCCCCCATGCAGCGCTCCAGGCACCGGTCCTCCAGCTCGGCCTCTTCCGTCTCGGCCGGGTCGGGCGGGGGCGGCGGCGGGGCCTGCGGCGGCTTGCGCCTCAGCGACTCGAGGAAGACCTTCTGCGCCACGCCGTAGAAGTAGAGGCTCGGGTCGCCGACGTAGTCGGCCGCGACCTCGGGCGCCTTGAGTGTGACGCGGTTGATGGTCTCGTCGGCGAGGTCTTCGGCGTCGGGACGGCCGCGGCAGGTGAAGAGCCTGATGAGGCGTCGTCGTATCTGCTCGTACTTCGCGGCGGCGAGTTCGCGGTCGGGGTCGAGCCACGACAGAAGGGAGTCGAAGGCGGCCTGTGTGACTGGGCGCTCGTGCTTCATTGGAAAACGGTGCCGCCGGAGGTGGGGGCGCGAGCGGATGATGCGTCCGCGCCGTCCGGGCCGGCGGGCGCGCCGAAGAGCAACAGGGCTGGCGCGCCGACGGCCTCTCGAACTTCAGCCGAAAGGTAAACAGTCTTTCCACGGTTGTCAACCGAGACTGTTTGACACGCCCGCGCCGAAAAAAAATCGGCCGCCCCGCGAAACCCGGGCGGCCTTCGTCGAAGACCGTCGGGTTTCGCGGGGCGGCTGACAGTCGCCCACGCGGGGGACTTAAGGGCGCGCTACTGCTGACCCTTGTCGTGCGTGTCGGCGCCGACGGCCGTCAGCGTCGTGACGCCGCCGTTGCCCATCGTGCGGTTGTTGCCGAAGGAGTTGACCGTCCCCGACGTGCCGTTGGTGGTGTTGAAGGCGATGACGGAGTTGGCGATGCGTATCGTGCCCCCCGCCGTCTGCGAGATGCCGGTGACGTTGTTCACGATCTGGGAGTTGTCAACAATCATCTCGGCCGCGCCGGCCGGGCCCTCGACGCCGAGCCCGTGGTTGGTGTTGCCCGAGACGACCGAGTTGGTGACGGACATCCGCACGCCGCTGCTGGCGACGATGCCGAAGCCGCAGTTGTGGACGCGCACGTTGTCGAGCGTGGCGCTGACGCGCGTCGCGCCGGCCGACGGGATGACGACGATGCCGGCACCCGACATGTTGCGGACGGTCGTGTTCGTGACGGTCAGCTCGCCGCCGCCGCTCCGGACGTCCTCGATGCCGCGGCCGGGGGTGCCCCGTGATTGGTCAATGACGCAGTCCTCGACGAAGACCTCGCTGCCGGCCGAGGCCGCGCCGCCCGAGATGCGGATGCCGCGCAGGCCGAGGACGGCGGCGCTCGCGCCGCCCGAGCCGTTGATGTTCAGGTTCCGGAGGCGCACCGCCTTCTCCACCTCGCCGACCGCGGTGAAGTTGTCGAAGGCGATTGAGACGCCGGTCGTCCCGGAGTGGAGGATGGAGCCGTAGCCCTGCCCCGCCGTCCCCTCGATGGTAATCGACTTGGTAATCGTCACCGCGCCGAAGCCGCCCGGGTCGAGCGTGCTGATCTCGCCGTGGACGGCGGTCTTCGAGATGGCTCCGGCGTAGGTCTTGCAGGGGGCGGTGCGGCTGCACGGGTTGACGTCGTCGCCGACGCCGGAGACCCAGGTGCGCGTGGCCTGCGCCTGGGCGACGGCGGAAAGGGCCAGAATGAAGGTTACACACGTCAAAGCTTTGATGGTAGCGGACAGCGTTTTCATTAGAGTTCTCCTCACAGACAAGGTTTTGATGGTGGGGCGTTGCCGGGGGACGTCCTTGACCTCGGCGTCGGTCGCCCACCAGGTCAGCCCCACGCCGGGGTCCTTCTCCAACTCCGCGTCCGAGGGAGTCCAGTCCCTCCTAATCTCCTTGTAGAGCCCCCAGGTCAGTTTGTCGGGGACGCGCGAGTTGTCGCCGTTGTCCTCGACCGTGAACAGCACGCGCAGCCCGACGAGGTACGGGATGTTGGAGTCGCGGACGACGCCGAGCATCACCGCCTGGTTCTTGACGACGCTCATGTCGTCGAACTCGACGCTTATGGAAAAGCCGGCGTACTTCTCCTGCGGCGAGCCGTCGCCGTCCACGTCGTGGTAGACGACGGTGGCCTCGTCGCTCAGGTTCATGCGGCCGGTCGCGCCGCCCTCCTTGAGCGCCAAGCACTCGAACTCGACGTACTTGATTAACTTGTCGCCGAACGTGAACTGGTAGGTGCCCCGTGCGTCCTGCGCGCTGGCGGCCACGCAGGCGGTCAGGAGCAGCACTAACGTTGAGGCAAAACGAATGATCCTCATTGAAGAAACTCCTTCTGCTTGGTTAAGGGAAGGGGGAATGGGGTCGGTGTCAAAGGGCATCTGTCTCGCAGGTAAAGGGCAATCCGTCTCAAAGCGCGAGGTTACGCTCAAAGGGCGAAGCCGGGACATCTTACGCGGGAGAGTCGTTTTCGGCAAGGGCTGGAGAGCCGTGACGAAGAGGCAAGATAACCCGGCCGGCCGAAAGAATCTTTAGGGCGCCCTGAAATTCTTCTGAGAGACTTCTGAAAGCGCCCGCTCGCTGCTGCCGCTTGTGAGGGCGCGGCCGGCGGACGGGGCGAGATTTCTCTAGGCGCGGCCGAGCTGGCGCACGCCGAACAGACGCCACTCGCCGGGCACGCGCCCGAGGTGGTGCGCGCCCCTGTCCTCGAAGTTGATGCCGGAGCCCGCGACCAAATCCCTGACGGTGTTCGAGACCAGCACCTCGCCGGGCGCGGCGCGGTTCGCCACCTGGACGCCGATCTCGGCGGCGACGCCCGTGACCTTGCCGTCGACCACGTCGCACTCGCCCGTGTGCAGCCCGGCGCGCATCTCGACGCCGAGCCGCGAGGCGTACCCGACGATGGCGTAGGCGCAGCGCACCGCGCGCGCCGGCCCGTCGAAGATGGCGAGCGGGCGGTCGCCGACCATGTCTATCTCGCGGCCGCGGAACCACTCGATCTCCTTGCGCACGTAGGCGCGCAGCCGCTGGATGAGTCCCTGCCTGAGTCCCACGCCGGGCCACGCCGAGCGCTGCTCGGGCGAGTCGGCGATGCGCGTGAAGAGGACGGTGGCGAGCACGCGGTCGTCTGGCTCGGGCGAGCGGCGCTCGCCGGTCAAAAACTCTTCGACCTCGTCGAGGACGGCCGTCTGGTCGCCGACGAAGGGGAGGTGGTCGCGGCCCGGCAGCTCGACGTAGCGCGCGCCGGGTATGCGCGCCGCGACGTAGCGCCCCTCCTCGGCCTTGAGGCACTGGTCTTCCGCGCGGTGGATGACGAGCGTCGGCACGCGCACCGACGGCAGCACGTGGCGCACGTCTATCTCGGCGTTCATCTGCGTCAGCGCGAGCGCCGCGCCGGGGCTCGCGCCCATGCGCAGGTAGGTCGCCCACCACTCGCGGAAGCGCGGGTCCGCGGCGACCGAGGGCGCGCGCTCTTCGAGCCCGACGGGGCCGCCCCAGTCGCGTCGTATCTCCTCGAAGAAGTGACGGCGCTCCTCGGGCGTGGGCGCCCACGGGTAGTCGGCGTCGCGGACGCGCTTGGCGTAGGTGCCCATCATGACGAGCGCGAGCGTCTTCTCGGGGTAAGTGGCGGCGAAGAGGCTGCACATCGGGCCGCCCTCGGAGACGCCGCACAGCGCCGCGCGCTCCGAGCCGACGGCGTCCATGACCGCGCGCACGTCGTCCATCCGCTGTTCGAGCGTCGGGAGCCGGTTGACGGGGACGCGGTCCGAGAGACCCGTCCCGCGTTTGTCGAAGAGGATGAGGCGCGAGAAGGAGGAGAGCCGGCGGAGGAAGCGCGCGAAGCTCGGCTCGCGCCAGAAGTACTCCATGTGCGAGACCCAGCCCATGACGAAGACGAGGTCGAGCGGCGCGTCGCCGACGACCTGGTAGGCGATGTTGACCTCGCCGCTGCGCGCGTACATCGTCTCCGGCGGGCGCCCCGTGTCGGGGTCGAAGCCGCGCGCCGGCTCGCGCCCGAGGTGGAGCAGCGGCAGCTCGAACCCGGCGGGCGTCGCCGTCTGGCGCGCCGCCGCCGCGCCGCCCTCCCCGCCTTCCACGTCACGCGTCCCGGCCCCGGCCGCGCGCGCGCCGCCGGGGCGTGTGAAGTCGTCGCCCTCTCGTTGCGGTTCCGCGCCGGGGACTTCGCGCACGTCGGCGACGAAGCGGTAGCCGCGCCTCGGCACCGTCTCGATGTACTTGCGGCTGCCGCCCTCCTGCCCCAGCGCCTTCCTCAGCGCCGAGACGTTCTGCGCGAGGTTGTTCTCCTCGACGAAGCTGTCGGGCCAGACGCGCCGCATCAGCTCCTCCTTGCCGAGCACGTGGCCGCTGTTCTCCACGAGCGCGAGCAGCGTGTCGAAAGCCTTCGGCGTCAGCGGCACCACGCCGCCCTCGCCGAACAGGACGCGCTCGTCGGCGTCCAGCCGGAAAGGCCCGAAGGCGTAGAGGCGTTTGGACTGCTTTCTCGTCATTGCTTTCGGCAGAGACCCCGGGCGTCGCTTCAAAGTTTTTTCAGCGTGCGACCGGGGCGCGCTCTACCCCCCACCCGCGACGGGCGCGCCGGGCCGTGGAACGAGGAGAGGGGCGAGGCTGTTGTAAAGGGGCGGCGTCGGCCGTGGGCTTCGGGGCGGGAGGGCTTCGGAGCCGGAGCCGCCCGCCGAGGTCGTGCGGTCAACCGTGTGACCTTTCACCCCCGGGGGGCGGCGAGGCGTTGTTTACCTGATTTTTATAAAGTCGCGCCGGGCTGAAACTCCCGGCCTCATGAGTGCCACTCGCACGGTGCACGTCTCTCCGCGCGCGTCCGCGCGTCGCGTGGTGAATGTTTATTAACTCGTCGGCCTCCATTAATATACCCACGCGCCTTCGGGTATGTCCATATTTTTTGGGCCGCCGCCCCGGCGCGCGGCGAAGGGGGAGGGGACGATGAAGGCTCCGAGACTGACTCTGTTCTCGCTGGCGCTCGCGGCGTGCGTGCTCCTGCCGCCGGCACGCGCGCTGGCGTGCGCGTGCTGTTCGAACGCGGGCGACTACTACACCGGCTCCGCCAGGCCGAGCGCGTACGAGCTGAGCCTCCTGGAGCGCGTGCGCTTCGGGGGGACGGCGCACCTCTACCTGACGGAGGCCGACACGGAGGAGAGCGCACGGGGACTGGCGCACCGCGCGGAGAGCTACACGCTCAGGGGCTCGCTCGTCGGCAACGCGTGGAGGCTGGAGTTCCGCGACGGGAACAAGACCGGCACGCTCACCCTGCCGCTGCCCTCGAAGATGTCGAGCTACACGGCCGACACGCACGACGGGCGGACGAGCCACGGCGGCGGCCCGCTGCTTTACAAAGAGTGGCGCTTCGAGGGCCGGGCCGCGGGGACGGGAATCTTCCGGGCCGGCGTCGTAGTCCCGACCAGATACTTGCTCGTGCTCCAGGGACGCGGCAACGGCTGTCAGGACGCCGGAGACTTTATGCACTGGCGTCTGCGCGTCGCCGGCCGGAAGGCCGACTACGCTTTCTACGGCCGGCTCGCCGAACCCGAGTGAGCCGCGAAGGAGGACGGGATGATGCGGGAGGAGTTCTACAAGCGCCTGTCGGAATCGAAGTGACGCGCAGGGGCCGCCGCGCAAGCCTACGGTCGCCGGCGCGTTCCGTGCGTGTGGGATTCTGACGCCGGCCGTCCGACGATTGCCATGAAGAACCGACGCGTAAAAGTTCTGACGCTGGGGCTCGCCGCCCTGATCCTGGCTTCGAGCCGGTGCGCCGCCGACAACGCCGAGGCGCGGCAGCACGCACGCCGGCCGAGCGCGGCCGAGCGCGCCTTGCAGAGAATCGTGGAGGCGAGGACGAGCCCCGTCCCCTCCGCAGCCGCTACGGCAGACGCCGACCTCAAGCGCGTCGAAGTCCTGCTGTCCGCGAAGGGCGTCGGCGACGACGTTAAGGCGCGCTCGCTCGCGGCCGCGGTCTCCTACGGTGACGTTGAACTGGCCCGGATTCTGATCGCCGGGGGCGCGGACGTGAATCACAGGGGCGACGGCGGGCGGACGGTCCTGATGCTCGCCGCCGCCGGGGGCTTCCACGTCCCGTGCGGCAACGACCCGCTGGTCACCTCCTACCCCGGCAACGCCGAGCTGGTCGGGGGCCTGCTCGAGGCCGGCGCGCGAACCGAAGACCGGGACGAAGAAGGAAACACGGCGCTGATGCTCGCGGCCCGCGGCGGGCGCAGCCGGAGCGCCGAGCTGTTGCTCGGGGCCGGCGCGGGAGTACACACGCAAAACCGCTACGGCTGGACTGCCCTCCACTACGCCGCCGCCGCGAGCGTCGCCTACGAGCAGGCCAACCTCGCAAAGATCATCAACGCGCTCGTCGCCGCCGGCGCCGACGTGAACGCCAGGGACGCGGAGGGCAAGACGCCGCTGAGTTACATCCCGAGGAGCACAGCTCTCGTGAATCTCCTCGCCGCCGCCGGAGCCGTGAGGTAGCGTCGGCGCGTCGCCCCGCCCGGGCGCGCCGGGAGAGCCGGCACACAAAAAAGTCAGGGGCTACCACTCGATAGCCCCTGACTTTTTTGATTTAGTTGATGGAGCCGAGGGGGATCGAACCCCTGACCTCTTGAATGCCATTCAAGCGCTCTCCCAGCTGAGCTACGGCCCCGTTTCCCGAGCGCTGCGGCGTCGAAAATCGTCCGCCCGGGCGTGCGTCCCGCCCCGAGCGAAGCCGTAAATTAGCACACGGGGGAGGCGCTGCGCAAACACGGAGTTCGCGCCACCTCCCGCCGAAATCTACCCGGGCAGGGGCGTTGATTTCTGCCCCACGCGCGGGCGCGCCCTTTACGCCTGCCCTATCGCCTGTCGCACCGCCGCCTTCAACTCCTCGACGTCTATGGGCTTCCCGATCAGGTCGCTGCACCCCGCCCGGATCGCCCGCCGTCTGGCCGTGTGGTAAGCGGAGACGGCTATGATGGGCACTTCCCGCAAGGCTTCCTCGGCCCTGATTTGTCTCGTGGCCGAGAGCCCATCCAGGAGCGGCAGCGAGATGTCCATGAGGATTAGTTCTGGGGCGGCCTCCGCGGCGATGCGCACCGCGTCCTTCCCCGTCGTCGCCTCTGTGACTTGATAGCCCTCCGACTCGAGAACCGCTTTCAGCAGAAAGCGGATGTCTTCTTCATCCTCCACGACGAGAACCGTCTTCTCCGAAATGACTGTCATCCACTCCCCACGTGACAAAACTCAGACAGGTATGAGCATATAATGAGAAGGGCGGCATCAACAGTGCCGCCACACATAACCAGAGTAATTGAGCCTTGACAGTCCTTAGGCCGCCAGCCGCAGCCGTGTCTCACCTTGCAGCGCCATCTCGTTAAGCGCCTGCCGCAGCTGCTCCACCTGCTCGCCGGTAAGCGTCACCGTGGCGGCGCGTTCACCCTTGTAGCTGACGCTGAGACTGACAGTCTCCGGCAGGAGGGCGGAGAGGTGAATGTCGCCCCGCTGCGTCCCCCTGCCGACCTTGATACTGATCTCTTTTCCCTTCGCCATCTTCTTCCTGCTTTCCGGTGTCCGGCGGCGGCGCCCGCTGCGCCTCGCACGGGAGAGACAGGTGCAACGGACGTGCCAGTTGATAAAACACCTTCGGCGTGTCAGGGAAGAGCAGTTTTGCGGGTTTTTAAAGGATGACGGGGAGTGAGCGTCATTCGAGTGCACGGATACGTCGGTGTCTGATGTGCCCACAGACGTTCTGGGGTGTTGCTGACTCGGGGACGACGCGATGGCCGAACTCGTTTGAGGAACCGATAGAAACGGGCGGCAACAAGGTGTGCCGCCCGCCGTTACTAACTAAGACGCCGATTCGTCTGCCGTGCCGAACGGCGCTAGGCTTTGCCCCAGAACCACACCTTCTTGGGCTTGGGCTTATTGCACCTGACGCCGGCCCGGCCGGTGTCGCAATCCGCGCCTTCCTTACCTTTCTGTTTCGCCACCTTCTCGGCCGTCTGCGCGCCGGCTTTCTGAGTCCTGGCCGAGCCGGCGTCCTGTGCGAAAGTCGCCGGGACGGCGAAAGTAGAAGCCAGCAAGGCCGCACAAAGGAATCTCTTCATAGACGCCCCCTTAAACTTAACGGAGTGGACTTCGGACTGGCGCATTCTAGCAGAGTCCGCCACGAAGCTTAACACTTAAGGGCCACACTTGGCGGCCGCGCCGCCGCCGGCGCGGGCGGCTCACACGCCCTTGAAGTCGGGCTTGCGCTTCTCCAGAAAGGCGCGGACGCCCTCGTCCTTGTCCTGGCTCGAGAAGGTGAGCGCGAAGAGGTCTATCTCGCGGCGCAGCCCCTCGTCGAGGTTGGCGCGCGCGGCGGTCTTGACGGCCTCCTTCGCCATGCGGAGCGCGACGGGGCTCTTCTCGGCGATGCGGTTGGCCATCTCCATCGTCTTCGCCTCAAGCTCCTCGGCCGGGAAGACCGCGTTGACGAGGCCGAGGCTGTAAGCCTGCTGCGCGTCGATCATGTCGCCCGTCAGGATCAGCTCCATCGCCTTGCCCTCGCCGACGAGGCGCGTCAGGCGCTGCGTGCCGCCGCCGCCGGGGATGATGCCGAGGTTGATCTCGGGCTGGCCGAAGCGCGCGCGGTCGCTGGCGACGCGGATGTCGCACGAGAGCGCCAGCTCGCACCCGCCGCCGAGGCAGAAGCCGTTGACCATCGCGATGACCGGCTTGGGGAAGGTGTCCACGGCGGTGAAGAGCGAGCGCGCCGTCATCACGTCGCGCTGCGAGACGGCGGTGCGCCCCTCGAACTCGCCGATGTCGGCGCCGGCGACGAAAGCCTTCTCGCCCGCGCCGGTGATGACGACGACGCGCACCGATTCGTCCTCGCGCAGCTCGTCGAGCGCGGCCGCGCCCTCGGCCCTCGTCTGGATGTTGAGCGCGTTGAGCTTCGCCGGCCGGTTGATGGTCAAGAGCGCGACGCGCCCGCGCCGCTCAAGCAGAAGTGTCTCGTATGATGCCATCGTCGTTCTCCAAACCCCGTAAACCGTGAACCGTAAACCGTGACAAGAGGAAGCCCTTCTCCCTTGTCACGGTTTACGGTTCACGGTTTACGGCTCTTATTGTTTCTCGCCTTCGCCCTCGGGCGTCTGCCGCTCGTCGGCGACCCAGGAGACGAAGAGGCGGAGCCAGTTCTCTGTCGGGTCCATGATCTGGACGCCGACGCGCGCCGTGCCGTAGATGGCGGGCGCGGTGCGCACGACGCGCGCCGTGGCCTCAATGGGCGAGCCGTCGGGGCGGTGCGCGCGCAGGTAGAGCTGGTCGCCGCGCGCGACGCGCTGGTTGAGGTGGAAGAGCGCGCCGAGCGTCGAGATGTCGTCGGTCTCGGTGGGCTCGCTCCACGCCGCCCCGTCCTCGGCGCGCCCCGACACCACGATGGGGAGCCTCAGCGCCATGCGCAGCGCGAATCTTCTCTCTTCGTTCGGTGACCTTGTCATAGGTGGCAGTAGACAGTAGACAGTAGTCAGTAGTCAGTAGGAAAACCTTTATGAGCCGGGCGGCTCGCATGTCAGTTCCGACGCTCAGCGAGCGGAGCCTACAGGCTACTGGCTACTTGTCCTCCCATACGTAGAAGCCCTCGCCCGTCTTGCGGCCGAGCTTGCCCTCGGCGACCATGCGCCGGAGGATGTCGGGCGGCCGGAAGCGCTCCGACCCGAGCTTCGAGTGCAGGTACTCGGCGATGTGGAGGCGCACGTCGAGGCCGACGAGATCGGTCAGGCGGAGCGGCCCCATGGGGTGATTGTAGCCCAACTCCATCGCCGTATCTATATCTTTCGCCGCCGCCACGCCCTCCTCCACCATCCGCATCGCTTCGAGCCCCAGCGCCACGCCGAGGCGCGACGAGGCGAACCCCGGCACGTCGCGCACGACGATGGGCTCCTTCTTCATCCGCAGCGCGACCGCGCGCACCGCCTCGACCGTCTCGGGCGCGGTCTCGCGCCCCGTGACTATCTCGACCAGGCGCATGATGTGGACGGGGTTGAAGAAGTGCATCCCGACCACGCGCGCGGGGCGGCGCGAGCTTTCGGCGATTTCCGAGATGGAGAGCGAGGAGGTGTTGGTGGCGAAGATGAAGTCGCCCGTCATCTACGCCGCGCGCGCCGAGCTGCGCCCGCTCGTCATCCACGGCCCGCAGCCCGGCGGCCAGCTCACCATCACCACCGAGGTCGAGAACTACCCCGGCTTCGCCGAAGGGATACAGGGCCCCGAGCTGATGCAGCAATTCGAGGAGCAGGCCAAGCGCTTCGGCACCGAGTTCCTCGTCACCTTCGTCAACAAGGTGGACTTGAGCCGGCGCCCCTTCACGCTCTGGACCGACGAGGGGCACGAGGTCAAGGCCGAGACTTTGATCGTCGCCTCGGGCGCGTCGGCGAAGTGGCTCGGCGTGCCGGGCGAGGCCCCGGCGCCCGAGGGGCTGGGCGGGATGGGCGTCTCGGCGTGCGCGACGTGCGACGGCTTCTTCTTCAAGGGCAAGCCCATCGTCGTCGTCGGCGGCGGCGACACCGCGATGGAGGAGGCGACGTTTTTGACGCGCTACGCCTCGCGCGTGACGGTCGTCCACCGGCGCGATAGCTTACGCGCGTCGAAGATCATGCAGGACAAGGCGTTCAAGAACCCGAAGATAGACTTCGTCTGGAACGCGGAGCTGCGCGAGATTCTGGGGTCGCCCGAGACGGGCGTGACCGGCGTCAGGCTCTACGACATCAAGGCCGGCGAGGAGTCGGAGTTCGCGTGCGAGGGCGTCTTCATCGCCATCGGCCACAAGCCGAACACCGACGTCTTCAAGGGCTGGCTCGACATGGACGAGGTGGGCTACATCAAGACGGCCGGCGTCTCGATGGCGACGAACATCCCCGGCGTCTTCGCCTGCGGCGACGCGCAGGACTCGGTCTACCGCCAGGCGGTGACGGCCGCCGGGACGGGCTGCATGGCCGCCATCGACGCCGAGAGGTTTCTTGACAGCCTGCCCATCGAGACCTCGACCGGCGAGTCCGTCACCATCGAAGGCGAGGTCGTCTCGGCCGACCAACAGTCGGTGACGATGCCCGACGGCGAGGTCGTCTCGAACATCCCCGACGACCAGCCGCCGCCAGCCGACGGCGCGGGCCAGCCCGGCGGCGTCTACGCGCGCCCCTCCACAGAGCTTTAGTCTTAAGGCCGTGAAAGGCCGTGAACCGTAAACCGTGAACCGTGACGAGAGAAAGTCTGCTCTTTCTCGTCACGGTTCACGGTTTACGGTTCACGGCTTTTTCAGCAGCTATAGCACTTCACCTGCGGCCAGAGTTCTTTGAGCGGCATCCTGGGGCGGCGGCAGACGAAGACCGGCAGGTCGTTCTCGTGCGGCAGGACGTAGGGGTGCGTGATGGTCGCGGCCAGCTCGACGTGGTCGAAAGACTTCCGCACGTCGCGCTCCCTCTCGCCGACGGTGATGACGCACTCGCCCGTGTAGTCGCGCGGCCCCCACAGGAAATAGTTCTGGTGCTTGCCGATGGCCTTCGGGAGCCCGTGGCGCGCGCCGAAGAAGTCGATGGCCCCGGCCTGCCCGTAGTTGCGCGCGAAGACGGCGCAGCGCCCGCGCTCCTCCTCGGGCAGAGAGTTGTAGACGCGCGCCACCTGCTCGGTCATCTCCCCCCAGCCGAACATGTCCGCGTAGTGCTGCGGCAGCTCGCGCAGGCTCAGCTTCTCCGTGCGCGGCGGCTCGACGCCGAGCGCGCGCTGGTAGCGTATGAAAGTCTCGACGGGCAGCACGGGCAGCGCCAGCGGGGCCAGAACGGCTCCGCCCACGGCCAGCAGCGCGAGCGCCGCGGGCTTGAGGCGCGCGCGCCAGCCGGGGCGCGCCGCCAGCCACGCCTCGAACTGCACGCCGCCCGCCGCGAGCAGGACGGGGTAGAAGGGGACGAGGTAGTAGACCTTCGCGCGGAAGACGACCATCAGCGCGAAGAGCGCGACGTACGCCCACCCGAGCGCGCGGAACGGGCGCGCGGCCTTCGCCGCGAGGTAGAAGTAGAGACCCGCGACCCACACGGGGAGGGTGAGCGGGTGCATGAAGAGCACCTGCCCCTTGACGAACTCCGCGAGCGAGAAGGCGACGTTCTGGTTCTTGTCCGCGTTGCGCAGAACCTCGACCGTCGGCCACCCGTGCGCGACCTGCCACAGCACGTTCGGCAAAAAGATGACGAGCGCCGCCGCGCCCCCGAGCCAGAGCCAGCGGCTCAGGAAGTACCGGCGCGCGTTCGTCAGGAGCAGCCCCGCGACGAAGGCGAAGCCGAAGGCGAGCGTCGAGTGCTTGTTCATCAGCCCCGCGCCCGCGACGACGCCGAACCAGAGCCACAGTCTCTCGTCGCCGCCCCGGACGATGCGGACGAACAGGTACGCGCACGCCACCCAGAAGAGCGGCTCGAAGGCGTTCATCGTCAGGAGGTGGTTGCCCCCGAGGTAGGCCGGCGCGATGATGAGCGCGAGGCACGCCAGTGCGACGGCGAAGCGGCCGCCGCCCAGCTCGCGCGCGACGAGCCCCGTCAGCAAGACCGTGGCCGCGCCCGCCAGCGCGGGGAGGAAGCGCACGGCGAACAGCGAGTCGCCGAGGACGGCGCGCTGCGCCCACGCGACGACCGCGATGAGCGGCGCCTGGTCGACGTAGCCCCAGTCGAGGTGTTCGGCGCAGGCGAGGTAGTACAGCTCGTCGCGGAAGTAGCCGTACCGGCCGTTGGTCAGCAGGTGCAGCAGCAGCTTGAAGGCCGAGAGGTAGAGGGCGACGGCGGGCGCGCCGGCCGGGTCGAAGTTCTTGAAGGCTCGCATCTCTTCACTCCGCGCGCGCGCCGCGCACTAGCGGCCCGCCTGCCACGCCCTCAGCGTCTCGGAGGGGTAGACGAGCAGGAGGATGTTGAGCAGGAGGCTGTCCCGAATCCAGAGGAGGAGCACGACCTCCGTCAGCAGGAAGACGAGCAGCGTCCTGACGGCGCCGAGGCGGCGCGCGAGGAGGAAGCCCGCGGCGCAGGCGGCCACGTCGCCGAGCGAGTTGACGACGGTGTCGCCCGCGTAGCCGAGCGCGGCCGTCGCCTCGCGGTAGCGGTTGATGACGTACTCTGTGTTCTCCAGCACCTCCCACGCCGCTTCGAGCGCGACCGCGAGGGGGAGCCGCCAGCGGCGGGCCGCGCGCGGCGCGACGAGCGCGAGCAGCCCCGCGAAGGCGAACCCGTGCAGGACGTGCGTGAAGGAGTAAGGGTCGAAGAGGTGCTGCGAGGTGTCCGGGGCCCACGCGTCGCCGACCCACGGCAGCAGACGCCCGCACGCGCAAACCCACAGGCGACCCTCAAGCCGCAGCGCGACGGCCGTCGCCGCCAGGACGCCCGCGACCGCGAGCCACGGCGCCGCGCCGCCCGACCACACCCCGCGCCCCGCGCGCGTCGAAGCTTCGTCCAACGTCTCACACTCCTGTTCTTAAAAAAAATCAGGGCTTGACGGCGCGCGTGGCGATGTAGGTCGGCATGAACCGCGCGACGGGCAGGTCGCGGTGGCGGTCTTCGTAGAACCCCGCGAGGCGGAAGCCCGCGTCGAGCTGGCCGCCCAACAAGTCTTCGAGCGTGTGGCTGAACTCGACGGGCTCCCCCGAGGCGAGCAGGCGCTCGCGCGCCCCGGCGTCGAGGCTTTCGATGTCCGAGTAGGGGAGGCTGTACTTAACATCCAGCGTGGCCAGCTCCTCCTCCTGCCAGCCGAAGAGGTAGACGGCCGGGTTGTTGAAGCCGGCGAGCAGCGCGCCCCCGCGGCGGAGCACGCGGAACGCCTCGCGCCACACGGGGCGCACGTCGGGGACGAAGAGGTTCGAGACGGGGTGGAAGACGAGGTCGAAGCTCTCGTCCGCGAACCGCGAGAGGTCGCGCATGTCGCCCTCGGCGGTCTGGAGTTCGAGCCCCTCGCGCTCGGCCACCTGCCGGTCGCGCGCGAGCTGCGCCGGCGAGTTGTCGAGCACCGTCACGCGCGCGCCGGCCGCCGCCAGCGTCGGCCCCTGCTGCCCCCCGCCCGAAGCGAGGCAGAGCACTTCGAGCCCCGCGACTTCTTCGGGGAACCACCCGCGCGGGGTGGGCTTCTGCTCGGTCAGGAGAACCGACCAGCGCCCGCGCCGCGCCTCCTCGATGACCTCCGGCCCGACGGGCACGGTCCACTCGTTACCCTGCTCGGCCTGCCTGTCCCACGCGCGCCTCTGGTGCTCAAGGATGTCCATAAGAAAAGTAGACGTTAGAAAACCTTCTTCAGCGAGCCGTCAGGATGTCAGGGCCCGTGTCCGTAAAGCGGAGCGCCACTGACTACTTCTTCTCCTCTCCCAGCTTCTTCAGCATCCGGGCGGCGTTGTCGTTCTTCGGGTTCAGCTCAAGCGAGCGGCGGTAGTTCTTGACCGCCAGCCCCTTGTCTCCGCCCTCGGCGTAGGCTTCGCCGAGGCTGTCGTAGACGTTGAAGGACTGCGGGTAGAGTTCGGCGTTGAGGGCGAAGACGGCGACCGCCTCGCGCGTCTTCTTCGCGCGCAGCAGCTCGTAGCCGAGCGTGTTCAGGCGCTGCTCGGAGACGGCGACGTTGTCGGGCTGCTCCTTCTTGATGCGCCGGTAGGCGGCGACGGCCTCGTCCACCTTGCCGGCCTGCAAAAGCTCGTAGGGGATGGGCGTGGCGTCGGCCGCCACGCGCGGCGCGTCCGTAGTGTTGTTGCCGCCGACGAGGGTCACCTTGGCGGGCTGCCCTTCGGTGGCGGGCACGAAGGTGGCGCGGATGTAGGCGTCCTGCCGGACGAAGGCCGTCTCCGAGACGGGGAAGAGCTCGACCTTCGACCCTTGCGTCGGCTCGGCGAAGAGGCGGCCGCCCTCGAACGTGACCTTGAGCACGCGGTCGGGATTGACGAGGTAGCGGCCGGCGTAACTGCCGAGCCGCTCGGGCGCGACCGAGACCGTCTCAACCTCCGGAGGCAGGTACCCGTCCCAGCCGTACTCGCGCGCGATGGCGCGGAAGATTTCGCCGATAATCTGCCCGTTGTCCGAGTTGACCATCACCACCGCGCCGTAGCCCTTCTCGCGGTGGACGAGGAGCTGCGCGCGGAAGCCCTCGTCGGCCCCGTTGTGGCCGAAGTAGACGTTCTGCCCGCGCTCCTCGGAGAAGAAGCCGAGCCCCACATCCGACGACGGGAGGTAGGGCGTGACCATCCGCTCGGCGGAAGCCTTCGAGAGCACCTTGTTCGACTTGCCCTGCAAGGAGAGCTGCACCTCGATGCCGAACCTGGCGAGGTCGGTCGGCGTCGTCCAGAGACCGGCGGCGGCCATCTCGGGGTAGACGTGGAACTTGCCGGGGACGCCGCCGCCGTCGGCCTTGTGTCCGGCGGCGGCGTGGCGCGCCCGCGCGGCCGGGAGCGGCTGCTCGTAGGTGCTGTCGTCCATGCCGAGCGGCGCGAGCACCGTCTCGCGCATGATGTCGGGGAAGGGCTTGCGCTCGGCGTCCGTGAGCAAGAGCTGCGCGACGGTTGTGCCGCCGCCCGAGTAGCGGAAGCGCGTGCCCGGTTCGAGGTCTACGCGGACGGGCGCGGTGTTGGCGGGCGGCGCGCCGTCCAGAATCTGCGGGACGGTGGGAATCTTTTCGCCCGCGGCGTAGCCGGGGAAGCCGTGGACGGTGAGGCCGGCCGTGTGGCTGAGCAGGTTGGCGAGCGTCACCTTCCTCTTCGCCGTGAAGTCGTTGTCGGGCAGCTTCCAGGAGGTGAGCTTGAGGTTGACGTCCTCTTCGAGCGCGAGCCGCCCCTGCTCGACCTTCTTGAGCGCCGCCGACGCGGCGACGGGCTTGCTGATTGAGCCGGCCTGGAAGAGCGTCCGCTCCGTCACGGGCTCGCGCGTCCCGGCGTCTTTGAAGCCGTAGCCTTTGGCCCACTCGACCTTGAAGTCCTTGATGACGGCGACGCTCACGCCCGGCGCTTTGTGGTGGCGCAGGCGCTCCTCGATTGACCACGCGGGCGCGCCCCTGACGAGGACGGGCGGGAGCAGACCGCGCTCGACCCGCGCGCGGCGGGCCTCGGGCGTCGCGTCCTGCGCCGCGGGGCGTGCGAACGGGATGAGCAGGGAGAGCGAGAGCAGGAGCGTCAGCAGGAGGTGCGCCAGGTTCATGTCGGAGCCCCTTCGGGTTTGCGCGTGTTCGGCCAGGGGTTTTGCTCAGAGCAGCACGATGGAGTCGTCCGTCTGTGCGCGGCGCGCGGGCGGCGTGGCGGCGCGGCCGGCGTGCGCGGCGCGCGGGCAGGCGTCGCAGTAGGAGTCGTGGCGGCCGAGCCGGTCTTCGCAGGCGTTACAGTCGAGCGCCTCGCCGGCGGCGCGCAGCGCGTCCAGGAGCGGCGTGAGCACGCGCCCGCGCTCGGTCAGCACGTACTCGACGTGCGGCGGGCTGCCGCCCAGGTCGCGCCGCTCGATGAGGCGGTCGCGCTCCATGTCACGCAGGCGGTCCATCAGCGTGCGGCTGCTGATCGGCTGGAGACGCGCGAGCAGGTCGGTCGTCCGCCTCGGCGCCGACGCCAGGTCGCGCACGATGAGCAGCGTCCACTTGTCGCCCACGACCTGTAGAGCGCCCCACACGGGGCAGCCGTCGCCCTCACGTCGTCGCATCTGTCCGCCGTCCTCCCTCGACACGAACTCACTGATTGTGTGGGCGCGCCCGCGGTGCGTGTCGGGCGCGGGAACCTCAAGCGCTGTGTAGAAAACTCCGCCGGATGCCGCAGAGCTTATCACAAAGCCGCGGCGTTGCGCCCCGAGAATATTTCGGCCGCGCCGTCTTGCGGCCGGCGGGTCGGGTACTACCGCCATCTGCCTGCTGCCTACTTCTTTTGCCTTTTCCCTCCCGCCTTCTTTATTATTGTCTCAATCCCCGGACGACAGCCCCGAGCCTCAGCCGTGTGTTTTTAACGGGCCGCGCCCCGACCGCGCGCGGCAGACCGGCGTAGCACTTTTATGAAGACTGAGTCGCGGGCCGCGGGGGCGGGTCAGGCCGGGGCGGGCGAGGCGCCGGCGCCGCTCATCCTCGTCGCCGACGACGAGCCGGTCATCCTCGCGCTCATCAAGCGCAGGCTGGAGTGGGAGGAGTACCGCGTCGTGACGGCCGAGGACGGCGGGCGTGCGGTCGAGGCCGCGCGCCGCGCCCTGCCGGACCTCATCATCCTCGACGTGATGATGCCCGTGCTCGACGGGCTCCAGGCGTGCCGCCTGCTCAAAGACGACCCCGCGACGCGCGACATCCCCGTCATCTTCCTCTCCGCGCTCGACGACACCGACACGAAGGTCAGCGGGCTCGCGCTCGGCGCGGACGACTACGTCTCGAAGCCCTTCCGCGTCGAGGAGCTGCTGGCGCGCGTGCGCGTCGCCATCCGGCTCAAGCGCGAGCGCGACTGCCTGCGCCAGCGCGCCGAGGAGCTGCGCCGCTCGGCCGAGGCCGCCAGCGAGATGTCGATGACCGACGCGCTGACGGGACTGCTCAACCGCTACGGCCTGCAACGCGCGCTCCAGCGCGAGCTGTCGGAGGCGCGGCGCTACGCCCGCCCGCTCTCGTGCCTGCTCCTGGACATAGACTTCTTCAAGGCGGTCAACGACACCTACGGCCACGCGGCGGGCGACGCGGCGCTCGTGCAGGCGGCGCGCGCGCTCACCGAGTCGGTGCGCGGCTCGGACGTGGTCTGCCGCTACGGCGGCGAGGAGTTCCTCGTGCTCGCGCCCGAGACGGCCGCACCGGGCGCCGCCGCGCTCGCCGAGAAGATACGCCAGGCTTTCTCCACGCGCCTCTTCGGCGACGGCGCGCGCACCTTCCCGCTCACGCTCTCGGTCGGCGTCGCGGAGCTGCGCGACTCCGAGTCCGGCAACGACATGATCGCGCGCGCCGACGAGGCGCTCTACCACGCCAAACAGTCCGGCCGCGACCGCGTCGAAGCGGCGGAATGAAGGATGAAGGATGAAGGGAACGCCGTATGGCCGTCCCCTCATCCTTCATCCTTCATCCTTCCGCGCGCGCGCGGTCATGGTTTATAGTCGCGGCTCCGCCACGCTGGGCGGCCGGAGGTGTACGGGGATGGCTTACGGCTGGGAGGGCGAAAGGGTGCGTCTGGTGCCGCTCGACAAGGGACGGCACGCGGCCAACGTGCAGTTGTGGATGAACGACCCAGACCTGACGGGGACGATTCTCTCGGGCGACATCCCGCTCACGCGCGCCGCCGAGGACGAGTTCTTCGACAAGTCTTCGGGGCACCCGGACGCGCACCCTTCCGACATCGTCTTCGCCGTCGAGACGCTGGCGGGCGAGCACGTCGGCGTCGCCGGACTCCACAAGATCAACTACCGCCACGGCGTCGCCGCCTCGGGCACCATCATCGGGCCGCCCGAGGCGCGCGGGCTCGGCTACGGCACCGACGCGGCGCGCGTCCGCACGCGCTACGCCTTCGAGGTGCTGGGCCTCCGCATGCTCGTCTCCGAAGTCTTCGCCGAGAACACGGCCTCGCTCAAGATGCTCCGGCGCGTCGGCTACCGCGAGGTCGGGCGCCTGCCGCGCCGCTTCTGGAAGCGCGGCGCCTTCCGCGACGTGGTGCTGCTGGTCGCCGAGCGCGACGCAGGGCAGTAGACAGTAGTCAGTAGACAGTAGAAAACGTCGGCGGCCGCGAGTTGAATGTTCTCGCGGCCGCCGACGTTTTACGCGCCCTCACCTTTCGACTACTGTCTACTGTCTACTCCTCTCAGTTCCCGAAGCGGCCGCGGTACTCGGTCGAGGAGAGGAACGCCTTGACCATCTCGGCGCGCTCGTAGTCGCCGCCGAACTCGTTGAGCTTCGAGAGCCAGTGGTTGTAGCCGCTGAGGTCCGTGTTCGGCGGCTCGTCGGGGTTCCTTCTGAGGTAGCCGAAGTACTGCATCATCACGAAGGCGCGGTTAAGCTCGGCCCGCGCGAGCGCCGGGTTCTCGGTCACGCGGCGCAGGGCGCGGGCGCGCGCCTCCTCGTCGGACGTGTCGGCCGTCCCGCCGAAGTCGCCGGCGGCCGCCTGCCGCTCGGCGTCGGTCGGCGTGACGCCGGCGTTCACGAAGAGCGCGTTGACGAACTGCGCGGGCGTGAGCGTCGTCGGGTACTGCGCCTCGAACTCCGGGCGCCCGACGAAGGCGCGTACCGACGAGGCCTTGTTCGCTTCGAGCAGTTGCTCCCAACCCGGCCGCCCCACCACGACGCCCTCGCCCATCACGCGCGCGTCGAGCATGAACTCCTCGACCCGCTCGGGCGCGCGCCCGTACGTGGTCTTGTAGAGCCGGTAGACGAGGTAGCCCGTCTCCTGAAACTCGATGGAGAGGAAGAAGGCGGCCGAGACGCTGACGCGGCGCGCCTCGCGGCACGCGGCGTCGGCGCCGCACTTCCTGATCTCGCCCGTCCAGTAGGCGAGCCCCTCGGCGTCGGGCTCGCGCGAGAAGAAGTCGCGGTAGTGCTGGCGGACGAAGAACGCGTCGTCGTCGATGGGGTTGGCGACGGCGGGAGCGGCGTCGTTGTCCGCGATGGTCACGCGCGCCGTCGCGTTCTCGTCGGCGGCCGCGCCCTCGCCCGGCTCCAGCGTGAGCTTGAAGCTCTCCTGGTCTTCGACGAACGCGTCGTCGGTGATGAAGACCGAGAAGGTCTTCGAGGTCTCGCCCGGCGCGAAGGTGAGCTGGCCGATGGAGGCGAGGAAGTCCGCGCCGCGCCGCGCCGTCTCGCCGAGCGCCTGGTAGACGACCGACACCTCCCTTGAGCTGTCGCCGACGCGCCTGACCGTGACGGTGACGCCGCCGCCGTCCTCCGGGACCGAATAGCTGGCCGCGCCGAACTCGAACGTCGGCAACGGCGTCGCGCTGAAGTCGGCCGCGCGGTCCGAGGCCAGGGCCTTGAAGGCCGCCTGCGGCGGGCCGAACGCGTAGTTCTTCTTCGAGGGCGTGACCGCGTAGTCGCCGCCGGCCAGCACCTCGAACGAGTAAGCGCCGTCGGCGCCGGTCGAGGCGGAGGCGACGACCGCCCCGAGCGCCGGGTGCGCGCCGGCGAGCGCCACGTTCACGCCCGCGAGCCCCGCGCCGTTCTCGGTCACGCGGCCGGCGACGCGGTACCTGGCGAGGCTGCCGACGAAGCCCGCGTGCGCGTCCGCGCCGAGGACGGCGAAGGTCTGCGAGGCGGGCGCGAAGGCGAGCATCGGCGCCGCGGGCGTCACGGTGTAGGTGCCGGTCGCGTCGAGGTTCGGGAACGAGAACTCGCCGCCCGCGTCGGTCGTCGTCGTCGCCGTCTGCGTGCCCGAGAGCGTGACGGTGACGCCGCCGATGCCGTAGTTGTTCGAGTCTGTGACGCGCCCGCGGACGGTGTGGCGGTTGAGCGCGGCCGCGAAGTTGGCGGTCTTGTTCGCGTCGAGCGCCGTGAAGCTCGCCGACGCCGGCGTGAAGTTGTAGCCCGTCTTCGAGGGCGTGACGGTGTAGTCGGCGTCGGCCGGCACGCTGAAGGAGTAGTTGCCGCCGGCGTCGGTCGTCGCCGTCGCCGAGCGCGCGCCCGAGAGCGTGACCGTGACGCCGGAGAGGCCGGCGCCGCCCGACGTGGTGACGCGCCCGGCGATGTTGAGGTTCTGCGGCGTGGCGTTGAAGTCGGCCGTGCGGTCGGAGCCGAGGTCGTTGAAGGTCGCGGGCGCGGGCGTCACGGTGTAGTTGGCCTTCGAGGCGCTGACGGTGTAGTTGCCGCCCGCCGCGAGCCCCGCGAGCGTGTAGTTGCCGCCGGCGTCGGTCGTCGCCGTCCCGGTCTGCGAGCTGCTGACGCTGACGGCCGCGCCCGCGAGGCCGCCGCCGCCCGCCTTCGTCACGCGGCCGGAGACCGCGTAGCGTTTGATAGTCCCGTCGAAGTCGGCGGTCTTGTTCGAGAGCGGGTCGGTGAAGGTCTGCGAAGCGGGCGCGAAGGTGTAGTGCTGCTTCGAGGGCGTGACGGTGTAGTTGCCCTCGGACGTGACAGTGAACGAGTAGG
>JAIVJI010000088.1 GCA_020200135.1 Acidobacteriota bacterium | reverse complement strand
CCGCATGACGACGCGGCCGTCACGACCCACTTCGCGCGAAGTGGGTCGTGACGGCCGCGTCTCCGCGTCACGCCCCTTAGCTCGTCGCCTTAGTTGACTTGGCGCAGTTGGCGGCCACCCACTTCTCGCAGTCGCGCCGGCTCGCCGGGCCGAAGACCTGCCTGTAGATGGCCGGGTAGACGTCGCCGTACGGGATGACCTTGCAGCCCTCAAACTTCTTGGCGTATTCCAGGGTCGTCGAGATGACGATGTAGCCTCTCTCCCTGTCGTCGGACTTGTCGGCCATGAGGTTCCTCCTTCCGATGTCTCAAGTGGTTCGGGTAAGGCCCGCGGGCGTCGCGGGCGGGTGGTCAGGTCCCCCCGTGCTCGTCTAAACCTTCCGTCACTTCCTCGCCTTGCGCGCCGCGCCCGCGCCCTTCGACGTCTTTTGCCGCGCCTTGAACTCGGCCTCGCCGCCGGACTCGCCCTGCTTGACGCCGACGGGGACGGCGGCCGGCACCGAAGGGCTGTTGTCGCGCGGGGACTCGCCGCTCGTGCCCGTGCGCTGCGAAGACTCGTCGGCGAAGAACTTGTTGGCGGCCCTGCGGCGGCCGCTGAGCGCCGGCGTCTCGGCCTGCGCCTCGTCGATTTTGGCGGGCTGACTCCGCTCGTCGCCCATCTGCTGCCCGCGCCGCCGCCGGGGCGCGCCGGCCTTCGCCTGCGTCTTTTTGCTCGTCGCCATCTCCCGGCCCCCCTCTTCTACAGGTGAAGTCCTCTAACGCCCCTTCGCGCGCACGGGCTCGGGCTCCGAGGCGGGCTGCTTGTGCTGCTGCGCGGCGCGCGCCTCCTCGGCCTGCGGGTCGGCGGGCGGGGGCGGCTGCGCGACCAGTTTTTCGAGCGTCTGGTCGAGCGCCTCGCCGATGCGCGAGACGTAGACCATCTCCAACTCCTTGCGCACGTCCTCGGGGATGTCCTCCGTGTCGGGCTCGTTGCGCGCGGGCAGCACCACGCGGCGCAAGCCCGCGCGGTGCGCGGCGAGCACCTTCTCCTTGATGCCGCCGACGGGGAAGACGAGACCCGAGAGCGTGATTTCGCCCGTCATCGCCGTGTCGTTGCGCACGCGCCGACCCGTCATCAGCGAGGCGAAGGCCGACGTGATGGCGACGCCCGCCGAAGGGCCGTCCTTCGGGATGGCGCCGGCCGGGACGTGGACGTGGACGCCGTAGTTCTTGAACAGCTGCGGTTCGAGTCCGAACTCCGAGGCGTGCGACCAGAGGTACGAGCGCGCCGCGCGCGCCGACTCCTGCATCACCTCGCCGAGCTGCCCCGTGAGCTGTAGGCCGCTGCTCCCCGGCAAAAGCGTCGCCTCGATGAAGAGGAGCTGGCCGCCCGTCTCCGTCCACGCCATGCCGGTCGCCACGCCGGTCGGCATCTCCTTGCGCGCCTCCTCGGGGTAGAAGCGCGGCGCGCCGAGCAGCTCCTTGAGGTCGCCGTCGTCGACGCGAATCCGCTCGGCCTCGCCCTCGGCGATGCGCAGCGCGGCCTTGCGCGCGACGCGCCCGACGGTGCGCTCCAGCTGGCGGACGCCCGCCTCGCGCGTGTAGCGCGCGCTGATGAGCGAGAGCGCGGCGTCCGTGATTTCGAGCTGCCCCTCCGAGAGTCCGTTCTCGCGCGTCTGGCGCGGGACGAGGTAGCGCCGCGCGATGTGCAGCTTCTCCTGGTCGCTGTAGCCGGCGAGGCCCACTATCTCCATGCGGTCGCGCAGGGGGCCGGGGATGGGCGCGAGCTGGTTCGCCGTCGCGATGAAGAAGACCTTCGAGAGGTCGAACGGCAAATCAAGGTAGTGGTCGCGGAACGTGTGGTTCTGCTGCGGGTCGAGAATCTCCAGCAGCGCCGAGGCCGGGTCGCCGCGAAAGTCGTTGCCGAGCTTGTCGATCTCGTCGAGCATCATCACGGGGTTGTTGACGCCCGCGCGCCTGAGCGCCTGGATGATGCGGCCGGGCATCGCGCCGATGTAGGTGCGCCGGTGGCCGCGCAGCTCCGCCTCGTCGCGCACGCCGCCCAGGGAGAGCCGCTCGAACTGGCGGCCGAGCGCGTGCGCCACGGACATCCCCAGGCTCGTCTTGCCGACGCCCGGCGGGCCGACGAAACAGAGTATCGGGCTCTTCGAGTCGCGCCGGAGTTTGACGACGGCGAGGAATTCGAGGATGCGCTCCTTGATGTCTTCCAGCCCGTAGTGGTCTTCGTCGAGGACGCGGCGCGCCTCCGCCAAGTCGAGCTTGTCCTCGGACGACCTGTTCCACGGCAGCTCGATGATGTATTCGAGCCAGGTGCGGATGACGTGGTAGTCGGGCGCGGCCTGCGGCAGACGCTCCAGCCGGCGCAGCTCGCGGTCGGCCTCCTTGCGCACCTCCTCGGGCAGGTCGGCCGCGCCGAGGCGCTCGCGCAGCATCTCGGCCTCGGCCTCCTCGCCGCCCTCGTCGTCGCCCAGCTCCTTCTGGATGGCCTTCATCTGCTGGCGCAGGAAGTAGTCGCGCTGCGCCTTCGTCATCTCGCCCTGCGCCTCGGCCGCGATCTTCGTGCGCAGCTCCATGATGTCTATCTCGTGCGCGAGCCGGCCGTAGGCGATTTGCAGGAGGTCGTCCACGGTGTCGGCTTCGAGCATCTGCTGCTCCTGCTCGACGCCGAGGTTGAGGATGGAGCCGAGGAAGTAGGAGAGCTGGACCGGGTCCGTCGCCGAGAGCACGGCGGTGCGCACCTCGGACGGGATTTCCGGCAGCATCGCGAGCGCGCGCTGGACGAGCGCCTGCACGTTGCGCGTCAGGGCCTCGACGGCGTCGGCGTCGCGCCGCCACCGAGCGCGGGCGCCCGGCGGCGAGCGGGATGACGGTGCCGGGGAACATCGTCGTCTGCTGGAGGGGCAGCACGGCGATCTCGAAGACCTCCGAGGCGCCGGCCTCGGCGGCCGCCGCGTCGGCGTCGCCGGGCGCGACGAACGCGCCGCCGGTGCCGGCCTCCTTCGACTCGTGGAGCGCGGACTCGGGCGTCGTCCCGGCGGCGGGCGTCTCCCCCGCCCGCGGCTCGGCGGCCGCGCGCGGCTGCTTCGCGTTTCTCGGGGTCTTTTCAGCCATAAGGGGTGATTGTCCTCTCCAAGTATGAAAGCAAGGCCACGGGGAGATAACTTTTCAGTCGCACTCTTCGGGGCTGCGCAGGTAGAGGACGAGCAGCCCGTCCTTGTAGCGGCGCTCGACGAGCGCCCCCTCGACGGGGCAGGGGAAGCGGATGGTCTTCTCGAAGCGGCTGTAGGTTATTTCGAGCTGGTGGTAGGAGATGGTCTCGCTGACGGCCTCGTCGCGGCGGACGCCGCCGACGCGGAGCGTGTCGCCGGTGATTTCCACCTCCAGCTCGTCGGGCTCGACGCCGGCCAGCTCGACCTTGACGACCCAGCCGCCGCGCGCCTTGTAGACGTCGGCCGCCGGGTACCAGAAATTCTCCGAGCAGCGCAGCCCGCTCGTCTTCGGCATCATCCGCAGGTAGCGCTCGATTGATCGTGCCATTGTTTAGTAAATGGTGAATCGTAAATGGTAAATGGTGCTTGAGTGTCCGCCGGCGCGCGCGTCGGCCTCGTGTGGCCCGGAGGTGCAATCACTCTTAACCATTTACCATTCACTATTCACGAGAAGATTCTGTTCCAGAAAGAGGAGCCGCTCGAAATCTCTTCGAGCGCCTCGCCCAGCTCGCGGTCGGCCTCGGTTTCGAGCGCGATGTCGGCCATCGAGATGATGCCGCGCAGGTTCCCCTCGCGGTCTACGACGGGCAGGCGGCGCACCTGCTTGTCGCCCATCCGTCGGATGGCCTCGATGACGCGGTCGTTGGGGCGGACGGTGTGCAGCTCCGTGGTCATCACCTCCTCGGCGCGGGTCGCGCGGCATTCGCGCCCCTCGGCGATGGCGCGCACGACGATGTCGCGGTCGGTGATGAGCCCGACGAGGCGGCCGTTCGAGGCCGTGCGCGCGGGCACGCGCTGGACTTCGGTCACAGAGTCGGACGGGGTCTCGCCCGGCTCGACGACGGGGATGACGCCCGTGTCCTCCTCGCGCATCATCCGCGCGACCTCTTCGAGCGTGGTGTCGCGCGCGGCCACCGTCACGTCGCGCGTCATGATGTCGCGGCAGCGCAGGTGCGAGCGCGTCGCGCCGCGACGCGGAGCGCGCCCGTAGTCCTCGCGCGGCGGCGCGGGCGGAAGGCGCCGGCGGTGCTCGAAGTCTTCGCGAAAGTCGCGCCCCGCGTCGCCGCGCCCGGCGTAGTAGTCGTCGCGGTAGAAGTCGCCGCGTCCGTAGGCCCTGTCGTCGTAGTCGCCGCGCACGCCGAGGGGGCGACCGCCGCGCGGCACGTCGCGCCCGTCGTACTCGTAGCGGCCTCGCGGCGGGCCGAACTCCGGCCCGCCGTCGCGGCGTCGCGGCCGCGGCTCGCCCTCGTAAAAGTCGTCGTCCCAGTCCCCGCGATGTCTGGACATCTGAGCCTCCCCGTTGACCCCGACGCCGGCGGCCGCCCGCGCACACGTTGGCGCAGAACCAGGTCACGTCGAAGTTACGTCGAGGGGAACTTGAGGCGGATTATACAGGGGGAGGGGTGAAGGGGGAAAGTGGGGAGGGGGAAGGGTTAAGAGGCGCGCCCGCCTTCATCCCTCCCCCCTCCCCACTTTCCCCCCGAATTACTCTCTCACTTCGACCTCGGCGACGAGCTGGACTTCGGCGCGGATTTCCAGCGTGCCGGATTCGACGGGCGTGTCGGCGGACGCCTGCGCCGTCGCCGACGCCCTGCCGAACTCGGCCGTGTGGACGGGGACGGGAGGGCGGTAGGTGCCCGCCTCCTGCACCTCGACGACGCGGACGACGCGGCCGCCGAGCGTCTGCGCGATGACGCGCGCCTTGGCGGCGGCCTCACGCGTGGCCTCTGCGAGCGCGCGCTCGCGCGCCTGCTCGTCGCGGCGGAGCGTGAAGGCGAGGCCGTCCACGCTGTTCGCGCCCGCGCCCGAGGCGGCGTCGATGACGCGGCCGACGCGGGTCAGGTCGCCTATGGTGACGGTGACCGCGTTGCGCGCGACGTAGCTCGTGATGGTCGGCGGCGCGCCCTCCTTGTAAACGTACTGCGGCTGTAGGCTGTAGCCGCTCGTCCTGACCTCGGCGCCCTCGCCCGCGGCCGCGCGGACGGCGCGCACCACCGCCTCCGTCCGGGAGGCGTTCTCGGCCTGCGCCTCCGAAGCGTTCGCGTTCTGCGTGACGACCGCGAGCGTCAAGACCGCCGTGTCGGGCTCGGCCCGGACGACCGCGTCGCCCGAGACGACGACGCGCGTCAGCCCGCGCGATGCCGCCTGGCCGCCGGCCGTCGCCTGCGAGCCCGCGCCCTGCGCCGCCGCGCCGCGCGCCACGGGGCCGAGCGCGAGCGCGAGCGCCGCGAAGTAAACCAACGACAGACTTCTCCTCATGATTGCTTTTCCCTTTCCGAGTTAAAGATGTTCGCACGGGAGAGGATTCTGATTCTAGTTGAAAAGGGGAGAGCCTTCCACACGTTGGAGAACGCGCCGCGCGCGCGGACTTGCACGGCCGGGGGAACTGTCCGGTCGGTTGGTGCGTGCGCGGGCGTTTTGCTAGGATGCGGGGAAGTCATGCAGCCTTCAGGACGCAGATTCGAGAACCCGAAAACCCCGCGCCGCGAGGGGAAGCTCGTCACCGTCGGCCGCGTCGAAGACCTCCCCGAGGGGCGCGGCGCCACGGTCGAGCTGCACGGCGGCAGGGAGCTGGCGCTCTACCGCATCGGCGACCGCTTCTACGCGGTCGAGAACTTCTGCCCGCACAAGGGCGCGCCCCTGGCCGACGGGCAGCTCCACGGCCTCTGACTCGCCCCGCCCCGCTCTTGTTCCGTCAACCTTACTGGCCGAAGCGGTTCTGGTATTCGAGGGAGGTGATGAAGGCTTTCACCATCTCCGCCTCGACGTAGTTGCCGTTGAACTGGTTCAGTTTCCCGAGCCAGAAGTTGTAGCCGACGAAGTTCGGGTCGGGCTGGCCGTCGAAGCCGGCGTCGTCCGGGTTCCTTCTGAGGTAGCCGAAGTATTGCGCCAGGACGAAGGCGGGGCGGAACTCGCGCTGCGCGAGGTCGGCGTCCTCGGCCACCGCCCGCAAGACCTGCGCGCGCGTCTTCGCCGACGAGCCCAAATCCGCCACCAGCGCGTTGCGCTCGGCGGTCGAGAGCACCCCGCCGGCGTTCGCGTTCAGCGCGTCCACGAACGCGGCGCTGCTCATCCCCTGCGGGTAGAGCGCGGTGAACCGCGAGTCGGCGACGAACTCGTTGAAGAAGGCCACCTTGTTCGCTTCGAGCTGCGCCTCCCAGTTCCCGACGTTCACCGCCACGCCCTCGCCGATTCGGCGCGACCCGGCCAGGAACTCCCTGAGCGTCAGCGGGACGGGCTTGCCGGGCAGGTTCCCGTACGCGACCTTGTGGGCGCGGTAGGTGAGGAAGCCCGTCTCCTGGAACTCGATGGAGAGGAAGAAGGCCGCCGAGACGTTGACGCGGCAGACCAGCAGGTCGGGGTTGCCGCAGCCCGTCGTCTGGCCGACCCAGAAGGCGAGCCCCGAGGCGTCGGGGGCGCGGTTGAGGAAGTCGGCGTAGTGCTGCCGGACGAAGAACTCCGTGTCGATGGAGCCCTCCTTGACCGGGCTGGGGCCGTCGGCCGCGTCGTTGTCGGCTATCGTCACGGTCGCGCTGGTCTGCGGCCCGAGCGTCGCGCCGCCGGGGGCGGTCAGGGTGACGGTGAACGACTCGTTGTCGTCGTCGAAGCGGTCGTCGGTGATGAGCACGTTAAAGCTCCTGCTCGTCTCGTTGGCGGCGAGGCGGACGCGCCCGACCGCCGCCGTGTAGTCTTTGCGCTCGGTGGCCGTGCCGTCCGTGGTGAAATAGCCCACGCTGACCTCGCTCGCCACAAAGCCGGCGCGCGTCACGGTGAGGGTCGCGAAAATACCGCCCTCGGCCCCGTTGTAGGTCGTGTGCGTGAGCTGGAGCGTCGTGGAGGGCGGCGCCGGCGCCGTCAGGCTCAGCGTGTAAGTGCCCGTCGTGCCGGCGGAGAACTGGTTGGCGATGATGCGGTAAGTCCCGGTCGTCGGCAGCGTGAAGAAGCCGGTCCCGGCCGGGATGCGCGCGCTGGTTCCGCCGCCGCCGTCGTCGTCCTCGGCGATGACTTGCCCGTCCGGCCCGACCAGGTAGAGGTAGGCGTCGAAATCGCCGGACATATGGACGGCCACCTGCTGCCCGGCCGTGCCGGAGAAGGTGTAGAGGTCGAAGAACGACTCGTCGGGCAGCTTGCAGTCGCCCGCCGACAGCGAGGCGTTGTTGATGGTCTGCCCGACGGTGATCGGGGCGCTGGGGCACATGCCGCCGTCGCCCAGCAGCAGCGTGTAGGCGCCGGTCGCCGGCGGGGCGTCGATGTCGTCGGGCGGAATCTCGCTCACCACGATGAGGTAAGACCCCGTGAAGGGCAGCGTGACGAAGCCGCTCGTGGCCGGGAGGCGGGCGTTCGTGCCCCCGCCGCCGTCGTCCGACAGGCCGAGGACGTTCCGGTTGCCGTCGAGCAGGTAGAGGACGGCGTCGAAGCTGTCCGAAGAGAGCGAGATGGAGACCTGCTGCCCGGCCGTGCCGCTGAACGAATAGGCGTCGTAGAAGGTGTCATCCACGAAGCGGCAGTCGCCCGTAAACAGCGTGCCGTGCCTCGTGCCGAAGCCGATGGCGGCCGGCGAGGCCGGGCACGTGCCGCCGAGGGTGGCGACGGTCAGCGTGTAGTTGCCGAGCGTGTCCGACGGCTCCAGCGCGTTGGCGAGGATGTAGTACGTCCCCGTGTAGGGCAGCGTGGCGACGCCGCTCCCCGAAGGGATGCGCGCGTTCGTGCCGCCGCCGCCGTCGTTGTCCTCGCCCAGCACGACGAGGGACTGGCCGTCCGAGATCATCAGGAACAGGTAGGCGTCGAAATCCGCCGAGGTCAGCGTGACCGAGACCTGCTGGCCGGCCGTGCCGTTGAAGCGGTACACGTCGTAGCGCGTGGCGTCCTGCAACTGACAGTCGTCCGTCGTCAGCGTGGCGTTCAAGGTCGTGGGGATGCTGATGGGCGTCTCGACGCAGGCGGCGATGGCCGCCGCGGCGCCGGCCTGCGCCGCGCCATCGGACGGCCGTTTGCCGGCGCGGCGCGACGGGCCGAGCGCGGTGCGGGTCTTGACCGCGGCGTCGCCGAGTTTCGAGCCGGCGGCGGAGCCGGATTTCTGCCGGGCCGCCGACGCCCGAGCCCCGAAGAGGCCCGCGCCGGCGGCGGCGAAGATGACGAGCGAGAAGACGAGTGCGGTCGCGTGTAACGGTCTCGGGGGACGAGTCATGGCGAGGCTCCTTACCTGTTTATTACTGCCCGAATGTTTTTGGGGAGGGCGCGGTCAATACGGGCTCTTGAAGTGGCTGGCGTCAAACCCCTCGCGGGATGCGGCGTCGGGTGGGACACATCTTCCCCCGGCCCGCAAATTTTTGCAAAGGTCGGGGGCCGGGCGGTCTCAGCCGTCGTTGCCGATGGCCTCGACGGGGCAGGCGAGGAGCGCCTCCTCGCAGAGGGCGCGCTCGGCGTCCGTCCGGGGCTGGCGGAAGACGAAGGAGTAGCCGCCCGCGTCGGCGCGCGTGAAGTTCTCGGGTGAGGTGTCGCGGCACACGTCGCAGTCGATGCAGTTCGTGTCCACGTAATAAGTGCCCGGCACGTTCTCGGGCACGCGGTCGTTCGGGTCGGCCATTTTTTCGTAAACCGTAAGCCGTGAACCGTAAACCGTGACAAGTAAGAGCAGCGGCTTTCTCTCGTCACGGTTTACGGTTCACGGCTTACGTCATTTGATAGCGAGCATCCGGTCGAGGGCGACGCGCGCCCAGGCCGCGGTCTCCTCGGGGACGGTGATCTGGTTGACGACGCGCCCGGCCACGAGCGATTCGAGCACCCAGGCGAGGTTCTGCGGCGCGATGCGGTACATCGTGGCGCACATGCAGAGGTCGGGCGCGAGCAGCCGGATGTCCTTGTCCGGGTGCCGACTGGCGAGCCTCTGGACGAGGTTGACCTCGGTGCCGACCGCCCACTTCGACCCGGCGGGCGACTCCTCGATGGCCTTGATGATGAACTCGGTCGAGCCGTTGAGGTCCGACTTCTCGACGACCTCGCGCTCGCACTCGGGGTGGACGAGCACCCTGACGCCCGGCACCTCCTTGCGGATCGCATCGACGTGCCACGGGCGGAAGCGCCCGTGGACGGAGCAGTGACCCTTCCAGAGGATGAGCCGCGCGCGGCGCAACTGCTCGGGGGTGTTGCCGCCGAACTCCTTGTTCGGGTCCCACAGCGCCATCTCGTCGAGCGGGATGCCGAACTTGACGCCGGTGTTGCGACCCAAGTGCTGGTCGGGGAAGAAGAAGAGCTTGTCGGCCTCCTTCAGGTACTTGTCGAAGAGCGGGACGGCGTTCGACGAAGTGCAGACGACGCCGCCCTCCCGGCCGCAGAACGCCTTGATGGCGGCCGAAGAGTTCATGTAGGTGACGGGCACGACCTTCGACTCTTGGAGGATGCCGAGCGCGCCGAGCTGCTCCCAGGCGTCCTCGACCTGTTCGGCCGTCGCCATGTCGGCCATCGAGCAGCCCGCGCCGAGGTCGGGCAGGATGACCTTCTGGTCGCCCGGCTTGAGGATGTCGGCCGACTCGGCCATGAAGTGGACGCCGCAGAAGACGACGAAGTCGGCCTCGGGTCGCTCGGCCGCGAGCTTGGCGAGCTTGAAGGAGTCGCCCGTAACGTCGGCGTGGGCGATGACGTCGTCGCGCTGGTAGTGGTGCCCGAGGATGATGAGGCGCGCGCCGAGCCGGCGCCGCGCCGCGTCGATGCGCTCGGACAGCTCCGCCTCCGGCACCCCGAAGTAGTCTTCGAGCGCCGGCGCCGCCCTTTCGACTTCCAGAGTCTCGACAACCGTGGTCATCTGCGTCCCTCTCGGTTTCTACCGCCACACGGTCGGCGAAACGGCCGCCCGCGCGAAACGCGAAATATAAGCCTTCAAACCAACGACCCGCAAGCGCCGCCGACGGCTTTCCCGGGTCGCCGTTTAGATGCGAACGCCGCCCCGGAAGTTTGTAACTTTATCTGATGTGCCGCGGGAGGCGCGGGGCGCGGGTGAGGGAATTAACATGGACGGACGGGATTGACGGGATAAGCAGAAATTAAAGATTTGAAATTTCAGATTTGAAATCTTAAATCCTCATCCTGTTCATCCTGTCCATCCATGTTAATTCATTCCTCGCTACGGGCGGGTCATCTCTTCGGGCTTGACGTACTCGTCGAACTGCTCGGGCGTGAGCAGCCCCAGCTCGACCGCCGACTCGCGCAGCGTGACGCCCTTCTTGTGCGCGTGCTTGGCTATCTTCGCCGCGTTGTCGTAGCCGATGTGCGGGTTCAGCGCCGTGACGAGCATGAGCGACTGCCGCAGGTTCTGCTCGATGCGCGCGCGGTTCAGCTCCAGCCCCTCGACGCAGAAGTCCACGAAGCCGCGGCAGGCGTCCTTGAGCAGCCGGATGGAGTGGAGCAGGTTGTGAACCATCACGGGGTTGAAGACGTTGAGCTCGAAGTTGCCCTGCGAGCCGGCGAACCCGATGGCGGCGTCGTTGCCCATCACCTGCACGGCGACCATCGTCATCGCCTCCGACTGCGTCGGGTTGACCTTCCCCGGCATGATGGACGACCCCGGCTCGTTCTCGGGGAGCACCAGCTCGCCGATGCCGGCGCGCGGCCCCGACCCGAGCCAGCGGATGTCGTTCGCGATCTTCATCAGCGAGGCGGCGAGCGTCTTCAAGGCGCCGCTCGCGAAGACCATCTCGTCGTGCGCCGAGAGCGCCGCGAACTTGTTCGGGTGCGGCTTGAAGGGCAGCCCCGTCAGCTCGGCTATCTTCGCCGCCGCCCTCTCGGCGAACTCGGGGTGCGAGTTGAGACCGGTGCCGACGGCCGTCCCGCCGATGGCGAGGTCGAGGAGGCCGGGCATCACCGCTTCGAGCCGCTCGACGTCGCGCTCGAGCAGAGAGGCCCACCCGCCGAACTCCTGCCCGACGGTCAAAGGCGTCGCGTCCTGCAAGTGCGTGCGGCCTATCTTGACCACGTCGGCGAACTCGCGCGCCTTCGCTTCGATGGCGTCGCGCAGCCGCTCGACCTCCGGGATGAGCTTCCGCATCTGCTCGGCCGAGGCGATGTGCATGGCCGTCGGGAACGTGTCGTTCGAGGACTGCGACATGTTGACGTGGTCGTTCGGGTGGACGGGCTTCTTGCTCCCCAGCACGCCCCCCGCCAGCTCGATGGCGCGGTTCGAGATGACCTCGTTCGCGTTCATGTTGGTCTGCGTCCCCGACCCCGTCTGCCACACGCGCAGGGGGAAGTGCTCGTCCAGCCGTCCCTCGATGACCTCGTCCGCCGCGCGCTCTATCAAACGCGCCACGTCCGGCGGCAGCTTCCCCAACTCCTCGTTGACCAGCGCCGCCGCCTTCTTGAGGACGCCCAGAGCGCGCACCATCTCCCTCGGCATCACGTCGAACCCGATGTTGAAGTGGTGCAGCGAGCGCTCCGTCTGCGCCCCCCAGTACCTGTCCGCGCGCACCTCCACCTCGCCCATCGAGTCCGACTCGACCCGCGTGTCCGCCTTCGTCTCCGCCGCTTCTTTAGTCATCGAAGGGTTCCTTTATGGATGTAAGAGAGCTTATACACACGCAATTTTACACCCAACGCCCGCCGCAGGCACACGCGAAGGGGGCGCGTATGACGCGCCCCCTTCTTGAACGTCCTGATTTCTAGTTATAACGTCTTTAGAATCTGCGGTCGTACTCACGGCTTATTCTTAACAGGGCTGAACCGTAATTTTGTACTGTCGAGGTGTAGTTTGCCCACGAAAAAGTGAACGGGGGCTCGTTAATAGCCTCGTAGTGGAGGATAATGAATTCATCGAAATGCGGAGCGGCGTCCGCCAACAACCTTCGCTCGGCTTCAGGAGCCTCTTGATACGGATGCCGATTGGCCTTGCCGTCTGTTCTAAATGACCGCGTGCCCTCGTAGCCCGTACAGTATTGTGCGTGATTTATCCCAACGATTCCCACGCAGATGGGTGTGCCCGCGCCGCGCTTAAATTGCACAACCTGTTTTTGAAGATCACCTGTGACTCTATCAATCTGCTTAATCATCGACTTCGCCAGAATCTTTACCTCAACGCCTATTTCAACTGTTGCCACTTTACCTCGGGAAACAACATAACCCGGATCGGTAATAGCTGTTTC
The DNA here is from genome assembly GCA_020200135.1 of Acidobacteriota bacterium. Lineage (GTDB taxonomy): Bacteria > Acidobacteriota > Blastocatellia > Pyrinomonadales > Pyrinomonadaceae > QHXN01. Next base: position 20,347 of record JAIVJI010000088.1, on the reverse strand, counting down.
TCCGGGTACGATCTCTCCAAAAGTGCCATCGCCGCGGCGTGCCTTCACCCCTACGCGCCTGTTAGCCGTATTCAGCACCCAATCTTTTGACGCAACCTTTGAAGGTAACTTCGTAGACTTATTCAATGTAACCAAGTCCTCGTAGAGCTGCATTGCCACGAAGTCACCTAAGCTTGAATTGCGGTGTAGGTATGGATGGCCTGTGAAGAGGTTCCCAAATTCAGTTAGAAGCCGATACGACACACCGTGCTCCTTACCGCCCCAACATCACGCTTTTTGGAACTTAATTTATCCAGCTTAGCTTGGGCGATTTCTAAGTAGTCTTGCTCAATCTCATTGCTTATTGAATTGCGACCGGTGACAAGGGCCGCAATCGACGTGGAGCCGACCCCGGCAAAAGGATCAAGCACTGTATCCCCCGCAAATGAAAACATTCTGATTAGCCTTTCGGCTAATTCGGTCGGATAGGGTGCTGGGTGCCCAGAGCGAGTGGATGCTCCTGGTAAATCGGTCCATATGGATCGAAGCCACCCTTGCATTTCTTCCTTATTGAGCATGGAGAGCATCTTCTTTTCGGGACTTACAGAGCGGTACCTGCCGCCCTTGCGAAGGAATAAAATGTATTCAATATCATTCTTAACTACGGCGCCAGGCTGATAAGGCTTCCCATAAAAACCAGCGCCATTACCTTCGGCCTCCGTGGCCCCATTAGCGATTTTGTGCCAAATAATCGGGGTCAAACAATCCAGTCCAAGTTTTCTCGCCCTTACCTGAATGTCTGCGTGGAGCGGCACGATGTAATGGCGACCACCCTTTTTCCTGGAAATACATACGTCACCTACAACACAGCATATACGCCCCCCGCCAACTAACACGCGGGCACATTCGCGCCAAACTTTATCCAGCTCCGTGAGAAATCCTTCGTAGTCAGAAATATCACCCATTTGCCCTTCCCGGTCCTCTTTATACTGCTTAAGCGTCCAGTAGGGTGGGGAGGTGACAACGAGGTCTACAGACTCATCATAAATCCAAGAGAGGTCTCTGGCATCACCGAGATGCAATTTATGAGAGGTAGCATCGAAAGGCGGCATCCAAGGTTGAGTTCTAAATACCGCATTAGCTCTAAGGAGAGTTTGTAAGGCTTCGGGCGTATTATCCTCGGCTGGAAGTTTTAAAAAAAAATCCTCACTTAACGGGTCGTCCAAGTGGCTCAAGATATCTTGTCGGTTAGTGTTTCCCGTAACTGGCAACATAATTTGTAAAAAATTAAGACCTTACCATTAAAGTTTTAGGCTCCTCGGAGCTATTGGCTAGGGATTATACATAAACTTAACTCGGCCACAATGTACAGGGCTCATGAGAAGGAGCGGAAAAACTATTACTTGCCCGGAGCTTTCTTGTCGATGAGGTCGGAGAGGTGTTGGGCGAGGTCGGGGGAGTTGAGTTGTTGAAGTTTGGCGAGGTGGGAGAGGGCGGCGTCGCGTTGTCCTAATGAGGCGCGGGCGAGGCCGGCGAGGTAGTGTGCGTCGGGGGAGTCGGGGGCGTGTTTGAGGGCGCGTTCGGCGGCCGAGGCGGCCTCTTCGTATTTGTGCCGGCCGAGGAGGGATTCGGCGAGCGCCTCGTAGGCTTCGGAGTTGGCGGGGTAGCGCTCGGTGACGCGGCTGAGGTGCCCGGCGGCCTCGTCGAAGCGGCCGGAGGCGTTATAGACCAGCCCGAGGCGCAGGTGCGCGGGCGCGTAGTCGGGGTCGATTCGGAGCATGTCGCGGAAGGACTCTTCCGCTTCGCTGAGGCGGCCGGCCTTCAGGTGCGCTTCGCCCGCCGAGTTGTAGGCGCGCAGCGCAGCCGTCAGCGCCTCTTGCGCCTCACGTTCGCGGCCGAGCTTGAGGTGCGCGAGCGCGAGGTTGAAGTGCGCCTGCCCGTAGTCGGCGTCGAGCCCCGTCGCGCGGCGGAAGGCGGCGGCGGCCTCGTCGAAGCGGCCGGCGGCGAAGTGCGCGCTCCCGAGGTTGTTGTGCGCGGCGGCGAACGCGGGGTGCGCCGAGATGGCCTGCTCGTACTCCCTGACCGCCTGCTCAAGCTTCCCCTTCGAGAAGAGTTCGAGCCCGCGCTCGTTGTGCCGGAGCGCCTTCTGCTCGGCGGGGGTCGCGGCGCGCACGACGCCGGGCCTGGCGCCCCTCTCGGCGTCCGAGGGGAAGGTCGTGTCGGACTTGCCCTCCTCGAAGCGGCGCCGGCGCGTCGCCTCAAGCGCGCGCTTCGACATCGCCTCGCGGTACTCGCGGACTTCGCGCATGCGCTGCTCGTCGTTGGGGGTCTGCTGCGCGCGCCCGGGCGCGCCGGAGAGCGCGAGCGCGGCGAGCGTCGGTAGGAAGAAGAGTGTGCGGCGTGCGCGGCTCGTAAATGTCATGGCGGCCTCCACGGGTCGGCGGCGGGGCGGTTGTAGAGTTTGAAAGCCCGGCCGTCGCGTGGAGAAGTCCGTGCGGCGCGCGGGCCCGGGCGCGATTATACGCGCGGCGCTTCGCGGCGCAACGAATTTATGACCTCAGCCTTCGCCCTCGACGGGCGCGCCCGCCTCCTTCCAGGCGCGCCAGCCGCCCGCGAGCGAGTGGACGTTGGTGTAGCCCATGCGCTGGAGGTTGTCGGCCGCGAGCGCCGAGCGGTAGCCGCCGCCGCAGTAGAGGATCAGCTCGGCCGAATGGTCCGGGACTTCGCGCTCGATGTCGCGCTCGATGACGCCGCGCCCGATGTGCCGGGCGCCGGCGGCGTGCCCTCGCTCCCACTCGTTGTCCTCGCGCACGTCGATGAGGCGCGCGCCCTCGCGCATCCGCCCCCTCGCGCCCGCCACGTCCACCTCGCGCACGCGCGCCGTGGCCTCGCCGACTATCTTCAGGAACCCTTCGCTGTGCTCCATAAGCCCGCCCCCCAACGGTTTGACTTTCGTTTTCGCAGTTTGCTACATCATAGCGCTTCCCCGGTTCCGTGTGGAGTGTCGTATGCGTCAGACGGTCGCCCAGACTCTGCTCGCCCTCGCCTGCGCCGCGTCGCTTTTGTCTTGCGCGCGCGCGGGCGGCGGCGGCGAGGCGCGCCGGCAGGACCTCGAAGCGGTCGTCAACGCGCTCAAGGCCCTGACGGACGAGCTGGCGGCCGAAGTCGAGTCGGCGCAGGACACGAAGGCGGGCGTGGCCGAGGCGCAGCGGCTGCTCGACTCGCGCGGGGGCGAGATGGCCGCGCGCATCGACGCGTTCAAGAAGAGCGAGAGTATGCGCGACCCCGCGGCGCGCGGCCGCTGGCTCGAAGCCGAGGTGGACAACACGCAGCGCGTCCGCGAGCTGAAGCTCAAGTACCTCGACGCCTCGCTGAGCGACCCGGCGCTGAAGGCCGCGCTCGAACGGCTCGCCGCCGACTACGACTCGATGTTCAAAGACCGCTGAGGCGTCGCCGCCGGGCGCCCCGTTGGAGTAAAAGGGCGCGGGCGTCTATAATGACTTTTGAAAAACTTTCCAGCAGATACGTGAACCGCGAACCGTGAACCGTAAACCGTGACAAGAGAAAACCCGGGTTTGCCTCTTCACGGTTTACGGTTCACGGTTCGCGGCCTTTTTGAGGAGAATCAATTTGTCTACGGAACAGTTCGACGTGGCGGTGATCGGGTCGGGGCCGGGCGGGTACGTGGCCGCGATACGCGGGGCGCAGTTGGGGCTGAAGGTGGCGCTGGTGGAGAAGGACAAGCGGCTCGGCGGGACGTGTACGCTGCGCGGCTGCATCCCGACCAAGCAGCTCCTGATGTCCGCGCACCACTACGAGCTGGCGCACAAGGGGCTGGCCGACTTCGGCGTGCAGGTCTCGGAGGTGCGGCTCGCCTTCGACGACGTGCAGAAGCGTAAGGCCAAGGTCGTCATGAAGAACTCGAAGGGCATCGAGTTCCTGATGAAGAAGAACGAGATCACCGTCTTCAAGGGGACGGGCAAGCTGGCGCTGCCCGGCAAGGTCGAGGTGACGGGCGAGGACGGCAAGGCGCAGACCGTCAACGCGAAGAACATCATCATCGCCACCGGCTCGGTCGTCCGCCCCATCCCCGGCTTCGAGACCGACGGCGAGCGCGTCGTCAACTCCGACCACATCCTCGAACTAGAGCGCGTGCCGAAGTCGCTCATCGTCCTGGGCTCGGGCGCGGTCGGCACCGAGTTCGCCTCGGTCTACTCGCGCTTCGGCGCGGAGACGACCCTCGTCGAGCTGCTGCCGCGCATCATGCCGCTCGAAGACGAGGAGATTTCCAAGGTGCTTGAGCAGTCGTTCCGCAAGCGCGGCATCAAGTGCCTGACCGGCACCAAGCTCGAACGCGTCGAGAAGACCGACGCGGGCGTCCGCGTCACGGGCAAGGACGCGAAGGGCGGCGACGTCTCGCTCGAAGCCGAGATGCTTCTGGTCGCCGTCGGGCGCATGCCCTACCTCGAAGGGCTCGGAATCGAGGGCAGCAAGATCAAGGTCGAGCGCGGGGCGATTTCCGTGGACGAGTTTTGCCGGACGGCCGAGCCGAACGTCTACGCCATCGGCGACGTCATCCCGACGCCGTGGCTCGCGCACCTCGCGTCGAAGGAGGGCATCCTCGCCGTCGAGCAGATCGCCGGCCAGAAGCCACACCCCATCAACCTGCGCCACGTCCCTTCGTGCACCTACTGCGACCCGGAGGTCGCCTCGGTCGGACTCACCGAGGCCAAGGCGAGGGAGCTGGGCTACGACGTGAAGGTGGCGAAGTTCCCGTTCAGCGCGTCGGGCAAGGCCAGGATACTCGGCGAGGAGGAGGGCTTCGTCAAGGTCGTCAGCGAGACGAAGTACGACGAGCTGCTGGGCGTCCACATCGTCGGCCCGCACGCGACCGAGATCATCCACGAGGCCATCGTCGCGCTCCACCTCGAATCGACGGCCGACGAGCTGGGGCGCGTCATCCACGCGCACCCGACCGTCTCCGAGGCCGTCATGGAGGCCGCCGAGGGCATCCACGGGCTGACCATCCACTTCTAACTCGCCCTTTTGCGGCGGGAGAATTAACATGGATGGACAGGGTGAGCAGGATAAAGGCATTTAAGATTTCAAATCCTTAATCTCTTATCCTGTAAATCCTGTCCATCCATGTTTGAATCACGTCTCTATGAAGAACACCCCCACGACTAGAACCGGCAAGGGCGCGAAGGGCAAGGCGAAGGAGGCGGGCCCGGACGGGGACGCCGCGGCGGCCGAGCCGTTCGTCTTCCTGCCGCCGCCGGGCGCCGGGCCGCTCTCGCTCGCCGACCCCTCGAACGAGCAGGGCGAGCTGATCTGCACGGCCGAGACGACGCTCTCGGACGAGCAGTTGCTTGAGCTCTACCGCTGGCTCCGGCTGACGCGCCTCGTCGAAGAGCGCCTGGTCAACCTCTACCGGCAGACCAAGGTCGTCGGCGGCGTCTTCCGCTCGCTGGGTCAGGAGGCGACGGCCGTCGGCACCGCCTACGCGCTCGCGCCCGGCGACTTCATCGCGCCGCTCATCCGCGACCTCGGCGCCGTCCTCGTCAAGGGCATACGCCCCCGCGACATCTTCGCGCAGTACATGGCGAAAGCCTGGGGGCCTTCCGAGGGGCGCGACTTGAACATTCACTTCGGCGACATCTCCAAAGGCTTCGTCGGCCCCATCTCGCACCTCGGCGACATGATTCCGGTGATGACGGGCATCGTGCTCGCCGCGCGGATGCAGCGGAAGGACACGGTCGCGGTCGCCTACATCGGCGACGGCGGGATGAGCACGGGCGCCTTCCACGAGGGGCTCAACTTCGCCGCCGTCCAGCGGCTCCCGCTCATCATCGTCGCCGAGCACAACTGGTACGCCTACTCGACGCCGACCTCGAAGCAGACCGCCGTCCACAACCTCGCGGAGAAGGCCGCGGGCTACGGCATCCCCGGCTACGTCGTCGACGGCAACGACGTCGTCGCCTGCTACGAGGTGATGAGGCGCGCCGCCTCGGCGGCGCGCGGCGGGGGCGGCGCCTCCATCATCGAGGCCAAGACCTACCGCCGCAAGGGTCACGCCGAGCACGACGACCAGCGCTACATCCCCGAGGGCGAGATCGAATACTGGGAGCGGCGCGACCCCCTCGAACGCTTCCACCGCCACCTCGCCTCCAAAGGCGTCGCCGCGCCCGAGAAGCTCGACGAGATAGTCGCCGGCGTGCGCCGCGAGATAGAGGAGGACTCGGCCTGGGCCGAATCCTCACCGATGCCCGAGCCCGAGAAGGCCGCCTACAACGTCTTCGACAACACGGTCGTCCCCCCGGCCTTCCGCCCGAAGGTGTTGGAGAATTAACGATGCCGTTACCGACACACCGCAGGGCGCGCCGCCAAGCGTCTTCTACTCTCGAAACCGTTTCCTACGGAGAGAAGAAGATGGGACTCACTTACGCGGACATCGAACTCATCAGCGTTGACGACATCGTGCTGAACCGCCGCGGCTTTCTGCCGGACGGCGAAATTAAGCGGATGCGTGTCACTGCGCTGGTAGACAGCGGTTCATACATGCTGGTCATCAACGACCGCATCAAGCAGCAGCTAGACCTGCCCGTGATAGAGGAGCAGACTGTCCGTCTGGCCGACGATACCGAACGTCGCGTCGAAATCGTCGGGCCGGTTGAGGTCAGGTTCGAGAACCGCTCGACGACAGTGAGGGCGGCAGTCTTCCCCGGTGACGCCGAGCCGCTGCTGGGCGCGATTCCGATAGAAGATATGGACGTGGTCATAGACGCGAAGCAGCAGCGCCTTATCGTTAACCCGCAGAGTCCTTACATCGCCCGTAAGCACGTCAAGGTGACGGCGTGGGCTTGAGCACGAGAATGTCAACTGCGACCAGAAAAGAGCACAAGTCGGAGCGGCCGGCGCGCGGCGGGGTGGTGACGCTCGTCGAGGCCATCAGGCAGGGCTTGTGGGAGGAGATGGAGCGCGACCCGTCGGTCTTCCTCATCGGCGAGGACGTGGGCGCCTACGGCGGAGCGTTCAAGGTGACGGACGGGCTGCTCTCGGAGTTCGGCGAGGGGCGCGTCATCGACACGCCCATCTCCGAGGCGGCCATCGTCGGCGCGGCCTGCGGCGCGGCGCTGATGGGGATGCGCCCCGTCGCCGAGTTCCAGTTCATCGACTTCATCTCGCCCGGCTTCGACATGCTGACGAACTACGCCGCGAAGTGCCGCTACCGCTGGGGCGCCGGCCTCGCCACCGTCTTCCGCGGCCCCTGCGGCGCGGGCGTCCACTCGGGGCCGTTCCATAGCTTGAACGCCGAGGCGTTCTTCCTCAACACGGCGGGGCTGAAGATGGTCGAGCCCTCCACGCCCTACGACGCGAAGGGGCTCATCAAGGCCGCCATACGCGACCCCGACCCCGTCCTCTTCTTCGAGCACAAGAAGCTCTACCGCCTGCCGCGCCTGCGCGAGGAGATTCCGGGGGACGACTACACGGTCGAGATCGGCAAGGCGCGCACGAGGCGCGAGGGACGCGACCTGTCGGTCATCACCTTCGGCGCGCAGGTCCTGACCGCGCTCGACGCGGCCGAGGAGTTGGAGAAGGAGGGCCTCGACGTCGAGGTCCTGGACCTGCGGACGCTGGCGCCGATGGACAGGGAGGCGATTCTCGCCACGGCGAAGAAGACGAGCAAGGTCCTGATACTGCACGAGGCTTCGCGGACGGGCGGCATCGGCGGCGAGATCGCGGCGACCATCGCCGGGGAGGCGTTCGAGTGGCTCGACGCGCCGGTGGCGCGCGTCGCCGCCACCGACACGCCCGTGCCCTACTCGCCGCCGCTCGAAGAGTACCACCTGCCGCAGGTCAAAGACGTGCTGGAGGCCGCGCGCAAACTGGCGGCTTATTAAGGAAGTAAACTTCAAAGACGAGGAGCGAACATGCCAAAATTTCTCATCGAACGCGAAATCCCCGGCGCGGGCGACCTGAAGCCGGAGGAGTTGCAGGCCATCTCGCAGAAGTCCTGCGGCGTGCTGCAAGAGATGGGGCCTAAGATTCAGTGGGTCGAGAGCTACGTCACGGGCGACAAGGTCTACTGCGTCTACATCGCGCCGGACGAGGCGGCCGTGCGTGAACACGCCCAGCGCGGCGGCTTCCCCGCCAACCGCGTCTCCGAGATCAAACGTATGATCGACCCGACGACGGCAGAATAAAGCCGTGAACCGTGAACCGTAAACCGTGACAAGGGAAATCAGTTTTCTTCTCGTCACGGTTTACGGTTCACGGTTCGCGCGAACGGAGTGAGCACATGGCAACGGAAGTGGTGATGCCGCAGATGGGCGAGTCCATCGCGGAGGGGACGATTACGAGGTGGCTGAAGAAGGTCGGCGAGCGCGTCGAGCGCGACGAGCCGCTCTTCGAGATTTCGACCGACAAGGTCGACGCCGAGATTCCCAGCCCGGCGGCCGGCACGCTGACGCAGGTCCTCTTCAACGAGGGCGACACGGTCGAGGTCAACAAGGTCGTCGCCTACATCGGCGAGGAGGGCGAAGCGTCCGCGCCCGCGGAAGCGCCGCAGACAGAGGCGCCGAAGCAGGAGGCCGCCGCCGCCGCGTCGGCCGCGCCCGCGAGCCAGGCCGCCGTCTCCGCGCCGACGCCGCCCCAGCCCGCCGGCGCGCCGCAACAGCCCTCCGCGCCCGTGCCGCAGCAGCGCGCCGCGGCCCCGCAGCCGGCGGCCCCGCCCGCGCCGGCGCAGCCCGCGCCCGCGCAGGCCGGAGCCACGCCCGCGCAGACCGGCGGCGCGCGGCCGACGCCGCAGCCCGAGCGCCCGAGCGCGGAGCGCACCGCCGAGGAGCTGCGCCGCACGCGCTCGAGCCCGCTCGTGCGTAAGATCGCCGCCGAGCACAGCATCGACATCTCGCGGCTCGAAGGCACCGGCGCGTCCGGGCGCGTCACCAAAAACGACATCCTCAGCTACATCGAGTCGGGCGCGGCGCTGTCGCCCGCGCAGGCCGCCGCGCCGCAGGCGGAGGCGGCCGCCGCGCGCGCGCCGCAGCCGTCGAGCCCCGCGCAGCCCGGCGACGGCGACCGCGTCGAGCCGATGAGCGTCATGCGCAAGAAGATCGCCGAGCACATGACGATGTCGCAGCGCACCTCGGCGCACGTCGCCACCGTCTACGAGATAGACATGACGCGCGTCCACCGGCTGCGCGAGTCGAGGAAGGCCGAGTTCCAGCAGAAGGTCGGGACGAAGCTCTCCTACATGCCCTTCATCTTCCAGGCGGTCACGCAGGCCATCGGGAAGTTCCCCGTCTTCAACTCGCAGGTCTCGGGCGACCAGATCATCTACAAGCGCGACATCAACCTCGGGATGGCCGTCGCGCTCAACTGGGGGCTCATCGTCCCGGTCATCAAGCGCGCCGACGACCTCTCCGTCGCGGGGCTGGCGAAGGCGGCCAACGACCTCGCCGAGCGCGCGCGCGCCAAGCAGCTCAAGCCCGACGAGGTGGCGGGCGGCACCTTCACCATCACCAACCCCGGCGTCTACGGCGGGCTCTTCGGGACGCCCATCATCAACCAGCCGCAGGTCGCCATCCTCGGCGTCGGCAGCATCGAGAAGCGCGCCAAGGTCGTCACCACCGAGGACGGCGAAGACGTCATCGCCATCCGCCACATGGCCTACTTCGCGCTCTCCTTCGACCACCGCATCATCGACGGCGCGGACGCCGAGCGCTTCCTCTCACACGTCAAGGAGATTCTCGAAGCCGGCCAGTTCACCGTCTGAGCGGCGGCGCGAAGCGGTAAAGCGCCCCCGGATTCAACACGAGGCGATGTCGCGCGAAATTCCTGAAGGACCCGGTGGGCGGATGGTTAATGCCGTCGTGGCGCTGGCAGTGGCGGTCGCGCTGTTTCCGGCGCGGGCGCGTCCACAAACCAGCCGGCCTGTGACTGCCCAGGCCGCGCCCGCCCCGGCGCGCGCGGACGTTCTGCGGGGGGCGTACGGGCCGCACCGCGCCAACAACGACCTGCTCTATTACCACCTGGACGTGCGCGTCGACCCGGAAAAGAAGTTCCTGAGCGGGAAGAACACCATCCGCTTTAAAATGCTGAAGGATGACGCCCGCATCCAACTGGACCTGCACGCCGCGCTTAACATCGACAAGATCCTCTTCGGCGCCGCCCCGCTCGCGTACGAGCGCGACGCGGGCGCGGTCTTCGTGACTTTCCCGCGGACGCTCAAGGCCGGGCGCGTCTACTCCATCGACTTCCACTACTCCGGCAACCCCGCCGAGGCGGGCAGGTTCGGCGGCATCACCTTCAGGAAAGACCCGTCGGGCCGTGACTGGGTCAACACTTCGTGCCAGGACGTGGGGGCGAGCGTGTGGTGGCCGAACAAGGACCAGTGGCGCGACGAGGTCGAGGGCATGCGGATCAGCGTGGCGGTGCCGAACGGCCTGGTCGACGTCTCCAACGGGAAGTTCGTCGGCAAGACGGACCTCGGGGACGGCTACACGCGCTGGGACTGGCACGTGCAGTACCCCATCAACAACTACAACGTCTCGCTGAACATAGGGAATTACACCCACTTCGCCGACCGGCTGGGCGACCTGCCGCTCGACTTCTACGTGCTGCCGGAAAACCTGGAGAGGGCGAAGAAGCAGTTCGCGCAGTCGCGCGGGACGCTGGAGGCGTTCCGGCACTACTTCGGCGAATACCCTTTCGAGAGACTACCTGAGGTACACGAACGGCTACAAGTCGAAGGTCAGGAATCAGCACCCCATCGTCGCCCGCCGCGGCGTCAACGCCACCCCGCCGTCGGACCAGTACTTCAAAGGCGCGCTCTTCCTGCACACGCTCCGCAGCGTCGTCGACGACGAAAGACTCTGGCGGTCGTTGCTCCGGGATTTCTACCAGCGTTTCAAGTACCGGAACTTGATGACCGAGGACGTGGTTGAGTTCTTCAACCGGGGGACGGGCAGGAACCTGACGCCCGTCTTCGACCAGTACCTGCGCCGCGCCGCGATCCCGACCCTGGAGTTAAAGTTCGACGAAGCCAGCGGCAAGGTCTCTTACCGGTGGAGGGCCGACGAGGAGGGGTTCAACATGCCGGTGCGCGTCGGCGCGAAAGGCAGCTGGCAGCTTATACAACCCACGGCCGAGTGGAAGTCCATGAAGACGCGGCTCAAGAAGGGCGATTTTTCGGTGGCGACCGAGCTCTATTATATAGACGTTAACGAGTCGTAAAGCACCCGGCGCCCGCCCCGTTAAAGGAGGGTGCGCAGCGAGAGTGCCACGAAGAAGCCGTAGAAGAGCGCCATCCCGACGAGGGCCGCGCGCCGCCAGCGCGGGGGCCGGAGCGGCGGCGGTAAGAGCCGCGTGTTGACGTAGAGCAGATGCAGCGACGCGACGATGAAGATCGCCCCGCCCACGTTCGCGCCCACTTGGAGCAGGACGATCGGCTGCGCTAAGCGGAGGGCGACGACGCCCCAGAGCACCACGGCCGCAAGCACCGCATAGTAGACGGCGCGCACGTCGCCCCCGCGCCACCCGCGGAGCCGGCGGCTGCCCGTCCAGAGGATGTCGGTGACGGCGCGCACCATGCCCTCCAGGATGTCGAGCTGCGTCTTGAAGAGGAGCCACACGCCGAGGAACGCGACCACCCCGGCGAGCAGCGACCCGGCGCGCGCCCCGACCCCTTCGGCCAGCGCCGCGCTGATGCCGAGGCCGCGGATGTCCGCGCCGCGCGGCAGGAAGGTCACGTAGAGCAGCGCCGGGAGCGCCATCCCGAGAAGCGCGCCGGCGAAGAAGACGCCCCACTGGTCTGCCCGGACGATGCGCCACCACCCGCGCCACCTCCGCATCGCCTCGGCGTCGGGCGTGAAGGTGAAGCCGCTGTGCGCGAGGTTCACACGGCGGCCCCCGACCGCGGCCGGGATGTAGCCGGCCCGCCCGCCCATGCCGTAGCCCTTGTCGCGCGCCCAGTTCGAGAGGACGATGTTGATGACGCCGCCCGCCCCGGAGTAGGCCGCCAGCGCCCCGAGCAGGAAGAAGTCCGCCCCGCGCGGCAGGGGGTCGAACGTGCCGCGCGCCGCGTCGAAGCCCGCGAACCCGACCGCCGCCCCGAGCCACGTGCCGGGCGGGACGAAGACCGCCGCCGCGGCGTCGGCCGGCCCCGCCAGCCGCCGCGCGAAGAGGAAGAAGGCCGCCCCCGCGGCGTTCGCGGCCCAGGCGGGCCAGCCGACCTGTAGGAAGTAGAGGATGGCGTAGACCCACGCCCACAGCGTCGCCGACGGCCGTGTGCGCATGAAGCCGGTGAAGGCCGGCTCACCCGTGGCGAGCGTGTAGCGCATCAGCTCCGTGTTGAAGACGGTCTGGAGGAAGATGGCGACGGCCGTCACCCAGAGGAGCGAGAGCCCGTGACGGACGAACGCGGCCGGCCCGAGCAGGAACTCGCCGCCCCCGATCGAGGCGCCGAGCACGATGACGCCGGGGCCGACGACCCCCAGCCAGCCGAGCCCCTTCGGCACGGGCGGGGCGGGCAGCTCGGCTCGCGTCCACGGGTCGAGTCCGGAACGCGACTCCGGGGCCGTGTTCGGCGGGTCAGCTACCGGGCCGGCGGTCACGTGTCTGTCCTCCCATCGTAAAAATGCGCGGGCCTAACGCCCGGCGGCACCCGCCGCCCCGAGTCGTTGATTACAGGGGAACCGTCATGGCGCGGGTCGGGTACGTGTCGCTGTCAGGCGTCGCCCTGGGGTCGGAAGTATGCCACCGTTTTCCCACTCTCGAAAACGCGCCCGTCGACACTCCGCTCGTGCGGATACTCCGGGCGGCTTACTCAGTGGAGTTGGCCGCGGCCTACGCCCACCGCGGCCACCGGAAGTCGCTCAGGGACGCGGCCGAGCGGGAAAAAGTAAAGCAGAGCGAGGGTGGCCGGCCATCGCCTCTTGCCGTTGATGGGGAGTATATTCGGTCGGGGCGTCAACGCCCGCGGAGTAGCGCCGCGTAACATTGCCGGGGCCGACGTGGTGAAGAATACGGCCGCCGAGGAGAGTCACGATGCGTTTCGACCTTGACCACGCCACCGACATTCTGTCCCGCACCCCCGGCATACTCGACTCGATGCTGAGCAACCTTCCCGCGGGGTGGGTCTCCGGCAACGAGGGGGGACAGACCTGGTCCCCGTTCGACGTGCTCGGCCACCTCATTCACGGCGAGCGCACCGACTGGGTCCCCCGCGCCAGAATCATTTTGCAATCCGGGGAGTCGAAGGCGTTCGAGCCTTTCGACAGGTTCGCCCAATTCGGGGCGAGCGAAGGCAAGAGTCTGGCGGAGTTGTTGCGCACGTTCGCGGACTTGAGGTCGGGTAACATCCGGGCCCTCAAGAGTCTGAACCTCACGGCGGAAGACCTTCTAAGGAAGGGGAAGCACCCGGAGCTGGGGGTGGTGACTTTGGGGGAGTTGCTGGCGGCGTGGGTAGTGCATGACCTGGATCACATCGCGCAGATAACAAGGACCATGGCGAAGCAATACAGGGAGGCCGTGGGGCCGTGGGAAGCATACCTATCCGTATTAAGGTGAAGCGGAAGCAAGGGCGAACGACGGCGCCCTCGGTGAGACGTTGAAAAGGCGCGGGGCGTCAGACCGTTAACGACTCTGCCAGACACGCGAGTTGGCCGGGAGGTTCGATGAAGCGACACGTCTTATTCATTGCGCTGCTGTGCGCGGCGGCAACGCTTTTGGGTAACCCGTCGAAGGGTGCGGGCGCGGCGCCGACCCACGAGGAGACGCAGAAAGCTTTCTTCGAGAACCTGAGGAAACTATGCGGGCAACAGTTCGAAGGGGAGACGGTGTTCCCACCCGATAAAGCTCACCCGCTGGCCGGCAAGAGGCTCGTCATGTCCGTGGAGACATGCGGCGAGAAGGAGATTCGCATACCCTTCGAGGTCGGCGGGGATAAATCGAGGACGTGGGTGCTGACGCTGACGGACGAGGGGCTGCTGTTCAGGCATGACCACCGGCACGCCGACGGAACACCCGACAAGGTCACGATGTACGGGGGGCTCGCCGCCCCGAACGGCACGCGGTACATGCAGAGCTTCCCCGCCGACGCCGAGACGGCGAAGCTCATCCCCGAGGCCGCGACCAACGTGTGGACGCTCCAGATAAACCCTGAGAAGCTGCAGTTTATGTACTACCTGGAACGGCACAAGGAAGCGCGCTACAAGGCTCTCTTCAATCTCAAGGCGCTGCCCAAATAGAATTCGGAGCCCACCCCGCGGTTCATGTTTCCGGTAGAGCGTAGTCAGGTCGATTTCAGTCGAATGGGGGGATGCGCACGGCGATGTCTACACAGTTACTGAGGGTGGGGGCGGCGGCGCTGACCGTGCTGACCCTTTTAGCGGGCGCCCCGTCCTTCGCGCAGACCCCGCGCGACCTGTTCGCCGAATGGACGCGCCAGCGCGTCACCGACCTCGACCCCGCCCTGGTCAAACACGCCGACCTCAAGAAGTACCTGTCGGAACTCCGCGCCCTCGGCGTGCCGGTCGCGGAGGTGGGGCGCTCTCTGGCCGGGCGCGAGATTTACCAGGTGGAGTTCGGGCGCGGGCCGCTCAAGGTCTTCATGTGGTCGCAGATGCACGGCGACGAGCCGACGGCCACGAGCGCCCTCGTCGACCTCTTCGCCTTCCTCAGGCGCAACCGCGGGCTCCCCTGGGTCAAGTCCGTGGAGGAGAAGATCACCCTGCGCGCGGTCCCCATGCTCAACCCCGACGGGGCGGAGCTTTTCCAACGCCGCAACCTACAAGCCATAGACATCAACCGCGACGCGCGCGCCCTCGTCACCCCCGAGGGGCGGCTGCTCAAGCGGCTCCGCGACGAGTGGCGGCCCGACATCGGGTTTAACCTCCACAACCAGAACCCGCGCACGGCGGTCGGCGACACCGGCAAGCAGGCGACAGTCTCGCTGCTGGCCGTGGTGTCGGACGCGACGGGGGCGAACACGCCGGGGCGCGTCCGCAACAAGAAGCTGTGCGCGGTGATGGTCGAGGCGCTCGCGCCCTTCATCTACGGCCACGTCGGGCGCTACGACGACAGCTTCAACCCGCGCGCCTTCGGCGACAACATCAGCCAGTGGGGCACGCCCGTCATCCTCATCGAGACGGGCGCGCTCAAAGGCATGAGCGGGCACGACCTCGCCGGGCTCAACTTCGTGGCACTCGCCGCCGCCCTGAAGGCGCTGGCGGACGGGAGTGTCGAGGAGGCGAACCCCGCCGTCTACGACGCGCTCCGCATGAACGAGGGGGGGGCGATCTACGACCTCCTCGTCCGCGGCGGGACGCTGGTCGGGCGCGCGGCGGGGGGTGAGGCGCGGCCGGAGCCCTTCGCCGCCGACCTCGCCGTCAACGTCGAGCGCGGCCGCGGTGACGGGGGCGCCCCGCGCAGGGCCAGCGTCCAGGACGTCGGCGACCTGTCCGTGTATCACGGGCTCGAAGAGGTAGACGCCCGCGGCTATTACGTCGTCGTCCCCGGCGGGGAACTGCGTGTGGGCGGGGAGGCCGCGCTCCTGTTCTACCGGAAGGAGAAGGCTTCGGGAGTTAACTGGGGCGACCCCGAACTCGAAACCCGCTTCCCGCCCGAGGCCCTCTTCCGCGGCGGGAGGTGGGTGCGGCGCGGCGCCCTGCCCGTCAGGTGACGCCACAGGCAAGGATTATTTACGACGGGGAACTTGAGATAACAGATGGGGTGCAAACTCGAAGCATTTATCCTCAACCATCAGGCCGCGGAAATGATGCCGGACAATTTACGCCGCCTGCATCGCTGTCGGCTCAGCGACCGACTGGCGCTGGTACCCGTCACCCGCTGGCTGTGCCAAGAGGTGGTGGCGACTTTCGGGAAATACGAAGCAGAGGACGACCCGTATGAGGATTCGTTGTTCATCAGACTTCATCCGGCGTTGTCTCGGATGGCAATCAAAATTTCGCTCGTCGCGCCGGTGCTCTACATGGAACGTGACGTGTGGAGCGGCATCGGGGATACGTCGGCCATCGTCTGGCATAAGGGTGAAGCCGTCTACGGCCCGGAATGGGGCGGTTACTTTACCACCCAGGCGTTCACACTCTTCAAGCAGTTGGAAGGCTTGCCCCCGGATCAGCAGTTGGATATTTATCGGTACCCCTTCACCGAGGATTGGGTGCGGCATCTCGAAAGCGATGGCGATTAATAGTCATGTGCGCTAACCCGCACCCGGCAACGGCACGATAAAGACTGGATAGAGGAGTCAATGCTCTGGCTCATCGAGGACTTCGGAGAGGACACGCTTCGTAACTGCACGGTCATCTTGCCCACCGATGAGTTCTTCCCCGACCCGTTTTCAGAGGAAGAAGATGACGTGCGGGCTTTGGTCGATCGGGTGTGCGGCTACATGGGCGTCAGTCCCGAGCGCGTCGAGCTAAACTTTTTCACCGATGAAGACGCCGAGTTACGGCTTCAGATGCCCTCTTGCGAGTGGTCGGGTGCCGGTGTTGCCGGCCATTACCGGAAGCGCCGGGGCAAATACGTCATTGGCATAGAATCCTCTCTGGCGCGCGAGCCGACGAGCCTCGTCGCCACCATCGCGCACGAACTCGGGCACGCGCGGCTCCTCGGCGAAGCGAGGCTGCATTCCGGCTGCGAAGATCACGAGCCGTTAACCGATCTGCTGACGGTCTTTCTGGGGATGGGGGTCTTCACCGGCAACGCGGTGTTTAGCTTCAGGCAGTGGACGGACGGCTTCAGCCAGGGGTGGCAGACAGAGCGCCGGGGCTACCTGACGGAAGAGATGTTCGGATACGCCTTAGCTTTGTTCGCGTGGGTGCGCGGCGAGAGTAACCCCGGGTGGTCAAAGTATCTGAAGGGCAATGTGAGCGCGTATTTCAAGAGCGGGCATAAGTACTTGGAGAAGGCCGGGGCCACAAGGTTGGAAAGACTGTGAAGGCCGAAGCCTTAGGCGAGCAGGCGTATCGTAGGAGCATCCCTCGCCTGACGACGGCCTCCACCCAACCGCCCCGCGCGACCTCACCACCCCGGCCCGCGTTTTCGTCTGCCGCCGGCGAACGCCTCGGTCGAGAGGCGAGCCGACCCTCCTTAAAATTTTCGAGAAAATCTTCTTGCACTACAAACTGGTCGGTGTTATAAAGCCGCCTGTTAACGTTATCAGGGTCTTATGTCCCAACGCGGAGAGGTAAAGCGCCCGATCACGCTCGCCGACATAGCCGCCCAGGCCGGCGTCGCGCCGATGACCGTCTCGCGCGTCCTCAACCAGAGCGGCTACGTCCACGAGGAGACGCGCGAGAGGGTGCTCCGCGTGGCGCGCGCGCTCAATTACCGGCGCAACGGACTGGCGCGGGGGCTCAAGCGGCAGCGCACGGACACGGTCGGCCTCGTCCTCGGCGACATCGCCAACCCCTTCGCCGCCGAACTCGCGCGCGGCGTGCGCGAGCGGCTCGACGAGCACGGCTACACGCTCTTCATCTGCGTCAGCGAGCACAGCGCGAAGGAAGACCTCGCCGCCTTCGACGCGCTCGCCGACCACCGCGTGGACGGGCTGATCGTCGCCACGCGCGCGAGCAAACTCGGCAACGACCGCCTGGCCGAACTCGTCGGGATGGGCATCCCCGTCGTCCTCGTCGGGCGAGACTTCCGCCACGAGGGCGCCGACCTCGTAGCCGCAGACAACCACAAGGGCGGCTACGAGGCGACCGAGCACCTGATTTCGCTCGGCCACAAACACATAGGTTTTATTGGCATCACGCTGACGAGCGGCATCGGCCTCAGACGATTCCAGGGCTACCTGGAGGCGCTGCGCGACCACGGCCTCGCGGTCGAAGAGAGCCTCATCGTCGGCGGCACCGGGGGCACGGACGAGCAGATGCCCGGCTACTCGACCGAGTCGATAGGCTTCGAGGGCATGAGGCAACTGCTCAAGCTGGGTCGGCGGCCGACCGCCGTCTTCGCGCGCAACGACTTCACGGCGGTCGGCGCCGTGAGCGCGATCAAGGAGGCAGGCCTCCGCATCCCCGAAGACATCGCCATCGTCGGCTACGACGACGTGCCGCTCGCCTCGCACACCTCGCCGCCGCTGACGACCGTGCGCCAGCCGACGCGCGAGCAGGGGCGCATCGCCGCCGAGTTCCTGCTGCGCCGGACGGGGAGCCGCGAGCCGGTGCCGCGCGAGGAGAGAATTTTGCGTTGTGAGCTGGTCGTCCGGGAGTCTACCGTCGCCCGTTAAGTCCCGCGCCGCACGCCGGCCGAAACAGTCGGTGCGGAAACCACAGGTCGGGTGCCGGGAGCGTTGATATTCATGCGTCAGCGCCGTCTCATCCACGTCTATGTTAACGATAACCGAGCGGATACGCCTTGCGCGCGCCTCCGCCCGGCGCTGCTCGCGCTCCTGCTCCTGGCCACGCAAGCGCTCGCGCAGGCGCGCCCCGCCCCCGTGCCCGCCGGCGATGGCTCAGTCGTCACCCCCTTCGAGGATCTGCTCCGCCGCCCCGCACGCCTGCGCCCGGAGCTTCAGGGGAAGCACCCGCGCGTCTTCTTCAACGCCGAATCCCTCGAACACCTGCGCGCGCGCGCACGCACGACGCACCGCGAGCTGTGGCGTGAGACGTCGCGCCGCGTGCGCGGCGCGGCGGAGGAGCCGCTGCCCGCGGGGCACGCCGCGCTCGACCGCGCGCCCGCGCAGTACAACGCCGCCTACACGCTCGCCGAACTCACCTTCGCCTACGCCGTCGAACAGGACCCGCGCCACCTCGCCGCGGCGAAGAAGTGGCTGAAGGCCGTCGTCTCGTGGGAGCCGTGGGGCTACACCTACCGCACGCCGAACGTAGACCTGCCGCCCGCGCACCTGCTCTACGCCGTCGGCTTCGCATACGACTCGCTCTACGACCAGCTCGACGCCGTGGAGCGCGAGGCCGTCCGGCGGAAGCTGGCGCGGCAGGCGCGCCTGATGTACGAGTATCACAAGTACAGGCCGAAGAAGCGCTACGCCTACAGCCAGAACCACTCGTTCATCCCGATGACGGGTCTCGCCGTCGCGGCCTTCGCGCTGATGGGCGAGGAGCCGGAGGCCGAGGAGTGGGCGCGGCTCGCGCGCGCCGTCTACGACCGCGTGCTCCTGACCTTCGGCCCGGACGGCTACTACTACGAGGGCTTCCACTACGCGGCCTTCAGCCTCCACTGGGTCACGCGCTACCTCGATGCGCTCGAACACGCGACGGGCGAAGACCTCTACCCGCGGATGCGCGCCTCCTTCCTGCCGCTCAAATACTACTTCGCGCACTCGGTCATGCCGGACGGCGTGAACGTCTTCGACTTCGGCGACACAGGCAAAGGGGCGGCCGAGCGCAACGCCGAAAAGAGGGAACGTCTCAACACCGGGTACGAAGTCCTCTACCGGCTGGCGGCGAAGTACCAGGACGCCGAGACGCAGGGGGTCGCCGACTGGCTGCGCCGCGACCTGCGGACGCGGACGTGGGAGCGGCACTGGGCGTTCTTCGCCTTCGACCCGTCTCTGAGCGCCGCGCCCGTCGCCGCGATGCCGACCTCGCACCATTTTCAAGACCACGGCACTGTCTTCTGGCGGAGCGGCTGGGACCCCGCGGCCACGGCCTTCGCGTTCCGCTGCGGCCCGCCCGAAGGCCACCACGTGACGGCGCTGCTCCCGCGGCTCCCGGACTGGCGCCTGAGCACGGGGCACGCGCACCCGGACGCCGCGAGCTTCATCATCTTCGCGCGGGGCGCATACCTGACGGGCGACACCGGCTACACCGGCGTCAAGCAGACGAGCGACCACAACACGGTGCTCGTGGACGGGCGCGGCCAGGCGAACGACGGCCGGCACGAAGTCTTCAAGGAAGTCCCCTACGAGCGGCTCGACCGCGTCCGCCTCGCGGAGGTCTCGGCGACGCGGGAGTACTTCTACGCGCGCGGCGAGGCGGCGGCCGGTTACTACCCCGAACTCGGGCTGAAGCGGTTCGACCGGCACTTCCTCCACGTCTCGCCCGACTACTTCGTCGTCTGGGACGAGCTGGCCGCCGAAGAGCCGCGACAGTTCTCCTGGCTGCTCAACGCCGAGCGGGAGGTAGAGAAAGTCGGGGGGCGGCGCTTCGTCCTGAAGAACGGCGGGGCGTCTTTGCTGGTCGAGCGGCTGTGGCCCGAGAAGAGTTTGAGCGCGGTCGAACCGCAGATGGTGACGACGCAGGGGCGGCCCGGCTCGGTCGAGCAGGGCGAGCAGGAGCGGCGCGGCTTCCAGCTCGTCGAGAGCACCGCGGGGAAGTCGCGCGAGGCGGAGTTTCTACACTTCCTCAGCCCGGCGGGCGCGCCGCCGTCGGTCTCGGCG
>JAIVJI010000087.1 GCA_020200135.1 Acidobacteriota bacterium | reverse complement strand
GTTCTTCCTCGGGTACCTCAACCGCCACTCGCGCGACTTCAACCTGAGGTCGCAGCGGCGCGGGATCAGGCTCGTGGACGTGCAGAAGGGGACGCCCGCCGTGGCGAGCGCCGCGCCGCCCGCGGCGGCGGCGGAGAACGCATGAAGCACCGAGGGGTCTTTGGAGAGCTCGTATGCCTTTAGTGAAAGTTCCGCGCCCGTCCTGGGGGGAGAGGCTGAGTCGCTTCTTCCTCGCGGACGTGTTCAAGGGGATGTGGCTGACGCTGAAGTACAACGTCGGCGCGCTGACGGACAAGAACTCGGTCAGCGGCTTCGGCATCTACACCGAGCAGTACCCGTCGGTGCGGCCGCAGGTGGCGCCGCGCTTTCACGGCGCGCCGCGCCTGAACATGGACCCGGAGACGCACGAGTCCCTGTGCATCGCCTGCAACCTCTGCGCGCTCGCGTGCCCCGAGGACTGCATCGACGTCATCGCGATGGACATCGAGATGACGGTCGGCGGCAAGCCGCGCAAGAAGAAGGTGCTCGACGAGTTCATCTTCGACACCTCGCGCTGCATGTTCTGCGCGCTCTGCCAGGAGGCGTGCCCCACGGCCTGCCTCGAGCTGACGCAGGAGTTCGAGCTGGCCACCTACTCGCGCGCCGGCTTCGTCTGGAATCGCGAGATGCTCGAACAGGGGCGCGAGTCGCGCAAGTTTGAAGCCTGAAAGCTGAAAACCAATGGTCTTGCAGGGCTGGGAAAGCGTCTTCTTCTGGGTCTTCGCGCTGGCGTCGCTGGTGGCGGGGCTGCTGACGGTGATGGCGCGCAACGCCGTCCACTCGGCGCTCTTCCTGATCTCGGCGCTGGTGTCGGTGGCGGCGCTCTTCGTGCTCCTCGGCGCGGAGTTCATCGCGGGCGTGCAGATACTCGTCTACGTCGGCGGCGTGATGGTGCTGTTCCTCTTCGTCATCATGCTCGTCAACGTCGGGGCGGAGGAGCGCGAGCAGGAGGAGCTGTTCAACCGCCCGGCGCAGGTGACGGCCGCCGTCTGCTTCGCCGCGCTGCTCGTCTTCGGGCTCTTCTACGCCATCAACCAGTCGGCCGGGCGCTTCCTGCCCGCCGCGAACGAGGGGGCGCTGGCCGCGCGCGACGCCGCCGCCGGCGGCGCGCCCACGCGCCGCGCCGAGACGCGCGTCTCGGCCATCTCCGAGGACACGCAGCGCGTGGGCGCGAGCCTCTACCGCTACGGCGCGCTCCCGTTCGAGATCGCGAGCGTGCTGCTCTTAGTCGCCATCGTCGGCTCGGTGCTGCTCGCGCGCACCGCCAAGCAGGAGCTCGCGGCCGACGACGTTGACCCGCTGGTCGTCTCGGATTTGAGCGCCGCGGGAGAGCTGTCCCCGGCCGAGATAGAGGCCGCCGCGCGGCGCGCGCACGCCGACGACGTCTGGGAGCAGTCCAAGTCCTGAAGGGGGCGCGCCCCGCGGCCCGCAGGCCGGGGCGTCGGGGCGACTTCGGAGAGTCAGGAAAATATGAACAGCCTTTTCACACCGGCGCTCATGCTGCTCCAGGGCTCGATGCTCGACAACATGAGTGAGGGCATCCAGCGACCCGACATCTCGAAGTTCCTGATCATCGCGGCGCTGCTGTTCGCCGTCGGCGTGGCCGGGGTGCTCACGCGGCGCAACATCATCGTCATCTT
Organism: Acidobacteriota bacterium; assembly: GCA_020200135.1. Classification (GTDB taxonomy): domain Bacteria; phylum Acidobacteriota; class Blastocatellia; order Pyrinomonadales; family Pyrinomonadaceae; genus QHXN01. The sequence continues at coordinate 23,785 of JAIVJI010000087.1, read as the reverse complement.
CATGTCCATCGAGCTGATTCTGAACGCCGCGAACCTGAACTTCATCGCCTTCTCGCGCTACCTGCAGGAGACCGGGCACGCGAACGCCGTGGCCGGCCAGGTCTTCACGGTCTTCATCATCGTCGTCGCCGCCGCCGAGGCGGCCATCGGCCTCGGCCTCGTCATCGCGCTCTACCGCAACCGCGAGACGATCTTCGTGGACAAGATTGATTTGTTGAAATGGTGAAAGCGCGTGAACCGTGAACCGTAAACCGTGACAAGGGCAGGGCAGTTCTTACCTCGTCACGGTTTACGGTTCACGGTTCACGATTCTTACTTATGCACAGATACATCTGGCTCGTCCCCCTCCTGCCCCTGCTCGGCGCGGCCGTCAACGGGCTGCTGGGCCGGCGCTTCCGCTTCCCGGAGAGGGTCGTCGGCGCGATAGGCGTAGGCTCTGTGGCGCTCGCGTTCCTCATCAGCCTCGCGGCGGTCATCTCCTACGGCTCGCAGGTCTGGCCGCGCCCCTACGTGACGAGCGAGGACGGCGCGTTCTCCTACACGTGGATTCCGGGCGGCGCGGTCGAGCTGACGCAGGGGGAGGCGGAGCGCGCGCAGGCGGGCGGCGCAGCCGCCGCGCACGGTCAGGGCGCAGTGCTCGACGTGGAATGGAGCTACCAGCTCGACGCGCTCTCCTCCATCTTCATGCTCATCATCACGGGCGTCGGCCTCTGCATCTTCGTCTTCGCCACGGGGTACATGCACGGCGACCGCGGCTTCTACCGCTTCTTCGCCTACCTCGGGCTCTTCATGTTCTCGATGCTCGTCCTCGTGATGGGCTCGAACTTCATGATGATGTTCGTCGGGTGGGAGGGCGTCGGGCTCTGCTCGTACCTCCTCATCGGCTACTACTTCGACCGCAAGGAGGCGGGCGACGCCTCGCGCAAGGCCTTCATCACCAACCGCATCGGCGACTTCGGCTTCGCGCTCGCCGTCTTCGCCGTCATCGCCACCTTCGGCACCACGCAGTACACCGCCGTCTTCGAGCAGGCGCGCAGTTTCCCCGTCGAGACCGTCATGGGCCCCGTCACGTGGGGCATCATGTCCTGGATAGCGCTCGGCCTCTTCGTCGGCGCGTGCGGCAAGTCGGCGCAGATACCGCTCTACGTCTGGCTGCCCGACGCGATGGCCGGCCCGACGCCCGTCTCCGCGCTCATTCACGCGGCGACGATGGTCACGGCCGGGCTCTACATGGTCACGCGCTGCAACGTCATCTTCCAGCACTCGCAGGCGATGATGACGGTCGTCGCGGTCGTCGGCGCTTTGACGGCGCTCTTCGCCGCGACCATCGGCATTACGCAGAACGACATCAAGAAGGTTCTGGCCTACTCGACGGTCTCGCAGCTCGGCTTCATGTTCCTCGCCTGCGGCGTCGGCGCGTTCGTCATCGGCATCTTCCACGTGATGACGCACGCCTTCTTCAAGGCCTTGATGTTCCTCGGCGCCGGCTCGGTCATCCACGCCATGCACCACGAGCAGGACATGCGCCGGATGGGCGGGCTGAAGAAATACATGCCGAAGACGTACTGGACGTTCTTCGCGGGCTGGCTCGCCATCTGCGGCATCATCCCGTTCTCGGGCTTCTGGTCGAAGGACGAGATTCTGTGGAACGCGGCCTCGACCGAGTACGTCTCGGGCGGCTGGCTGCTCTGGGGCATCGCGACCGTCGCCGCGACCTGCACGGCCTTCTACATGACGCGGCTGATGGCCCTGACCTTCTGGGGCAAGGAGCGCTTCCTCGAAGTCCGCGCCGGCGGGCAGGCCGACGAGGCGCACGCGCAGGCTTACGCCGACGGCGAGGCGACGCCGCACACCGCCGTGACGCCTTCGGTCGGCGACCGCCCGCACCACGGCCCCGAGGAGAGTGTCGGCGCGGCGCACGCTTTGGAGTCGGCGGCGGTCGGCGAGCCCGAGGGCGTGGACGCGCACGGCCACGACATACACGACCGCCACGACCCCGGCGACCCGGCCGGACACGGCCACCACCCGCACGGCTCCGTCCTGCCGCACGAGTCGCCGCGCTCGATGTGGATGCCGCTCGCCGCGCTCGCCGTGCTGGCGACCGTCGGCGGCTTCGTCGGCATCAGCCCGGCGTTCGCGGGCGGCGCGCACGTCGGCGGCCGGCTCAACATCGTCAACTGGCTCGACCCCATCATCTGGAACCCGGCGACGGGGCAGTTCGGCAAGCACTCGCCCGCGCAAACCTCCGCGCTCGCGGCGCACGACAAACAGACCGCCGGGCACGAGGCCGTCAAGCAGGAGGGGAGTCACGCCGCGCCGCTCCCGACGCGCACCGACGACGAGCACGGCACGGCCGGCGCGGGGCACGCCCCGGCGGGCGGCGAGCACGCCGCGGCCGCGCTCCCCTACGGCGGCGAGACGCGCTTCAACCTCGCGCACTCCGTCCAGCACGTGCTCGGCGACAGCCACACGGCGGCCGAGTGGTTCTTCATCGTCGTCTCGCTCCTGGTCGCGGGCTTCGGCATCTGGCTCGGCTTCCTCTTCTACGTGTGGCGGCCGCACCTGCCCGGAGTGTGGGCGCAGAGGCTCGGGCCGCTCTACCGCGCGAGCTTTAACAAGTACCGGGTGGACGAGCTCTACGGCGCGGTCTTCACGCGGCGGACGATGGACGCGGCGCGCGCCGTCTACGCGGCCGACTCGAAGGTGATTGACGGCGCGGTCAATGGCGCGGCCTGGCTCACGCGGCAGCTCAGCCGGTTCACGGGCGCGACCGACCGGCTCGTCGTCGACGGCGCGGTCAACGGCGTGGCGGGCTTCGTCAAGCTCCTGATGTCGCCGCTGCTGCGCGCCGCGCAGACCGGGCTGACGGCCAACTACGCGCTCGTCATGATCCTCGGCCTCGTCGCGGGGGTCGGCATCTTCTTCGGGCCGGAGATTTGGGCCATCCTGAGAAGCGCCATCGGCGACATGTTCGCCTTCGCCTTATAAGTTCGCGGCAAAAGTTCGCGGCGGGCGCGGCCCGCCTTCGGGGTGCAAAGTGAAAATTCCCTACCTCCTTTCGATCATCACCTGGCTGCCGGCCCTCGGCGCGATCATCATCCTGTTCCTGTTCAGGAAGGGCCGGGAGGGCGCCATCAAGCGTTTCGCGACCGCGTGGTTCGGGCTCGACTTCCTGGTCTCGCTCGCGCTGCTCTCTTACGACCGCGGCGTGGGCGGCTTCCAGTTCCTCGAAGACTGCGAGTGGATACCCATCATCGGCGCGCGCTACCAGATGGGCGCGGACGGCGTGGCCGTGCTGCTGATACTTTTGACGACGCTCCTGGGCTGGATCGCGTCGCTCTCGTCGTGGGAGTACATCCAGAAGCGCGAGAAGGAGTACTACGTCCTGCTGCTGCTGTTGCAGGCGTCGGTGCTCGGCGTCTTCTGCGCGGCCGACCTCTTCCTCTTCTTCCTCTTCTTCGAGGTCTCGCTGGTGCCGATGTACTTCCTTATCGGCATCTGGGGCGGCGAGCGCCGCCTCTACGCCGCCATCAAGTTCTTCCTCTACACGCTGGTCGGCTCGGTGGGACTCCTCCTCGGGCTCATCAAGATGTACTTCCTGACGCAGGACGCGACGCTCCTCGCGGCGGTCACGCCGGCGACCAAGGCGCTCGTCGCCGGCGTGGGCAACGACGCGGCGCTGGCGCTGCTCAACGGCAGCCTCGCCGAGGCGGCCGCGGGCGGCACCGGCACCTTCAACATCATGGCCATGCAGGCGCTCGGGAGCGTCATCCCGATGGGTTCGATGCAGGTCCTGCTCTTCTTCGCCTTCGCCATCGGCTTCGCCATCAAGGTGCCGATGTGGCCGTTCCACACGTGGCTCCCGGACGCGCACGTCGAGGCGCCGACCGCCGGCTCGGTCGTCCTCGCCGGCATCCTCCTCAAGCTCGGCACCTACGGCTTCTACCGCTTCAACCTGCCGTTCTTCCCGAAGGCCTCCATCGACCAGACCTACTTCTGGGGCGGCGCCTTCGGGGTGCGCAACGTGATGGTCGTGCTCGCCATCATCAGCATCATCTACGGCGCGCTCGCGGCGATGTACTTCGTCGTCAAGCGCGACGGCGACGTCAAGAAGCTGGTCGCCTACTCGTCGGTCTCCTCGATGGGCATCGTCATGCTCGGGCTCTTCTCGCTGAACCCGAACGGCCTCAACGGCGCGGTGCTCCACATGATCAACCACGGCATCTACTCGGCCGCGCTCTTCCTGCTCGTCGGCATCATCTACGAGCGGAGGCACACGCGCGCCGTCGACCAGTTCGGCGGGCTCTCGCACGTGATGCCGGGCTACGCGGCGGTCTTCCTCGCAATGGCGATGACGGCCATCGGGCTCCCGCTGCTGTGCGTCTTCATCTCGGAATTCCTGGCGATGCGGGGCGCGTTCGAGGCGAACCCGTGGTGGGCGGGCTGGGCCGCCTTGGGGATCATCCTCAACGCGGGCTACATGCTCTGGCTCTACCAGCGGATGTTCTTCGGCAACATCGACAACCCGAAGAACGAGGCGCTCCGCGACCTGAAGGGGCGCGAGTGGGCCTACATGACGCCGCTCCTGGTCATGTCGCTCTGGATAGGCGTCTACCCCAAGCCCTTCATCGACTTCATCCAGAAGCCGGTCGCCGCCATCGTCAAACACGTCCGCCCCGACTACCCCGTCACGCCCGCCGCGCCGCGCGCGCCGCAGACGGCCGAGAAGAGGTAGCTGTATGTTTCTGCTTCAAGCTTCGACGACGGCGCTGTTCGACACGGCCGACCTGAAGTTGATCGCGCCGGAGATCATCCTGAGCTTGTGCGCCTGCGTGGCGCTGGTGATGGAGGTCGTGCTCCCGCACCGCCTGAGCCGCTGGACGGGCTACTTCGCGCTCGGGGCGGCGGCGCTCGCGGCCGTCTCGGTCGTGGCGCTCGGGTGGCCGATGCTCTCGGGCGAAGGCTCGACGACGTTGGGCTTCTACGGGACGGTGAAGGTCGACGGCTTCGCGGTCGTCTTCAAGCTCATCTTCCTGCTGGCGGCGGCGCTGACGGTCGCGGTCTCGCTGCGCTACCTCGACGTGGAGGGCGAGCAGCGCGGCGAGTACTACGCGCTCGTCCTGTTCGCCACCGTCGGGATGATGTTCCTCGCCTCGGGCTACGACCTCATCGTGCTCTACATCAGCCTTGAGCTGATGGCGCTGACCTTCTACGTGCTGGTCGGCTACACCAAGCGCGAGCGGCGCTCGAACGAGGCCGGGATGAAGTACTTCCTGCTCGGCGCATTCTCGTCGGGCATCCTGCTCTACGGCATGTCGCTGCTGTTCGGCGTGGCGAAGTCCACCAACCTCGGCGACATCGGCCCGGCGGTGGCGGCGGCGGCCTCCACGGCGCAGGAGCTGGGCGGACTCTCCCTGCGGCCGATGGTCGTCCTCGCGATGATCGCGCTCGGGGCCGGGCTCTTCTTCAAGATCGCGGCCGTGCCTTTCCACATGTGGGCGCCCGACGCGTACGAGGGCGCGCCCACGCCCGTCACGGCCTTCCTCTCGACGGGCTCGAAGGCGGCGAGCTTCGCGCTGCTCGCGCGCATCTTCCTCGAAGCCCTCGGCGGGATGCGGGTCGACTGGGCGCCGCTCTTAGGGCTGGTGGCGGCGGTGACCATCATGGTCGGCAACTGGGCGGCGGTGACGCAGACGAACGCCAAGCGGCTGCTGGCGTACTCGTCCATCTCGAACGCCGGCTACCTGCTGCTCGGCGTCATCGCGGCGAACGAGTACGGCTACGTGGGGCTGGTGGTCTACCTCGTCGTCTACACCTTTATGAACATCGGCGCGTTCGGCGTCATCATCGCACTCCGCCGGCGCGGCATCGCCGGCGATGAGGTGGACGACCTGACGGGGCTCGGGCAGAAGGCGCCGGGCATCGCGCTGATGATGGCCATCTTCATGCTCAGCCTCGGCGGGCTGCCAGTGACGGGCGGCTTCATCGGCAAGTGGTTCCTGTTCGGCGGCCTCATCCAGCGCGGGGCGGCCGAGGGGAAGAGCTGGTACTACTGGCTCGTGGCGTGGGCCGCCTTCAACACGGTCGTCAGCTTCTTCTACTACGTGCGATTCATCCGCGCGATGTACATCGGCGACCGCGAGGCGGACGCGCGCCCGCTCTCGCTCTCGGCGCCGCTCCGGACGGCGCTCGTCGCCTGCGCCGCCTTCGTCATCCTCATCGGCGTCTACCCGCAGCCCTTCATCAAGGCCGCCGGCGCAGTCGCGGGCGCGCTCGCGTCCGGCGCGCTCGCGCTCAGGTGAGCCGGCCGCATCGCTTTTCAGACGAGAACAAGGAGGCAGCCGTGGCGGGGGAGTTGGACGGCAGGGTCGCGCTCGTGACGGGCGCGACTTCGGGCATCGGCCGCGCGACGGCGCTCAGGTTCGCCGAAGCGGGCGCGCTCGTCGCGCTCGTCGGCCGCGGCGCCGCGAGCCTGAAGGAGACGGCCGCGCGGGTCGCGGCGCTCGGCGCGGAGGCCGTCGAGATTCAGGCCGACGTGACGGTCGAGGCCGACGCGCGGCGCGCCGTCGAGACGGCGGCCGAACGACTCGGCGGGCTCGACGTGCTCGTCAACGCGGCCGGCGTCATCTCGAACGGCACGGTCGAGACGACGCCGCTCGCCGAGTGGGACGCGATGATGAACGTCAACCTCCGCTCGGTCTTCCACCTCATGCAGCTCGCCGCGCCGCACCTCGAGCGCCGCCCCGGCAGCGTCGTCAACGTCTCGAGCGTGACGGGACTGCGCGCCTTCCCCGGCGTGCTGGCCTACTGCGTCTCGAAGGCGGGCGTCGACCAGTTGACGCGCTGCGCCGCGCTCGAGCTGGCGCCGAAGGGCGTCCGCGTCAACGCGGTCAACCCGGGCGTCGTCGTCACCGAGATTCACAGGCGCGGCGGGATGGGGGAGGAGAACTACGCGGCCTTCCTCGAACACTCTACACGGACGCACCCGCTCGGGCGCGTCGGGAAGCCTGAGGAGGTCGCCGACCTGATACTCTTCCTCGCCTCCGACCGCGCCTCGTGGATAACGGGCGCGACCTACTCCATCGACGGCGGCCGCGCGCAGACCTGCGCCCGGTAGGGGCATTTGCCATGGCCCTTGCTTCCAAGAATAATCGAACCCACTTCCCGCGGACGGCGGGTGCAGGTATTTTAAGGTGAGGGAGCGTCCACAGGTGATTAGGAAAATTTCGTTGCTGGTTTGCGCCGCGGTCGTGCTTTGCGTGACGTTGGGCGCGCGGGCGGGGCGGGCCGCCGCGCCACAGGGTTACGTGGAGCCGGTGTCGCTCTACCGCGTCCGCTTCGGGACCCTGGGCTACGGGGGCAGCGTCATCCTGACCGCCGACTACTCACAGGTCAAAGCCCTGGAGAAGCTCTACGGGTTCGAGTCGGGCGTACTGGGCCTGGTCTTCAACCGGCAGATGCCGAATACGAGGCCGCTCTACCGCCTCGCCAAGCAGGGCAGCAATCCCTCTCCCGAGAGGTTCTACACCACGGACGAGCGTAAGGTTGACGACCTCGTCAAAAACCACGGCTGGGTGGCGGAGGGGATTCTGTGTTACGTCTACGGCGGCATGGGCGGGGGGACTAAACCGCTCTACCACCTGTCGAAGGCGGGCCAGCAGTTCTACACCACCTCGACCGCGGAGAGGGACAGGTACAAGGAGGTGGCCGGCTACCGTGATGAAGGCGTCGCGGCGCGACTCCTGGAACACGGCTTCGCGTGGAACGCCGAGAGTTGGATGTTCACCGGCTCGTCGCCGGGCGCGGACGGGCCGAGGCCGGAGAGCTACTCGCTCGTCTGCCGCCGCGGCAAGGGCGCCCTGTTCGGCAAGGACGGCGTGTCCTTCAAATTCACCAAAGGCGCCGCGAAGCTCGGCGCCGACCTCGCCGCGGGCGAGTGCGCGTGGCCCGACCGCAAGATGAGCGACGGCGAGCCGGACGTGCTCCTCGCCCCCTACACCAGCGACTTCAGGGAGAACCCCTCGCATAGGGACGAGGAGTATTGGACCTTCAGGGTCTACAACGACGGCCGCGGGCGCATGGTCGTGACCGGCGCAGAGCCCGGCCGCCCGCCCGTGCCGGAGGACAACAGCATAGAAGTTAAGCGCGACGTGAAGGCCCCGCAGACGAAGGGCCCCGAGGTGGAGCGGGTGCGCCCCGTCAGGCCCCCCAGACCCTGAGGCGCCGAGCCGCCCGACGCCGCGAGGGAGGCGAGTCCGCCGTCGAGAGCGCGCCCGCACGCATCGAGTCGTGCGGGCGTCGTCGTAAGGTCGTCAATGTGGGTATTCTACATCCTCGCCGCGCTGGTCATCTGGCAGGGCTTCGTCTCGCTGCGCGGCGGCGTGCGCTACTTCAACTTCTTCCGGCGCGAGCTGGACGCGCCCCGCACGCTCTACATGCCCTTCGCCTCGGTCTTCGTCCCGTGCCGCGGGCTCGACCAGGGGCTGCGCTGGAACCTCACGCCGCTCTTCCGCCAGCACTACCCGGCCTACGAGCTGGTCTTCGTCTCCGACCGCGAGGACGACGCGGGGCTGGAGGTGGCGAGGCAGTTGGCGCGCGAGTTCGAGGGCGAGACGGTCGCGCGCGTCCGCTTCGTCGTCGCGGGGCGCGCCGACGACACGGGGCAGAAGGTCCACAACCTGCGCGCGGCGGTCGCGGAGGCCGACCCTTCGAGCGAGGTCTTCGTCTTCGTCGACACGGACGCCCGGCCGCGCGCCGACTGGCTGCGCGCGCTCGTCGCGCCGCTCGGCGACGGGGGCGCGGGCGCGGCCACGGGCTACCGCTGGTTCCTGCCGGTGCGCGGCGGCCTCGCGTCGCAGTTGCGCTCGGTGTGGAACGCGTCCGTCGCTTCGGCGCTCGGCGCGGACACGCGCCGCAACTTCTGCTGGGGCGGCTCGACCGCCGTCCGGCGCGAGACTTTCGAGCGGCTCGCGATGAGCGACCGCTGGCGCGGGACGGTCTCGGACGACTACGCGCTGACGCGCGCCTTGCAGGCGGAGTCGCTGCCCATCCGCTTCGTGCCGGCGTGCCTGACCGCGACGGTCGAGGACTGCACCTTCGGCGAGCTGCTTGAGTTCACCACGCGGCAGTTGAAGATCACGCGCGTCTACGCGCCGCACCTGTGGGCGTTCGTCCTCGTCTCGAACCTGCTCTTCGTCGCGGCCTTCTTCGGCGGGCTCGCGCTCGCCGCGGCGCGCGCGGCGCTCGGGCTTTCGTTCGTGTGGCCGCTCGCGCTCGTCTCGGTCATCTTTCTGCTCGGCCTCTGGAAAGCCTTCTTCCGCCTGCGCGCCGTGGCGCTCGTGCTCGAAGAGCATCACGGGCGCCTGCGCGCGGGCGTGTGGGCGCACCTGCTCCTGTGGCCGCTGGCGGCCGCCGTCTTCCTCTACAACGCGCTGGCGGCAGCAGCCTCGCGCCGCATCCGGTGGCGCGGCATCGGGTACGAATTGAAATCGCCGACGGAAACTGAGATTATCGAGCCGCCCCCGGGTGGGTGAAAACTTAATGCCTAACAAGGTCGCACAGTTCGTCCAACTCCTCCGCTCGACCGGACGCGAGCGCAGGCTCGGCACGGTCATCTTCTTCGTCACCTCGCGCTGCAACGCGAAGTGCGAGACGTGTTTCTACCACGAGGAGCTGAACCGGCCGGGCGACATGACCTTCGAGCAGATAGAGCGCGTCTCGCGCACCATGCCGCCCGTCACGGACCTCTGGCTCTCGGGCGGCGAGCCGACGCTCCGCCACGACGCCGCCGAGGTCGTCCGCCTCTTCGTCGAGAACAACGGCGTCCGCCGCTGTATCATCCCCACCAACGGACTCTTAAAGTCGCGCACGTGTGAGCTGGTTGACCACGTGCTCTCGATTCATCCGGGGCTCGACCTCTACCTCAACGTCGCGCTCGACGGCTACGGCGAGACGCACGACCGGGTGCGCGGCGTCCCCGGCAACTGGGGGCGCACGCTCGACTGCATACGCTCGCTCTACCCGCTCAAGGAGAAGTACGGCGACCGCTTCCGCCTCAACGTCAACACGGTCGTCTGCGCGGAGAACTACGCGGAGGTCGGCAAGCTGGCGGATTTCATGTGGGAGAATTTCCGTCTGGACGGCCACTACTTCAACGTCGTGCGCGGCGAGACGAAGGCCGGCGAGGCAATCAAGCACATCCCGGCCGGGGTGCTGCCCGAGATGTATACGACGGTCGCCGCGCTCACCGAGCGCTACGCCGGCCGCATGTTCTCGCGCGACGACGCGGCCACGCGCTTCGTCAAGTCGGTCGCCTACGTCGGCGCCATCACGACGCACTACCGCACGCAGCACGCCAACTTTGCGGGGCCGACCGCCTGGCGCTTCCCCTGCACGGCGGGCGAGACGACGGCCGTCATCGACTACAACGGCGACGTGCGCGCCTGCGAGCTGCGCGAAAAGTTCGCGAGCCTCGCCGACTTCGACTACGACTTCGGGAAGCTGTGGGAGGCCGAGGGGAAGCGCGCGGAGCTGGCCGCGATAGACGGGGGAAGCAGTTGCTGGTGTACGCACGTCTGCTTCATACACGACTCGATGCGCCACTCGCGCCGCGCGCAGCTCTGGGAGGTGCCGGCCAACTACCTGACCCGAACCCGCTGGTGAGGGCGAAAGAGCGCGAACGCGGAGGGTCGCCCGGGCGTTAATGTTGTCGAAGGCGCACACAACAAACCCGCAGGGGTCGCGGAGGTTTTACTGATGAAGTTCTTCAAAGTCTTGCTCGCGCTCCTCGCGCTCGTCTTTCTCGTCTGGGGCGCGTTCTGGGTCTTCGGCATCGTGGCCGGCCTGCTGTACGCGCTCGTCAAGTGGGCCGTCATCATCGGCTTCATCGCGCTCGCGGGCGTCGGGGCCTACAAACTGCTCGCGGGCCCGGACGGGGACGCGCCGGCCGAGCTTTCGCCCGCCGAGGCCGAGATGCTGAAGGCCGAGCGGATGCTCGCCGAGCTGAGGCGCAAGCAGTTGAGCGAGTAGGCGGGGGCGGCGGATGGACGAGGGCGAGCCGAAAAATAGCGACGACCAGGAGCGCGCGGCGGCGCGCGGCAGCGGCATCGCCTACGCGGCGGGGCTGTCGATCTTCTTCTCGGTGCTCACGCTCATGGGCGTCGGCTGGGCGCTCGACCGTTACTTCGGCACGGGCTGGCTGATGGTCGCCGGCATCGTCCTCGGCGCGGCCGTCGGCTTCTACCAGTTCATACGCATCATGTCGCGGCTCAACAGGTAAGCCACCCCCGGCCGCGCTCGACAGGCGCGCGGGGCGCCGTGTAGAATCTTCCGTTCCGTGATGAGCGAAGGCGCAGACAGTGCGCGCCCGGGCGTGCCGGACGACGCGGAAGAAGAGCCTCGCGCGGTCGAGCGGCGCATCTTCCGTGACACGCTCGTCGCCGCGGCGGCCGCGGTCGCCGTGAGCGCCTTCGTCGCGCCCTGGCGCGTGACGGCGGGGCTGGCCCTGGGCGGCGCGCTCGCGCTCTTCAACCAGCACTGGCTGCGCTCTTCGGTCGCGGCGGTCTTCGCCGGGGCTTCGGCCGCGCGGCCGCCGAAGATGAAGGCCGCGCGCTACATCCTCCGCCACTTCGTCGTCGCCGCCGTCGTCTTCGTCGCACACAGCGCCGGGCTGGTCTCGCTCGTCGCCACGCTCGCGGGGATGTGCGCGGTCGTCGCGGGGCTGCTCGCGGAAGGGGTCAGGCAGTTCTACTTCGCCATCGTACGTCGGGAGGAGACTTAAGTTGATGTTCTTACTGTCCAGCGATCCGGCGACGGCCGGGCTCGGCCACGGGGCCGGGACCGAGCACGCCGCGGCCGGGGCCGAGCACCACATCCCCCTCATCGTCGAGAAGCTCAACCACTACGTCGGCGAGCCCGTCCACCACTTCCAGGTTCAATACACCAAGCCGCTCTGGGACAAGTTCTTCGGCCTCTTCGGGGCGGACGCCGAGAAGATGTTCGGGGCCTACACGCCCGAGAACGCCGTCCCGTGGTACACGGTGATGTTCGTGCTGGCGGCGCTCTTCTCGGTGCTCCTCGTCCAGCTGCTCAAGCCGCGCAGGCTCTCGGTTGACGAGCCGGGCTACGGGCAGTTGACGCTGGAGAAGGGCGTGCTGGCGATACGCGACCTGCTGGTCGACAACGTCGGGCCGCGCGGCGAGAGGTACCTGCCCGTCGTCGGCGCCTTCGGCGTGCTCATCCTCATCTCGAACCTGATGGGGCTCGTGCCGGGGCTGATGTCGCCGACGGCGGCGACCTCGGTGACGTTCGCGCTCGGCATCTCCTCGTTCGTCTACTACAACGCCATCGGCATCAAGGAGAACGGGCTGGGCGGGCACCTGCGCCACTTCGCGGGGCCCATCGTCTGGCTCGCGTGGCTGATGTTCCCCATCGAGCTCATCAGCAACCTCGTCCGGCCGATGTCGCTCGGCATCCGACTGTTCGGCAACCTCTTCGGCGACGAGCAGATTCTCGGCACCATCTCGGGGCTCGCGTGGTGGACGAAGTGGTTCCTGCCGGTCTTGATCATGCCGCTCAGCCTCTTCGTCGCCTTCATGCAGACCTTCATCTTCGTGCTGCTGTCCATCCTCTACATCAGCGAGGTCTCGCACCACGACGACGGGCACGAGGGTCACGGCCACGGGACGGACGGGCACGGTCACCCGCAGGAGTTGAAGACCGACGCGGGCGGCGTGATGACGCTGCCGTCGCACACGTAAGATTTTTTTTGCGGCTTTATACTTCGGCTTAACACAAGCAGGCGTCCGCCGGGGCGGCGAGCGCGTTCGAGCGCACGCACGTCGGGGCGCGGGGTTTAACCAGACGGCTCGGGTGGGAGCGTGGAGGGCGGAGGCGGGAACGTACGCGGGGGCGCGAGGTTGTCGGGCTCGCAAGAGTTGTGCGAAGCCCGGGGCGTGCCGAGGTCGCTGGAGCGCCGTTGTAAGAGGGGCGGCGGATACCGGGTCGAGGCGAAATCATAGAAGCGCGCCGCGCCGAGTCGTTCCCCCAAGTCTTTAAGCTCCGAAGGCCACGGGCCGGAAGTCACAGGAGAGAACAGATGCACAAACTGAGAATGGCCTTCTTCGCCGTGGCCACCATGCTGATGACCGCGGCGCCGACGTTCGCGCAGGCCGCGGCGGCCGACAACGCGGAGTCGGTCAACAAGTACAAGGCGATCGCGGCGGGCTTCGGCTTCGCCATCGCGGCGGCGCTGGCGGCCATCGGCCAGTCGCGCGTCGCGGCGGCCGCGGCCGAGGGCGTGGCGCGCAACCCGGGCGCCGGCGCACGCATCCAGACGCTGATGATCCTCGGCCTCGTCTTCATCGAGACGCTGGTGCTCTTCACGCTCGTCATCGTCTTCGCCAAGCTGTAAGGCGACCGGCCTTCGGGTCGTAGATCGGGAGCGGGCGCGCCTCTTAAGTGAGTGCGCGCCCGCTTCATTTTTAACGGCCGACTCGGCTCAGCCCTTCTTTCGGGCCTTGTGCGCGGCGCGGATGATGGGGTCGATGGTCGGCGCGAAGGGCGGGGCGTAGGCGAGGTCGAGGCGTTCGACCTCCTCGACGCGGAGCCCGGCGTGGAGCGCGGCGGCGTAGACGTCTACGCGGTGCGCGACGCCCTCGCGCCCCACCATCTGCGCGCCGAGCAGACGCCCGCGGGCGTCCGCCACCAGCCGCGTATAAATCTCCGACCCGCCGGGGTAGTAGCCCGCGCGCGAGTGTGACTCGCCCTCCGTCTCCGACGCGTCGAAGCCCGCCTCCCGGGCCTCCTCCAGCGACAGCCCCGTCCGCGCCGCCTCAAGCCCGAAGACCTTGACGACGTTCGTGCCGACGACGCCCGCGTAACGCGCCTCGGGGGAAGACGCGCCCGCCGCGTTCGCGCCCGCGACCCAGCCCTGCCTGACCGCCGGCTGACCCAACGGGTGCCACACGCGCCGACCCGAGACCCTGTGCAGAACCTCGCAGCAGTCGCCCGCGGCGTAAACGCCCGGCGCGCTCGTCCGCTGCCGCTCGTCGGTGACGACCGCGCCGCTCTCGCCGACCTCTATCCCGGCCGCGACCGCCATCGCCACCTCCGGCCGCACGCCCACGCCGACCGAGACCACGTCCGCCTCGAGCGCGCGCCCCGCGTCGGTCAGCACGCGCGCGACGCGGCCGGCCGCGCCCTCGAAGGCGGTGGCGCGCTCGCCGAACGTGACCTCGACGCCGCCCGCTCGCAGCTCCTCTGCTACGCGGTCGCGCGCGCGTCCGCCGAGCGCGCCCATCACCGCGTCGGAAGACTCGACGAGCGTCGTGCGCAGCCCGCGCGCGACGAACGCCTCGGCCATCTCAAGCCCGATGTAGCCGGCGCCGACGACGACGGCCGTGCGCGGCCTCGCCTCTTCGAGGAAGCGCAGCAGGCGGCGCCCGTCGCGCAGGTGCCGCAGCACGAAGACGCCTTCCAGCTCGCGCCCCGGGAGCGGCGGGCAGACGGCGGCCGCGCCCGTGGCGAGCACGAGCGAGTCGTAGCCGACCTCGCGCCCCTCGCCGCCGGCGTCGCGCACGCGCACGACCGATTTTGAGGGAAGGAGTTCGAGCGCCTCGCAGTCGGTGCGGACTTCTATCTGGTGTCGCTCGCGGAAGTATTCGGGCTTGTGGAGGACGAGCTTGTCCGCGGAGGGGATGAGGCCGGCGACGACGTAGGGCAGGCCGCAGGCACCGTAGGAGATGTCGCCCGTCCGCTCGAAGACCGTGACGGGCAGGTCGGGCGCGGCGCGGCGCGCCTCCATCGCCGCCGCGAGCCCGGCCGCGACGCCGCCGACGATGACCAGTCCCTCTTTGCCCAAGCGCACCGCCGTCAGTCTGGGTGGGAAAGCACCCGAAGCTTAATCGACGCGGGCGTCGAAGGCAAAAGTGAATTTATGTCGCGCGGGCTGATCCGATTTGCGCGGGGCGTGCGCGTTAGTGTGTGAGTTGACAAAACGGCCCGCGGGCGGCGAGCGCCGCCGGACGAGGCCCCGAATTTATACGTCCATACTTTACCGGAGAAGGAATCATGCGGATTACACGGAACGACCTCAGGTCAAAAGCACGGCGCCTCATGCGGCTCGGGACGGCGCTCGCCTGCGTTGCCGTCGCCGCTCTTTCAATGATTACCCTGGCGGTCGGGGGCGCGGGCGTCGAGGCGGCGGCGCCCGCCGACAAGATAGTCTTCGAGCGCAACCTCGACATCTACTCGATGAACGCCGACGGGACGGGCGAGACGCTGCTCACGATGTACGGCACGGACCCCGCGTTCTCGCCCGACGGCACGAAGATCGTCTACCACTGCGGCGACAACGACCAGAACAACGCCATCTGCGTGATGAACGCCGACGGCACGGACATTCAGGCCATCACGGACAACACCCACGACGACTTCGAGCCCGCCTGGTCGCCCGACGGGGCGAAAATCGCCTTCACGCGTAGGGAGCCGGGCGGCAGCCGCATCTTCGTCGTCAACCCGGACGGCACGGGGCTCGCGCCGCTCTTCGGAGACGTGTCGGCGGACGCACACCAGCGGCCGACCCGCCGGTGGACGCCGAAGGTAACCGCGTCATCTCGACCCAGACGTTCTACAGCGGCGGCGACTACAACACGGACCCCGCGTACTCGCCCGACGGCTCCAAGATAGCCTTCTACTACGAGCGCGTTGACACGACGACCGACGAGTGGGGCAACGTCGAGAAGACCTACGTCCGGGGCATCTACGTCCGCGACGTGCAGGGCGGCGCGATGTCGGGGCTGCTCGCGAAGGACGGCGGCGACCCGGCGTGGAAGATCAACGCGGTCAACCCGGAGCCGACGCCGACGCCGACGCCCGCCCCGACGCCGACGCCCGCCCCGACTCCCACGCCTGACCCGACCCCCACGCCTACCCCGACGCCCGCGCCGGCCTGCGCCGACGAGGTGACGTCGATGGTTCACAAGCGCATCGACGGCGCGGGGAACGGGCGCGGCAAGAACCCGGTTCAGACCATCCGCGTGACCAACACGTCTGGGCAGCCGCTGCACGGGCTCGTCCACTTCGTCTTCGACGGTCTGCCCGCGAGCGTCCAGGACGGCGACCCGCGGAGCAACTTCTTCTACACGCGCTGTGTCCAGCCGGTGGGGACGGCCTACAAGACGGTCGGCATCGGCCGCGAGGACTTCGTCTGGGAGCCGGGGCAGACCATCACGCTCCGCGTCGAGTTCTTCAACCCCGACCACGAGCGAGTCAACTACAACCTGCGCGTCTTCACCGGCCCCAACTGGCCGTAAGGCGTGAGGCGGCCGAAGCCTTCCGCCGACGCCGCGACGCGGGTTCGCAAAAAAGAAGGGGGATGCCGATGTCGGCGTCCCCCTTCTTCATTCTGGCGCTCCGTCCCGGCGCTCATTTGAGTTTCGTGTCTTCGCTCTTGGCCTGCTCCATCGCCTCCGGCTCCAGCTCCTCGGCGCTCCTGTTCTGCTTGACGAAGAAGCCCCAGGCGGCCAGCAGCGCGGCCGCCCCGAGCGCGATGGAGACGGCCTGCGGCAGACGCGCGGGGTCCGTGTGCGCCAGCTCGAAGACCGAGACCAGCGACTCGATGGAGAGCGCGACGACGACGACCACCATGAAGCGTGAGAGGAACCGCCGGACGCGCGTCGGGGCGCTCACCTGCGCCTCGCGCAGCACCTCCTCTTCGAGGATGGTCTGGCCCAGTTCGAGCGCCACGACCGCGATGGTCAACAGCCCGATGCTTTCGAGGACGGCGTTGAAGCGCTCCCTCAGCTCCATCGCCTGACCCGGGTTGACCCCGTGCCACAGCTCCATCGCGCCGAAGACGACGAGCGCCAGCGCGCAGCACATGAACAGAAAGATGATGCCCGCGTAACCGACGATGAATATTTTCTGGATGACCTTCAGCACCGCAGCCCTCCCGCTGTTTTACATGCCGTCCCGCGTCGAACGCTCAGGCCGGCCGCCCGTAGATGGAGACGCGCATCTCGCTCTTCTCCGCCTCCCGTGGTCAAAGCTTAACGCGAAAGTCCGCCGGGGCTAAGGGATTTCAAAAGCGACTCGGCCACCGTTTCGCCGGCGCGGACGCAGTCGGGTAGGCCGGCGCCGCGGTAGGCGTTACCGCAGAGCGCGAGCGTCGTGAATTCGCAGAGGCGCGCCCGGATGCGTTCGACGCGCGCGGCGTGGCCGAGGTGGTACTGCGCCATCGAGCGGGGCCACTTCTCGACGTGCGCGAAGAGCGGGGGCGCTTCGACGCCGAGCAGGTCGCGGAGGTCGCGGCGGACGGCCTCGACCATGCGGCGTTCGTCCAGCTCGAACATCTCGGGCTGGAGCGCGCCGCCGACGAAGGCGCGCAGCAGCGCGTGGCCTGCGGGGGCGCGCCCGGCGAACTTGACGCTGCTGAAGGTGCAGGCGAGCGTGGCGCGCCGCTCGACGAAGGGGACGACGAAGCCGAAGCCGTCGAGCGGGTGCGGCACCGCGTCGCGCCTGTAGGCGAGGTTTACCGTCGCGGTCGAGGCGTAGGGGATGGCCTCGAGCTCGTCGGCCAGGGGGTCGTCAACCTCACGCAGCAGGCGTGCGGCGGAGTAGGCGGGGAGCGCGAGGCAGACCGCGTCGGCCTCGAACGTCTCGCCCGCTTCGGTCTTCAAAACCCAGCGGCGCGCGCCCGGCTGAGGCTCCAGCGACGAGACTTTCGTGTTGAGTCGGACGGAGCCTGCGGGGAGGCGCGCGGCGAGCGCGTCGGTGAGCACCTGCGTGCCCTCGTCGAAGGAGAGGAAGAGGCTGTAGCGCGCGCCGCTCGCGACGCGCCCGTGGCGCGCCTCGCGGCCCGTGCGCCGGCCGGCCTTCCACATGGCGAGGATGAGGCTGCGGTGGCGGCGCTCCATTTCGAGGAAGCGCGGCATTGTCGCGCGCAGAGAGAGCGACTCGGGGTCGGCCGTGTAGATGCCGCCCACCATCGGCTGCGCCATCCGTTCGAGCGCCTCACGGCCGAGGCGGCGGCGGACGAAGGCGGCGAGGCTCTCGTCGTCCTGCCCGTTGGCGCCCCTGCGGCGCGGGAGCAGGAGGTCGAGCGCCATGCGCGCCTTGCCGCGCCAGGTGAAGATGTCCGTCGTGAGGAAGGGGAGCATCCGCGAGGGCGCGAGGAGCTGGAAGCCTTCGGGCGTGGGGCGCAGGCGCCCGCCGCGCACGACGAAGCTGCGCCGGTGCTGCTCGTTCGTCTCGACGAGGCGCGGGCCGAGGCCGATTCGTTTGGCGAGCGCGAGCGCCTCGGGCTTCTCGGAGATGAAGGAGTCGGGGCCGCACTCGACGAGGAAGCCGTCGCGCCTGTGCGTCCGCACCGTCCCGCCGAGCCGGCCGGAGGCTTCGAGCAGGATGACCTCGACGCCCGCGCCCTGCTCACGCAGCTCGCACAGGCGGTGCGCCGCGGCGAGGCCGCTGATGCCGCCGCCGACGATGCAGACGCGCCGGACGTTTGGGGAACTCTCGCGCATCCTCTTTGGTCAACCGGCCGAGGGCCTTGCGCCCGGCCGGGACATCCCTGAAGGCCCCGGCAGACAGCAGTCAACGGGGCAGACGTCGTGCGAGGGAGGGAAGCCGCCGAGCGCGCGGCGCGGCCGCGCGGGGTCGAGCCTTTCGAGCACCAGCTCGCGAATCATCCCGACGAACTCGGGGTGCGCGCCGACCGTCGCGGCGCGCACCATGTGGATGCCAATCTCTTCCGAGACTTGCCGCGCCTCGGTGTCGAGGTCGTAGAGCACCTCCATGTGGTCGGAGATGAAGCCGACGGGAGCGACGGCCACGTCGCGCACGCCCTCCCCCTTCAGCGCGCGCAGGTGGTCGCGGATGTCCGGTTCGAGCCAGGGCTGCGTGGGCGGCCCCGAGCGGCTCTGGAAGACGAGGCGCCAGGCGGCGGCGCCCGCGCCTTCGGCGACGAGGCGGCACGTCTCAAGCAGTTGGCGCTCGTAGTCACACCCGGCGGCCATCGCCGAGGGGATACTGTGCGCGGTGAAGGCCACGCGCGCATCGGCACGCCTCTCTTCGGGAATCTCGGCGAGCGCCGCGCGCAGGTTCTCGACGTTCGGGCCGACGAAGCCGGGGTGGTTGTAGAAGGAGCGCAGCTTCTCGACGCGCGGCGCGCCGGGGCCGACTGCCTCGCGCGCGCGCTCCACGTCCTCGCGGTACTGTCGGCAGCCGGAGTAGGAGCTGTAAGCGGAGGTGACGAAGGCGAGCGCGCTCTGGACGCCGTCGTCGCGCATCCGCCCGAGCGTGTCGGCGAGCAGCGGGTGCCAGTTGCGGTTGCCCCAGTAGACGGGCAGGCGCGGGCCGTTCGCCGCAAGCTCGCGTTCGAGCGCGGCGATGAGACGCCGGTTCTGTTCGTTGATGGGGCTCACGCCGCCGAACAGCTCGTAGTGGTGCGCGACCTCGCGCATACGCGCCTCGGGGACGTTGCGCCCGCGTAGCACGTTCGAGAGGAACGGCATCACGTCTCCCATCCCCTCGGGGCCGCCGAAGGAGACGACGAGCAGCGCGTCGAAAGTCTCAGCCATCTTTTGCTCTCAGCTCACTCGGCGGGCTTCGGCGGCTCGATCTTCTCGAACTCGTTGACGAGAAACACCCAGTCCCACTTGCCCGCGGTCTTCCGGCCGCCGGTGATGATGACGTAGAGGTCAACGGCCTCGCCCTTCTTCATCTCCTTCTCGAAGTAGGAGGCGACCTGCTTCTGGACGGGCAGCCAGTGTTCGGCGCCGTCCTCGATGAACTTCCACTCGTGCTCGAAAAGGTCGAGGAGCCGGGAGTCCATCCGGTAGGTCTTGACCCAGTCCGCGACGAACTGTTTACGCGCGTCCGAAATCTTCCGCGACTCGCCCGTGTACGTGACCTTAACGCGCGAGGGGAAGGACGCGCCGAAGGCGGTGTCGCCGTCCTTCATCTTCGGGTCGGCCAGCTCCTTGCCGTCGTACTTGCCGATCATCTCGGCGAGCGTGCGCGGCTGGTAGGCGTCGTAGTCGAACCCCTGCGCCCGCGCCGACGACGCGCACGCGGGGAGGAGGAGTAAAAGGAGTAGAATGGTCTTAAGCGACTTGCGGCGCATCTCGTTCTCCGTCGCGCGTCGGCTCAGCGCGCGCTCAGTTCGTGGACGGCCTCGACGAGCGCGACGACGTTCTCGACGGGCGTCTCCGGCAGGATGCCGTGGCCGAGGTTGAAGATGTGGCCGGGGCGGTTCGCCGCCCGGTCGAGCACATCTTTGGCGCGCCGGCGGACGACCTCCGGCGTGGTGAAGAGCGCGACGGAGTCGAAGTTGCCCTGCACGGCCACGTCGCCGAGCCGCGCCCAGGCTTCGTCTAAACGGACGCGCCAGTCGAGGCCGATAACGTCGCCGCCCGCCTCCTTCATCAGTTCGAGCAGCGTCGCGGTGTTCGTCCCGAAGTGTATGACGGGGACGCCGGGCGTGACGCCTTCGATGACCTCGCGCGTGTGCGGCAGGACGTACTCGCGGTAGTCGTCCGGGCTCAGGGCGCCGACCCACGAGTCGAAAATTTGGACGGCCTGCGCGCCGGCCTCGACCTGCGCGTTGAGGTACTGCGACAGCGCGCGCGCTATCTTCGACATCAGCGCGTGCCAGGCGCCGGGGTCGGTGTACATCAGCCGCTTGGTGTGGAGGTAGTTCTTCGAGCCGCCGCCCTCGCAGATGTAGGAGGCGAGCGTGAAGGGCGCGCCGCAGAAGCCGATGAGCGGGATGTCGTGGCGCAGCTCGCGCCGCGTGATGCGGACCGCCTCGTAGACGTAGTCGAGCGCCGAAACGTCCTCGACCTCGCGGACGCGGTCAACGTCGGCGGCCGTGCGCACGGGGTTGTGGATGACGGGGCCTTCGCCCTTGGCGAATTCGAGGTCGAGCCCCATCGGCTCGATGATGAGCAGGATGTCGGCGAAGATGATGGCGGCGTCCACGCCGAGGCGGTGCGCGGCGTAGACCGTGACCTCGGAGGCGACCTCGGGCTGCTTGCACATCTCCAGGAAGGAGTACCTGGCGCGCACGTCGCGGTACTCCTTCATGTAGCGGCCGGCCTGGCGCATCAGCCAGACGGGCGTGTAGGGCACCTGCTCGCGCCTGCACGCGCGCATGAAGGGGCTGTCGCGCAGCGCCTCGGTCAACTGAAAGCCGCCCCCGCTCGTCCCGGCTTGGCTCATCTCGGCCCTCGGAATTCCTTTTCGTATGGTGTGAGACTGCGCGGACAATATAACAGTCGGGGACTTTCGGCGGCTAATCCGGGGCGTCCGGGCGGCGCGCGTTTTCGCGGGAAACGGGGAGTTTATCTGTTAAAATTTCCTGCCACGAAACCCGGGCCCGCGGTGTTTATGTGGTTGAGAGTTGCCTGATGAGCGAACGAGCGGCAGAGGCTTTGATTAATTCGGTGCCAGAGACGGTCCAGGCGGCAGCGGCGGCCGCGCCCAGCTTTGACGAGGCGTTCACGCTGCACCACCGCGCCGTCTTCCGCGCCGCCTACGCGCTCGTCCGCGACGCGGGGCTGGCCGAAGACGTGACCCAGGAGGTCTTTCTCAAGCTCTACCAGCACATCGGCTCGCTCCAGAACGAGGAGCACGTGCGCCCCTGGCTCCTGCGTGTCGCGTCGAACACGGCGCTCAACACCATCCGCAGCCGCGGGCGCGCGGGCGCGCGCGAGGAGGAGTTCGGCGCCACGTCCGTCGTCGGCTCGCAGCCCGTGGGGCTTGAGGCCGATTACGAGCGGCGCACGGAGATAGAGGAGGCGCGGCGCGCGCTCGGCCAGCTCAGGGAGCCGATGCGGAGCTGCCTCCTGCTCAAGCAGCAGGGGCTCTCGTACCGCGAGATCGCGCAGACGCTCTCGCTCAACGAGGCCAACGTCGGGAGTTTGATCGCGCGCGGGCGGAAAGAGTTCGTGAGGGTGTACGGGAAGATCGGAGGACGGCGATGACGAAGAGGTGTCTGGACGAAGGGTTTTTGCAGGCTTACCTGGACGGCGAGCTTTCACGGGAGCGCGCCGCCGAGGCCGCGTCGCACCTGGCCGCGTGCGCCGCCTGCGCCGCCGCGCTCGCCGAGGCCGGGCAGGAGACCTCGCTTTTCGCCAACGCCTTCGCGCCCGACGAGTCGGTCAACGTCCCCTCGGAGGTTCTGCGCTCGCGCATCAACGCGGCGGTCGCACGGCTCGAATCTCAGCCCGAGCCGGGCCGGCGGCATTCTCAAGCGAGGAGCTTCGGCGGCTTCTTCGCCTCGCTCTCGGGTCTCTTCAGCTTCACGCCGCGCGGCGCGGCCGCCTTCGCGAGCCTGCTCGCGGTCTTCGCGCTCACCTTCGTCTACTTCTCGACGCAGAAATCAGAGCCGGGGCCGGCACAGTCTCAGAGCGAACAGCGGGTCGCGCAAGTCGAGCGGCCCTCCAATCGTCTGTCCGACAACCCTTCGGCCGTGACGCCGCCGACGGCACCGGCCGGGACGCCGGCGCTCGCACCCCACGACAAGGGGAACGGCGGCCCGGCACACGTGCGGCAGGCCGGGCACGGCGCGCGCCCCGTCAGGAGGCGGCAGGCCGCGCTTCCGGTCGTGAAGGCGGAGGAAGAGCTGGTGCCCGGCGAGAAGGATTACCAGACGGCCATCGCGTCTCTGGAGCAGACCATCAAGCTCGGCGGCGACGAGTCGCTCCGGCCGGCGCTGCGCGCCGACTACGAGCGCAACCTCGCGCTCCTCGACACCGCCATCACCCAGACGCGGCAGGTCGCCGCGCGCAACCCGAAGGACGAGACGGCCGTGAGCTTCCTCATGGCCGCCTACCAGAGCAAGGTCGAGCTGCTGTCGAAGGTCGCCGACCAGGCGCAGGTCGCCGCGCTCGGGCGTTGACAAAAACTCAGGCGGGACTCGATACATCTATTTTTAATGACGGCCCCGGACTCATCACGATGAAGTTTTCACTCAAGACAATCCTCTTCGCCCTCGCCCTCGTGCTCGCGCCGTGGGCGGCGGCCGGAGGGCAGACCGGCGGGGCGCAAAGGGCGCCCGCGGCCGAGGACTTCGCGCTCGAACGCCGCGCCGATGCGGAGCCGAAGGTGGTCGTCTCGCTCTGCATCACCTCGGGCGACGTCATCGTCCGCGGCTGGGACCGCGGCGAGGTGCGCGCGCGCATCCACGACGCGGGGGCGCTGCGGCTTTTGACGCCCAACGTCCGCCCCGCGCCGCGCGTCGAGGTGCTCGTCTCCGAAGACAGGGAGGGCGAGCTCGACTCGGGCCACTGCGGCTCGAACGAGCGCGTCGAGCTGATGGTGCCGCGCGGCGCGACCGTCGACGTCGAGTCGCGCAGCGGCCACACCGAGGTCGCCGACGTGGCGGCCGCGCGCGTCAGGGTTCTGAGCGGCGACGTCAACGTCCGCCGCGTCTCGGAGTCGGTCGAGGTCTCGTGCCTGAGCGGCGACGTGATGGTCGAGGATTCGAGCGGGCCGGTGCGCGTCGTCACCGTGAGCGGCGACGTCGAGGCGCGCAACGTCCGGCGCGTCGCGGCGGGCGACAACTTCGAGGCGCGCTCGACGAGCGGCGACGTGACCATCGAGGGCGTCGCGCACGACCAGGTCTCGGGCGCGGCCGTCAGCGGCCAGGTGCTCTACACCGGCGCGCTCGCGCGCGGCGGCTCCTACGACTTCCGCACCATCACGGGCGACGTGACGATGGAGCTGCCGGCCAACTCCTCTTTCACGCTCCGCGCGCGGGTCGTCGTCAGCGGAGAGATAGAAA
>JAIVJI010000020.1 GCA_020200135.1 Acidobacteriota bacterium | reverse complement strand
GTAACGGAAGACGCCGCCGAAGTAGTCCGTGCCGTCGAAGCCGATGGCCGGGACGGAGAGCGCGAGCGCGAAGAGGCAGAGCGCGTCCAGACGCCGGAGCCACGCGCGCCTCCCTGCGTCCAAATCTTCGGCGTGAGCGCGCGCCTTGAGCGGCTCGACGAGCAGCAGCGCGGCGAGCGAGAAGAGGAGCGGCAGGAGGCCCGGGAAGAGCTTGAAGCGCCCGCCGTCCTTCATCGTCTCGCCCATCCCGAACCAGAGCTTGTTGCGGTTCTCGGACGAGAACCAGTGCATCGGCGAGGCCGAGTTGGCCTTCACCTCCTCGACGCTGCGCTTGAAGCCGTAGAGCTTCGAGACGAGGTAGTAAGGCAGCATGAAGGGGACGAGCAGCAGCGACGCCGCGCCGAGCGAGGCGGCCGCACGCACCCAGAACTCGCGCTCGCGCCACAGGCGGTAGCGCGTCAAAAGCACCGCGGCGGCCGCCCCGAGCGGCACCAGCGCGAACGCGAAGAACGAGACGCTCGTCAGCCCCGCCATCAAAAACGCCCCGCCGAGCCAGACGGCGCGCCGCCACGAACGCCTCCGCGCGAAGAGCACCAGCGCCTCGAACAGGAGCGGCAGCCACGGCGTGAAGAGGTAGACGAGCTGCGACATCAGGTGGAAGCGGAAGGGCACGAACGCGAAGACTATCCCGGCGACCCACCCGGCGCCCTCGGAGCCGGTCAGCGTCCGCGCCAGGCGGAACGCGCCGTAGCCCGAGAGCGCGAAGCCGAAGAACAACGCCACCGCGTGAACCGTCAGCGGCCGCAGACCCAGCGCGAAGAGCGGGAAGAAAGGCAGGGCGAGTCCCCAGCAGTGCTCGCTAAACGCCAGCGTGTAACGGAGCGGGTAGAACGTGTTCGAGTGGAACAGGCTCAGCGGGTCGCGGAACGTCTGGTGGTAGTCCCACCACATGATCCACGTCACGAGGTACGGGTCGCCCGGGTCCACGACCGCGTCGCGCAGCCGCGTCACGTACGGCCACGTCAGCAGCGCCGTGAACAGGCAGAAGGCGAGCACGACGAGCAGCTCGCGCGCCGCGCGCACGCGCCACACGCCCGCGAGCGCGCGCCGCCCGCCCGCGCCCCCGCCTCCCCGCTTCTCGGCCATCGCGCTTGGCATTTCCCGACGCGAAGTGTTAGTTTGCCGCTTCTCCGAGTGATGAGTGGAACGCTCTCTTATCACTTCCCCGGAACCCGATGTCAAGAACACACGCCGCAGAGAACGCGACCCGCGCCGGGGGCGCGGCCGGAGCGCCCGCCGCCGGGCGCGGGGTCGCCGTCATCATCCCCTGCTACAACGAGGAGCCGACGGTGGCGCGCGTCGTCGGGCGCTTCCGCGCGGAGCTTCCCCTGGCGCGCGTCTACGTCTTCGACAACAACTCGACCGACCGCACGGCCGTGGAGGCGCGCCGCGCCGGCGCCGAGGTCTTCACCGAGCGGCGGCAGGGCAAGGGCTACGTCGTCCAGTCGATGTTCCGGCAGGTGGACGCCGACTTCTACGTGATGGTGGACGGCGACGAGACCTACCCGCCCGAGGCCGTCCACGCCTTGCTCGCGCCGGTGCTGGCGGGCGAGGCCGACATGACCATCGGGTCGCGGCTGCACTCGGCGTCGCGCAGCCAGTTCCGGCGGCGCAACCGGCTGGCGAACCGCCTGGTGCGCTCGACGCTCAACTTCATCTTCCGCGTGCGGCTCACGGACATCCTCTCGGGCTACCGCGCCTTCAACCGCGAGTTCGTCAAGGGGCTCCCGCTCTTCGGCGGCGGCTTCGAGATAGAGACCGAGCTGACCATCAAGGCCGTCGAGCGCGGCTACCGCCTCGTCGAAGTCCCCGTCGACCTCACGCACCGCCCGGAGGGGAGCCACTCCAAGATTCAGTTCATGCGCGACGGCTTCCTCATCCTCAACACGACGCTCGCGCTCTTCCGCGACTACAAGCCGCTGACCTTCTTCGGCGGCGTCGGGCTCCTGCTGATGCTCTCGGCGTGCGCGCCGGGCGCCATCGCGCTCTTCGACCTGCCGGATGCGAACGCGGCGCCGCGCCTGACGGCGGCCGTGCTCGCGGTCGGCCTCTTCGTCTGCGGGCTGCTCGCGCTGACGGCGGGCCTCATCCTCCACTCCATCGCGCGCCGCTCGCAGGAGTTCGAGTACCACATGCGCGTGCTCGCCGACGAGCTGCGCGCCGGGCGCGGGGCCCCCGCCGACGCCGAAGCGCGCGCCGCCGCCGCCGCGCGCGACGCCGGCGGCGCGGGGCGCTGAAGACGAGGATGACGAGCGCGGCGGCCGAACCCACGGCTTCGGGGCACCACGCGGCGCGGCGCACGCCGGCGCGCCTGCGCGAGCGCGCGGAGTTCGGCGACGCGCTCGTCCTGCTCTTCCTGCTCGTCTTCGCGCGCCAGTACCTCTGGCCGCTGGACTCCAACGCTCTGGCGTGGGCGCTCTCCGCGCCTCTGGCCGCCGCCGCGTTCTTCTTTTACGTCAAGACCAAGCCTTTTCCGTCAGGGCGCGCCGGGCGCGAGTTCTGGCTCGTGGTGCTGCCGCCGCTCGTCTTCTTCTTCCTGCTGCGGCTCCCCTTCCCCGACACGTCCTACGACGTGCTCAACTACCGCCTGCTCCACGCCGAGCGCTCCTTGCGCGGGACGCTCTTCGCGGCCGGCGACTTCTTCCCGACGCCCGCGCCCTACAACCCCGCGCCCGACACCCTGACCGGCCTCTTCCGCCTCGCGCTCGGCTACCGCCTCGGCACCGTCGTCAACCTGCTCGCGCTCGTCTGCTGCTGGAAGCGACCCGGCTGGGGCTGCGCGCCGAAGAGGCCGAGAGCCAGGCGACCCGCCGCGCCGTCTACGTCCACGCGGCGCTGCTGCTCGGGCTGGCGGCGGCGCTCAAGCTGACGAACGCGGCCGCCATCCTGCCGGTCGTGCTGCTCTGCGCTTACAAGGCTCTGGCGGGGCCGGGCAGGTTGAAGTTGAAGGAGTTGCCCGCGACCGTCGCGCTCTCGGCCGCCGCGTTCGCCGCGCCGCTCGTGCCCTTCGCGGTCTACCTCTGGCGTCTGACCGGCAACCCCGTCTTCCCGCTCGCCAACGGCCTCTTCAAGTCGCCCTACTGGCCGACCACGGGCGGCTGGGACGACCGCTGGGGGCCGCGGGGGTTCTGGGAGACGCTCGCCTGGCCCGTGCTCGCGTTCTTCGACCCCGCGCGCCACTCGGAGCTGAACGTGAACTCCGGGCGCGTCGCGCTCGGCTTCGTCGTCGCGCTCTGCGGGCTCGGCCTCGCGTTCGCGTGGCGTGACGCGCACGTCCGCGCGCTCTGCGTCGTGCTGCTGACGGGCTGTCTCGCGTGGGGCGCGGGCGGCATGGGCTACAGCCGCTACGGGCTCTACCTCGAACTGCTCTCGGGCGTCGCGGTCGTCGCCGTCGCCGCGTCGTTCTTGAAAGCGAAGTCCTGGAGGACGGCCGCCGCCGGCCTGCTCGTCGCGGCGCTCTGCGCGCAGGCGGCCGTCGCGTGCGTCTACGCGTCGCGTTACGAGTGGAGCATGAGGCCGACCGCGCTGTCGGACTGGGGCTGGTACAGGCACGAGGCGCGCTACATCTTCCGCGACCGGCGGCTGCGCGACTTCGCGAACGAGGAGACGCGCGCGCTCCTCGACGGCGTCGGCGCGTGGATAGACGCCGGCCACAAGGCCAACGCCCTTGAGTCGCTCTACAGCCCCGGCACGCCCGTCCTCGGCGTCAACCACCACGAGTATTTCACGACGCGCCCGGCGCGCGAGCGCTTCGTCCGCGCGCTCCTGTCAGCGCCCGCGCCGCTCTACTCGCTCTGCCTGCCGGAAGACCTCGCGGAGGCGAGGCGGCACCTTGAGAGCCACAGGCTCTCGGCCGGCCGCGTCACGCCCGTGCGGCTTCCCTTCTTTTCGCAGCGCCGCGCGATAGGTATGATGCTCGTCGAAGTCCTGAGACCCGAGGGGGACGAGGGGCGCGCCGTGATGGAGAACTTCTGGAAGTCGGCGCCCTACCCCGACTACGACTACCGCGCGGAGATAACCGCGCGCGACGCGCCCGCGCGGATGCGCGCGGGCGAGCGCGCCTCGCTGCGGTTCCGCGTCCGCAACGCGGGCGGCTTCGCGTGGCCCGCGCGCGGCGACGGGGACGTGACGCGTCAGGTGAACCTCGGCGACCGCTGGCTCGACCCCTCGGACGGGCGCGTCGTCAACGACCTCGACGGGCGCACCGCGCTCGCCGAAGATTTGCCGCCCGGCGGCGAGGCCGAGTTGACGCTCCCCGTCAGGGCGCCCGCCGCGCCCGGCGACTACGTCCTCGAGATCGACATGATTCACGAGGGCGTCACCTTCTTCCGCGAGAAGGGTTCGGCCGTGCTTCGCATGAACGTGCGCGTCGAACCGTGAGGGGGAGAATTTGAGAACGGAGAGGAACGATTGAGGATGAACGGAAAACTTTTTGCCGCCCTGTTGGCGTGCGCGCTGCTCGCGGTCGGGTGTGGCGGCGGGCGGCCGTCCGGGAACACTGCGTCGGCGCCCGCGCCCAGCAAGACGCCGGGGCCGCTCCCCGACGCCGGGTTCAAGGCGCAGCTCACGCTGCCCGAGCCGCCGACCAGGCTCCGCGCCGGCCAGAAGGAGACCGTCCAGGTGCGCATCAGGAACGCGAGCGACGTCTTCTGGTGGTCGCGCGGCGGCGAGGTCAACGACCGCAGCGACAACTTCTTCTACATCGCCGCCGGCAACCGCTGGCTCAAGCCCGACGGCTCGCTCGTCACAGACATGGACGGCCGCTACGGCATCTCCAAGGACCTGAAGCCCGGCGAGGAGACCGAGATACCCCTCGCCGTCACCGCGCCGAAGGAGCCGGGCGACTACCTCCTCGAAGTGGACCTCGTCCAGGAGCAGGTCGCGTGGTTCAGCGACAAGGGCTCGCCCACCGCCCGCGCCAAGGTCACGGTGGTTCGCTGAAGGAGTAGTCAGTAGACAGTAGTCAGTAGCCAGTAGGCTCCGCTCGACGGGCGCTGCCGCTTTAAGACTGACCGCCCGGCTCCGAAGGGTTTTCTACTGACTACTGTCTACTGACTACTGTCTACTGTTTATGAAGCTCGCCTACTTCAGCCCCTTCGGCCCGCAGCGGTCCGGGATAGCGGACTACAGCGAGGAGCTTCTGCCGCACCTCGCGGCGGCGGGCGCCGAGGTGACCCTGTTCGTCGAGGGCTTCCGCCCCGCGAACGGGGCGCTCCTCGGCCGCTTCGAGGTGCGCGACTACAGGCGCGACCCTTCGGCGCTCGCGTCGCTCGGCGAGTTCGACGCGGCCGTCTACCACATGGGGAACGACCACCGCTATCACGCGGGCGTCCTCGACGCGATGCGCTCTCACCCGGGCGTCGTCGTCTTCCACGACTTCGCGCTCCAGGACTTCTTCCTCGGGCTCGCGCGCGAGCGCGGCGACATGCGCGTGTATCTCGACGAGGTCGCCGCCTGCCACGGCGCCGAGGCGCGCCGCGAGGCCGAGGAGGCTCTCGCGCGCGGCGCGACGCCCGCGCTGTTCGCGCGCCCGCTCGACTTCCCGCTCAACTGCCGCCTCGCCCGCGCGGCCGAGGGCATCATCGTCCACTCCGACTGGAGCCGCGCGCGCTTCCAACAGGTCGCGCCCGGCGTCCCCGTCCGCCGCGTCAACCACCACGTCACGCCCGAGGCCGCCGCCGCCCCGGCGCGCGACTACGA
Source organism: Acidobacteriota bacterium (assembly GCA_020200135.1). Lineage (GTDB taxonomy): Bacteria > Acidobacteriota > Blastocatellia > Pyrinomonadales > Pyrinomonadaceae > QHXN01. The sequence continues at coordinate 18,571 of JAIVJI010000020.1, read as the reverse complement.
CGACGACGCCCCGCCCCCGGGCGAGCCGGCGCGCCCCGTCCGTCTCGCCTCGTTCGGACTCATCACCCCCGACAAGGGCATCGAGCGCGCGCTGCGCGCGCTCGCGCACTTGCGTCACACGCACGACTTCCGCTACGCGCTCGTCGGCGACCCGAACAGCTACTTCGACGTGCGCGCGCTCGTCCGCGAGTGCGGCCTCGAAGACCGCGTCGAGATCACGGGTCACGTCGCGCTCGAAGAGTTCGAGCGGCGCATCGCCGAGACCGACGTGGCGCTCAACCTGCGCGAGCGCACCGTCGGCGAGACTTCGGGGAGCCTCTGCCGCATCATGGCCGCCGGCGTCTGCGCGGTCGTCTCGTCGGTCGGCTGGTTCGGCGAGCTGCCCCGTGACGCCGTCGTCAAGGTCGAGCCGGGCGAGCACGCCGACGCGCTGCTGCGCGCCTACCTCGAACGCCTCATCGCGGACGCACCTTTGCGCGCGCGCCTCGGCGCCAACGCGCGCCGGTACGTCTTAGCCTCCCACGACATACGCCGGAGCGCCGAAGACTATCTCGACTTCATTTCGGAGGTCTCCGCCGCGCGCCCCCGTAAAAGCCTGCTCGCCGGAGTCTCGAAGGAGCTGGCGCTGCTCGGCGTCGAGCCGGCGGGCGACGACGCGCTCGTGCGCTCGGTCGCCTCGGAGTTCGCCGCCCTCGCGCCCGAAAGCCTCTTCGCCCCCGCGCGCCCCGAAAGTCCGGCCTCGTGGCGACAGCCCGACGCGCCCTTCTCCGGGGTGCTCCCGCTCGCGGGCCGCGCCGGACTTTCCGACAACGGCTCGCACGCGTCGAACGGCGCGGGCCCGCCGAGCGGGCGCGGGCGCAAGCTGGAGGGCGTTGACTACAAGCGCGCGGCGGTCGAGTACCCGCGCCGCATCACGGAGGAGCGGCTGCACCACCTCCGCACCAAGCCCTTCTACAACCTCGCCAACAAGCCCGAGCGCTACGGCGGCGACGGGCTAGACGCCGACACCTTCCGCCACTTCTGCGACTTCGCCAACGTCGCGCGGGCGCTCGCGCTCCCGCCCGACCGGCGCATCCTCGACGTGGGCTGCGGCTCGGGCTGGCTCAGCGAATACTTCGCGCGGCTCGGCTACGACGTGACGGGTTTGGACATCAGCCCCGACCTGATTGAAGTCGCGCGCGAGCGCGTCGCGCGCGTCCCCTACGGCGCCGACCACGAGACGCCGCTGCGCTGCCGCTTCCTCGTCCACGACGCCGAAGGCGAGCCGCTCGCCGAAGAGTTCGACGCCGTCGTCTGCTACGACTCGCTCCACCACTTCGAGGACGAGCGCGCCGTGCTGCGCGGACTCGCCGCGATGACGAAGCCGGGCGGCTCGCTCTTCATCCTCGAAGGCGACCGCCCCGAGGACGGGTCGGAGAGCGAGGAGGAGATGCTCTCGGTCATGCGCGACTTCGGCACGCTCGAGTCGCCCTTCAGCCGCGAGTACCTGCGCGCGCTCCTCGACGAGTTCGGCTTCGCCGTCGTCGGCGACTACGTGAGCGTCAACGGCCTCTTCGAGCGCGACTCGGTAGAGGGCGGCCGCCTGCGCGTCGAGCCGCCGGGCGTCAACTACCTGCTCTGCAAGAAGGTCGTCGCGGAGGCGGGGCGGCGCGCCTCGTCCGTCCCCGACAGCCGCGCGCCGCGTCAGCCTGCCGCGCGCCTGAGCTTCCCCTCGGGCTGGCCGGACGAAATCGCGCCGGGCGCGAAGACGACCGCCCCGCTCGAAGTCGAGAACACGGGCGGCACGCTCTGGCTCGTCGGCGCGGCCGAGCGCGCGGGCTCGGTGATGCTCGGCGTCCGCGTCTACGACGAGGCGGGCGCGCTCGTCTCGGAGCGCCACGGCACGCCGCCGCTCCAGCGCGCGCTCGCGCCGGGCGAGTCCGCCTCGCTCAAGTTCGAGCTGAAGGCGCCGCACGCGCCCGGGCTCTACACGCTCAAGCTCGACCTCGTGGCGCAGCACGTCTGCTGGTTCGAGGAGCGCGGCTCCGCGCCGCTCGAGGTTCAGTTTCGGGTCGCTTAAAAGATGATGACGATGACGCGGGAAGAGATAGAGGCGCGCGTGGAGAGGCTGGGGCCGTGGTTCCACTGCATCGACCTGGGCGGCGGCCTGCTGACCAAGACCGAGAGCGCCGTCGGCGAGCCGGTCGAGCACCCGCGCCCGACGTGGGAGAAGGTCAGGGCGGCGCTGCCCGAAGAGTTCGACGGCCTGAGCGTCCTCGACGTGGGCTGCAACGCGGGCTTCTACGCGGTCGAGCTCAAGCGGCGCGGCGCACGCCGCGTCCTCGGGCTCGACTCGCAGCGCAACCTCGTCCGGCAGGCGCTGTTCGTGCGCGACGTGCTCGGGCTCGACGTCGAATACCGGCGCATGAGCGTCTACGACCTCGACCCGCGCGAGCTGGGGCAGTTCGACGTGACGCTCGCGCTCGGGCTCGTCTACCACTGCAAGCACCTGGTGCTCGCGCTCGAACGACTCTTCGCCGTCACGCGCGGGCTGCTCATCTTAGAGACGGCCATCTACCCGCCCGAGCGCTCGCCCGGCTCTTTCACCTACGAGGTCGGCGGGCTGCAGCCCGTCCTCCACCCGCTCGCTTACGTCGAGAATCCGGGCGAGGCGAAGGAGGCCATCTACAACTGGTTCCTGCCCGGCACGGAGGCGCTCGTCGCACTGCTGCGCAACGTTGGCTTCGACGAGGTCGAGGTCTTCCCCGCGACGCAGTCGGACCGCGCCATCTTCGCCTGCCGCAAGCACGAGGCGTACCCCGACAGCCGCTGGATCGGCTACCTCGGCGCGTCGCTCGCGGTCGAGGAGGGGCCGTCCCACAGCCGCCCCGGAGAGGTTCTGACGTTCCGCGTCCGCGCGGAGAACACGGGGCTCGCGCGCTGGCTGCGCGGGGACGACACGGGGACGCAGGAGGCTTCAGTCCACCTCGTCGCGCACGTCTTCGGCGCCGAGGGCGAGGAGCCGCTCTCGTGGTATCACGCGGGCGCGTACCTGCCCGGAGATGTCGCGCCCGGCGAGACGGCCACGATAGAGATCGCCATGCGCGCGCCCGCCGAGCCCGGCCGCTACCGGCTCGAATTCGACATGGTCTCCGAGCACCTCGCGTGGTTTGAAGACCTCGGCTCGGAGGTCGTCCGCCACCCGCTGACGGTCGAATAGCCGGCGCGTCCCCCCGCCGGCCTCTCGGGGCGGAAAAAACTTCCGGGCGGGCGGCGCGGGTTGTCAACTTTCTGGCGGTTTCGCGCGTCCAAAACATCGGCCGCCGGGAGTCTGCGGCGGTCAGTAAATCTTCAGTTTTCTTGAAGTTGACAAAGGCCGGGGGGCTGTCTAAACTTTCCTCGGTCGTGACGGGAGCAGCCCCGCTCCCGCCGAGAGTTTCCGAAGACGCGTGGGCCCGCCGGGCCGCGTTTCAAGAACTCACCACAGCTTTCCCGGATTTGGAGCAAGCAGATGCGTAAGTTTATCGCCGCAGTTTTGGCCGTGGCCTTCACGGCCAGCGCCGCGCTCGCGCAGAGCCAGCAGGCGCCGACGCTGCGCATCGTCTCGGAGGACGGCAACCGCCTGCCCTCCGAGCTGATGTACGGCAACACGAAGGTCAAGCCGCTGCGCCTGCGCCCCGGCACCAACACCCCCATCACCATCGACGACTCGGACTTCTTCGTCCAGCAGCAGTACGTCGATTTCCTCTCGCGCTTCCCCGACCAGTCGGGCTTCGCCTTCTGGCAGGGCGGCATCAACGAGTGCGGGGCGGACGCCCAGTGCCGCGAGGTGCGCCGCGTCCACACGTCGGCGGCCTTCTTCCTCTCCATCGAGTTCCAGGCCACGGGCGGCTTCGTCTACAAGTCCTACAAGGCCGCGTTCGGCAACATCTCGCCGAGCGTGCCCGTCCCCGTCCGCCGCGAGCAGCTCATGCCCGAGGCGCGCTCGATCTCGAACGGCCTCGTCGTCGGCGAGCCGGGCTGGGAGCAGCTCCTCAACGCCAACATCAACGCCTACGCGCTCGCCTTCGTCGGGCGCGGCGACTTCCAGACGGCCTTCCCCGGCTCGATGACCGCCGCGGAGTTCGTAGACAAGCTCTACGCGAACGGCGGCGTCACGCCGACGGCCGGCGAGCGCAACGCGGCGATTGCGGCCTTCGGCTCGGGCAACGCCTCGGGGCGCGCCGCCGCCCTGCGCGCCGTGGCCGAGAGCGCGTCGCTCGACAACGCCGAGAAGAACCGCGCGTTCGTGCTGATGCAGTACTTCGGCTACCTGAAGCGCAACCCGAACGACCTGCCCGACGCGAACTTCGACGGCTACAACTTCTGGCTCGGGAAGCTCAACGAGTTCGGCGGCGACTTCGTCCGCGCCGAGATGGTCAAGGCGTTCATCTCGTCCGCCGAATACCGCACGCGTTTCTAACCGACCCGCGCGGCTGAAAGTTAAGAGGGGCGCTCGACAATCGAGCGCCCCTCTTCTTTTATGCCGCGAAGACGGGGTGAGTTTTAACTACTCACGCCTGTCTCCGAACCAGTCGGACGTATTTTCGAGCTTGTACAGGTTGATTTCTTACTTCCGCAATCTATTTTCCTTCTCCTACGGCGTGAGTTTTCACTTCTATAGCCTCACTTCGGGCTTCCGCAACTTCATTTCGCACTTGTACAGAGTTATTTCTTACTTCTCCACAGTGTTTTCGAGCTTCTCCAGGGCGTTTTCGGGCTGGTCGCTCTCGCGGACGGCGACGAGCGTAAAGCGTCGCTCCCAGCGGCCGGCGTAGTCGTAGAAGTACTCGCCGCTCGTGACGCGCTCGACGCGGAAGCCGAGCATCTTGAAGACCTCGCGGTAGACGCCCGTAGAGTAGGTCCACCACGTGTAATCGTAATCCGGGTTCGACGCCAGCGGCTCGAAGCGCGCGACGCGCTCCTCCGTCTCCAGGAGCGGCGTGACGACGACCATCGTCTCGCCCGTCACGCGCGAGATGGAGGCCAGCGCCGAGACCTGGTCGCTCAGGTGTTCGAGCACCGAGCCGACTATCACCACGTCGAAGCGCCCCAGCGCGGGCGGCACCTCGTAGACGCTCCCGTAGAGAACTTGCGCGCGCGAGCCGAGCAGGCGGTGGGAGAGCCAGTAGGCGTCCTTCCAGCGCTCCATCTCCGCGCCGTAAAGCTCGGCCCACCGCTCGCGGTCCTGGTGGTAGAGCTTGTCCTTGAACGGCAGAAGCGTCTGCTGCCGCACGTCGCTCATGTCGAACGAGACGACGCGGCTGGCGCCGCGCCGCTCGGCCTCGAAGCTCAGGAATCCGGTGGCCGTCCCCACGTCGAGCACGCTCTTGCCCGCGACTTCGACGCCGCCGACGTACTCCTCGAACTTACTCCTCAAGTCCCACTGGCCGTGGACGACGCCTAAGGATGGCAGCTCCATCGTGTGGTAGAAAAAACAGCCCTCGGGCGACTCGACGCGGCGCGGGCGCGCGTACTCGACCTGCTCACTCATCCCTTCACCCCTTGATTTAAAGTTCGCCGGCGCAGGCGGGCGGCGAGGCCGAGCAATCTCTCCTCCGGCAAACGCCGCCGCGACCAGAGCAGGAGCGCGGCGGCCGCGAGCAGCGACAGCGCGAGCCCCGCGTAGAAGGAGGCGGGACGGTAGCGGAAGACCACCTCGTGCTCGCCCGCCGGGACGCGTACGCCGCGCTGCGCGTAGTTGACCCGCAGCATATCGACCCGCCGGCCGTCGAGGTACGCGCGCCAGCCCGGGTAGTGATTCTCCGCGAGCACGAGTATCGACGGCGCGACGGCCTTCGTCCTCACTTCGACGCGGTTCGGCTCGTACCGGACGACCTCGGCGCTCCCGCCCGCATCGCCGCCGCCCGCCGGCACGACACTCCCCACACCGGGCTCGACGAGCGCCGTCCGCAGCGGCTCCCAGCGCGAGCCGTCGGGCAGGCGCCCCTTGCGTATGACGCCGAGCGTCGCCTCCTCGTCCAACGCGCGCCCCTCGGACGCGAGCCACGCGCGCGGCAGCGCACGCGCGTTCTCGTAGACCTCCTCGCGCGCCGTCCGCCCCAGCAGGCTCCAGCGCGGCTTGCCTTCGTCACCCTCGTCGCCGTCCGGTCGGAGAACGCCCTCTCGGATGAAATGTGTGCCCGGTATGCGCGGGTCATCAGGGGGACGGAGGCCCGTCGGGACGCCCGTCGAGCGCGTGGCGCGCTCGACCGTCAGCCACTCGCGGCGCAACGGGTACGACTTGCCCGAGGCCGTGTCCACGAGCGAGACGCGGAAGACGCCGAGCAGCAGGTCGGGCCACTTCGTCGAAGGCTCGACCGAGATTTCGCCGCCCTCTATCTCGGCCGGCGCGGGCAGCGCGAAGGAGGTGACGTAGGTGTGACCCTCGTAGTCGCCTTTCACGTCCGCGACCTTGTAGCTCGTCGCGACGGCCGCGCGTCTGTGACGCACGCGCGCGCGTATGTCGGCGCGGTCGTGCGCCCACTCGGCCGTGTCGGCACCCGCGCGCAGCGCGAACCCGAAGACGCGGCCGTCGCGCGCCCTCAAGCTGACACGTCCGACGGTCGCGCCGTCGGGCACGTCCTCCGACCATGAAAGGTTCGTCAGGAGCGCGACGCGGTCGGCCAGAGTCGGCGCGACGCGGAAGCGCAGGCTCCGGCCCGCGCCGAGGTTCGGCAAGCCGAGGTCGCCCGCGCCGAACATGAAGTCGCCGTGCTTCTCGGTCGCCTGCGGGAACTCCTGCGCGGGCGCCGGCACGACGGCCGTGGGCGCGGTCTTCGTCGCGTCGGCCGGGGCCACGTCTTTGCCGGCACCCTCGGGCGCGGCCGGCTTCGCGGCGGCCTTCGCGCGCATCGAGACGAGGTAGCGGACGTTGAGCAGGTCTATCTCGCGGCTCTCGCCCTGCAAGCTGGACTCGGGGTCGGTCAGCTCGCCCCAGACCTTCATCTCGCCCGCGAGCCGGCTGTAGCGCGCCAGCCCGAAACCGTCGTACCCGGCCGCGTTCGGGACGCCGTGCATCATGTAAACGTCGGGCTGCGTCCACAGCGTCCACTCCGGCGAGTGCGACACCGACGGCGGGACGGGGGCGACCGCCGGGTCGAACGCGTGCGGCGCGGTCAGGATTCTGTAAGCGGCCGGGTCGGAGCCCGCCTGCTTACGTACGAGCGCGGCCGGCTCCGGCTCGCGCCACAGCTCGCCGTCCGTTTTCGGGCTCGAAAACCACCAGCCGCTCGACTGCCCCCACACCAGGAGGTCGAGCGCGAGCAAACCCACGAGCAACACCGTCGCCCCGCGCCTCCCGCGCGCGAAGGCCCACAAAGCCCACGCGGACGCGCACGCCACGAGCAGGGGGACGAACAGCTCCGGCGCGCGCATCAGCGTGACCGGCGCGCGGCGCGCCAACTTAAAGTCTTCGGGCCGGCCCCACGTCACCGCCGCGAACGTCAGCACCAGCACCGACGCGCCGACAGCCGCCGCGCGCCCGAGCACGGCGCGCCCGAGCGTACCGCGCGCGAGGGTCAGCGCGGTCAAGCCCCGCCCGGCCAGCACCGCCAGCGCGAACTCAACCTCCATCAAGTGCCGCGCCGGCACGCGGAAGAGATTGAGCACGGGCACGTAATAGACGAGCTTGTAGAGCCCGAGCGGCGCGTAACGCCCGAGCGCGAGCAGCAGGCAGACGAGCGCGACGGCCGCCCAGAACTTCGTCCGCGCGTCCCTCCTGAACACCACGGCGCAGGCCGCGAGCATCAGCGCGAGAGCGCCGACGTAGCCGGCCATCTCGCCGTAGTAAGGCGGCCCGACGTAAGGCGCGCGGAACAGGCGCCCGTCGCCGCCGCCCGCGACGTAAGGCGCGAGGAACGTCCACAACATCCCCGGCTCGAGCGAGAACGAGGTGAAGAAGTCGTAGGTCGCGTCAGACCTCGGGCTGTTGCGCAGCAACTCGAAGGTCGGTAGGATTTGCACGGCGGCGACGAGCACACCGGCCGCGACGAACAAGAGAGTCCAGAGGTAACGCGCGCGCGCCGCGCCCGTCTGCGCGCAGGCGCAGGCCGTGGCGTAAGCCGAGGCCAGCAGGAGCGAGTAGGCGAGCGTCTGCTGGTGTCCGGCGAAGGTCTGGAGCGCGACGAGCGCGGCGAGGGCGACGCCCCACTTGCGCCGCCCCGTCACGGCGTAGCCGTCCAGCGCCCACAGCACCCACGGCAGCACCGCTCCGGTCTGCACGACGTTGATGTGCCCGATCTGTCCGACGAGGAAGCCGCCCCACTGCCACGCGAGGCTCGTCACGACCGCGCCCGCGACCGTCGCGCCCGCGCGCCGCGCGTAGAGGTAAGCGCCGAGCGCGGCGACGACGTAGGACGAGACGACCATCAGGTTCGTCGCCGCCTGCGGCGTGAACGCGAGGTAAAACCAGTTGGGCGGGAAGAGCAAGCCCCCCTGCGCCGTCGCCAGCAGCGGCATCCCGCCGAAGATGTAAGGGTTCCAGAGCGGGAGGCTCCCGCCGAGCGTGATGTCGGCCGCGGCGACGCGCAGGGGCGTGTTGAAGATGGTCCCGTCGTCGGGGCACAGCACCGAGCCATTGAGGACGGCCGGCAGGAAGTAGAGGACGGGCGCGAGCGAGACGGCCAGCGCGGCCACGCGGTCGCGACCGAGCGCAATGATGAAGTCGGGGGCAGGCCGCGGGCGAGGGTTTGATGGACGAGTCATTGAATCAAGCGGCGACGGCCGGCGGCGGCGCCGTCGTCTTCGAGCCGCGGCGCGCGCTCGACGGCGCGCGCGCGTGGGCTCGCGCGCGCGCGGCCTCGCTCGCGTGCGCCGCGCTGCTCGCCATCATGACGTTGCAGATGCTCTCGGTGGTCTGGCAAAAGAGCATCACCGTGGACGAGGTCGTGATGATACCGGCGGCATACTACCACCTCGCCGCCGCCAACTGCCAACTCGTCCACGAGCACCCGCCGCTCGTCAAAATCCTCGCCGGCGCCCCCCTGCTCTTTCTCCAGCCCGACGAGAACGACCCCGCCCGGCTCGGCCACGCGCCCGACTCGCCCGCCGGCAAGTGGACGTACTGCGAGCGCTTCTGGGAGGACAACCCCGCGCTCTTCGAGTCAATCTCCTTCTGGGCGCGGCTGCCGATGATTGCGCTCTCGGTGCTGACGGGCGTGCTGCTCTTCCGGTTAGCGCGCGAGCTGTTCGGCGGCGCGGCGGCCGCGCTCGCCGTCGCGCTCTACACCTTAGAGCCGACGCTGCTGGCGCACGGCCGCGTCGTGCAGACCGACGTGGCGGCCTCTTTCGGCTACCTGCTCGTCTTCTACGCGCTCCGCAAGTACCTCGGCGCGCCGACGCTCAGGCGCGCGCTGCTGCTCGGCGCGGCGGGCGGCCTCGCCTGCCTGACGAAGTTCTCGATGCTGATGGTCGGCCCCGTGGTCGGCGTCGTCCTCCTCGCGCGCTGGTGGCGCACGCGCCGGGACGCGGGCGCGCACAAGTCTCTGGCGGCGCACGCGGGCGCGACGGCGCTGGCCGCCCTGCTCGTCATCAACGCCGCGTACTTCTTCGACCACCGGCCGCTCGGCGTGGAGGGCGTGAAGTGGGTGCACGAGAAGGCGCCCGACAACCCGGAGGCGTCGCTGCTCGCGGTCGAGGCCGCGTCTTACGTGCTGCCGACCGACTTCGTGCTCGGCGTCTTCTGGCAGTTGTGGCACAACCGCGCGGGGCACAACGCCGGGCTGCTCGGCATGTACAGCCCCAGAGGCTGGTGGTACTACTTCCCCGTCGCCTTCTCGCTCAAGGCGACGCTGCCCTTCCTCCTGCTCTCGCTCGCCGCGCTCGGCTGGGGCGCGTATAGACTTTTAAGGAGGCGCGACCGGCGGTTCCTGCTCCCGCTCGCGGCGTTCGCCGTCTACACGGCCGTCTCGATGGCGGGCGCGCTCAACCTCGGCATACGCTACTTCCTGCCGGGCTACATGTTCCTCTTCATCACGGGCGGCGCGCTGCTCGGACGCCTGTGGGAGTCTCGGCGCAAGCGGCGCGCGGGCGCGTTCGTCGCGGCCGCGCTGCTTGCGTGGATGTGCGTCGAGGCGGCGCGCGCCTACCCACATCACATCAGTTACATGAACCAGCTCGCCTACGCCGCGCCGCACTGGTGGTACCTCTCGGACTCGAACGTCGAGTGGGGCGACGACACGCGCGCGCTCGCTGAGTACCTGCGCTCGAAGGGCGAGACCAGGGTGCGCGCGATGTTCCTCGGCGGCTTCCTGACGCTCCACCATTACGGCGTCGCCTACCTCGACGCGCTCGCCACGCCGCCCGGCGCGACGCGCTACACGGCCGTCGGCGCGAGCTTCCTCAACGGCTCGACCGTCTCGGGCCACGAGCGCGGGGGGCGGCCCGTCACCGAGGACGAGCGCGTCAACACCTTCGACGAGTACCGCCGCCGCACGCCCGAGAAGGTCTTCGGCGGCTCCATCTACCTCTTCCGCGAAGACGGCCGCTGAAATTTCACATTTGAAATTTCAAATTTCAAATTCTCAGGCCCGCCGCCGCGCGCACGCCGCGCTCTGGCTCCTGCTCGCCGCCGCGGGGCTCGCCTTCTACGCGTGGGGCGCGCCGACGAACCCGCCCGGCTTCTTCATCGACGAGTCCTCGGTCGCCTACAACGCGCACGCGATTGCGGAGACGGGGCGCGACGAGCACGGAGAGGGGTGGCCGCTCTACTTCCGCGCGTTCGGCGATTACAAGAACCCGACGTTCGTCTACCTGCTGGCGGCCGTCTTCCGTGTGACGGGGCCGTCGGTCGCCGCCGCGCGTTACCTGAGCGCTTGTCTGGGCTTGCTGGCGGCGCTCGCGCTCGGGCTGCTCGCGGCGCGCGCGACGGGGCAGCGCGCGGCCGGGCCGCTCACGGCACTGACGGCGCTCCTCACCCCCTGGCTGTTCGAGCTGAGCCGCGTGGTCGTCGAGGTCGCGGCCTACCCCGTAGCGGTCGCGCTGCTGCTGCTGGCCGCGCACCGCGCGTCGAGAAAAGAGGCGTGGGGTTTCGCCGACGCGGCGCTCGTCGCGCTCGCGCTCGCGCTCGTCACCTACACTTACTCGACGGGGAGGCTGACCGGCCCTCTGCTCGCGCTGGGGCTGCTGCTCTTCGCGACGACGCGCGCGCGGCTGCGCGGGTTGTTGACGGCGTGGGCGCTGTACGCCCTCGCACTCGCCCCGCTGCTCGTCTACCACCTGCGACACCCGGAGGCGCTCGCCAAGCGCTTCGGCCACCTGACATACGTCACGCCCGAGAGCGGCTACGCCGAGGACGCCTGGGAGTTCGTCAAGCACTTCGCCGGCAGCCTCAACCCGTGGCGGATGCTCGTCACCGGCGACGTCAACACGTACCAGATAGCGAGCGTCCCCGGCCAGGGCGTAGTCACCTTCGCGGCCTTCGCGCTCGCGCTCCTCGGCGCGTGGCTCGCGCTCGGGGAGGCGAGGCGCGACGCGTGGTGGCGCTTCGTCTTTTACGGAGTCGCCGCGTCGGTCGCGCCCGCGGCGCTGACGAACGACTACTTCCACATGCTGCGCCTCGCCGCGCTGCCCGTCTTCGTCCTCGCGCTCACGGCGCCCGCGTTCGCGTGGCTCCTCGGCGGCGGGCGCGCGAGGCGTGCGGCGCTCGTCGCGCTCGTCGCGCTCACGCTCGCGCAGGGCGCCGTCTTCCGCCGGCGGTTCGAGCTTTACGCCGCCACGCCCTGGCGGCAGCACATGTACGACGCGGACTACCCCTCGAAGCTTTTGCCGGCGGCGCTCGCGGCCTCGCCGCGCGAGGTACACCTCGCGGACTCGACCTCGGTGCCCGGCTACGTGCAGGCGCTCTGGTACGGTGCGGCGTGGGGGCTGCGGCCCGAGACGTTCGTCAGGCTCCGCCCCGACGAGCCCGCGCCGGCCGGCGCCGTCGTCATCACCACCGAGGACGTGCGGCCCCGTTGCCGCGTGCTGGCCGCGAGCGAGCCTTACACGGTCTGCTCGACCGAAGGCCCGCCGCGCCGTTTCGCGCCGCTGCCCGACGGCGACTTCCGCGCGGAGCTGCGCGGCGTCGAGGTCCCCGAGCGCGTCGCGGCGAAGGCGCGCGTGAAGATTCGCGTCGCGTTGAGGAACGCCGGGGGGGCGGTCTGGCTCGCGCGCGAGCGCGGCCTCTCACCCTTGCAGTTGAGCGCCGCCAACCGCTGGCTCGACCCGTCGGGGCGCGCAGTCGTCAACGACGACGGGCGCGGCGCGCTCCCCCGCGACCTGCGCCCCGGCGAGGAGGCCGAGGTCACCTTCGACGTCAACGCGCCCCGCAGCCCCGGCGACTACATTCTTGAGATAGACATGCTCCAGGAGGGCGTCTCCTGGTTCGCCCTCAAGGGCTCGAAGACGCTGCGGGTGCCGGTGAGGGTGGAGTAAAGACAGTAGACAGTAGAAAAACCTTCGGAGCCGTGCGGCTTGGCTGTCGGCGTCAACCTCCGCGACGCGGAGCGCTACTGGCTACTGTCTACTGACTACTGTCTACTCCTTCTCAACGCTTCCGCGTACACGTCGAGGGTGGCGCGGGCGGTGCGTTGCCAGGAGAAGTGCGCGGCGCGCGCGAGGCCGGCCCGGGCGAGTGCGCGGCGGGCGGGCTCGTGGTCGAGGAGTTCGAGCAGCGTGCGGGCGAGCGCCGTCGGGTCGCGCGGGTCGAAGAGGCGCGCGGCGCCGGCCGTGACCTCTTCGACCGCCGGCGTGCGCCCGGCCGCGACCGCCGCGCCGCAGCTCATCGCTTCGAGCGGCGGCAGGCCGAAGCCCTCGTAGAAGGACGGGTAGACGAAGGCGCTGCACGCCGAGTAGAGCGCGCGCAGTTGCGCGTCCGAGACGTAGCCGGTGAGCGTGACGCGCTCGCGCGCCGGCGACCTCTCCAACATCTCGAAGAGCGGCCCCGCCAGCCAGCCGCGCCCGCCCGCGACGACCAGCCGCAGGGGCTTCGAGGGTCGCTCGCGCAGCACGTCCTCGAACGCGCGGACGAGCGTCGGGAGGTTCTTGCGCGGCTCGATGGTGCCGACCGCGAGCAGGAACTCGCCGCCGACGCCGAGCCCGCGCAGCGCCTCCGCGGCCTCCGCGCGCTCCAACGGCTTGAAGCAGTCGCGCGCCGCCTCGTGGACGGCGAAGACCTTCGAGGGCGGGACGCCGAGGTGCTCGCAGACCTCCCGGCGCACGGCCTCGGTCGGCGTGACTATCGTCTCGGCGGCGCGCGCCATCAGCGGGAGCCGCCGGCGCGCGCGCAGGACGCCGCGCCGCTCGTGCGTCTCGGGGTGGACGAACTGCGAGAGGTCGTGGATGGTGACGACGCGCGCCGCCCCGCCCCACAGCGGCACGTCGTAGTTCGTCCCGTGGAAGAGGCGCAGCCCCCTCCGCCCCGCGTAGCGCGGCAGCCCCGCCGACCACCAGCGCCGGCCGAGCGCGCCCACCGGCACACGCGCCTCACGCAGGTTGGGCGGCAGGCCCTCGGACTCTCCAAGGTCGAAGGGCGGGTGAGAGGAAGGGTACGCCAGCTCGAACTCGTCTCCGGGCGAGGCCAGCGCCAGCGCGCGCGCCAGCTCGAACGTGTAGTGTCCGACGCCCGCGCGCGGAAGGGTGAGCGGGATGGCGTCGAGACCGATGAGCATAAAAGCCGTGAACCGTAAACCGTAAACCGTGACGAGAAGTAGGCGAGCTCCCTCTCGTCACGGTTTACGGTTTACGGTTCACGCTCCTACTGAATCGTGATGCGCGGCGCGGTGTCGGCCGGGCGACTGGTGGAGGTCACGCCGCCGGCCGTGACGGTGATGATGACGGGCACGTCGCCCGCGCCCGCGAGCGAGGCGGGCAGCGTGACCGTGATCTGGTCGAAGCCCGGCGTGTTCGACGGGCCGATCTTGACGGGGCTCGTGTTCGGGTCGGCCGTCCCCACGATGTCCGTCGTCCCGATGCGGACGGTGACGTTGGCCGGCGCGGTCACGCCGCGCACGCCCGTCACGAGGAACATCACCTGCGTCGCCACCGTCTCGGTCTGCGCCGACGTGCAGTCGCCCGTCGTGCCCGAGCCGGCCGGCCTCGTCGTCGTCACCGGGAACGGCTCGCCCGGGGGCGCGACGCACGGGTTGGTGACGTTGAGCGCGGCGGCGCGGCCGCCCGGCCCGTTCGTCGAGGTGAAGATGTCGGGCTGCGCCGCGTTGAGCACGAGCGACGTGCGGATGAGCGTGCCGGTATCGACGACCGTGCCTTTGTTAAAGATGGCGACCGGCGCGGGCGTCGCCGACGCGACGAGCCCCGGCGGCACGACGAAGTTGATCTGGTTGGGCGCGACGAAGTAAAGCCCGGCGGCCGTGCCCGAGACCGTGACGGTGACGCCGGACAGCTCCAGCGGCAGCGGCGGCCGGCGCTGCGTCTCGTGCGCGTTGTTGCGGTCGACCTCGGCCGTCCCGGGCGCGAGCGTGAGCGTCGAGCGCGCGGGATGAACTGGTAGTGCGCCTCGGCCAGCCCGTCGGCGTTGCCGCCGCCCTGCTCGTTGCGCAGCGTCAGCGCCATCCGGCGGACGGTGTCGGCCGGGAACGGCTGGACGGCGTTGAACGAGCCGGTCGCAAGGTTCGTCACGCGCGCGACGGTCGTCAGCGCGTCCACCGGCGCCGAGAAGACCTGGACGCGGTTCGACTGGTTGAGCCCCTGCCCCGCGGTCGTCTCGACCGTGCCGTCGGCCTTCAGGTTCAGGTTCGACGCCCAGAGGACGCGGGTCGAGTCGCCCGTGAAGGTCGGGAAGTGCAGCTCGACGTCGAACTGGCCGGCGGGCGCGCGCACGGAGACCTGCGCCGGCGAGGGCGCGGCGCCCGTGACGTTGGCGATGAAGATGCCGGTCGTCGCCGCTATCGAGCCGTTGATGGTGCCGTCGGAGTTGAAGGCGTTGGCGGTGGACTCGAAGGCGACGCGCGTGCCGTCGCGGCTGATGCGGCGGCCGGGGCTGAGGATGTTGACGCTCACGCCCTCGCGCCCGAGGTTCGGATCACGCGGCGTGCGCGTGACCTGGCGGAGGGCGCCCTTCGTGCCGGCGGCGGGGCTGTACTCGACGACGAAGATTTCGCCGTTGCCCTCGTTGGCGTCCGATTCGGCGGAGCCCTCGGTGATGATGTTGTCGGCGTTCGAGACGAAGGCGATGCGGCACCCGGTCGTGGCCGCCGGCGGGCACGACGAGATGGACGGATTCTCGTTGAAGACCAGCCGCCCCAGCGGGCTTGCCGTACTGGGCGGCACGTCGGCCGTGGTCGTCAGTTGCAGGAAGGTGCCGGCCCCCGCCCCCGAGTTGCGGTAGAGGAACAACTCCTTGTTGCCGTCAGGGTTGTTCGCGCCGACGATGCCGGTGAAGGTGGTGCCGGTGCGCGCCATCGAGGTAAAGGCGACGAGCGAGCCTCCGTCCCCTGCGAGAGGTCGATGTCGGCCACGTCGGGGATGCGGTAGATGAAAATCTCGGTGTTGCCGTCGGCCTTGAGCGCGGCGACGTGGCTCGCGCCGACGAAGTTCTTCGGCGAGGCCGAGAGGTCGGCGTCGCTGTAGGCGTTCGAGGCGAAGACGACCCACTTGCCGTCGCGGCTGAGCGACGGCTGGAGGTTGACGACGGGGACGTCGATGTTAGTCGGGTCCACCGCGGTCTTCGTCGCGTCCTTGAGCGCGCTCGTCGTGTTGGTGAGCTGGAAGATGCGGCGCTGCGCGTAGTCGAAGAGGAAAATCTCGTGGTTGCCGTCGGCGTTGTTGCGCGCGGCCGAGCGGTTGGTGGCGATGTCGCCCGTCGATTCGATGACGACGAAGCGGCCGTTGCCGCTGATGTCGCCGGCGAACGAGTCGCGCGCGAGCGGCGCGGGCGTCGGCCCGGGGGTCGGCGTCGTGGCGGGCGTCGCGGTCGGCGTGGGCGTCGGCGTCCCCGGAATGGTCGTGTGGGTGATCTGGAAGATGGCGGTGTCGGGCGTCGCCGAGAGCGTCTGCGCTCGCGCGGGGGCCGCGGCGGCGCCGAAGACGGCGGCGAGCGCGACGACGAGCGCGCGGGCGCGCGACAGACGGAAAGCGTGCTTCACGAAAATTCCTCCGGACGGGAGCATATGAGATAGCTGACGAATAAGCCCAAGGGAGACTTTCGGGCGCAGGCCCTAGCGGGCACCTGCGGCGCGGCCCCGGCGGGGCCGCCCCTCAAGGTCGGGCGCGCCGCTGGAGTAAAGAAACCGCATTTTACGCGTAAGCCGCGCACCCGCGCAACCGGAGAGCAGTATGCAGTAGGCAGAAGGCAGTCGGCAGCGGGGATAAAAAGCGTTCCCCCGGCTGCCTCCCGCCTTTACTGCCTACTGCCTTCTGCCTAACGCCTGCTGTTCACCGTCACTGACCGAATCGGTTCCGGTACTCGGTCGAGTCAATGAACGCCTTGACCATCTCGGCGTTGATGAAGTTACCGCCAAACTCGTTGAGCTTGCCCAGCCAGAAGTTGTAGCCGGAGAAGTTCGAGTCCGGCGCGGCGTCCGGGTCCCTCTGGAGGTAGCCGAAGTACTGCATGAGCACGAACGCCTCGTTGAACGTCCTGGTCGAGACCGAGTTGCTCTCGGCCACCGAGCGCAGCGCCGCGGTCTGCCCGGAGGTACCGCCCGCGCCGAAGGCGCTGACGGCCGCGTCGCGCTCGGCTGCCGTCGGCGTCACGCCCGCGTTGGCGAACAGCGAGTTGACGAAGGCCGCGGCATCCTGGCCGGCGTGCGCCGACTGGAAGGCCGGCCGCTGGACGAAGGCGAGCGCGAACGCCTGCTTGTTCGACTCCAGCTGCTGCTCCCACGCCCCCTGCCCGACGATGACCTGCGCGGGCGTGCTCTGAATCTGGCGCGTGTCGTTAAGGAAGTCCACACGCCGGACGGCCACGGGGGTGCCCGGCATGTTGCCAAAGCCGGCCTTGTACATCTTGTAGACGAGGTTGCCCGTCCCCTGGAACTCGATGGAGAGGAAGAAGGCCGCCGAGACGTGGATCCGCTTGACCTCGATGCACGCCTTGTCAACACCGCAGTTGAAGACGTCCTCGCGCCAGAAGTAGAGGCCGTTGCTATCGGGCTGACGGTTAAGGAAGTCCAGATAGTGCTGGCGGACGAAGAAGTTCACGTCGCCGATGGGGTTGAGCGACCAGCCGATGTCGCGCATCTGCGAGGCGGTCAGGTCGGCCGTCAGGGCGATGCTGTGGATGAGGTCGCCGCTGACGCTCGGCTCCATGAGTTGGTTCGGCGAGAGGCTCGTGTCCCAGTGCGAAACCGAGGAGCCGCTCTCGAACGAACTCGGGGCGAACATCAGCGGCCGGCCCTGCGCGTCCACGCCCGCGGGCGCGAAGTTGTCGAGCAGCAGTGTCGCGTTCAGACCCGCGGTCAGTTGGCTCTTCAGCGTGCTGCCATCCGTCAGCGAGACCATCAGCGAGGGGATCGTGATAGTCGAGTCGCCGCCGCCCATCTGGATGGGCGCTCCCGTCACGTTGTTGGCGACGATGACGCCGACCGCGCCCGCGTTCTGGGCGTTCCTGACCTTGACGACGAAATTACAGGTGCCGCGGTCAATCAGCGCCACGCGTCCCGACACGGCCGCCGGGTTCGTCAGCGCCGTGCAGCCGTCGGCGGGGGAGGCCATCGCGACGCTGGAGGTCGTGCCCGCGGCCGAGACACGCGGGCCGAAGTCGGCCGTGGTCGCCGTGTAGTTGCCCGCGATAGTCGAGGGAGAGTTGACGCGCACGCGCGGCGTGCCCAGCACGGCGCGCAGGTCGTTGACGACGTTCGAGCCAGTCCAGATAAGGTGGCCCGTGTTGAAGGCCGAGGCTTGCCGCTCGGCGTCCGTCATCTGCGCCCAGGTCTTCGCCGTCGTGTTGTCGGCGAGGAAGTGGTCGTAGTGGGACGGGAAGGCTTGGCCGGCCTGATTGGTCGCCTGCGCACCGGTGCTCCCGCTGGTGAAGGTCTGGAACCCGAGGCCGTGGCCGAACTCGTGCATGAGCACCGAGACGAGGTCGATGTCCGCGCCGTGGATGCCGTCGAGTCCGAGGTAGAAGCGCCTGCCCTCGAAACAGCCGGGGGTGCCGATCCTTGAGTTGAACCGCGCACTAATCTCGGGCGAGCTGGGGTTGAAGTCCGAGCCGCCGAGCGCGTTGGCGAGCGACGCCGGATACCACGTGTCGGTGAAGGGCGCGTTCGGGAAGTTGCGGACGATGCCGACGGCGCCGGCCGAGGCGAGCACCGCGGAGTTCGTGGAGCACTCCATCTCCGCCCAGCTCGCGCGGACGGTGATGGCCGCGCCGCTGTTGAGCGTCGCGCCCCAGACGTTGGCCGCGAACTGGAAAGCGTTGAGCCGCTGCTGGCCGAGCGTCGTGCCCGTGTTGTTGCCGACGGGGGCGGCCGGCGTCGGGTCGTTGAAGCCGACGCCCGCCGCGTCGTTGTTCAGGATGACGATGGTCGCCGCGCCGAAAGCGTCGGTCGAGGCCGCCAGCACCACGGTCAGGGCGAAAACGGCGGCGAGAAATTTCGGGAGGAAAGCTCTTTTC
>JAIVJI010000086.1 GCA_020200135.1 Acidobacteriota bacterium | reverse complement strand
GCATACGATGGGATTCACGTAGTCCAAGCGGGAGTCGATGCGGACGCCCTTGGCCTCGGCGGCCGGGCGGATGCTGTCGATAGCCGCCCCGACCAATACGCGGGGGTCAACCGGCTGGCGGTCGAGGCGGAGCCGCCCCGTGATGATGCGCGAGACGTCGAGCAGGTCCTCGATGAGCTGCGCCTGCGCGCGCGCGTTCCGCTCGATAGTTTCCAGCCCCTGCTCTACGGACGTCTGGTCGAACTTGCCCGTCCTGAGGATGGCCGACCACCCGAGGATGGCACTCAAAGGTGTGCGCAGCTCGTGCGAGACCGTGGCGAGGAACTCGTCCTTCAGGCGAGTCGCGCTCTCGGCCTCGGCGCGGGCCGCCTGCTCGTTCGAGAGCGCGGCCCGGAGCCGCTCCTCGGCCCTCCTGCGTTCCGCGACCTCGGCTTCGAGCGACCTGGCCTTCTGCTGGAGCAGGGTAATCTCTCTCAGCCGCTCGTCGGCCCCGTCGAGCGCCGTGTAGCTCTCGGCGGGGATGACGCGCGCGTGCGACATACACACGTCGGCGAGGCCGCGGCCCGGCCCCTCACCGGCGAACCCGCCCATCGGGTAGGCGCAGAAGAGCGCGAAGGCGTGCGACTGCTGGAGGTCGTTCCAGAGCCCCTCCAGACGGATGGCGGCGTCGTAGTTACCTTCGGCCCAGAGGAGCGCGACCATCTCGCCGTAGACGCGGACGCGGGGCCGCCCCTCGGCCGCGCGCGCGATGAGCCCCCCGATGAGCCCGGCGAAGAGTCCCGCGTGCGGCGACCCGCCCGCCATGAACTTGGCGAGGGTATCGGCGGCGTCCGACAAGACGAGCTGGCCGCAGGCGACGGCGGCGGTCACGTCCAAGCCCTTTTCACGCAGCCGCGTTTCGAGGTCTTCACGGTGCTCACGCGTCGCCACGACTACCGCGGCCTCGCCCGCGCCGAGCGCCGCGCCGACGAAGGCGACGAGAGTTTCGAGGAGGAACGCGTCGTCCTCGTAGAACTGGACGAAGTGCTCGGACTCCCCCATCTCGCCCCAGCCGGTGCGAGGCGCGAGCAGCCCGGCCGTGGCGCTCCCGCCCGTCTCGGCGACGATAGAGGCGACGTGATTAACCTCTGTGGACAAGTGGGCCTCCGTGACCGTCAGCTGGGTGTCAGGTTAATAGCTTCTCACTCGTCGCAGTCCGGCGACGCGCGGGTTTAATTACCCATGGACCGCGAGAGGCACACGCGAGGGGAAGAGGCCGGCGCGGTTCGCACTACAAAATCAACTGGAAGGACGCAACGTTCCTGCTTCCGGTCACACAGTTTATCACCCCCGGAGTTAGGAAGTCATATGTCCGGCGGTCAGAAGTCTTGCAGCAATCTGCCCGCGCCGGGATGACCAGCCCGAACTTTCTTTTGAAGCTTCTGACGTCGGGGTATCCCGCGGACGAGTTGAGTTCGCCGAAGTTCTCGGCCTTCTTGCCGTCGTGGACGACGCCGGGAGGGGCCAGGGCGGGCATCGGCGGCGCGTTAACGTCGGGGATGGTGATCCTCTTGCCGGACAGCCTGCCGATGATCGTCCCTATAGCGGTGCGCCCAACGCAGCCACCTGGCCTCCAGACTGTCCGGCGCGAGCTCACCCTTCTGCTTGACGAGCGACGCCTCGCAGGCACGCAAGAATTCCCACAGTTGCTGGCTCTCGGGCCACGCCTCACGCTGCTGATTGAGGTAGTGGCGCCGCTCCTGGTCTCCCATATGGGGACAGAAAGCAAAAAGCCCGTAAAAACGGGCTTTTTGAGAGGAGAAATCAAATCCCTCGACGGGAGAAATCAAATCCCCGAAACGGTAAAATACAAATCCCTCTCAGGTCAGTGGCCGCCGGCGGCCATCTTGCCGATGAGGGAGAAGAGGGGGAGGTACATGGCGATGACGATGCCGCCGATGGTGACGCCGAGGAAGCCGATCATGACCGGCTCGATCAGGGTCAGCAGCGAGGCGATGGCCGAGTCCACCTCCTGCTCGTAGACCCGACGAGAGCAGCGTCGAGAGCGTGCGCGAGAAGCGCGCGACCGCGATCTTGCGCAGGATGCTGCCGACGATGGGCACCTTCAGCAGAATCAGGTCGATCATCCGGTGCCCCTTCGGCGTCCGGTAGTAGAACTTCACGGCGATCACCACCGCGATGATGGAGCCCAGGATGATGAGCCCGCCGATGCCCGCGAGGAAGTCGCTGATGCCGACGACGATGCGCGTCGGGAGCGGGAGCAGCTCGCCCGGCCCCAGCAGCCCCGTGAAGATGTTCTGGAACGAGGGGATGACGAAGATCATGATCACCGCGACGACCGCCGTCGCGATGACGATGACGGCCGAGGGGTAGATCATCGCCGAGACCACGTCGCGCCGGAGCTTGACGATCTTCTCGATGTAGGAGGAGAGGCGCTGGAGGATGAGGTCGAGGATGCCGCCCGCCTCGCCCGCCTCGATCATGTTGACGAAGAGCTGGTCGAAGGTCTTCGGGTGTCGCGCCATCGCGGCGGCGAGCGTCGAGCCCTCCTCGACGTCCTGGCGCGTCTGCGTCAGCACCATCTGGAAGTTCTTGTTCTCCTGCTGCTGCGCGAGGATTTCGAGGCACTGGACGAGCGGGAGCCCCGCGTCGATCATCACCGAGAACTGGCGCGTGAAGATGGAAAGGTCTTTGGCCTTGACCTTCTTGCGCCCGCCGCCGAGCTTCGGCACGGCGATCTCGCGCCCTTTCTCCTTGACCGAGGTGAGCATCACCTGCTCGCGCCGCAGGAGCTGGCGCAGGATGTCGCGGCTGTCGGCCATCCTCTCGCCGACGATGACCTCGCCGACCCGGTTCCGACCTTTGAAGACGTATGTGGGCATGAACTACTCCTGAGTGATAAGTGAGCGGTGACGGGTGATAAGAGGTGTCGAGAGAAGGGAAGGGTCTTGCCCTTTCTTATCGCTCATCACTCATCACTTTCTTACCTTGCTCCGGGGCGCGCCCCGACCGGGCGGGGCTGTGCGTAGGGCGAGGGGTGCGCGCGCGGGGGCTGCGGGCCTCCGGCGGGGCCGGCGCCGTTGTTGACGCCCGCGCCGTGCTCGATCAGCTCGCGCAGCTCGTCGGCGTTCGACGAACGCTGCATCGCCACCTCGATGGAGATGAGGCGCTTGTGGTAGAGCGTCGCCAGCGCCTGGTTGAAGGTCTGCATCCCGTGCTTGCCCTGCCCCGTCTGCATCATCGAGTAGATCTGGTGCACCTTGTCCTCGCGGATGAGGTTGCGGATGGCCGGGTTGGGGACGAGGATTTCGAGCGCCATCGCGCGCCCGCGCCCGTCCACGCGCGGGATGAGCGACTGGCAGAGGATGCCTTCGAGCACCAGCGAGAGCTGCGCGCGTATCTGCGCCTGCTGCGCCGAGGGGAAGACGTCGATGATGCGGTTGATGGTCGAGGCCGCCGAGTTGGTGTGCAGGGTGGCGAACGTCAGGTGCCCGGTCTCGGCGATGCGCAGCGCGCTCTCGATGGTCTCGAGGTCGCGCATCTCGCCGACGAGCACGACGTCCGGGTCCTGGCGCAGCGCCGTGCGCAGCGCCTCGGCGAAGCCGCGCGTGTCGGCGCCGACCTCGCGCTGGTTGACGATGCAGGACTTGTGTCCGTGCAGGAACTCGATGGGGTCCTCGATGGTGACGATGTGCTCGTGCCGCTCGCGGTTAACCTTGTCGATCATCGCGGCGAGCGTCGTCGATTTGCCGGAGCCCGTGGGCCCGGTGACGAGGATGAGTCCGCGCGGGCGCTCGCAAAGCTGCGAGACGACGGGCGGGAGCATGAGGTCGTCGAACGACTTTATCTCATACGGGATGGCGCGGAAGACGGCGCCGACCGCGCCGCGCTGGTTGAAGAGGTTGGCGCGGAAGCGCGACAGCCCCCGCACGCCGAACGAGAAGTCCAGCTCCAGCGCCTCCTCGAACCGGTGCTTCTGCGCGTCGGTGAGCACCGAGTAGGCGAGCGACTTGGTGTCGGCCGAGGTCAGCGGGCGCAGCCCCTCCACGGGGCGAAGGTGGCCGTCCACGCGTACCTGCGGCGCCGTGTTGGTCGTCAGGTGGAGGTCGGAGCCGCCCATCTCGATGAGCTTCTTCAGGAGGTCTGAGAGCGAGAGCGGCTCCTGCGTCTGTTCTTGTCCCGTCATAAAGTTTCCCTGTGTCTGTTTCGGCGGCCGCTGGGGTGGCCGCGGCGGGTTCGGCGAGGCGGGCGGTTAACTCGTGCTCAACCTCGCCGTCGTTCTCACCTCTGCGAGGCCGCGTTGCGGCTCGCGGCGGGTTGGAGCGAGGCCATGAACTGCGCGGAGCCCGCCGCCAGCGGCGCGGCGAACTCGACGGGGCCGGTCGTCGCGAGGCTGTAGACGCGGCCGTCGACCTCGGTGAAGTAGAAGGCCCAGGACTGGGCGGGTGCGCCCGGCGCGCCGGTCTGCGCGTGGACGACGAAGACGCGGCGGCCCTGCATCTCCTGGACGAAGTCGTTGGTCACCCAGCCGCCCTCGGCCACCATCCGGTCGATGACCGTGCGCCTGAGCGCGGTGACGGGGAGGCCGCCGACCGACTTGGTCTTCGGCCCCGTGGGCGAGCCGGCCAGCTCCGCCGCCGAGAGCGAGACGGGCGCCACGACGGCCGTGCCCGAGCCGCGCCCGTCGGGCGTCGTCACCGAGAAGACGGCCGCGCCGGCGCGGCCCTTGCGCGCGGCCGACCAGTTGTGCGGTGGGGTGAAGGCGAAGGGGAGCAGCGCCGACGTGCGCACGAGCGTCGCGCGCGCGGGCGCCGAGGCGAGCGTCGCGGTGCTGATAGCCGGGACGGCGCTGACCGGGGCGCCGGCGTTCGCGTCAAAGGTGAGAAGGGCGGTGTTAATTCTGGGGGCGGCGCCGGAGCGCGAGGCGGCCGCCGCGGCGAGGCGCCGGCGCTGCTCGGCGCGCGCGCGCCTGGCGCGCATCAGCGCGCGGTGGCGGCGCCACCACGCGCGCGTGTGCTTGCGGGGGCGCTTGCGCTGCGCGGACGCGGAGCGGCGGCTCCACTTGGCGAGCGACTCCGTCACCGGCAGGGCGCCGGCGACCGCGACGAGGACGAGGAAGAAAATGGCGATGACGCGCAGCCTGTTCATTGTTCTATGCCACCGTTTCACGCACCACCTCTTCGAGCGTGGTGATGCCGTTCCTGATTTTTTGGAGCCCGGACTCGCGGAGCGTGATCATCCCGTCCTCGATGGCGCGCTTGCGCAGCTCGAGCGCGGAGGCGCCGATCAGGATCAGCTCGCGGATGTCTTCGGTCACCTCCATCACTTCGTAGAGGCCGACCCGCCCCTTGTAGCCGGTGTTGTTGCACTTCGTGCAGCCCGTGCCCTTGTAGGTCTTGAGCTGCTTGGCCTCTTCCGGAGTGAAGCCGACCTCGACCAGTCCCTCGGGCGGCAGGTGGTGCTCGGTCTTACAGTCCTTGCAGATGCGCCGGATGAGGCGCTGCGCCTGGATGAGGTTGACCGAGGTCGCGACGAGAAAGGGCTCGATGCCCATGTTCATCAGGCGGGAGATGGTGGAGGGCGCGTCGTTGGTGTGGAGGGTGGAGAGGACGAGGTGGCCGGTCAGCGCGGCCTTGATGGCGATCTCGGCCGTCTCGAAGTCGCGTATCTCGCCGACGAGGATGATGTTCGGGTCCTGGCGCAGGAACGAGCGCAGCGCGGCCGCGAAGTTCAGACCGATCTGCTCCTTCATCTGCACCTGGTTGATGCCCGGCAGGTTGAACTCTACGGGGTCCTCGGCCGTCATGATGTTCGTCTCTGACGTGTTCAGCGCCTGCAGGGCCGAGTAGAGCGTGTTCGTCTTACCCGAGCCGGTGGGCCCCGTGACGAGCACCATGCCGTAGGGCTTCGTGATGTTGCGCTGGAATTTGACGAGGGACTCGGGCTCGAAGCCGAGCTTCGTCATGTCGAGCATCAGCCGCTCCTTGTCGAGGAGGCGGAGCACGACCTTCTCGCCGAAGAGGGTGGGGAGCGTCGAGACGCGGAAGTCGAGCTCGCGCGAGCGGCCGTGAACCTTGAGCTTGATCTTGATGCGGCCGTCCTGCGGCAGCCGCTTCTCGGCGATGTCGAGCTTGGAGAGAATCTTGATGCGCGAGATGAGCGCGTCGCGCAGGCGCAGGGGCGGGTGCATCACGTCGTAGAGCACGCCGTCGATGCGGAAGCGGATGCGCATCTCCTTCTCGTAAGGCTCGATGTGGATGTCGGAGGCGCCGCGCTGGAGCGAGTCGGCCAGCAGCACGTTGACGAGCCGGACGACGGGCGCGTCCTCGCTCAGACGCGTCAGGTTCGAGAGGTCGATCTCGTCGTTCTCTTCGATGACCTCCAGCCCCTCGGCGCCGTCGGCCTCGAAGTCGAGCGATTCGAGCGTCATGGACGAGCCGGGCAGCCCGTCGAGGTGGCCGTTGCCGTTGGAGTCGGCGCCCTCCTCCAGGTCGCGCGCCAGCTCGATCTCGCGCGACTGCGAGTAGTAGCGCGAGATGGCGTCCTGCACGCTCGCCTCCGAGACGACCACCGGCTCGATGTTGAGCCCCGTCATGAACTTGATGTCGTCCATGGCGAAGACGTTGGTCGGGTCCACCATCGCCAGCGTCAGCGTGGCCCCGACGCGGGAGAGCGGCAGCACCGAGTACTTGTCGGCGACCTCGCGCGGGATGAGCCGGATGACCGACTCGTCGATGTCGAACAGCTCCAGGTTGACCGAGGGCACGCCGTACTGCCGCGAGAGCACGGCCGTGATCATGTCGTCTGAGACCAGCCCCATCTTGACCAGGTTGAAGCCGAGACGGCCCCCGTGCTCCCTTTGGAATTCGAGGGCTTCGCGCAGCTGGTGCGGGGTCAGGAGATTTTCGCGGACGAGGATTTCGCCGAGTTTGGCAGACATTTTGGAGCGTTCCGTGTTTAGGGCCGAGAACAGGCGGGGCGTGCGCGGTATCTTTAAGGACTTTGGCCGCCGACCGCACCGGCGACGTCAGGCAAACGATAGATAACACCGTTTGCCTATTGCATGTTACTGTTTAACTAAAGGGCTGTCAAGATGAATCTGGAAGTGGTCGGACTGAATTCAAAAAGCCGCGCCCGAGAGATGTCCCGGGCGCGGCTAAGTTACGGAGAGTTATTGGTTTAGTTCTTGTTACGGGCGGCGACGCGCGGGGCGCGCCGGCGCCTTCTCGGGTTTAACGTTCTCGGCCGTCCTCAGGTATTCGAGCGACTCCTTGGCCGACTGCTTCAAGAGGTCGGTGTCCGGCGCCTTATCGACGTAGCGCTGGAGGTAGTTGGCCGCCTCCTGGAATTTGGCCTTGTCGCCCGTGGCGAAGAGCGCCAGGCCGAGGATGCGGTTGGCGTCCACGTCGTCCGGATTTTCGGCCAGGACGGCGCGCGCCTGCGTCACAGCCTGATCAATCGCGTTCGCGTCGAAGAGCGTCTGGAGCGCCTCGCCCCTGAGCTTCGCCTTCTTGGCCGGGTCGGCCTCGACGGCGATGTACTCCTGGTAGGCGTCCCAGGCGGCCTGCCCCTGTGACTGGTCAACCTTCGTGGCGACGAGTTTCATGGCGAAGGCGCGCGTCGAGAGTGCGACGATTTTATTCTGGGAGTAGATGGCCGCCTGCTGCGGGTCGCTGCCCCCGGTGCCGATGATCTGGAGCGCCTTCTGCGCGGCATCGACGGCGTCCTTCCAGTCTTTCTTGGCCTCCTCGACCCCGCGATTCTTGGCGTCGGCGTCGGCGTTCTTGAGCGCGTCGTTGTAGCGTGTAACGCCGCGCCGGCGCAGAGCTTCCGAGAGGTTAGCCAGGAGCGCCGGCTCGTCGGGGCGCGCGGCCAGACCTTCCCGGTAGGACGCAATAGCATCGTCGAGACGGCCGGCAGACAGCGAGTCGTTGCCCGCCTTAAAGGTGCGGGTGATGACCGCGTTGCCTTCCTCGATCTTCTTGTTCTTCTCCTCAACCTCGGCGACCTTCTTGGCCAACTCCTCGCGCTTGGCCTTGTCCTCCTTGCTCTCGGAGGCCGGCAGGGCGTTCTTGTCGTAGGGGTCGGCCGGGGCCGAGCCCTTGCTGGTGTCGAACTTCTTGACCTCTTCGAGCGTCAGCTTCGTGCCGTCGCCGGGCTGGAGGAGGAAGTCCCTCTGCTGCGAGGCGTTGAAGCGCTGCTTGGCGGCGTAGGTCGGCCGCGCGCCGGGCGCGCTGACGACGATCGTGTAGGTGCCGATGAAGGGCAGCCCGGCGTGGATGTAGTGGCCCTTCTTGTCGGTCTTGGTGTGGTACTCGCCCTTGATGTCGGTGCGGTAGATGTCGATCTGCGCGCCGGCGACGGGGACTTCGGTGCCGTCGGCCTGCTTGAGCTTGACCGTGCCGTTGACCTGCGTCGTCGTCTGCGCGGAGGCGGCGACGGCGGAGGCGGCCAGGAGAAGCGTGGCGAAGAGCGTGCGAACGAAAGGCTTGGAACGCATGGTCGGTGGTCTCCTGCTGACTGAATAATAGCTGACGCTTCCGAGGGGATGCGGAGGACGCGCTTAAGATGCGGGCGCGGCGCCGCCGGTTGTCAGTTCCTACCCCTGGGTCTGATTTTCTGGGCGCTATTTTAGCAGCAAAACGCCGCGCTTTGCGAGCGTTTAGGCGTAGGGAATCGGGTCTTCGAGCCCCGCCTCGCGGAAGGCCCTCAGCCGCAGCGCGCACGAGTCGCAGCCGCCGCACGCGCGCTCCTCCGCGCGGTAGCAGGACCAGGTCAGACGGAGCGGCGCGCCCAAGCTCCGCCCGCGCCGGATGATCTCGGCCTTGCGCATGTGTATGACGGGCGTCCTGATTTCGACGCGCGTCTCGGGTCGCGTGCCCGCGTCGACGGCGCGCTGGAAAGCCTCGTAGAACTCCGGCCGGCAGTCGGGGTAGCCGGAAGAGTCCTCGGCGACGGCGCCGATGTAGACGCGGCCGGCGCCCAAGACCTCGGCCCAGCTCGTCGCGACGGCGAGCAGGTGCGCGTTGCGGAAGGGGACGTAGCTCGTCGGGACGCCAGTCGCGCCGAGGTCGGCTTCGGTGACGGGCATCGAAGGGTCTGTCAAAGACGAGCCGCCGATGCGCGCGAGGTGTTCGAGCGAGACGACGAGCCGGCGCGAGACGCCGTAGAAGTCGGCCAGTTCCTCGAAGGCGCGGCGCTCGCGAGCCTCGGTCAGTTGGCCGTAGGAGACGTGGAGGAAGGCGAGCCCCGCGTTCTCCTCGCGCGCGATGGCGGCCGTCACGCACGAGTCCATCCCGCCCGAGACCAGGCAGACGGCGAGCGCCGCCTCACCGTCGGGGGCGGCGCTCTCGTCCTCGGACGCGGCCCCGTCCGGCTCTCCGTCGTGGACGAAATCCCTATCGCTCGGCGAGCCGCCCATCAGACGCCGTGCACCTCCGGGCCCCAGATGTATTTGTGAAGCTGCAACTGCATCCTGACTTTCTTCAGCCCGCTCCGGGAGACGAGGTCGGCCAGTTCCTTCAGGTCGGTCTCGCCCCAGACGGGGGAGACGAGGAGGGCGAGGGCGCGGCTCTCAAGCTCGTACTCTTCGACGACGCGGCGCGCGAACTCCCAGTCGGCGCGGTCTTTCACGACGAACTTGACCTCGTCGCGGTCTGCGCGCAGCCGCCCGAGGTTGGGCCAGTGGTTGCGCCCGGCCTCGCCGGAGGCGGGGCACTTCACGTCGAGGATGACGCGCGCCCGCTCGTCCACGCCCTCGGTCGAGACGAACCCGCCGGTCTCGATCAGGACCTCGTAGCCCTCGTCGCAGAGGCGTCGGATAAGCTCGAAAGCTGCTTTTTGCGCCAGCGGCTCGCCGCCCGTCACCTCGACTAGTTGGCAACCGTAGGCGCGCACCTGACGCATCACATCGTCGAGGGAGACGCGCTCGCCGCCCGTGAACGTGTATTCGCTGTCGCACCAGACGCAGCGCATCGGGCAGCCCGTCAGGCGCACGAACGTGCAGGGGCGGCCGGCGTGCGTGGACTCGCCCTGGATGGAGCGGAAGATTTCCGTGACGCGGAGCATGACAAAAGTAGTCAGTAGAAAGTAGTCAGTAGCCGGCAGGTTCCGCTCGGCGGAGGTTGATGCTTCGGCCCTGACCGCCGGTTAAAGAGAAGTTTTACTACTGACTACTGACTACTGTCTACTGACTACTCGATTCGTGATAGCATACGCGAACCGGCCGGCAGGGCATCTTGGCTTCGGGACTCGGGGATGCCGACAGACCTCGAACAACTCGTGCGTGAAGGAGCGCGGCGACTGCTGTCGCGCGCCGGCGGGGTGCGCGCGCTCGACGAAGCGGCGCTCGCGCCGCGCGTCCGCGCGACGGTCGAGAAGTACCTGCTGCGTCACGCGCCGCAGTCGGGGGCGAGGGAGGTGGGAGCGTTCATCGACGCGCTGCGCGCCGACGAGCTGCTCCTGGTCGTGGCGTGCGAGCGCGGCGACGCCTCGGCGTGGGACGACCTCGTCGGGCAGTACCGTGCGACGGTGCTCTCGGCGGCTCGCTCGGCGAGCGCGGGCGAGGCCGAGGCCGAAGAGCTGGCCGGGTCCGTGTGGGCCGAGCTGTACGGGTTGCGCGAGCGCGCCGACGGCCGCCCCGCCGGCAAGCTCGCCTACTACTCCGGCTGCGGGAGCCTGGGCGGCTGGCTGCGCGCGGTCGTCGGCCAGCTCGCCGTCGACCGCCACCGCCGCACGTCGCGCCTGGTGCAGACCGAGGAGCCTTCGGAGTTCGACCGCGCGGCCGCGGAGTCGCACGAGCAGGACGGGTGGCGGCCCGCCCCCGCGCTCGACCCCGAGAGCGCGCTCGTCGAGTCGGACGCGGCGCGCACGGTCGAGGAGGCGCTCGCGGGCGCGCTCGGCGGGCTCGACGCGGAAGACCGTCTGCTCGTCAGGCTCTACTACTTCGACGGGCTGAAGCTGAAGGAGGCGGGCGCGGTGCTCGGCGTCCACGAGGCGACGGCGAGCCGCAGGCTGACGCGCATCCACGCGGAGGTGCGCCGCCGGGTCGAAGCCACGCTCGCGGGCGAGCGGCGCTGGACGGGCGAGGAGGTCGCGCGCACGCTCTCGGAAGTGGCGCACTCGCACACCGACGCCGACCTGCGCTTGATGCTCGCGCCGGAGGCGGCCGTCGCCGTCGAGAAGCGCGAAGAGCTGTACGAGTGAGCGGACGGGGCTTCGCGTCCGCGGGGCGCAAGTTTTCGACGCCCGCGCGTTCACACTTCGGGCGCCGAGCGGCGCCAGATATTCGTCGGGAATGTTTGTGATGAAAGAGGGCTTCGACAGAGAGATCGACTCGCTGCTCCGGCGCCGGGCGCGCGCGACGGCGGCAAAGTCGTTCGCGGACGGCGACGGCGCGGCGTCCGCGGCGTCGGCGCACCTCGACGCCGACGAGCTGGGCGCCTTCGCCGAGGGCGCTCTGCCCGCCGGCGCGCGGCTCGCGGCCGCCTCGCACCTCGCGGACTGCGACCGGTGCCGCGGCGCCGCCGTCTCGCTCGCGCGCGCGCTCGGCGGTGCCGAGGTGAAGCAGCACGCGGCGACAGTCCCGGCCTCGACGGAAACGCCGAGGCCTGCGTCGTGGCGCGCGTGGGCGGCCGCGCTCTTCTCGCCGCGCGCTCTGCGTTACTCGGCGCCGGTGCTCGCGCTGTCTCTCGTCGCGGTCGTCTCTTTCGTCGCGCTGCGCTCGCGCGACGCGGGCTCTTCGCCCGACACGCAGAGCGCGCGCCCGCAGGCCGGGGTCGCCGAGACGCGACCCGCCGCGCCTGCCGCCGAGACGGCGGGGACGGCCAATGATAACCAGTCGGGAATGCTCGACCGGAAGCCAGAAGATGGGGCGAACGACCTCGCTGCTTCGGGCACGACGACCGCGCCGCCGTCCGCGGGGCGCGGCCCTCACGCGGGAGAGCCGCAGCCCGCGCCCGTGGGCTCGGTCGCGGAGGACACCGCCGCGCCGCCGCCACCGGCGGCTTCCCAGCCCACCACGTCGGCGAGCCCGGAAGCGCCGGCCGAGATTGCGAAGTCCGCGCCGAAGGCCGTCGCCGTCGAGACGTCGCCGCCCGCGAAAAGCGACGGCGCCGACAACAACAAGGAGAAGAGCGCGCGCGGCGCGGAGCCCGTCGATGAGGTCGCGGCGAACGAGGCGGCCGCGCAGCGCCGCGCCGCGTCGCGCGCGGGCGAGGGGCAGATGCCGGACGGCGGCACTCGCAACCAGAAGCGCGGGGCGGACACCAACACGTCGAACGTTTACGACAGGGGCAACGCGACGGCGGGGGCGACTCAGAGAGAGTCGGAGCGCGACGACCGCCGCGCGGGCGGCGCTCTCGCCGCGCCGCGCAGGGGCCGCCCGAACGCGCGCGCCGAGCAGAGGACCGAGGAGGGCGCGGCGTTGAGCGCCGGCGAGACGCGCGCGGCGGCCGGCCACCGCTTCCGGCGCGAGGGCTCCGCGTGGGTCGACGTCAACTACAGGCCTTCCATGCGCTCGACCGGCGTGCGGCGCGGCACCGAAGCCTTCCGCGCGCTCGTCGCGGACGTGCCCGTCGTCGGGCGCGTCGCCGAGCAGCTTCCCGGCGAGGTCGTCGTCGTCGTGGGCGGCCGCGCCTACCGCATCCGTTAGAAAAGTCGGGCCGGGCGCCACTCACGCCCCGGCCGAAATCTGTCCCGCACTCGCCGGCCGTAATTATTCCTGCCGGCCCCGTTGTGATAAAACTTCGCGCCGCGCCCGTGTCTGTATGAAGGCCGCCCGGCCGCGTCCGACCTTAAAGTTAAAGCGAGGAGACCTTGATGATTCTCCGCAGCCCTTTCCCCGAAGTCGAAATCCCCGAGGTCACGCTCACCGAGTTCGTCTTCGGCCGCGCGCGGGAGCACGCCGAGCGCCCCGCGCTCATCGACGGCGTGAGCGGGCGCGTGATGACCTACGCGCAGCTCCACGCCGCGGTGCGCGCGGCCGCCGCCGGGCTCGCCGGGCGCGGCGTGCGTAAGGGCGACGTGCTGGCGCTCTACAGCCCGAACCTGCCGGAGTATGTCGTCGCCTTCCACGCGGTCGCCAGCCTCGGCGGCGTCGTCACGACGGTCAACCCGCTCTACACCGCCGAGGAACTGCGGAAGCAGCTCGAAGACTCGGGCGCGAAGTACGTCGTCACCGTCCCGCCGCTTGTCGCGCGCGTGCGCGAGGCGGCCGAGGGGCGGGACTTACGCGAGCTGTTCGTCTTCGGCGAGGCCGAGGGCGCGACGCCGTTCGCCTCTCTGCTCGAAGCGGGCGGCGAGCCTCCGGCGGTCGAGATAGACCCGCGCGAAGACCACGTCGTCCTCCCCTATTCGAGCGGCACGACGGGCGTCTGCAAGGGCGTGATGCTGACGCACCACAACCTCGTCTCAAACCTCGCGCAGATAAAGGGGGCGGGGCACGACTGGGGCGACGAGACGCTCGTCTGCGTGCTGCCGCTCTTTCACATCTACGGCATGGTGGCCATCATGAGCCACGGGCTCTACTGCGGCGCGACCGTCGTCACGCTCCCGCGCTTCGACTTCGAGCACCTGCTGAAGACGGTGCGGGACTACCGCGTGACGTTCGCGCACCTCGTCCCGCCCATCATCCTCGCGCTCTCGAAGAGCCCGCTCGTCGGCTCGTACGACCTCTCAAGTCTCCACACGGTCTTCTCCGGCGCGGCGCCGCTCGGGGAGGAGCTGGCGCGAGAGTGCGCGGAGCGTCTGGGCTGCGCGGTCGTGCAGGGCTACGGGATGACCGAGGCGAGCCCCGCGACGCACCTCTCGACGCGTGAGCGCAACAAGCCGGGGTCGGTCGGCCTGTGCGTGCCCAACACCGAGTGCCGGCTCGTCTCGGTCGAGACGGGCGAGGACGTGGGCGCGGGCGAGCGCGGCGAGATTCTGGTGCGCGGGCCGCAGGTGATGAAGGGCTACCTCGGACGCCCCGAGGCGACCGCCGAGACCGTCGACGCCGAGGGGTGGCTGCACACGGGCGACGTGGCGTACGTGGACGAGGACGGCTTCTTCTTCATCGTCGACCGCGCGAAGGAGCTGATCAAGTACAAGGCGTTTCAGGTCGCGCCAGCCGAGTTGGAAGCGGTGCTTCTGACGCACCCGTCGGTGGCGGACGCGGCCGTCATCCCGAGCCCGGACGAGGAGGCGGGCGAGGTGCCGAAGGCTTTCGTCGTCGTCAAGGAAGGGCACCCCATGACCGATGAAGATGTCTTGAGCTTTGTCGCCTCGCGCGTCGCGCCGTATAAGAAGGTTCGGCGCGTCGAGTTCGTGGCGCAGATACCGAAGTCGCCCTCGGGCAAAATCCTCCGCCGCCTGCTCGTGGCGCGCGAGCGCGAGCGCGAGGCGGAGTAAGATTCCAACTTCCGACTTCCTGAATCCCCCCGCGTCGAGGCTCGGCTTTCCTCACCCCCGACGGGCGGGTAGAATCTGACCTCAACCCCCACGGAAATTTTCCGGCCGCCGGCCGCCGGCGCGCGTCTTAAGTCCGTCGCCGCTCACCAAAGTCACGGGCCGGCGGCGGCAGTTTAAGGTCAGTTTTTAAGGGAAGCGGAGCCTTTATGAGATTCAACCTGTCAGCACGGCGGCGTGCGCCGCGCGCCTTCGCGCTCGCGGCGGCGCTGGCGCTCCTGTCGAACAACCTTCTGGTCGCGCCGGCGCAGACCTCGGGCGGGAAGGCGGACGCGCGGAAGATGACGGAGGAGCAGCGCGTCGTCCACGTGCTCAACCGCCTGGCCTTCGGCGCGCGCCCCGGCGACGTCGAGCGCGTGCGGAAGATGGGCGTCGAGGCGTTCATCGAGCAGCAGCTCAACCCCTCGAAGCTCGACGACGCGGCCGCCGAGGCGAGGCTCAGGGGCTTCCAGACGCTCGGGATGTCGAACTCGGAGCTGCTGGCGAAGTACCCGCAGCCGGGTCAGCTCCTGCGCCGACTTGAGCGCGCCGGCGAGGTGCCGCCCGAGCTGGCGGGTCTGGTCCGCCAGCGACGGCAGGGACCGCCGCCGCCGGCCGCCGGCCAGATGAACGCGCCCGAGCCGAACCCCGAAGCCGAGCGCATGGTCGCCGAGGCGATGAGGCCGCCCGCACAGGGGCAGCCGGGCGCGATGCAGGACGAGGCCGACCCGCAGCGCCGCGCGTACCGGCAGGCCATCGTGAAGTACATGCGCGAGAACGGGCTCGAAAACCCGCAGCGCATCATGTTCGAGCTGAACGCCGCGCGCATCCTCCGCGCCGTCTACAGCGAGCGGCAGTTGCAGGAGGTGATGGTCGACTTCTGGACGAACCACTTCAACGTCTTCGCACAGAAGGGCGCCGACCGCTGGTTCCTCACCTCCTACGACCGCGACGTGATTCGCCCGAACGCGCTCGGCAACTTCCGCGACCTGCTGGAGGCGACCGCGAAGAGCCCGGCGATGCTCTTCTACCTCGACAACTTTCAGAGCGTGAGCCCGAACGCGCAGGGTGCGCGCCGGCAGCTACGCCGCCAGCAGACGGACACGGACGGCGCGGGCTCGATGCGGCCCGGCGGGCGCTTCGGCGGCCGCCGCATGAACCGCCGACAGGCGCAGCGCCAGATGGAGCGCCAGCGTCAACAACAACAGCCGCAGGCCGACGGGCAGATGGCGGCGCAGCAGCAGCCGCGCCCGCAGCAGCAGCGGATGCGCCGCGGCATCAACGAGAACTACGCGCGCGAGCTGATGGAGCTGCACACGCTCGGCGTCGAGGGCGGCTACACGCAGAAGGACGTGCAGGAGGTGGCGCGCGCCTTCACAGGGTGGACCATCTACGCGCCGCGGGGCAGGGGTCTCTACGACGCCGGCGGCGAAGACGACCGCGCCGGCACCTTCTTCTTCAACCCGCGCACGCACGACCCCGGCGAGAAGACCGTCCTCGGCGTGAAGATTCCGGCGGGCGGCGGCGTGGACGACGGCCGCAAGGTCCTGGACGTGCTCGTCGCGCACCCCTCGACCGCGAAGTTCATCGCGACCAAGCTCGTCCGCAAGTTCGTCTCGGACACGCCCGACCCGGCGCTCGTCCGGCGCGTCGCCGACGCGTTCTACAAGTCGAAGGGCGACATCAAGACGACGCTGCGCGCCGTCTTGATGTCGCCCGAGTTCAACTCGGGCGAGGCGCGGCGCGCGAAGATCAAGACGCCGTTCGAGCTGACGGCGAGCGCGCTCCGCACGCTGGGCGCGGAGGTCGAGGTGCGGCCGGCGCTCGTCCAGTGGGTCGCGCGGATGGGCGAGCCGCTCTACGGCTACCAGGCGCCGACCGGCTACCCGGACGAGGCGAGCTACTGGGTCAACACGGGCGCGCTCCTCGAACGGCTCAACTTCTCGCTCGCGCTCGTCTCGAACCGCATCCCCGGCGCGCGCGTAGACCTCTCGCGCTTCGTCGGCGAGGAGGCCACGAGCAGCCGCGCCGTCGACCAGAAGGCCATCGTCGAGCGCTTCCTGGCGGTGGCGCTTCAGGGCGACGTCTCGCCCAGGAGCCGCGAGGTCCTGATGAAGCAGTTGACCGCGCAGGCCGACGCGCCGATTACGACGATGCCGGACGACGAAGAGGCGCGCGAGAAGAACGTCCGCGAAGCGCGCCGCGAGCGGCGCCAGGCCGGCGTCACGGTCGGCAACCCCGAGGTCGCGCGCATCGCCGCGCTCGTCATCGGCTCGCCGGAGTTTCAGAGGCAGTAAGTGGTAAATGGTGAATAGTGAATGGTGATGCGGGGACTCGGTTTTCCATTCACCATTTACTATTCACCGTTCACGCGAACGGAGTGAGCATGAATCAGGGTCGCAGGTTTTTCATGAAGCAGGGCGGGCTGGCGCTGGCGAGCGTCGGGCTGGTCGGGAGCGCGCCGTCGTTCTTGAGGCGCGTGGTCGAGGCGCAGGGCGTGACGGCCTCGGTCTCGGGCAGGCGGAAGACGCTCATCGCCATCTTCCAGCGCGGCGCCGTCGACGGGCTGAACATGGTCGTGCCGCACGGCGAGCGCGCCTACTACGAGCAGCGCCCGCAGATCGCCATCGCGCAGCCCCGCGGCGGCGCCGACTCGGCCATCGACCTCGACGGATTCTTCGGCCTCCACCCGTCGATGCGGCCGCTCAAGCAGTTCTGGGACGAGAAGCGGCTGGCGATAGTCCACGCCGTCGGCTCGCCCGACAACACGCGCTCGCACTTCGACGCGCAGGACTACATGGAGTCGGCGACGCCCGGCGTGAAGTCGACGCAGGACGGCTGGCTCAACCGGTACGTGCAGGCGCGACCCGACCAGAAGGCCACGCCGTTCCGCTCCATCTCGATGACGCAGAACCTGCCGCGCTCGATGCAGGGGCGCGCGCCGGCGGTCGCCATGCAGAACCTCGCGGACTTCCAGCTGCGCGCGGGCGCGGGCGCGCGCGGCGTGCAGGGCGGCTTCGAGGACATCTACGAGCAGGGCGTGGGCGACGTGCTGCGCGGGACGGGCAAGGAGACGTTCGAGGCGGTCAACTTCCTCAAGCGCGTCAACCCGGCGCAGTACAGGCCGGAGAACGGCGCGCAGTACCCGACGAACCA
Organism: Acidobacteriota bacterium; assembly: GCA_020200135.1. GTDB lineage: Bacteria > Acidobacteriota > Blastocatellia > Pyrinomonadales > Pyrinomonadaceae > QHXN01. Next base: position 2,103 of record JAIVJI010000086.1, on the reverse strand, counting down.
GTTCGGCCGCGCGCTGTTGCAGATCGCGCAGCTCGTCAAGGCGGGCGTCGGGTTGGAGGTCGCCTTCTCGGATGTCGGCGGCTGGGACACGCACCGCGGGCAGGGCGGGGCGCGCGGCCAGCTCGCGAACCTCCTGGGGCAGTTCGCGCAGGGGCTCACCGCACTCGTCGCCGACCTCGGCCCCGAAAGGATGCGGGACGTCGTGGTGCTCTCGATGAGCGAGTTCGGGCGCACCGTGCGGCAGAACGGGACGCAGGGCACAGACCACGGCCACGCCAACGCGATGCTGGTGCTGGGCGGCGCGGTGCGCGGCGGGCGAGTCTACGGCCGGTGGCCCGGTCTCAGGGACGAGCAGCTCCACGAGGGGCGCGACCTCGCGCTCACGACCGACTTCCGCGACGTGTTCGGCGAGGTCGCCTCAAAGCACCTCGGCGCGGCCGACCTGCGCAAAGTCTTCCCCGGCCACGACGCCGGCCCCGCGAAGTTCCGCGGCCTGTTCGGCTAAGAAATTTAACCAACGCGGACGCGCGGCGTCGTCGTGCGCCCGGCCGGCGCCCGTTTAGAAACATATTTGAGCCGAGGGAGACAAAACGAATGGCACAGAGTGGTGCAGCCGAGAGCAATACTTTGGAGCAGATCGTCGACCGCCTGGCGGCGTTCGAGCCGGTGGACGGCCTGCCGGTCATCAGCCTCTACCTGAACGCGCAGGCCAACGAGAACGGCCGGCAGGACTTCGAGCGCTTCCTGCGCAAGGAGTTCTCGGAGCGCGCGCGCACCTTCAAGGCGCACAGCCCCGAGCGCGAGAGCTTCGACCGCGACGTCGAGCGCATCAACGAATACCTGCGCGACGAGCTGCGCGCCGAGACCAACGGCGTCGCCATCTTCGCCTGCGCGGGCGCCGACGACTTCTTCGAGCCGATACAGACGGCCGCGCCCATCGAGAGCCACCGGCTCTACATCTACAACCAGCCGCACCTCTACCCGATAGCGCGCCTGATGGAGCAGTACCCGCGTTACGCCGTGCTCGTCGCCGACACGAACCGCGCGCGGCTCTTCGTCTTCGGCCGCGGCAAGGCGCTCTCGTCGGACGAGATTCAGAACGTCAAGACGCGCGGCGCGAAGGTCGGCGGGTGGTCGCAGATGCGCTACCAGCGCCACCTCGAACAGTACCACCTCCAGCACGCCAAGGAGGTCGCCGACCAGTTGGAGCGCGTCACGCGCGAGGACGACATCCGGCACATCATCCTCGCCGGCGACGAGGTCATCATCCCGCTTCTCAGGGAGCAGTTCCCGAAGACCGTGACCGACAAGATAGTCGACGTGCTCAGCCTCGACATCAACGCTCCCGAGCACGAGGTGCTGGCCGAGTCGATGGAGGCCATGCGCGAGCACGACGCCGAATCGGACGCCGAGCGCGTCGAGCGCCTGCTCAACGACTACCGCGCCGGGGGCTTGGCCGTCGTCGGCTCGACCGACACGCTCGAAGCCCTGGCGATGGGGCAGGTGGAGGAGCTGGTCATCACGGCGCAGCAGCAGCACGTCGAGGGCGACCGCGAGGACGTGGCCATCCTCTCGGACGCGGAAGTCGTCGAGCCCGTCGTCGCGGGCGACGACGGCGGCACGGTCGCCAACATCGAGGCGGACTCGGTCATCGTCTCGGCCGACCTCGTCGCGCGCGCGCGCCAGACCGGCGCGCGCATCACCTTCATCGAAGACCCCTCGCTGCTCGAAGAGGTCGGCGGCTGCGGCGCCTTCCTGCGCTACCGCATCCAGCCCCAGACGACCGACAGCGCGCCGCAGCCGCAGCACGCCTGAGGCGCGCGCGTGACAAAAGACGGGGCCGCCGCGCGCTCGGGCCAGAGTCGCGGCGGCCCTTTTGAATTCGCGCGAAAGAACTTTCGCGCGCCGCCGCTCGTAGTCCGTGGCACGCGCCTACTTGCACCGCGCGGCGCGGCCTTCTCAAATTCTTCAGGCGGGAGAGGTCTAGACGCATGTTCTGTCCGCGCTGCGGCCAGCAGGCCGCCGAAGAGGTTCGCTTCTGCTCGCGCTGCGGGCTGCCGCTCGGGGCGGCGGCCGAGATAGTCGCGTCGGGCGGGCTCTCGG
>JAIVJI010000085.1 GCA_020200135.1 Acidobacteriota bacterium | reverse complement strand
AAGACGACCGCGCGCGGCCTGTGGCGGTAGTGCGTCAGCCCGTCGCACTCGTAGACCAGCAGCTCCTCCGGGTCGGAGATGACCCGCCCGGGGCCGAGCAGCGCGCGTAAGTTTTTGACGAGATTGTCCACCGAAGGCGTCTTCAAGTGCGTCGGAAAATTCTTGCCGGAAGGCGTCGGCGCAATGATACACTACGACTCCGTCGCTTTAATAACTGCACACGGCCGGAACCCTTTCACAGACCAGAGGACGCCCGGAAGATGAGAGCCATTCTCGCCTCAGTTCTTCTCGCTTGTCTCATGTCAGCCCACGCCCCTACAGCTTCCGACGCGCGGAAGTTCGAGGCCGACCTCGTCATCGTCAACGCCAACGTCCGCACGCTGGACGCGAAGACGCCGGCCGCCGAGGCCGTCGCCGTCTACGGCAACCGCATCGCGGCCGTGGGCACGTCGGCCGAGGTGCGTGCGCTGGCGGGGCCGAGGACGCGCGTGGTGGACGCCGGCGGCGCGCTCGTGCTCCCGGGCTTTAACGACGCGCACGTACACTTCCTGTCGGGCGGCTTCCAGCTTTCGAGCGTGGACCTGCGCGACGCGGCGACGCCGCAGGAGTTCGCCGAGCGCATCCGCCGCTTCTCGGAAAAACTTCCGAAGGGGAGGTGGATGACGGGCGGCGATTGGGACCACGAGCGGTGGCCAGAAGTCAACGGAGTCGCGCCGCTCCCGACGAAGGAGCTGATAGACGCCTTCACGCCCGACCGCCCCGTCTTCGTCAACCGGCTCGACGGCCACATGGCGCTCGCCAACAGCTACACGCTCAGGCTCGCGGGCGTCACGCGCGACACCCCCGACCCGCCCGGCGGCCAGATCGTCCGCGACGCTAAAACGGGCGAGCCGACCGGCGTCCTGAAGGACGCGGCGATGAGCTACGTCTGGAAGGTGGCGCCCGCGTCGAGCTTCGCGGAGAAGCTGGACGCCGCGCGCGCCGCGACCGCGCACGCCGCCGCGCACGGCGTGACGAGCGTGCAGGACATGTCGGCGGGCAACGACGTGGGCGTCTACCAGACACTGCTCGAACGCGGCGAGTTGAAGACGCGTGTCTACGCCGTCTCGCCGCTCCCGGACTGGGAGCGCTTGGGGCGCGTCGGCGTGCGCCGCGCCTTCGGGAGCGACATGCTGCGCGTCGGCGGTCTGAAAGCCTTCTCCGACGGGAGCCTCGGCTCGACCACGGCGCTCTTCTTCGAGCCGTACCTCGACGCGCCGAACACCTCGGGTCTGCCGGGCGACGAGATGTTCCCCGAGGGCGCGATGCTGGGGCGCGTCCGGGGGGCCGACGCGGCCGGACTCCAGGTGATGATTCACGCCATCGGCGACAAGGCCAACGATTCGGTTCTGAGCATCTTCGAGCAGGTTGAGAAAGCTAACGGCGCGCGCGACCGGCGCTTCCGCATCGAGCACGCGCAGCACCTGCGCGCGCGGGACATCCCGCGCTTCGCGCGGGGCCGCGTCGTCGCCTCGATGCAGCCCTACCACTGCATCGACGACGGCCGCTGGGCCGAGAAGCGCATCGGGCGCGAGCGCGCGAAGGGCACCTACGCCTTCCGCTCGCTGCTCGACGCGGGCGCGGTGCTGGCGTTCGGCTCGGACTGGTCGGTCGCGCCGCTCGACCCCGTCGCGGGCATCTACGCGGCCGTCACCCGCAAAACGCTCGACGGCAAGAACCCCGGGGGCTGGGTGCCCGAGCAGAAGATAACGGTCGAGGAGGCCGTCCGCGCCTTCACCGTCGGCTCGGCCTACGCCGAGTTCGCCGAGCACTCCAAGGGGACGATTGCGCCCGGCAAACTCGCCGACCTCGTGATTCTCTCCGAAGACATTTTTAAGATAGACCCCGCCGCCATCGAGAAGGTGCGTGTGAGGATGACCGTCGTGGACGGCCGCGTCGTCTTTGAGAAGTGAACGGGTGGGAGTCGCGTCTTTAAGTGCCGGGGTCGCGGCGCCGTTTCAGACTGAAGAAGAAATAGACGGCGAGGCCGGCGGCCAGCGTTATCCCGGCGTCGCGCGCCTCGCGCCACGTGCTCTGCGAGAGCAGCCAGACGCAGAGCGCGAGCGCGGCGACCGCGACCGCGACCCCGCCGGGGATGCGGAAGTGAGCGGGCGGCGCGTCGGCGCGGCGCCTCAGCACGGGCAGCGCCAGGCACGTCGCGGCGTAGGCCAGCAGCCGCGCGACCGTGCTCAGCGTCAGCGCGCTCATCACAGAGCTTGAGAGCGTCAGCGCGAGCAGCAGCGCGCCCGTCAGCAGGATGGCGGCGTGCGGCGTGCGGAAACGCGCGTGCGTGGCGGAGAGGAAGCGTGGCAGCTCGCCGCGCTCGGACATGGCGAACGGGAGGCGCGAGGTCGTGAGCACGCCCGCGTTCAGGTTGCCGATGATGGAGACGGCCGCGCCCGCGACGATGAGCGTGGCCCCGAACGGCCCGAGGAAGACGCGGCTCGCGTCGGCTATCGGCCGCTCGGAGGCGGCGAGGCCGGGCAGCACGCCGACGCACACGGCCTGAATCGAGATGTAGAAGGCCGCGACGATGCCGACGGCGATCAACGTCGCGACGGGGATGTTGCGCTGCGGGTCTCGGACCTCGCCCGCGGGCACCGTCGCGTTCTCGAAGCCGGTGAAGGCGTAGACGAGCAGCATGACGGCGGTCGAGAAGGCGCCGGTCTCCGGCAGTGCGGCCGCGTCGAAGTTGGCGGGGCTGATGAAGAAGAGGCCGACGGCGACGAACAACAGCAGCGGGAGCAGTTTCCCGACGGCGAAGAAGTTGCTCACCGTCGCGGCGTCGCGCACGCCGATGTAGTTAATCGCGGTCAGCCCGACGATGACCGCCGCGATAATCCCGGCGCGCCAGGCGCCCGCGTTCGCACCCGGCCAGAAGTAGCCGAGGTAGACGACGAGCAGGTTGCAGTTGGTCGCCGAAGACGTGAGCCGCGCGAGCCAGAACATCCAGCCGACCTGAAAGCCGGCGGCCGGGCCGAACGACTCACGCGCGTAGAGGTAGGGGCCGCCCGTCTCCTTGAAGCGGCTGCCCACCTCGGCGAAGCAGAGGATGATGAGCGCGACGACGAGGGCGCAGATGACGAAGGCGGCGAGGCTGTAGGGGCCGATGAGCCCGAAGGCGCGCGCCGGGAGGACGAAGATGCCGGCGCCGACCATGCTGTTGATGATGAGCGCGACGAGGTCCCACCTGCGTATCCCCCTGACCAGCCCGGCTTCGTTGTCTTGAGCCATGAGAGCGTCTTCGCCTTTCGTGTCTCGCCTAAATTTGTTAATAGAGCGGCGGGCGGCCGCGCTCGCGGGAGTATACCAGCCATTGAGAAAGGGTAAAGGACGGATGACTACGGGGACGCGCGGGGCGTCGCTGACGCTCTGCTTGCTTCTCTTCGCCTCTTTCGACGCAGCGCCGGCGCAGGAGGCGACGGCCCAGAAGTCCGGCGCGGTGTCGGCACAGTCTTCCGCGAGGCTCGGGCGCGTGGTGGACGGGGCGGCGCGCGCCGCGGTCGAACGCTTCAGGGAGAAGGGATTCTTGGAGAAGAACCTCGCGGTGACGGTCATCGACGTGACCGACCCGGCGCGCCCGGAGCAGGCGAGCTTTCGCGGCGCGGAGCCCATCTACCCGGCGAGCGTCGTCAAGCTCTTCTACCTCGCGGCGGCGCACCGCTGGCTGGAGGACGGGCGGCTGAAGGAGTCGGAGGAGCTTTCGCGGGGCTTGCGCGACATGATCGTGGACTCGTCGAACGACGCGACGCATTACGTGATCGACTCGCTGACGGGCGTGTCGAACGGGGCGGAGCTGCCGCCCGCCGGGCTGAGGAAATGGGCGGAGAAGCGGAACGCGGTCAACCGCCACTTCGCCTCGCTCGGCTACCGGGTGGGGCCGGGCGGCATCAACGTCAACCAGAAGCCGTGGTGCGAGGGGCCGTACGGGCGCGAGCGCCAGTTCCTCGGACCGAAGTTCGAGAACCGCAACAAGCTCACGACCGACGCCACCGCGCGCCTGCTCGCCGAGATAGTCACGGGGCGGTCGGTCAGCCCCGAGCGCAGCCGCCGGATGCTGGAGCTGCTCAAGCGAGACTTCGCGGGCAAGTCCGACGACCCGGACGACCAGGCGCACGGCTTCACGGGGATCGCGCTCGACGCCGGCGCGCGCCTCTGGTCGAAGGCCGGCTGGACGAGCACCACGCGCCACGACGCCGCCTACCTCGAGCTTCCCGGCGGCCGCCGCCTCGTCATCGTCACCTTCACCACGGACTTCGCCAAAGAGCGCGACATCATCCCGACCGTCGCGCGCGAAGTGATTAAGGGAGTGATGGGTGATAAGTGATGAGTGATAAGAGAAGACAAGACCCGTCTTCCATTTCTTATCACTTATTACTCATCACCCATCACTGACTCAGGGTTTTCGCGCGAGGACGAGACTCTTCGTCCAGCCGATGGGCTCGAAGGGCGCGAAGTGGTGGTGTTCGATGACGCGGAAGAAGCGGCGCGTGTTCTCCTCGACCTCGTCGGGCGGGTGCGCCTTGAAGCGGAACATGACTTCGAGCAGCCGCGTGAACGGGGCCGGCCGCACGGGGACGAAGAAGAGCAGGCCGCCGGGCGCGAGCACGCGCGCCATCTCCCCCAGCCCCTCGCGCAGCGGCAGGTATTCGAGCACGCCGCTCGTCATCACGAGGTCGAACGTCTCGTCGGCGAAGGGGAGCGTGAGCGCGTTGGCCTGCGCGAAGGCGACCTCGCGCCGCGGCGCCGCCCGCAGCTTCCGCGCCGCCTTCCGCGCCGTCTGGAGCGAGCGCACCGAGAGGTCTATCGAGGCGATGTCCGCCGGGCGACGGTGCGCGCGCAGGAACGCGAGCGTGAGCAGACCCGTCCCGCAGCCGGCGTCGAGGACGCGCGCGCCCGCCGGGAGCGGCAGCGGGTTCTCGCGCAGGTAGCGCTCGACCGAGCGGCCGTAGCCGTTGACCCGGAACATCAGGTCGTAGAGGTTCGTGAAGCGGTCGTAGATCGAGACCTCGTCGGGCAGCCCCGTGGTCGTCGCCTCCTGATGGGTCATTCTCCTCCTCGGCCTCGGCCTGAATTACGGGAACTGCGGGCGCGGCGTAGACGGCCTGCACCCTGGGGGCGGGTGCGCAAAAGGTAACACAACTGCCCCGTTTTTCTAAGCTACGGGCGCGCCCCCGACGGTTTCGACTGGCGCGGCGTCAGGTGTTACCATTATCCCGGCCGCCGGCCGCAGAGGCGCCCGCACGGGGCTTTTTTAAAAATTCTCTGGAGTAAAATTTTCTCGGATGGTCTCTTCCCGCATGAGTCGCAACCCCAAGCAGTCGAAAAGCTCACTCCCGTTCATCATCATCGGCGCCGTGCTCGCCGCCGTCGTCGTCGCCGTGGTGTTGATGTCGCGCCGTGGCGGCGACGAGACGCCCCCCGCACCACAGAACAACTCCAACTTCAGCCCCGTCCAGCAGACGAGGGCGCCGCAGCCCGGCGCGCCCAACCCCTGGGCCAAGGGCGGCGCCGCGGCCAAGCTCACGCTCGAAGAGTTCAGCGACTTCCAGTGCCCGGCCTGCGGCGGCCTCGCGCCGGGGCTGAGCCGCGTGGCTAAGGACTACGGCGACCGCATCCGCGTCGTCTTCCGCCACTTCCCGCTCGCGATGCACAAGTACGCGTTCCAAGCTTCGCGCGCGGCCGAGGCCGCCGGGCGGCAGGGCAAGTTCTGGGAGATGCACGACATGCTCTACGCAAACCAGGATGAGTGGAAGGACGCGATGGAGCCGCGCGTGCAGTTCGACTCGTACGCGACCCGCCTCGGGCTCGACGTGCAGAAGTTCAAGACCGACATGGAGCGCCCCGACCTGACCGAGCGCGTCAAGGCCGACTACGCGCGCGGCATGTCTCTGGGCGTGAAGGGGACGCCGACCATCTACCTCAACGGGCGCGAGCTGGTGCCGGGCCGGCTCGTCACCGAGGAAGACCTGCGGCGCGAGATAGACGCCGCGCTCGGCTCGACGGGGAAGTAGGGCGGCGCGGTACCTTTTCAGAGACGATGAGCACAGCCGACATCGAGCGGGCCGAGTCGGGGCGCGGGCGCGTGTGGGACGTGGTCGCGGCCGTGCTGGCGCTCGTCGGGCTGGCGGACGCGTCGTACCTGACGGCCGAACACCTCTCGGGCAACAGCGTCCGCTGCATGATCGTGTCGGGCTGCGACGAGGTCTTGCAGAGCAGCTACTCGACCGTCGCCGGCGGCGTGCCGGTCGCCGCGCTGGGCGCGCTCGCGTACTTCACTGCCTTCAGCCTGGCGACGCTCGCGGCCTACGGCTACGAAGGCGCGCGCCGCCTGCTCGTCCCGCTGGTCGCGCTGATGTTTCTGGCGACCGTCTGGTTCGTCTACCTCCAGGCGTTCGTCATCAAAGCCTACTGCGTCTACTGCCTCCTTTCGGCCGCCATCACCACCGCCCTCACGCTCGTCGTCCTCGGCCGCCGTCTCTTCACCCCGAAGCGTCTGGCCTGATTTCCCGAAGAATCCCCTCGGGATTGCGCCCCCGAACGACCTCGCATAATAATGCCCCCCGCGACGCCGCAAGAAGGTTCGGCGGCGCGCGTTCCTCCGGTGTGGTAGTCCGACTTAAGGAGGGGTTGTGATGAACAGGGCGCGTTCCATCTCGATTTTGGTTTCGATTCTGCTGACTCTCGCCGGGGCTTTCCCGGCCGCCGCGCAGGGGGATCGCGCGATGCGGCCGCAGTACGGGGGCTTCGGGCTGGAGGTTCTGGTCGGCGGGGGCCCGCTCGAAGTGCTTTACGGGCGCGGCCGCCGCTACGTCGAGGCGCGCGAGGGCGAGGAGTACTCGCTGCTCGTGCGTAACCCGCTGCCCGTCCGCGTCGCGGTCGCGCTCTCGGTCGACGGCCTCAACACCATCGACGCGCGGCGCACCTCCGCGTGGGACGCGAGCAAGTGGGTGATCGAGCCTTACGGCACCGTCCGCATCTCCGGCTGGCAGGCTACGAGTACCGCGACGCGCTGGTGCGGCTGGGGCTTCTGCCGCGCCCGTGGCGCGACGACGGGGCGCTGCGCCGGCGCGAGCGCTCGCGCGGCTTCGAGGAGCCGCGCTACAGCCCCGAGCCGCCGCGCTGAACACGGCGCGCCCGCGTCGGCCGCCGCACGAAACTTCGGAACAGCACCTCAAAACTTTGGAACGGACGCGGGGCCGCCGCGTCTAAATGTTCGTAGCCCGCCGCGAACGGAGAGAAAGTGATGCCAAAGTTCACCAGCCCGCTCGACGAGGTGAGAATCGCCGCGCCGTGCCCCGCCGACTGGGGGAAGATGGTCGGCGACGAGCGCGTGCGCTTCTGCGGAAGTTGCGACCGGCACGTCTACAACCTTTCGGGGATGACCAGGCGCGAGGCCGAGGCGCTCGTCACCAACGCGGAGGGGCGCCTGTGCGTGCGCTTCTACCGGCGCGCGGACGGAACCATCCTGACGCGCAACTGCCCCGTCGGGCTGAGCGCCGTCAGGCGGCGCGCCGCGCGCGTCGCCGGCTCGGTGCTGTCGGCGGCGCTCGGCTTCTTCGCGGGGCTCGGGCTCCACCTCGGCGCAGACCGCGCGCTGTCGCCGTCCGTCATGGACGCGTCGGCCGTGCCCGCGCCGCCGATGCCGCCGGCTGAGTTCGCGGTTCCCGCCGAAGCAGGGGTGGAAGTTTTCATGGGCGACACAATGACACCGGTGAACGGAGAGATGTTCCTCGGGCAGGGCGTGGTGATGGGCGGGATTCTGGAGCAGGGGTACGGATACGAGGGCGAAGCGGAAGCCCCGCGCGTGCGCGGCAAGTCGCGGCGTCGGAGGTGAAGCAGAAAGCAAGCTCTAACGTCGGAGGGCGGCGGCATCGTTTGTGCCGCCGCCCTCCGACGTTAGAGCTTGGACTTTCGCGCTCAGCGGCGGGGCTTGAGGTCGTCGGTGTAGAGAATCTTGTAGGCGCGGTAGTTGGCCATCACGCGGTTGACGTAGTCCTTCGACTCGTTGAAGCCGACCTCCGAGGTGAAAACGCCGGGGTCTTTGTGGACGGCGCGCACGACCCAGCGGGCGACGTTGTCCTCGCCGCCGTTGTAGGAGGCGGCGACGGCCTCCGGCAGGTCTGGGAACATCCTGTGGAGTTCGCCGAGGTATGCGGTTCCCAGCAGGATGTTAACGTCGGGCCGGAAGAGGTCTTGCTCGCTCACGTTCTGGAGCTTGACGCCGGGCGCGTACTTCGCCGCCTGGTCGGGCGTCATCTGCAAGAGCCCGCGCGCGCCGGCCGCCGACTTGGCCGCCGGTCTGAAGCTGCTCTCCTGCTTCATGATTGACAGCACGAAGCGCGGGTCTATCTTCTGCTGCTTCGACGCGCGCACCAGCGCGTCGCGGAACGGGGCGGGGAAGTCGCCGGCCGCGCGCCTGACCTCGGCCGCGACGCGCGCCTCGCGAGCCTCGGCCGCCCGCTTCGCCTCGCCGCCCAGCTTCTGCAACCGCGCGTTGGCCATCCACCCGTAGTAAGAGCCCGCGCCGTCGGCAATCCCCTGGTAGGCCCTCGCCGCCTGCCCCTTCTCGCCCGACATCTCAAGGCTAAAGGCGCGCAGGTACGCGATTTCGGAGGCGGTGGTGTTCGACGCGCGCGGGAGCTGCATCCGCCCCAGCTCGTCGCTCGTGCGAAGCGCCGAGGCCCAGTCGCGCCGCGCCACGTCGAGCCGCAGGCGCGCGAAGAGGGCCGCCACGTCCGAGGCCGTACCCTTGAAGCGCGCGCGAGTGCGCTCTATCCACGGTAGAGCCTCGTCGGGGCGGCCCGCCTCGCGCAGCGAGTCGATGATGTTGAGGTATGCGTTCTCGACGCGCTCGCCGTTGGGGAAGCGCGTGACGTACTCGCCGTAGCGCGCGGCCGCCTCGCCCGGCCGGTTTAGACGCAGCAGCGTCGCGGCGACGTAGTAGTAGCCGTCGCGCCCGGCGACGGTCGTCTGATAGGTGTCGCCGAGCTTGTGAAAGACCTGGAGCGCCTCTTCGTAGCGCCTCTCCTGAAAGAGCGTGCGGCCGATGCCGAAGTGCGCGGCCGGCACGTTGCCGTCCGAGGGGTGGCGCTCGATGAGCGCGCGCCAGTGCGCGCGCGCCTCCTCGAAGGCGCGGTTGGCGTGGTAGATGGCCGCGCGGCGCATGTGCTCGGCGGGAGTGAGCTGCGGGGCGCCCGCGCCGCCGGCGCGCGCGGATTGGTCGGCGCGGCGGACGGTGTTGAGCGCGTCCTCGGTCTGGTCCTCGGGCGAGAGCACGACGGGCTCGGCCGCCGAGAGGAGCGGCGCGTCGGGCGGCGCGGCCGCGAGGCCCGCGTTGCCGCTGTCGCTCGCGGCCGGCCCGACACGCGCGCACGAGAGCGCGAGCAGGAGCGAGGCCGCGCACAAGAGAGCCTGCTGGATGAAGAGTGCCATTCTTACCCCTTGACGGACGGCCGCCTTCTCATTCCGAGTCTTCGATGACCTCATAAGTCGTCACGATCTCGACGCCCGGCCTGAGCGTGGCGGCGACGCTGCAATACTTCTTCTCGGACAGCTCGACGGCCGCGGCCACGGCCGCCTCCGAGACGCCTCGCCCGCGGACGACGTGCCGCACCTCGACGCGCGTGTAGGCGCGCGGGTGCTCGTCGCGCCGCACGCCCCGCACCTCGACGCGGTAGTCCGAGACCCGCTGCCGCTTCTTCTTCAAAATCGATTCCACGTCCACCGCCGTGCAGCCGCCGAGCGCGACGAGCAGCAGCTCCATCGGCGTCGCCGCGCTCGCGCGCTCGTGGTCGGTTTCGAGCACCTGCGCGTGGCCGCTCGGCGTGAAGCCGATGAACAGCCCGTCGCCCGCCGAGTGGATGACGGCCTTCGCCCCGCCGTTGTCCATTGAGCTTTTAACCTCCCCTTCGCGGCAAGGATAACACGCCGCGCGGGACGCTAAAACAGGAGCGAAAACGGGTGTGAGGGGTCAAAGCGGGTTTGTATGCTACCCGAACATCGGCGACGGGTTCAGTACAGCGAGCCGGGCGGGAGAGGCGGTTTTTTGCTGCGCGGCGGCGAAAAATAGCTGGCAACCCTCAGACGTTAAGGCGAATCCCGGCGGCAAGTTTCCTCGCTCGCGGGCGTCACGCGCGCCCCACAGTTCACTTTGACCCGATGGGGGCTTACGGGCACGGGGCTTGCGTAAGCAAGGGGCAGGTGAATCCTTGCTCGAAGCGTATGTCTCTCCGGGTTCTCGTCGCCATGCTCAGCCTCGGGCTGGGCGCGACGCAGGCGCAGGCGCAGCGCCCCTACCGTATCAACGACCGGCAGGTCGAGAACGCCCTGCGGCGCGTCGAGACCAACGCCGACCGCTTCCGTTCGAGCTTCTCGATGGCGATGGACCGCAGCCGCTGGAACGGCACCAGCACCGAAGACCAGCTCAACACGTACGTGCAGAACTTCGAGAACGCGACCGACCAGCTTCGCTCGCGCTTCAACTCGCGCACATCCGTCGCGGCCGACGTGGAGAACGTCCTCGCTAAGGCCGCGTTCCTGAACGACTTCATGATGCGCAACCGGCTCGACGCGCGCGCCGCGAACGACTGGACGACGCTGCGCGCCGACCTCGACGCGCTCGCCCGCGCCTACAACGTGACGTGGGACTGGACGCGCCAGACCGGCTCGACCTACGGCAACACGGGCGGCATGCCGACGCAGACGGGCGCCGCCTACCGCATCAGCGACCGCCAGCTCGACGCCATCATCCGCCGCGTCGAGAACGGCGCCGACCGCTTCCGCACTGACATGGGCACCGCGCTCAACCGCAGCACCTACAACGGCACGCGCGCCGAGGACAACATCAACCAGTTCATCCGCGACTTCGAGAATGCGACCGACCAGCTCCGCTCGCGCTTCGACGGGCGGACCTCCGTGGCCGCCGACGTCGAGAACGTCCTGCGTCAGGCCACCTACATCGACGACTTCATGATGCGCCAGAGGCTCCCGATGAGGGCCGAGAACAGCTGGACGACGCTCAAGGGCGATCTGAACCAGCTCGCCTCCGCCTACAGCGTGGCCTGGAACTGGGACGTGCGCTCGATGCCGGGCTACGGCAATAACACGACGGCCGAAAACGGCGTCTTCAACGACCAGCGCCGCGGTGGCGGCATGCGCGCCGCGAACCGCCTGACCGGCACGTTCCGCCTCGACCCGTCGCAGAGCGACAACGCCTCGACGGTCGCCGACACGGCGGTGCGCAGCCTGCCTTACGCCGAGCGCGCGCGCGTGCGCGAGATGCTCATGCGCCGGCTCGAATCGCCCGAGATGCTCGCCATCGAGCGCAACGGCAACAGCGTGACCATCGCCAGCTCGCGCGCGCCGCAGACGACCTTCGTCGCCAACGCGGCCGAGACCCGCGAGCAGCTCCCCAACGGCAGCTACTCGCGCGTCTCATCGACCATCGTCGGCGACCGCCTGGTCGTCCGCTCGGCGGGCAACCGCGAGACCGACTTCACCGTCACCTTCGACCCGATCGAGGGCGGCCGGCGCCTGCGCGTGACGCGCGAAATCTGGAACGAGCGCCTGGGTGTGAACCCCATCGTCGTCCAGAACGTCTACGAGCGCACGTCGGACGTGGCCGAGTGGAACGTCTACAACGGGACGACGGCCGGCTACGGCCAGGGCGGCGTCAACACCACGGCCTCCGGCGACTTCGTCGTGCCCGACGGGCAGGTGCTGACCGCGCGGCTTGAGACCAACCTCTCGACGAGGACGGTGCAGACCGGCGAGCGCTTCACGATGACCGTCACCTCGCCCGCGCAGTACCAGGGCGCGGTCATCGAGGGTCACGTGGCGAGTTCGAGCCGCAGCGGCCGCATCACGGGCCGCTCGGACATGTCGCTCAACTTCGACACCATCCGCTACAACGGCCGCACGTACCAGTTCGCGGGCTTCATCGAAACCGTCCGCGGGATGAACGGCGAGACGGTGCAGGTGGATAACGAAGGCTCGGTGCGCGACGACAACAGCCGCGGCACGCAGACCGCGCAGCGCGCGGCCATCGGCACGGCCGTCGGGGCCATCATCGGCGCCATCGCCGGCGGCGGCAAGGGCGCGGCCATCGGCGCCGTCATCGGCGCGGGCGCCGGCGCGGGCTCGATCTACGTTCAGGGTCGCGAAGACCTCGAGCTGTTGAGCGGCAGCGAACTGACCATCCGGGCGAGCGCGCCGAACAGGTAAGTCGCTCTCAGCAACTAGCACCGAGGGCGACGCAGATCGGGCGCGTGTCACGCGGGAATTAAACTCCCCGCGTGACACGCGCCCGATTTTTTACCGCTCGCGGTCGCGTTTGCGCCTGTGTTAGTATTTTGCCGCCCTCGATCCTCTCGGTCTTGAACAGTTGGTCGGTATGAATGAGGCGCCAGGCCCTGCCTGGTCGTGCCCGTGCGTTCGCGCGCGAAATCTCTCCCGGGGGCTTCCAAAACGATGGCGGCGATACTCATTGTTGACGACGACGACGCGGTGCGCGACGTCCTCTACGACCTCTTTTCGGAAGAGCACATGTGCCACGCCGCCGCGACGGCCGAGCAGGCGCTCACCTTCCTGCGCGAGCAGACCTACGACACGGTCCTGACGGACATCTCGATGCCGGGGCTCAGCGGCGTCGAGCTGCTGGGCATCCTCCTGCGCGAGCAACCCGACACGCCGGTCGTCGTCGTCTCCGGCATCGGCGACCGCACGCACGCCGAGGGGCTGACGCGGCTCGGCGCGTTCGACTTCATCCTCAAGCCCTTCCGCCTCGAAGCCGTCGAGGAGAGCGTCACCCGCGCGCTCGAACACGGCCGCGGGCTCAAAGAACGCAAACGCGCCGGCGCGCCCGGCACCGACTAACCAAAGCTTTACCGCGGGGACACCGAGACCCGGCTAAGAAAATTTAGCCGGGTCTCGGTGTCCCCGCGGTTAACTTTTGTAACGGGCCGGCTCGGCCCTTCACACGGCGTAGGCGAATTCCTGTTTCGTCGCGTGGCGGCGGTGCGAGGCTTCGGCGGCCAGCTCGGCGATGCGGTCGGCGTCGAAGGGCTTGGTGACGACCCAGTCCACGCGCGCGGCGCGTTGCTCGGCCGAGCCGACGGCGTCGCCCCAGCCGGTGATGACCGCGAGCGGCACCGTCTCGTCGGTCTCGCGCACGGCGCGCGCCAGCTCCCACCCGCTCATCCCCGGCATCCCGATGTCCGTGAAGACCGCGTCGAAGCCCGACGCGCGGAAGATTTCGAGCGCCTCCACCCCGCTGGCCGCCGGGTAGACCTCATGCCCCTCGGCGCGCAGTATCTCGCACAGAAGCTCGCGCACGTCGCGCTCGTCCTCGGCGACGAGAATCCTGATGGGGCGCGCGCAGGCCGGGCGCGCGGGCTCGGCCTGCGCCGGCGCCTCGCGCGCGGGCTCAGGCGCGCGCCCGGCCGCCGGCAGCAGGATGCGGAACGTCGTCCCGTGCCCGACCTCCGACTCCACGTCCACCGAGCCCTCGTGGCGGCGGATGATGCCGTAAGAGACCGAGAGCCCGAGCCCCATCCCCGCCTTGCCCTTCGTCGTGAAGAACGGGTCGAAGACTTTCGCGCTGACCTCGGGCGTCATCCCCGTCCCCGTGTCGCTCACGGACAGCACGACCCGGCCGTCCTCCTCGTCCGAGGTGAGCGTCAGCGTGCCGCCGCGCGGCATCGCGTCCACCGCGTTGAAGACCATGTTGACCAGAACCTCGCGCAGCTCCGAGCCGTCGCCCATCACGGTCGCGCTCGAACGCAGCCGCAGGTCGAGCGTGATCTGCACGCCGCCGGCCGCCGCGCTGTCCTTCCAGCGGGGGCGCGTTATCTCGCGCACGTCGAGCAGGAGCTGGTCGACGGAGACGGGCTGGAAGTCGTGGTCGCGGCGCTGGCGCGCGAAGTCCTGGATGCGCCTGACCGTGTGCGCGCCGTCTTCGGCCGCGCGCGCGATGATTTCAAGCCCGCGCCTGAGCTTCTCGGGGTCGTGCGTGCGCATCAGCAGTTGCGCGCGGCCGAGGATGCCGGCGAGCGTGTTGTTGAAGTCGTGCGCCACGCCCGACGCCAGCTCGCCCAGGGCCGAGAGCTTCTCGATCTGCGCGTACTGCTCGCGTATCCGCTCCTGCTCGGCGATGTAGTGCGACAGCTCCTCGACGTGGCGCCGCGCCTGCTCGGCCTGCGCGTTCGAGGTCTCGACGTTCTTGAGGTAGGTGCGGTAGGTGAGGTATGTGATGAGGACGACGGGCGTGGCGAAGATGAGCGCGGGCGCGCCGAACGTGCGCATCAGGTGCGCGATCAGCATCGCGGCCGACGCGCCCGCGAAGTACGTGATGGAGGTCCAGAGGTAGTGACGGTGCCAGGTCGGCCAGAAGCGTTCGCGGTTCTTGAGCGCGTAGCCGAGCGCGACGAGGCCGGAGTTGGCGGCGTACTGTACGAGCGCCATCAGGCAGATGGCCGTGACGTAGCGGCCGCCTTGCCCAAGTTCCGTAAACGTCTCGCCGCCGTAGCAGAGGCGGAGCACCGAGACCGTGGCCAGCGTCGCGACGGCGAGCGCCCCGGCGTTGTAGGCCACCGTCAGCTTCGACTTGCTGTGCCTTGAGGAGGTGAGCGCGCTCTCGGCCGCGTTGAGCAGGATGGCGGCCTCGCCGCCGTAGAGGAGCATCGTCAGGAAGATGAGCGTGTCCGAGACGGAGATGGACGACTTGACGCGCGGGATGACGACCGTGACGCGCGAGGTGACGCCGAGCGTTACGGCGGTCAGCACGAGGAAGCGCAGGTCGAGCGCGTCGAGCGGCAGGCGCAGGGCGGCGCACGCCACCGCGGCCGCGCCGGCCGCGGTCACACCCCATGCGACGGTCGGGAAGAGACTCTGCCTGCTCATCCGTTCGGGTTCACTGTGGCGGGTTTCGTCGGAAGAAATTCGTCGGGGCGGGGCGAGCCCGCGGCGCCGGCGTCACTCGCCGACCGAGAGCTGGTCCGTCATCACCTTGACGAGCACCTTGCGGCCGTCGGTCGCCACGAGGTGTACGTCGTCGGCGTCGAAGCGGAGCGGGGCGGCGGAGGCCGAGAGGGCCTCGACCTCGAAGACCAGGAGCACGCCCGCGCCGCTCAGAGGCGTAGACGGGCGGCCGGGCGCGACCGTGACGAGCAGCAGCCCCTCGGGTGTGACCGTGTGCGAGACGCGCGCGTCGCCGGGGGCCGAGAGCGTGCCCGCGCCGACCGAGTAGACGGCGAGCACGCGCGGGTCGAGGCGGAAGGTGAGCGCCAGCAGCCCGAGCGGCGCGTCGGTCTTGAGCAGCACCTTGAGCTGACGGCGCTCGCCGACACGCATGGGTCGCGGCTCGGACATCAGGCGGAGCGAGGCGGCGCTCGAAGCTGACGCGGCGGCGCGGTCGGTCAGAGGCTTCTCCGTGATGACCGAGACGGCGGCGGGCGGCGCTTCGACCGCCAGAGAGACGTCGCGGATGCGCGCGGCCGGCGGCGCGGGCTGGTCGAAGGAGAAGAGGGAATTGCCGGCCACGCGCTTCGGCGTGACGGGCTTCGGGGCTTCGGGATTGGCCGGCCCGGGCTTGGTCATTTCGGGGGGCGCGCTGTTCTGCCGACCCTCGGACGTTGACGTGAGCACCGCGTCGCGCGCGTCCGTCCGCGCTTCGGGGCTGGTGACGGCTCCGTCCAACAGCTCCTTCGGCGCGGGCACGAAGGTCGTCTCGGCCTCGCGCGGCGGCGCCTTCGATTCCGGCTGCGGCCCGGCGGGCTCGGCCTCGCGCGGCGGCAGCTCGACCGACGCGTGCGTGGGGATGGCGCGCGCGGCGGCGAGCTGCTCCTCGCGCGCGACCTCGTTGAGCATCGCTTCGAGCGTCCCGGCCGTCGGCGTCTGGAGCGTCCCCGACGGGCGCATCTCCTCGTCCTCGGACGTGACCGAAGACGCGCGCATGACGTGCGGCGTGACGGCGATGACGATGTCGGTCTGCGAGTCCTCGCGGCGCGGCGCGCTGAAGAGGTTGCCGAGGACGGGGACGAGGCCGAGGATGGGCAGCCCCTGCCGGCCGCGCGACTGCTGGTTCTGCGCGACCGAGGCGATCATCAGCGTGCGGTTGTTCTGCATCCGCGCCGTGCCCTCGATGTTGCGCTCGGTGAAGGTGGGCGTGAGCGCCGGGTTGCCCTTCACCGCCACCACGTCGTTCGACTTGATGGACATCTTCACCTGCACGTCGAGGTTCGGGAAGACCTGCGGCGTGAACTCCAGCGTCAGCCCCGTCTTCTCGTACTGGATGACCGGGTAGCCGTTGCCGCCGAACAGCCCCTGCGCGACGGCCGCCTGCGGGTCCTTGCCGTCGCCGGTCGAGACCGAGCCGTAGGGCGAGACGGTCGCCGTCTGGACGGGGACGCGCTGGCCGATGTGCGCGGTGGACTTCTCGCCGTCGAAGGCGTGAACCTGCGTCGAGGCGACGAGCCGCGTGTTGTCGCGGCGCTGCAGGGCCGAGAGCGCCGTCGGCGGGACGAGGAAGGCCGCGCCCAGGGCCGTCGGGACGGAGGCGAGCGCCTGCGTGACGACCTCGCGGCTGCCGCCGAGCACGCTCAGACCCTTCTGTATGCCGCCGAGGTTGGTGAGCGAGTCGCCCGTGCCGATCTGGTTGCCGAACTGTAGGAGGTCTGCGCGCGAGACCTCGAAGATGTTGACGTCCATCACGACCTCCGCCCGCTCCTTGTCGATGGAGCGCAGAAGCTCGCTGATGAGGCGGACGTTCTCGGGCGTGTCGCGGACGGTGATGGAGTTGGTCGCCTTGTTGGCGGTAATGACCGGCTGGCGTCCCGCCTGCGGCGGGATCGAGGCGGTGATGAGCGTGCGCGCGTCGTTGGGGTCGACGTTGTAGAGGTAGAAGGTGCGCAGCACGAGCTGCTGGTACTGCGGGCGCTTGACCTGGTCGGCGACGACGATGGTGCGCGAGGAGAGCTTCTGGAAGAAGAGCCCCTGCGTGAGGAAGATGTAGTCGAGCGCCTGGGCGGCCGTCACGTCGAGGAGGTCGACGTTGACCTCGCGCTTCGGGAAGTCGCGGTCGAAGACGACGTTGATACGAATCTGGCGCGCGAGGTACTTGATGAACTTTTCGAGGTCGCCGCTGTACTGAATGGTCTGCAACTGCTCGTTGCGCGGGGCCGGCAGCGTCTCGTCCCGTGTCGCTCGCCCGTCGCCGCCCGAAGGGGCGGGCCGGTTGCCGACCGAGGCGTCGAAGGCCGTCGGCCTGAGCCGGGCTTCCGGCTGCGGCCTCGCGGCCGGCGCCGTCTTCTCGGCCTCCTGCTTATCGCCCTCGCCGGTCTGGAGCTTGAAGGCGCGCTCCATCATCTTGCGCGCGAGCTCGTTCGCGGGGTCGTACCCGTAGGCGCGGCGGAAGGCGTTGTAGGCTCCGAGGTAGTCGCCGCGCTCCAGAAGCGCCGCGCCCTGCTGCGAGAACTGCTGCGAAGCGTTGAAGAGCGCGCGGCGGAGGTGTAGCTGGTACTCGCTGTTCGCCGGCTCGGCCGCGGCCGCGAGCGAGAACTCCTCGGCGGCCTTCTCCCACTGCTGCGCCGCCTCGTGCCTGAGCCCCTGCTTGAAATTCTTCTGACCCTTGCCCGACCACGCCGCCGCGGACGGGGCGAGCAGGCAGAGCGCGAGCAGGGCGGAGATGAGGCGAAGCGTCGTGCGCCGCGTGGGTCGTTCTGATATGCTGCCGGCCAAGTTACACCTCCGGGAATCCGTGTGACCGGAAAGGTCAGTCCGCGCACGCCTCGCAGTGGAGACGCGCGCGCGGCGCGGCGGCCGACGTCGCCTTCTTCGCTCTCGGTTCTGGGTCGCCTGAAGACATTCTGGAAGGGATCGGGCGGGGCTGCCCCGTGACGAAGGGTCGCGCGCGTGGCTGCGAGAAACAGAAATTCGGGCTGAAACATCCGCCTTTGCTCAATAAAAACTGAGCAAGCATCAAGGATTAAACAGCTTTGGCAAGAGTTTGTCAAGGCTATTCACTTGATTTCTGGAAATGTTAAAGACGCTTCCAGAAGAGGTCGAAGCCTTTCGCGACCGCGCCTGGCGGCGCGAGCCCGAGGCGCGCGTCGACACGGCCGTCGAGGCCGAGAAACTTGTTGAATCCGTAGGCTTCAGCGCGACGATGACGGATTCTCGGCGGCCCGGGCCCTCGCTCTACGTCGCGGTCTGCGGGCGGCGCGACGCGCACATGCCGCGCAACGTCCAGAAGGACCCGGAGAGCAGTCTGACGTGGGTCTTGAAGGACGAGCTGATGCGGCGCGGGCGCGTCTACTACGCAAAACTGGGGAAGAACCGGGCGACCTTCGTCGCGCCGCGCCTCGTGCCACACTTCAACGCGCTGTGGGGCGTGGCGCGCAGGGACGAGGCGAAGACGCTCTCGGACGACGCGCGATCGGTCCTGAGAGTCTTGCGCAGGGAGTGGGAGATGGCGACCTCCGACCTGCGCGAGGCGTCGAAGGTCACGGAGCGGCCGCGCTTCACGCGTGCGCTCGAAGAGTTGCAGCGGACGCTGAAGGTCATCCCACAGGAGGTCTTGTACGAGCCCTGGTTCACGTACATCTGGGCGCTAGCCGAGGGGCGCTTCGGGGAGCTGCTTTCGCGGAAGGTGAAGCGGGACGAGGCGCTGCGCGAGGTGGCGCGCGCGTACCTTGAGGGCGCGGGGATGACTCTGACCGGCGAGCTGGCGAAGGTGACCGGGCTTTCGCGCGTGGACGCGGGGCGTGGGAATCACGCGCTGGTTAAAGAGGGTTTCGCCGTGCGCGTCGAGACGGGCGTCTACCGGCTGGCGGATTTCGAGGAGCGGCTCAAGAGCTTGTAGCGAAGGGCGGTGTGGCCTCGATTCCACTAGACGCCCGGGCGCGACTCGGGCGGGTTCGGAAGTTGACGCAGCTCCCGCTCGACCTCTTCGCGCGCCTCCTGCTCCTCGCGGATAGTGTCGAGCGTGAGCGGGCGGTGTTCGCGGACTGAGCCGAGTCGTTTGAGCGCCAGCTCGGTCTCGGCCTGGCTGGCGTCGCGGCTGGCGAGGGCCTCGATCATTTGCAGTCGCGCGTCCAACTCGCGCGAGTGCTCGTCGGCCTCGCTGTGGACGCGTTCGAGCCGCAGGCGGTCTTTGTGCAGGTTCTCTTCGAGCTCGGCGCGCCCCGCGGCCTGAAGCCCCGAGGCACTCTGGAGGCGTCGCTCGACCAGTTCGGCGTCGCCCCCGGCTCGCGCGAGCACGCGCGCGGCGGTCAGGCGCGCGGCGAGCGTCTCGCGGTACGCGTCGGCGAGTAAGGGCTGTCGCGCCTCCATCTCGCGGAGCGCGCGGCGCTGCGCGGGCGAAAGCTCGTGGGCGAAAAGGGAAAGCTCGTCGGCGGTGACGCCGTCGGCGGCCAGCCTCTCGCGCAGGCGCTTCTCCCAGAAGCGCCGGTACACGTAGACGACGAAGGCCGCGACCAGCCCGAAGACCGCGAAGAGGCCGAGCGACGAGAGCGCGACGAGCAGCTCCTCGCCCGGGTTCTCGGTCGCCGTAAAGTAGCGGAAGAAGAAGTAGGCGGGCAGCGGCAGCGTGACCGCGAGGAAGACGAGCAGCGGCGACCAGCGCAGCATCCAGCCCGTCAGGCGGTCGCCCGGAGTCAGCCTGTTCCCCCGCTTAGTCTCGCCCAAAGTCTTTCTCCCGCCGAACTTTTTTCGCCGAAAGGTGCATCAAAGCCCATGACCACCCTGCGACGAAGTTCTTCCACCCGGAACGTTGTTAACGTCCGAGCCCGACCCGCATACGTTTCGAACGGCCGAGGGGCTATAATAGCAGAGCCAGGCGAGAGTCGAAGGGTGGCCCGAGGAGGGGCGATGAGAAGAAGGTTCAGAAAATTGGCCGCGGCGTCGCCGGCCGCACTGACGGCGCTGCTCGTCTGCGCGTGCGCGGCGACGGCGGCCGCGCAGAAGAGGGGCGAGGGCGCCGGGCGCAACGAGCTGCGGCGCGACGTGCGCGCGGTGACGATACCCGTGACGCTGCGCCTGCCCGAGCGCGCGCAGCAGCCAGAGGTGAGCTACCTCGAAGACCTGCAGGTGTTCGAGGACGGGGAGCGCCAGGAGATACTCGCCATGCGCGGGGCGGGGCGCTCGCCGCTGACGCTGGCCGTGCTCATCCAGGACGACCTCGTCTCGTCGCTGAGCAACGAGATAAGGGGCATCGCGGGCTTCGTCCGCAAGCTCCCGCCGGGGTCGCGCGTGATGGTCGGGTATCTGAGTTCCGGCTCGCTGCGCGTGCGGCAGAAGTTCACCGGCGACCTCGAACGCGCGGCGAAGTCGCTGCGCATCCCGCTCTCCTCGACGGCCGGGACGCCCTACAACCCTTTCGCGCTGACCCGCGACGCCGTCAAGCGCTTCGAGTCTCAGCCGGTCGGACGCCGCGCCGTGCTGCTGCTGAGCGACGGCATAGACATCTCGCGCGGCTTCAACAACTCCTCGCCGGCCAACAGCGTAGACCTCCAGCGCACCATCAACGAGGCGCAGCGTCTCGGCGTGGCCGTCCACGCCATCTACGCGCCGAGCGTCGGCGGGGGCGACACGACGCTATTGACCACCGGGCAGGGGGCGCTCAGCCGCCTCGCGGAGGAGACGGGCGGGCGCGCCTTCTACCACGGCACGGCCGCGCCCCTCAGCCTCGACCACTTCCTGCGCGAGGTGGACGCGCTGCTCTCCAGGCAGTTCGCGCTCACGTACCTTTCGACGCACCCGGACAAGGGCTTCCACAAGGTGCGCGTCGTCGCCGGGATGGCCGAAGGCGAGATCATCCACCCGAAAGGCTACACGCGTTAGCCCGGGCGGCGGCAAAGGGGCGGAGGTTAAAAGTGAAGGGGGACGAGGGCCAGCGTGGCCCTCGTCCCCCTTCACTTTTAACCTCTTAACTTTCGCCTTACCGGGCGCTGGCGTCGGCGGTCTGCCAGCGCCCGGGCGAGGGCGCGAGCAGGCTGACCATCTCGCGGAGCGCTTCGAGGTGGTTGTTGGTCAACTCGACCTCGGCGCCGCCTATCTGCGCGGCGACCTTGCGCGCGTGCGCGAGCGCGGAGGCGTCGGCGTAGGAGAGCGAGAGCCGCACGGCGCCTCCGCCGCCGGACGGCGCGCGGAAGCCGGCGTTAGCGCCGAACGGGCGCGGACGGCCGTCGAGCACGAGGACGAGCTGCCGTCCGGCTTCCAGGCGCGAGGCGGGCGACGGCGAGTAGATGACGAGGTCGAGCGTCGGCGTCCCCGGCCGCTTCGTGTTCTGGTGCATGAAGGAGGCCGCGAGGTAGTAGGCGTCCGCGCCGCGCCCCAGCGAGCGCGGGTGTTCGAGCGTCGTGCGCATCCCGCCGGCGCGGGAGTCGAAGGTGGTGACGATCTCGCCGTCGTGCTTGAAGGGCGACGGCGGCGGCTTCGGGCACAGGCGCTTCTGGGGGAAGGCCGTGGCGGCAAGCAGTATCAACAGGGCGGCGGACAGGACGAGTCGGGAACTGGCAGACATTGGGGGTTCCTCTGTGCTGGGGTTTTTAAGAAGGCCTTGAAGTCGATGAGGCCACGCGTAGGGGCGGGGAAGCTTCCCGCGGTCGGCAGACCTGCGGAAAGATTTCTGTAGCGATTCTGCGGCCTATTCATCCGATGTAAGTCTTAATTAAAAGGACGGGAAGAGCGCCGGCCGCCGTCTGCGTTTAAGCCGCGTCCGGGGCTGGCAGCGGGAGACTAACATCAAACGCGAACTTTTTCCAGACCCGACCGGGTAAAGATGTGCGGGCGTCGTTCGCGGTTGTTCCCGTCCTCGAAAATGCTCGGGTGAGCTTCGGCCGACGCGGGAGAGAACTTCGTGTGCGCGGCTCGAAAGGGCATGTGCGCTCTGATTTTTCAGAGCACCCATTGAATATAGAACAGCGGGGGCGGGCTTGTCATTGCATTTTTTCGCCAAACGCGTTGCGGCCGCGCGGGACTCAGAACTTGTAGCGGTAGCGCAGCGTGACGCCGCGCCCCGCGCCGTCCACGCCCCAGCTGATGCCGCGGTACCGCTTGTCGGCGATGTTCTCGAAGTCGAAGAAGAGCTCCGAGCGCTCGCCGAAGCGGACGGCGCCGCGCAGGCCGACCAGCCCGTAGCCGGGGAGGTGTGTGAAGAGCGGGACGTCCGTGTCGTTGTCGACGACGGTCACGCCGTTGATGGTGGCGCCGATGGGGAGCAAACGGTCCTGCACCTGCGCCAGCGTCTCGCCGGTCGAGACGAGTACGCCGCCGGCCGAGCCGCACTGACCGGTCGTCCCCGGCGTCGTCACGCCGCGCGCGCAGGCCCCGCGCCGGAAGAAGTTCTGTATCTGCGCGCGCGAGCGCGCGGCGCCCGTGCGTCGGTCGGCGAGGTCGAGCGAGGAGAGACGGTCCTGCCTCGCGGCGAGAGACGAGTAAGCCTCGACGAAGAAGCGCGACCCCCGGCCCTGCTGGTAGCGCAGGGAGACGAAGCCAGTGGCCGGCGGCACCCCGCCCTCGACGTTCGGCGGCAGGTCGTTGAGCAGGCTGCGCGCGCGCACGTAGGTGAAGTTGCCGGTGGCGGTGAAGTCGCTGCTCAAGCTGGCGTCGGCGTTGAACTCGACGCCGTTGAAGCGCGCGTCGTCGTAGTTGACGCGGACGAGCACGGGGCTGGTGGCGAGCGCGACGAAGACGAGGCCGTCGGCGTTCTGACTGACTACCTGCTCGGTCCCCAGGAACCGGCCGACCGCGCCCGGCGGCAGGACGAGCGCCTGGTCGAAGTATGCGTCCGAGAGCTTGTTCGTAAAGCCGGTCAGCTCGGCGCGGAAGCGCGCGTGCGTGTAGCGGAGGCTGAGGTCGAAGCTGTCACTCTTCTCGGGACGGAGGGGCGCGACGGGGATGCCGGTCGAGACGGCGTCCGGCCCCGAAGTCGTCCCGACGAAGCCGCCGAGCGCGGCGGCCGTCGCCGCGTCAACCTCGAAGCCCGTGCCGACAAGGCCGACGATGCCGAGGTCGGTCGTGTTGGGCGCGCGGAAGCCCCGCACGTACTTCCCGGCGATGTCGAAGCCGCCCCCGACGGTGACGACCGCGCCGACGCGGCCCGAGAGGGCGCCGAACCGCGCGCTGTCGTCGGGGAAGAGCGGCCTGCCCGCCACGACCGGCGCGTTCTCCGCGCGCGACCTGTAGGACGCGACGCTGTAGCGCAGCGCGCCGCTCAGGCGCAGGCGGTCGGGGACGGCCGTGAACACGTCCTGCGCGAAGACGCCGTAAGAGAGGTAGCGCGCGCCGTTCGGGATGCGCGGGCGCGAAGGCGTCACCGAGCGGGTCGCCGGGTCGGTGGTGAAGGCCGGGGCGCTGACACGGTCGCGGTACACGTCGGCGCCGAGCGTAAGCGTGTTGCGCTCGCCGGCGCGCTTGTCCACGTGGAAGCTGTAGCCGAGGACGTTGGTGCGCTCGCGCTGGTTGGTGACGGCGGCGAGCGGGTTGCCCTGCCCGCCCTGGTTGACGCGCTCCTCGCGCTGCCCGTTGTAGGAGAAGGTGAACTGCCCGTTGTCGAAGAGGCCCAGACCCTGCCTGACGACGCGCGCGTAGAAGAGGTCGGTCATCAGGTTGCGCAGGTCGGCGATGAGGTTGCCGTCGCCGCCCGCGAGCTGGTCGTAGCGGCGCCCGCCGTCCTGGTGGTTGCGCGTGTAGCTGGCGAGAAGCTGCGTCTTGTCGTCGAGGTTGTAGCTGGCGCGCAGCAGCCCGCCGTACTGCGTGAACGCCGTGTCGGGCAGGCGCTCGCCCAGCACGTCCGAGGGGATGCCGAGGAAGCGCGTCACCGCCGCGTGCGAGTCGAGCCCCCCGGCGGGTCGCAGGCGGTTGATGCGTCGCGCGTTCGCGTTGAGCAGCAGGCCGTACTTGCGCGTGCCGTAGGTGAGCAGGGTGTTCCCGCCGAAGCCGTTGGTCGGCGACGTGTAGAAGACGTTCGCGTTGCCGTGCCACTCGCCGTCGGTCCCGCCGTAGGTGGGCGCCTGCGAGATGAAGTTGACGACGCCGCCGAGCACGTCCGAGCCGTACTGCGAGCTGTTCGGCCCGCGCAGGATTTCGACCGTCTCAAGGCTCGAAGGCTCTATCAGGCTGAAGAAGGTGCCGACGCCGCCGCGCTGCGTGCTCGTCGTGTAGCGCACGCCGTCCACGTAGACGCCGACGTTGCGGCCCGTCAGCCCGCGCACGAAGACCGCGCTCAAAGAAGGGCTCGTGCGCTGGAGGTTGACGCCCGGCTCCTCTTCAACGATCTGCGCGACGACCTCGGGCGCGCGCTGGAGAATCTCCTCCTCGGGGATGACGTTGACGGGCTGCGCGGTGCTGCGCGCGTCGGCGACCTGCCCGGCTTCGGCCGTGACGGTGACGTGCTCGGCGAGCGTCTCGACTTCGAGCGTGACGGCGAGCGTCGCCGCCTGAGAGGCGGAGACCTCGACCGGCAAGCGGCGCGTGGCGAAGTCCTCGCGCGAGGCGCGCAGGACGTAGGTGCCCGGCGCGATGCGTTCGAGCCGGAAGCGCCCCTCGGCCGTCGTCTCGCCCGCCGCGACCAACGCCTGCTGCGCGTCCATGAGGTGGACTCGCACGCCCGCGAGCGCGCCGCCCGAGGCGTCCGTCACGCTGCCCTCGACGACCCCCTGCGACCCCTGCCGCGCGAACGCCCGCGGCGGCGGCGCGCACGCAAGCACCGCGCACAGGCAGATTGCAAACAGCCTCGCCTTCATCCTCATCCGATAAAACCCCCTGTGTGAACTTTGTCGCGGCGTCGCCGTGCCGAACACGGCCGCGCCCCGGCGGGCACGCCCGCCCGGCAAGGCGGCTCGGCTGACTGCTTTCGTGAAGACGGAACGCCTGTCCGAACGACTCGAAGTTAAACGTTGCGGCCAGCTACTACCAGCCGCCGTAGTTGCCCCGCCCTCGCCGCCCGGGCTGCCGGAGACTCTGGTCTTCAGGGGAATGGGAGGGAGTTCGAAGGCGCGCGCCGACTCAACTGAGGTGCTCGACGACGTGCTCGATGGCCGCGTGTGTGGCGCGCAGAATTTCGGGGTGCGTGAGCAGGGGCGCGGCCGCCGCGCAGAGCGCGAGACACAGTGCGGCCCTCAGCGGACGCGAGGCGTGAAGCCTCTTCGACGCACGCTCCGACTCGGGCGACGAAGACAGGCGCAGGAGCGCGCGGACGCGGCGCGAGAGGCCGTCGCCGTCGCCCGCGCCGAGCAGGTGCGCGCCGGCGGGCAGCGTCGGCGTCGCGCCGGCGGGTATCAGCTTCGAGATTTTGACGAGCGCCGAGGCGAGGTCGAGCGCGGCGGCCGGGCCCGCAGAGGCCGCGAACTCGTCCGCCGCCAGTTCCGACTCGTGCTGCCACTCGCGTCGCAGAGAGCGCCCGAGCGGGGCCAGTGGCAGGAGCGCGTCCTGCCCGGCCTGCAGCACCGCGCGCTTCAGGTTGTCGCGCGCCTCGACGTGCCCGCGCTCGTGCGCCAGCGCCGAAGAAAGCTCGCCGGGCGTGAGTGCGTCGAAAAGCTGCGAGGCGACGAACAGGCGCGGCCGCAAAACGCCGATGACCGCGATGACCGGGAAACGGTGGCGTATGCGGTAGGCCGGGACGCGCACGCCTTCGGCCCCGAACAGCTCGGCGTGAAGCATCCAGTCGCGCACGAGCCGCCGCGTCGCGAGCCACGTCCGCGCGACGCGCCAGAAGGCCAAAAGCACCCCGGCCGCCGACACGGCGGCGAGCAGCAGGAGCTTCGCCCCGACCGTCTCTTCGGTGTCGTGCGGTTCGTGCAGGAGGTACGCGGGGAGGAGCAGCGCGAAGACCAGCGCGGCGGCGAGCGCCGGCGGCGACACGCGCAGCGAGAAGAGCAGACGCGCGCGCACGGCCGCCGGCTTATGCGCGACCCGCGGCGCGAGCGCGCGCCACGCCAGCCCGGCCAGCGCCGAGGCGAAGGCGTTGAGCGCGAGGAGCGCGGAGAGTGCCAGGCATGTCCCGAGCAGCAGATACAAGGCCGTTCACTCCCGCCCGCGCAGCTCGCGCCTCTTCTCCTCGACCAGCCGCTGCAGTTCGTCGAGGAGCGCGCGGTCGTGCTCGCTCACGGCGTCCACGATGCAGGCGAGCAGAGGCTCGGCCCCGCCGCTCCGGTCGAGTAAATCGCCGAGCACGTCCTCGGCCACGCCGCGCTCGAACTCCTCGCGCGTGACGCGCGGCGAGTAGAGGTAGGCGCGCCCCTCCTTCTCGCGCGCGAGCAGCCCCTTCTTGAAGAGCCGGTCGAGCGTCGTCATCCAGGTCGTGTAGGCGGTGCGCTCGCCGAAGGCGCGGAAGATGTCGCTCGCCCGGACGCGCCCGCGCCGCCAGGCCTCCTCCATCACCGTCTTCTCCAGCTTGCCGAGCGCGGAGCCGACGACCTCGCGCGGTCGCCTGAATCCGAAGAGCGTGAACTGCGGCACTTTCATCTTCGAGGAAGCCTTCAGCTTTTTAAAGGGATGAGGCGCGGCCGACAGCCGCCGGCCGGGCGTTACCAGAAATTTGGTGGGGCGGCTAGTGGGGCTCGAACCCACGGCCTCCTAATCCACAGTCAGGCGCTCTAACCGACTGAGCTATAGCCGCCACGAGGGGGAAACGAATGTGAGACTCATACTACCAACCGCGCCCTCGCGCTGACAAGTTGGCCGGCCCCCAAATACCCCCGGCAGGACTCGAACCTGCGACCCTCTGCTTAGAAGGCAGATGCTCTATCCGACTGAGCTACGGGAGCACGCGCGTCTGTCGCGGCTGAATGTTAGCACGCGCGCCTTTGCGGGCAAAATTACTCGCGCGGCGTAATTATTCCACGACGCTCCGTGACAGGATTTTGAAAAGGCGGGGCGCGGGGCTGTGGTAAAGTGTGCGGACTATGGGAGATTGGGCTGAGCCGAGGGGCAGACAGGTGCGCTGGTTCGGGCTGCTGGCGGCGACCGTGGTGGCGCTTTACCTCTGCTGGTCGATGCTGCGGCCGTTCGTCGAGGTGGTGCTCTGGGCCGTCGTCCTCGTCATCGTCTTCTTCCCCGTCCACAGGCGCATACACGCGCGCGTCGGGAGCCCCGGCTGGAGCGCCGTGCTCTCCTGCCTGCTCGTCATCGTCGTCATCCTCGTCCCGCTCACGCTGCTCACCTTCGCCGTCGTCAACGAGATGGCGAACTTCGCGCAGATGCTCCAGCCGAAGCCGGACGGCACGGGCGGCGCGGCGGGCGCCGCGGCCGGCCTGCTCGACCCCAACTCGCCATACCTCGGCCCGGTCGTGCGCTGGCTGGGGCAGTACGTCGACCTGAACAAATTCGCCTCGCAGGAGTTCATCGCCGAGCGCCTGAAGGGCGTGAGCGGCGCCATCGCCGCGCGCACGCTCGGCTTCGTCGGCGGCTTCGTGGGCTTCGTCGTCGAGGTCTTCTTCGTCATCTTCACGATGTACTACCTCTTCCGCGACGGCGAGCGTCTGCGCGCGGCCGCCTACGAGATGGTGCCGCTGAGCGACGAGAAGGCGCGCGAGATTTTCGACCGGACGGGCGAGGTCATCTCGGCGAGCGTCTACGGCGTGCTCGTCATCGCCGTCATCCAGGGCGTGCTCGGCGGGCTGGCCTTCTGGGCGCTGGGGCTGCCGTCGCCGCTGCTGTGGGGCGTCGTGATGATCTTCCTCTCGATGATCCCGATGCTCGGCGCCTTCCTCGTGTGGGTGCCGGCGGCCATCTACCTGGGTCTCACGGGTCACTGGGGTAAGGCGCTGGCGCTGGCGCTGTGGGGCGGGCTCTTCATCGGCAGCGTCGACAACTTCCTGCGGCCGAAGCTCGTCGGCGAGAGGACGCGCCTGCACGAGCTGCTCGTCTTCTTCTCCGTGCTCGGCGGCCTCCAGGTCTTCGGCGTCCTCGGCATCGTGCTTGGC
>JAIVJI010000019.1 GCA_020200135.1 Acidobacteriota bacterium | reverse complement strand
GCCGGGCGGGCGCTACCGCGCGAGCGCGGACTTGAGTCTGGGCGGCGGCGTGCTCGGCGAGCTGAAGATGGGGCGGGCGCGCGCGGGCCTTGTGGCGACCAACGAGCAGATACAGCTCAACGACTTCGTCGCCGACCTCTTCAACGGCAGCGCGCGCGGCAGCGCGACCGTCGCCACGAACGGCCGCGCCACGTCGAGCGTGCGCGCCTCCTTCGAGGGCGTTGACGCCGGCGGCCTGCTCGCCATCGTCTCGGGCAACGCCGTCCCGCTCACGGGCGCGGCGACCGGCACGGTTGACCTGCGCTTCCCCGGCACCAACTTCCGTGTAGCCACAGGGCGCGTGGACGCGACCTTCGAGGGCGCGACGGGGCGCGACGAGTCTGCGCGCACGCCGCTGACGGGGCGTCTGGCGCTCGTGGCCGACCGCGGCGTCTTCGACATCGAGCGCGCGGACCTGCGCGCGGGCGCGACCGAGCTGACGGCCACGGGGCGCTTCTCGTTCCAGGGCGGCTCCGACCTCGCCGTCAACCTCAACTCGACCGACGCCTCGGAGCTCCAGGCGGTCGTCCTCTCGACGGGACTGCTCGCGGCGTTCGAGGACAACATCAGGAGCCTCGACGCCTCGCTCGCCGGAAACCTGCGCTTCAACGGCCGCGTGACCGGCGACCTCGACGCGCCCGTCGTCAACGGACGCTTCGAGCTACAGTCGCTCAACCTTCGCGGGCGCAACCTCGGCGCGCTCTCGGCCGACATCGCGTCGAACGCGACCGAGACGAGCATCGAGAACGGCCGTCTGGCCGAGCCCGACGGCGGCGGCGTGACCTTCAGGGCCGTCGTCCCGCGCGCGGGCGAGAACAACGTCTCGTTCGACGCGACGCTCGAGAACGTCAACGCCGGGAACCTGCTTGAGGCGCTCGGCCTCGGCGGCCAGCCGGCGGGGACGCCGACGGGCACGACCGCCGCGCTCGTCGGCAACCTCTCGGGGATGGGGCCGGCCTCCGGGAACGTCAGCGTCAAGGGCTACCCCGGCGCGATGGAGGGCAGCGCCGACCTGCGCGTCGCCGCCGGCCGCATCGGCTCGACCGGCTACGACGAGATAGTCGCGCGCGCCAGCTTCAGCGGCTCGAACGTCAAGCTCGACGCCTTCGACGTGCGTCTCGGCGACGGGAGCATCACGGCGGCCGGCAACATCGCCTTCGTCAAGGCGGGCATCGGCGGCGCGGGCGGCATCACGGTGCCGACGGTCGAGAACTTCCGCGTCGAGGGGAAGAACGTCGAACTCAATCTCGTCACGGCGCTCTTCGGCGCGCGGGGGCTGCCGGCGCTCTCGGGCAAGGCCGACTTCGACGCGACGCTCTCGGGCAACCCGCTCGACCTCGCCAAGTTCAAGGCCGAGGTCAACGCGAGCGGCCGCGACGTGACCGTCAACGGCCAGCCCGCCGGCGAGCTGACGCTCACCGGGCGCATCGACGAGAACCAGCGGTTCGTCGCCGAGCTGACGACGGGGCTGCTGGGCCGGCCGCAGGTCGTCCGCGCCACGCTCGACCTCGCGGGCGAGAATCTGCCGGTGACGGTCGAGACGACCTTGACCGGCGCCGACCTGACGCCGCTCTTCGCCGCGCTGCTCAACAACCCGAACGTCCGCGTGACCGGGCGCGCCGCCGGCACCATCCGCGCCTCGGGCGACCTGCTCGACGAGGAGGGCGCCTTCGCGGCCGGCGCCATCACGGGGCGCGCGGAGTTCTCCGAGCTGTCCGTGCAGGTCGAGGACGTGCCGCTCACGGCCGAGAGCCCGCTCGTCGTCACCTTCAAGCCCAACGAGGTCACGTTCGAGCGGACGCGCTTCACCGGCCCCGGCACCAACATCGTCTTCGGCGGCACCGCCGCGCTCGGCGCGGGCGGGCGGCAGAACCTGACCGTCAACGGCGACCTCAACCTGCGCGTGCTCTCCTCGGCGCGGCGCAACTTCTTCATGTCGGGCGTGGCGCGCGTGGCCGCGGGCGTCTCGGGCAGCTTCGAGCAGCCGCAGGTGACGGGCACGGCCTCGGTGCAGGGCGTGTCGCTCGCGGTGCTGCTCTCGAACGAGCGCCTGACGGCGACCGACGTCAACGGGACGGTGCGGTTCAACTCGAACCAGGCGAACATCGAATCCTTGACGGGGCGCCTCGGCGGCGGGCGCGTCTCGGTGACGGGCGGCGCGCTGCTCTCGGGCTTCGAGCCGACGCAGTTCCGCGTCGTCGCGCGCGGCGAGAACGTGACGGTGCCGGCGGCCGCCTTCGTCACGCTGCCGTCCTTCCTCGGCGACCTGCCCACGACCGCCGACGCCTCGCTCGAAATTCGCGGCGGCGCCGAGGGCGTCATCGCCTCGGGCACGGTCAGGGTGCGCCGCACCGAGATCACCGAGGACATCGACCTCGCCGACCTCATCGACCGGCGCAACGAGGTGCCCATCACGTCGGGCGGCGGGGGCGGCGCGGGCGGGGGCGTCGGGCTGCTCGGGCCGACGACGCTCGACCTGACCATCCAGGGGCAGGACGCGCTCGTCGTGCGCAACAACCTCGCCGACATGGTCGGCTCGCTCAACCTGCGCGTGCAGGGGCCCATCGACGCGCCGGTCACCTCGGGGCGCATCACCGCGACGCGCGGCACCGTGGCCTTCCGCAACGACCGCTACGAGATTCTGCGCGCCACCGTAGACCTGCCGCCGCGCGTCGAGGCGCCGCCGGTCGTCAACCTCCAGGCGCAGTCCGACATCCGCGGCTACCGCGTGATGGTGACGATGTCGGGGCCGCTCTCGGGCGGTCTGACGACGACGGCCACGTCCGACCCGCCGCTGCCGCAGGCCGACGTCATCGCGCTCATCACGACGGGGAACCTCTCGGGCGGGCCCGAGGGCGCGTCGACCCTGGCGCAGACGGGGCTGGGGACGGCGACCAGCCTTCTGACCGACACGCTCATCAACGCGCCCGTGCAGAGGGCGACCGACAAGCTCTTCGGCCTGAACCGCTTCGAGTTCGACCCGGTCATCGCGGGGCGCGCCGGCCAGAGCCCGACGGCGCGGCTGACCGTGGGGCGGCAGGTGAACCGCAACCTCGCCATCACCTATTCGACCAACGTCACGGGCGAGTCCAACCAGGTCGTCGCGGTCGAGTACCGCGTCAGCGACCGGCTGTCGTTCATCGCGCAGTACCAGCAGGGCTCGACCGACACGCTCAGCTCGCGCAGCAACAACTTCAACTTCGAGCTGCGCTTCAGGAAGAGGTATTGAAGGGGAGTAGACAGTAGACAGTAGTCAGTAGCCGGTAGCGCTCCGCGTTACGGCCCTTGACGCTGACTCACGGACGATTTGCTAAAGAAGGTTTTTCTACTGACTACTGACTACTGACTACTGACTGCTGTGATTATCAAGCGGGTCTTACTCCTGGCTCTCGCGTTGCTGCCGCTGCTGGCGCCTTCGGGCGCGCGGGCGGGCAACGGCGGCGGGCCGCGCCTCGCGCCCGACCTGAGCCGGTACGAGGGGCGGACGATCGAGAGCGTCACGCTCGAAGTCGAGGACGCCACGGTCGACGAGGCCGCGCTCGGCGAGCTGCGCGCGCGCCTGAGGGTCGCGGCCGGCGCGGCCTTCTCGGCCGTGCTCGTGCGCGAGTCTTTGCAGGCGCTCTTCGACACGGGGCGCGTCGCCGACGCGCGCGTCGAGGCGCGCGACGCCGCGGGCGGCGGCGCCGACGGCCGGCCCCGCGTCGCGCTCCGCTTCCTCTTCCGGCCGCAGGTGTCGGTCGCGGGCGTCGAATTCCAGATCGCCGACGTGCCGCGCGCCGGCGTCGGCGAGGACGAGCTGCGCTCCCGCGTCACGCTGCTCGAACCCGGCAAGCGGCTCACCGAGGCCGCGCTGCGCGAGAACGCCGAGGCCATCGTCGCCTACCTCCACGACCGCGGCTTCTACCGCGCCGAGGTCTCCTACGACCGGCGCCTCGACCCGACGCGGACGCGCGCCACCGTCGTCTTCGACGTGCGGCCGGGCGCGCCCACCACGCTCGAATCGTTCCAGATAGACGTCAAGGGCTTCGACGCGGCGGCGCTCGCCGCCGTCCGCCGCGAGCTGAAGCTCCAGCCGGGCGAGCAGTTCACGCAGGCCGCGCTCGGCGAGGACGTCTCGCGCGTGCGCCGCGCCGTCATCGAGGCCGGCCACCTCGCCCCGCGCCTGGACGAGCCCGACATCCGTCTGGACTCGGCCGCCAACCGCATCACGGTCACGCTCAAGGGGAGCGTCGGCCCGCGCGTCAAGGTCGAGGTCACCGGCTACGAGCTGAAGGAGAAGCGCCGGCGCGAGCTGCTCCCCATCGAGCGCGAGGGCACCATCGACTACTCGGCCATCGAGGAGGGGCGGCGGCGCATACGCAACCGCCTCCAGGGCGAGGGCTACTTCTTCGCCGACGTGACGGCGGTCTGCTCGGTCACGCCGCCGCTCGCGCCGCAGCCCGACGCGCTCGGCGTCGAGGCCGACCCCTGCGAGCTGCTCAACCCCGACGAGCTGGCCAACAGCAACGTCTCTATCACCTACGAGGTCGAGCGCGGCCGCCGCTTCAAGCTCACGGACATCCGCATCGAGGGGACGGACCGGCTGGCGGTCGCCGACGTGGACGCCGACCTGCGGAGCCAGACCGCCAACGTCTTCGCCATCGTCCCGCTGCTCGGCTACGGGCGCGGCTACACGAGCGAGGACGCGCTGGAGCGCGACCGCCGGCTCGTCGAGGCGCGGCTGCGCGACATGGGCTACCGCCGCGCCGCCGTCTCCGTCCGGCAGGGCGTCACGCTCGAGAGCGACAACCTCATCATCACCTTCGCCGTCACCGAGGGGCCGCTGACGCGCGTCGCCGGCGTCGAGACGCGCGGCAACCAGATTTACACCGCCGAGCAGCTGCGCGGCGCGCGCTGCGAGGCCGGCACGGCGTCGCGCGACGGCGTGCCGGCCGGGGCCCCGCCCGAAGAGGGCTGCCTCATCGTGGGCGGCCCCTACTCGCGCACGGCCGCGCGCGCCGACGGCGAGCGGATGCGCTCGCACTACGTCCGCCACGGCTACATCGAGGCCGCCGTCGACGTCTCACTCGACGAGCTGCCGGCGGCCGCCGGCGGCGACGAGCAGGTGCGGCTCGTCTACCAGATAAGCGAGTCGGACAAGTTCTTCATCAACCAAATCTACGTCAACGGCGTGGTGCGGACGCGCAAGGAGGCGGTGCTCGAAGCCATCCCGCTGCGCGAGGGCGAGGTGCTGCGCGGCGACGACCTCGCCGAGAGCGAGCGCGTGCTGCTGAACACGGCCGAGGCGTTCCGGCAGGTGCTCATCCGCACCGAGCCCGCGCCCGACGGCCCCGGCGGCTTCAAGCGCCGCGACGTCATCATCGACGTGCAGGAGCGCAAGAGCCTGACGACCGAGTACATCGTCGGCTTCTCGACCGACACGGGCGCGCTGGGCGGGTTCGAGGTGCGCAACACCAACCTCTTCGGCAAGCTCCGGCAGGGCGCCATCCGCACGCGCTTCAGCAAGCAGCAGCAGCTCGCGCGCGTCGAGTACTTCGACCCGCGCTTCCGGCGCTACGGCGTCAAGGAGTTCGCGCCGCTCGCGCTCTCCGTCCAGTACCAGCGCGACACGAGCGTGACGCGCTTCTTCCGCACGACCATCGACCGCGGCACCAACGGCATCGTCCAGCGCTTCGACGAGGAGGGCGAGCTCGTCGACGAGTTCGGCCGGCGCACCGCCGGCCCGTCCATCAACCGCTTCAGCGTCAACCTCGAGACGCAGCGCGACCTGGAGCTGGAGCTGACGGCCGCGGGCGCGCAGCGCAAGCGCACGACCCTCTTCCTGCGCTACAACTACGAGGACGTGCGTCTCTTCAACATCGAGAGCCTGCTCATCGCCAACATGCTGCGGCCCGACCAGGGCGTGCGCCTCTCGCGCTTCGGCGCCTCGCTCGCGCGCGACACGCGCGACCGCCAGTTCGACCCGACGCGCGGCGACTTCCTCACCGTCGACTACGCGCTCGCGGCGCGCGCGCTCGGCGGCAACCTCTCCTTCAGCAAGCTCAACGTGAGGTACCAGCGCTACCACGCCATCGGGCGCCTGCGCGACACGGTGCTGGCGGCGAGCGTGCAGCTCGGGCTCGCCAGCCTCTTCCAGACGCGCGACCGCAACGGCAACGGCGCGGTCGACGACGCCGACCGCCGGCTCCCCATCAGCGAGCGCTTCTTCGCGGGCGGCGCGACTTCCCTGAGGGGCTTCAGCTTCGAGGAGGCGGGGCCGCGCGCCGTCGCGCCCTTCTGCACGTTCGGGCCGCAGCCCGGCCCCGTCACGAACACACACCCGCCGCCCGAGTTCCTCCAGCCGTGCGGGACGTTCCGCGACCGCGAGGGCGTGCCCGTAGCGGTCAACCCCTTCACCGTCCCCATCGGCGGGAACGCGGTGGCGGTCATCAACCTCGAGGCGCGCGTCGCGCTGACGCGCAACATCCAGGCCGTCCCCTTCTACGACGGCGGCAACGTCTTCGACCGCGTCGGCGACCTCTTCCGCCCCGGCCGCTGCGAGGCCGGGCGCGACCCGAACTCGTGCCAGAGGTGGACGCACACGGTGGGCCTCGGACTCAGGCTCAAGACGCCGCTCGGCTCCATCGGCGCGGACTGGGCCTACCTGCTCAACCCGCCCGAGTTCGTCGTCCCGCAGTTCGGCGGCGCGACCGCCATCCACCGCCTGAAGAACAACCAGATACACTTCCGCTTCGGGCAGACGTTCTGAGGTTCGAGAGCATGAAGCGACTGCTGACCGCGATCTTCGTCATCACTCTGGCACAGGGCGCCCGCGCGCAGACCCCGGCGGCCGGCGGCGGCGAGGTCGTCGACCGGATGGTCGCGGTCGTCAACGGGAGCGAGCTGATCACGTACTCCGACCTGCTCTGGCAGCTCGCGCTCCAGCCCGGCGTGCCGCTCGACAGCCCGCGCCGCGAAGACCTGCGCCGCGCGCTCGAACTGCTCATCGACCAGCGGCTCGTCATCCATGAGGCCCACAAGCTGCCGCACGTCCACGCCGACGAGGAGGAGCTGAAGAGGGCCGAGGCCGAGCTCGCCAACCGCTTCCCCTCGCGCCAGGAGTTTCAGAGCCGGCTGGAGCGCACGGGGCTGACCGCCGCGCAGCTGCGCGAGATCATCCACGAGCGCATCGACATGGTGAAGTACCTCGACTTCCGCTTCCGCTCCTTCACCGTCGTCACCCCGCAGGAGGTCGAGGCTTACTACAAGGACGTCTTCGTCCCGCGCCGCCGCCGCCAGTCGCCCGGCGCCATCGTCCCCGAGCTGAAGGCCGTCTACGAGCAGGTGCAGGCCGAGCTGGTCGAGCGCAAGGTCGAGTCCGAGACCGACGCCTTCCTCGAAAGCTCCCGCGACGCCGCGCAGATAACCTTCCTCGACGAGTCGCTCGCCGACGGCCTCCTGCGCGGGGGCGGTGGGCAGGGCGCCGGAGCCGGCAGGACCGCCCCCCCGAGCAATAGGTCTTCCACGCCACCCAACCCCTGAACCCCAATCGCTTTGTATGAGGCGGACGGCGCACATCTCGTCGAACCGGCCGCGGCTCGGGCTCGCGCTCTCGGGCGGCGCGGCGCGGGGCCTCGCGCACGTCGGCGTGCTCAAGGTCTTCGAAGAGCACGGCGTCCGCTTCGACTGCGTGGCCGGCACCTCGGCCGGCGCGCTCGTCGGCGGCGCGCTGGCGGCGGGGATGCCGGTCGGGGAGATAGAGCAGATAGGGCGGACGCTCCGCTGGCGCGACCTCGGCCGGATGACCGTCTCAAGGCTCGGCGTCCAGACGAACGCGGCGCTGGAGCAGTACGTCCGCGAGCGCTTCCCCGTCTCGCGCTTTGAGGAGCTGCCCACGCCGTTCGCGGCGGTCGCCACAGACCTCCAGACCGGCGCGGCCGTCGTCATGCGCGACGAGGGCGACCTCGGTTTCGCCATCCGCGCGAGCTGCGCCATCCCCGGCTGGTACGTCCCCGTCACGGACGAGAAGGGGCGGCAGCTCGTGGACGGCGGCCTCGTCGCCAACCTGCCGGTCTCGGTCGTGCGCGCGCTCGGCGCCGAGGTGGTCGTCGCCGTCGACGTCAACAGCGAGGGCGCGAAGTTCATGGGGCCGCCCGCGTCGGTCCTGGGCGTCCTGCTCCAGTCGATGCTCGTCGTCCAGCGCACGGCCGCGCAGCACCAGCGCCAGCTCGCCGACGTCGTTCTCAGCCCCGCGGTCGGACACATGCGCTGGGACGAGATGACGCGCGCCGACGAGTTCATCGACGCGGGCGTCGAGGCCGCGCGCGACGCCATGCCGGCCATTAAAGAGCTGCTCGAACCCCAGCCCGAAGACGAGCCCGGCTGGTTCAACTTCCGCCGCCCGCGCGCGCGCCAGCCCGCGAAGGACTAAAGCCTCGCTCCCCCTGACTCGTTTCAAAACGCGAAACCCGCCGACCGCACCGCCGCTTCCGTACCGAAAGCGGGCGAGCAGGCGCGCGCGCCGGCGGGCGCGAATTTTAAAGTCGTTAAAGCAGGGAAGTTTTGCGCGTCACGCGTCGGCCGTGATGCCGGCATGGTCGTTGCAATGTGCCCCGGCGGACACAGGCAGTTAAGTACACGGGGGAGGCAAGACCGATGAAAGAGATAGCCGACAGCTTCGTAAAGCTCCTCGCGCTCATCATGACGATGATCACGCTCGCCGTCTCGACGGCCGCGTTCTCGATGATGTTCGGCTGAGGCGGCGCAAGCGCAAGACGTGGAGGTTCCCGCGGGGGGCTTCTCCCCGCCCCCCCCGGAACAAGAAACCGGTGACGATTAGTCGTTTACTTCCCGCACACGGAAGGGACTTTGAACGGCCCTCGACGGGCGTGCGTGTGCCTGCGCACGCGCCGGGACGGGTGTGTCGGGCGGGCTCCGAGACCGAATGGCGCAAGAGATTCAGACGGCCGAGGCGGACGAGGTGGCGCGCGCCGGAGCGCGCCGGCGCTTCCGCCGCGTGCGGCTCTACCGCGACGCGGGTCACGCCGGCGCGGGCGCGCGGCGCGGGCGTCTGCTGCGGCGAATGCTCCGCCTCACGGGCGCGCTCCTGTTGGCCGCGGTCGTCGCCACGGCGGCCGCCTTCGCTTACCTCTACTCACACTACTCGAAAGTCGTTGACGGGCGCCTGGCCTCGGGCTACCTGACGAGCCGCGCCGGACTCTACGCCGCGCCGCGCACCTTGCGCGGGGGGCAGCGTCTGACGGCCGAAGGGCTCGCCGGGATTCTGCGCCGCGCCGGCTACGTCGAGGGCGAGGCCGCGAGCCGCGTCTGGAACGGCAGCTTCCGCGTCGAAGAGGCGGCGGTCGAAATCTTCCCGTCCGAAGACTCGGACGGCGCGGTCGCGCAGGCGGTCTCGACCGTGCGCGTCGAGTTCGACCGCCGGGGCCGCGTCGCCGGGCTCGCCGGCGACGGCGCGGCGCTCGACTCCTACACGCTCGCGCCCGAGCCGCTCACCGTCGAGGCCGGCGAAAAGACGGGCGAGCGCTCCGCGCTCACCTACTCCGAGATACCCGAGGTGCTGCGGCGCGCCGTCCTCTCGGTCGAAGACCGCCGCTTCTTCGAGCACGGCGCGGTAGACCTGTGGGGCGTCGCGCGCGCGGCCTTCAGTTGGGGCGACGACTCGCGCGAGCTGAAGCAGGGCGGCTCGACCATCACGCAGCAGCTCGTCAAGAACACCTACCTCACGCCCGAGCGCACGCTCCGGCGCAAGTTCCGCGAGGCGGCCGTCGCCACGGTGCTTGAGAGTCGGATGTCGAAGGAGGACATCTTCGCGCTCTACTGCAACGAGATTTACCTCGGGCAGCGCGGCTCCATCGCCGTGCGCGGGGTGCGTCAGGCGGCGCGCGTCTTTTTCGGCAAGGAGTTGAAGGACGTGACGCTCGCCGAGGCGGCGACGCTCGCCGGCATGATTCAGAGTCCGGGCCGCTACGCGCCCGACCGCCACCCCGAGGCGGCGCGCGAACGCCGCAACACGGCGCTCATGGCGATGCTCCGCGACGGCGCGGTGACGGCCGAGGAGGCGCGCGCCGCGTCGGGCGAGCCCGTCCGCGTCGCGCCGCTCGAACGCGCCGACGCCATCGCGCCCTACTTCATCGACTACGTGAGTCGCGCCGTCGAGTCGCGCTTCGCCGACCCGGAGGCACAGGTGGGGCGCGACCTGCGCGTCTACACCACGCTCGATTTGGATTTGCAGCGCGCGGCCGAAGAGGCGGTCGGCCGTCAGGTCGAGCGGCTGGAAAAAGTCTTCAAGGGCAGGCGCAGGCCGCAGGCCGCGCTCGTCGCCTTAGACCCGCGCAGCGGCCGGGTGCTGGCGATGGTCGGCGGCACGTCCTACGCCGAGTCGCAGCTCAACCGCGCGACCGACGCGCGCCGCCAGCCCGGCTCGGTCTTCAAGCCCGTGGTCTTCGCGGCCGCCCTGGAGTCCGGCGTCTCGCCGCTCACGCTCTCGGCGGACGCGCCGCGCGAGTTCACCTACGACGTGCGCTCGCGCTACCGCCCCGCCAACTACGGCGGCGGGTTCTCGATGCGCGACGTGACGCTGCGCACGGGGCTCGTCCGCTCGCTCAACGTCGTCACCGTCGACGCGGCGATGCGCGTGGGGCTGACGCGCGTGGCGGCGCTCGCCGAAAGGCTCGGCCTCCCCAGGCCGCACGCCTACCCTTCGATGGCGCTCGGCACGAATGAGGCGACGCCGCTCGAAGTGGCGACCGCGTACACGGCCTTCGCCTCCGGCGGCCGCGTCGCGCGCCCCGACCCTGTCCTGCGCGTTGACGGCGCACCGGACGCCGGCTCGGGCGACGGACGGCAGGAGCAGCCCGCGCAGGTCTTGAAGCCCGCGACCGCCTACATGCTGACCGACATGCTCTCGGCCGTCGTCGACCGCGGGACGGCGCGCTCCGCGCGCGGGGCTTTCAAGGGGACGGCCGTCGCGGGCAAGACCGGCACCAGCCGCGACGGGTGGTTCGCGGGCTACACGCCGGGCCTCGTCTGCGTCGTGTGGGTCGGCTTCGACGACGGCGAAGAGTTGGAGCTGACGGGCGCGGACGCGGCGCTCCCCGCGTGGACGGAGTTCGTGCGGCGCGCGGTCGAGCTGAGGCCGGAGCTCGGCGGCGAGGAGTTCGCGCGCCCCGCGTCGGTCACGTTCGTCGACGTGGACCCGGAGACGGGGCTCGCGGCCTCGCCCTCCTGCCCGCAGCGCGAGCGCGTCGCGCTCGCGCCCGCCTTCGTCCCCGACCACGAGTGTTCGCTCCACGGCGACCCCTGGGGGCTGATGGCGCTCGCCGCCTCCGCGCCGCAGTACACGGCTCTGACGCCGACCGCGCAACTGGAAGCGCCGTCGGTCGTCTCCTACGAATCGCGCGCCGCGCGCACGTCCTACGTCCCGGCGGACGCCGCGGTCACGAGGCCGCCCGAAATGTCGGAAGGTGAGTTACCCGCACGCGCGGAACCGCCCCGCGCCACGCGCGTCGAGGTCGGACGCGACGGCCGACGCCGCCTGACCAACGACATGAAAATCGCGCCCAAGCGAGCGGACGACTGGCGGGACTGAGGCGGGGGACGATTCAAGTCTCGAAAGGGTCGAAGGGGGATGAGAGGCGCGTTGTCTCTCATCCCCCTTCTTATACCGCCCGCCCCGTCTCGACGCTTACGGCCGCCGCTCGAAGAGAACTTGCGCGACGGCGTGCTCGGCGGTGTGCGAGAGCGAGAGGTGCGCGTGTGTGGCGCCGAGGTGCTCGAAGAGGTCGCGCGCGTGGCCGGAGAGTTGGAGGAGCGGCGCGCCCAGCTCGTCCGGGGCGACCTCGACGTGGTGCCACGAGAGGCCGTCGCGCCAGCCCGTGCGGAGCGCCTTGAAGGCCGCCTCCTTGGCGGCGAAGCGCGCGGCGTAGTGCTGCGCGGACGCGGCGCCGCGCGAGTCGCAGTAGGCGCGCTCACTTTCGGTGAAGACGCGCTCGCGGAAGCGCGGCGTGCGCGCGAGCACTTCACGCACGCGGCGGATTTCGATAATGTCTATCCCGATGGAGACTATCACGGCTGAGACGGAACTGGAGCGCGCCGGCTTCGGCTGGCGCGCAGGCGTCGGGGGCGTGCGCGCGCTCGCCTGCTACCCGCTCGAACGCGAAGGCTTCCCGAACGCCTTCTCGACGCGCGGCGGGGGTGTCAGCCCTTTCCCCGAGGCTGCGCTCAACCTCGCGGGCTTCGACCAGGACGCGGCGGAGAACATCCGCGAGAACCGCCGCCGCTTCGTCTCGACGCTCGGTGGCGCGTGGAAGCTCGCCGCCTGCTGGCAGGTTCACGGCAGCGACGTGCTCGTCGTTCGTGACCCCGAAGACCCGCGCATCGAGAGCGAGCGCTGCGACGCGCTGGCGACGAATTTGACGGGCGTGCTGCTCGGCGTCAAGACCGCCGACTGCGTCCCCGTCCTCCTCGGCGACGCGCGCACCGGCGCGTGCGCGGCGGTTCACGCCGGCTGGCGCGGGACGCTCGCCGAGATCGTCGTGCGCGCGCTCGCGATGATGCGCGACGAGTTCGGCACCGAGGCGCGTGACGTGCGCGCGGCCGTCGGCCCCGCCGCGCTCGGCTGCTGCTACGAGGTCGGCCGCGAGGTCATCGAAGCCTTCCGCGAGAAGTTCAAAGACGCCGACACGCTCTTCACGCCGACCGCCGACGTGCGCGCGCTCGTCGATTTGCACGAGGCGAACCGCCGCCAGCTCGTCGCGGCCGGCGTCGCGGCCGGGCGCGTCCACCTGCTCCCGCTCTGCACGATGTGCCGCACGGACCTCTTCTTCTCCTACCGCAACGACCGGAAGCTCTACGGCCGCACGGGGCGCCTGCTCTCCGTCGTCGGAAGGAGGGGGTGAGTCGTTCTTCCCCCGGCTCTCTCTTCAACGATTCTGTGACCGACCGACGAACGACTCGACCCTCAACGTCTACCCCGCCCGAAATAACGGTCGTTGATGCGGTTGACCGGCGTGCCGCGCTCGACGATGGCGATGGCCAGCACCAGCTCGCGCGTCGCGGGCGGGAAGCAGACCTCGTCGCTACAGCTCTGGAAGCGGACGCCCACGCGCACGCGCGCCACGCCAAGCTCCATGTTCGGCGCGACGGCGACGCTGAAGCGAAAGATGGCGCGGTCTTCGTAGACCGCCAGCCGCTCGGCCGTCGCGCCGCCGAAGCTGAACGAGCGCACCGCGCCGCGCGGGTACGAGACGGGCGTGACGCGCAGCCCCTTCGGCGCGTCAACCTTGACCGTGGTCGGGACGGCGTACTTGCCGAGCGGCCGGTTCGAGTTGACGTGCAGTTCGCGCGGTATCTCCATCACGACGGCCGCCTGGAACGAGCTGCCCTGCGCGGCCGGGTCGACCGAGAAGAAGCCGTTGACGTTGATGTTGCCGCCCTGCGGCTCGGGCTCGGGCGCGGCGTCCGTCACCGCGTCGAAGACGGCCATGTAGGGCGTCGCCTCCGGCGCGTCGGTCGCGCGCGTCGCCGGCGCGGCCGGAAGAAACGAGAAGGCGATGAGTGCGAGCGCGAGTCGGGTCTTGAAGTTTCTTTTCATGCGGGACGTGTCTCGTCTGTTCGTGTCGGGAGAGCTTCAGGAAAGTTGATGAAGCGCGGGCGCGTTCACGTTGCTTACGCGGCGCGCGGCGAGCTGGCCGCAGGCGGCGTAGATGTCTCGGCCGCGGGGCCGCCGCACGAAGGCGTGGACGCCTTTGGATTCGAGGATGGCCTTGAACGACTCGACGCGCTCTTCGGTCGAGGGGCGGTAGGGCAGCTCGTCCGCGGGGTTGTGCGGGATGAGGTTGACCTTCGCGCGGAGCCGGTGCCGGTTGAGCAGGTTCGCGAGCTGCCGCGCCTGCGCGTCCGAGTCGTTGACGCCGTCGAGCATGACGTACTCGAAGGTGAAGCGCTCGCCCGCGCGCAGAGACTCCTCGAACTCCCTGCACGCGGCCAGCAGCTCTTCGAGCGGCCAGCGTTTGTTGATGGGCATCAAGCGGTCGCGCAGCTCGTCGGTCGGCGCGGCCAGCGAGATGGCGAGGTGCGGGCGGTCGGGCGTGCGCGCAAGCTCGCGAATCTTCGGCACGACGCCGGCGGTCGAGACCGTCACGCGGTTCGGGACGATGTGGAGCCCGTCGGGGTCGGCCATCACGCGCAGCGCCTTCATCAGCGGGTCGAAGGCGAGGAAGGGCTCGCCCGCGCCCATCGCGACGAGGTTGGTGCCGCGCGGCGCCTGCCGGCCGACGCCGTAGGCGTCGTTCAGGGCGACGACTATCTGCTCGACCATCTCGCCCGCGTCGAGCG
Organism: Acidobacteriota bacterium; assembly: GCA_020200135.1. GTDB lineage: Bacteria > Acidobacteriota > Blastocatellia > Pyrinomonadales > Pyrinomonadaceae > QHXN01. The sequence goes on along the minus strand of JAIVJI010000019.1, from coordinate 3,339 downwards.
TGCGCAACAGCCCGAGCTTCGCCGTCAGGCAGAAGTCGCACTGGAGCGGGCAGCCCGACTGCGAGGAGAAGCAGATGGTGTCGCGCCGCTCCTCCGGGATGAAGACGGTCTCGACGGGCAGGCCGTCGCGCGTCTTCATCAGGTACCGCCGCGTGCCGTCCTCGGCGACGAAGCGCGACTCGACCGTGAGCGTCGAGGCGGTCGCCGTCTCGGCCAGACGCGCGCGGAGGGGCTTCGGCAGGTCGGTCATCTCGTCGAAGGTGCGCAGGCGTCGCCGCTGGAGCGCGCCGAAGAGCTGGCGGCCGCGGTAGGCGGGCTCGCCCAAGCCTTCGACGAAGCTCTCAAGCTCCGCCTTCGCCATCCCCGTCAGGTGTACGGCTTTCTCCATCGCCCGCCCATTTTAACACCGCGTGCCACTCGGCCGCAGCCGAACCGCTTCCCGTTTCCGCGCATTTGGTTTTAGTATGTCGGTGATGTCCGGCAAACTTTCCAGTCCCCACCTGCGACTCTCGGCGGCGGCGCTCCTGCTCTCGGCGGTCGCGTGCGGCGCGGCCTCGACGGCGAAGCAGTCCGCGCGCCCCTCCACGGCGTCGTCGTCGCCGCCGCCGGAGGCGCGCGCGCAGGCGACGCCGGCGCCGCGACCTTCGAGCGGGTCGCCGTTTCTGGACAGACTCGTCGAGGCGGCCGTCGGGCGCACGAGCCAGCAGGTGCGCTACGACCCGGCCTATTTCCAGATAGCGTACCCGGGCGGCGACGTCCCGGCCGAGGTCGGCGTCTGCACCGACGAGGTCATCCGCTCTTACCGCGCCGTCGGCGTGGACTTGCAAAGGGAAGTCCACGAGGACATGGCCGCGAACTTCTCCGCGTACCCGCGCAAGTGGGGGCTGAAGAAGACCGACACCAACATCGACCACCGACGCGTGCCCAACCTGATGGTCTTCTTCGGGCGCGCGGGCGCGGGGCTCCCCGTCACGCAGGACGCGCGCGACTACAGGCCCGGCGACGTGGTGACGTGGGACCTCGGCGGCGGCCTGACGCACATCGGCATCGTCGTCAACGTGCCTTCCGAGGCGGACGGGACGCGGTTGCAGATCGTCCACAACATCGGCGCGGGGCCGAAGATGGAGGACGTGCTCTTCAACTGGAAGATCACCGGCCACTACCGCTACACGGGGCCGAAGGAAGAGGTCAGGAAACCGGCGGCGCTCGGCGGCGGGCGTAGATGAGCCGGGGCGCGCGCGGCGGCGCGCCGAAGATTTAATCCGACCGAAACTCATTACGTGGAAGAGACGCGGAACCTTGAGACCTACGGGTGGGACGAATTTTTCGCCTCGGCGTTCGCGCCGCTCGCGGCCGTGGGGTTCGAGGCGGGCCGGGTCTTCCTCCAGCACAACCGCGCGCTGATGCTCTACACGGCGGCGGGCGAGTTGCAGGCGGAGACGACCGGAAGGCTGCGCTTCCACGCGCGCGGCGCCGAAGACCTGCCGGCCGTCGGCGACTGGGTCGCCTTCCGGCGCGTGTCGGAGGAGGAGAAGGCGAAGATTCACGAGATTCTGCCGCGCCGCTCGAAGTTCTCGCGCCGCGCCGCCGGGAGCGAGACGGCCGAGCAGATCGTCGCGGCCAACGTGGACACGGTCTTCCTCGTCACGGGTCTCGACCACGACTACAACCCGCGCCGCGTCGAGCGCTACCTCATCATGGCGTGGGAGAGCGGCGCCGACCCCGTGGTCGTCCTCAACAAAGCGGACTTGATCGAAGAGGTCGAAGAGCGACGGCGCGAGATAGAGCTGGTCGCGCCCGGCGTCCCCGTGCACGCCTTAAGCGCGAAGCGCGGCGTCGGCGTCGAACAGCTCACGCCTTACGTCGGGCGCGGCCGGACGGTGGCGCTGATGGGCTCGTCGGGGACGGGGAAGTCGACCATCACCAACCGCCTGCTCGGCGCCGAGGTGCAGCGCACGCAGGAGGTGAGAGTCGCGGACGCGCGCGGCCGCCACACGACGACACACCGCGAGCTGTTCGTGCTCCCCGAAGGCGGGCTCGTCCTCGACACGCCGGGGATGCGCGAGCTGCAACTGCTCGTGAGCGAGCGTGGGCTGCGCGAGACCTTCGAGGAGATAGAGGGGGCGGCGGCCGAGTGCCGCTTTACGGACTGCCGCCACGAGGGCGAGCCGGGCTGCGCCGTCCGCGCGGCGCTCGAAGAGGGGCGGCTCGACCCCGAGCGCTACCAGAACTACCGCAAGATGCAGGCCGAGATGCGCCACGCCGCCACGCTCATCGACCAGCGCAAGGCGCATGACGAGAAGGCGCGCGTCAAACGCATCCACCGCGACCTCAAGAGGGTATACAAGAAGAGGGGCGACGACGGTCGCTAACCGTCCGGGGCAGGGCCGAGCCCGTCGGTGCGTTCGCATTTCACCCGGTCGGCCAACACCCTGGAAATAAGTTGAGCCGGCGCGCCGACGGCTCGCTTCCGAAGAGGAAAAGGGTAAGGGAAAGACTCGCGTCCTCCCTTACCCCTTCACGTTTACGACTGACGCTTTCGCTTACTGCGTGCTGCCGCCGGTCGCCTCGCCGCGCTGCGTGGCGGGGCGGCCGTCGGGCTCGACGAGGTTGATGTTCTGTCCGAAGTTGTCGAGCGTGCGCAGTCCCTGCTCGATTGAGCGGCGGTCGCCGACGATGACCACTGCCATCCGGTCGGGCTGGAGGTAGCGGTTGGCGACGCGGTTGACGTCTTCGAGCGTCACGGCCTGCACGCGCTCGATGTAGCTGTTGAAGTAAGTGTCGGGCAGGTCGTAGGTGACGAGCAGCTCCAGGCCGTTCGCGATCTGGTCGGGCGTCTCGAAGCCGCGCGGGAAGCCGCGGACTATGGCCTGCTTCGCCCCCTCAAGCTCGGCCGGGCTCACGGGCATCTCGCCGCGTATGCCGCGCAGCTCCTTCATGAACTCCATCACCGACTCCTTGGTCGAGAACCCCTGGACGGGGGCGGCGGCCGTGAACGGCCCCGCGCCGCGCCTGAAGCTGAACTGTGAGCTGGCGCCGTAGGTGTAGCCCTTGTCCTCGCGCAGGTTCAGGTTGATGCGCGCCGAGGAGGCGCCGCCCAGGATGCGGTTCATGACGAAGAGCGGGAAGTAGTCGGGGCTGGAGCGCGGGACGCCGACCTGCCCGATCTGGATGATGGACTGGACGGAGCCGGGCCGGTCGACGAGGTAGATGGCCCCCCTGTCGCGCTGGGCGGGCGCGGCCGACACGTCCACCGCCGGGACGTGCCCGTTCTTCCAGCCGGCGAAAGCCTTCTCCAGCTTGGCGACCAGGGCGTCGGGCTTCACGTCGCCGACGACG
>JAIVJI010000129.1 GCA_020200135.1 Acidobacteriota bacterium | reverse complement strand
GGCGCGTTCCTGATGGCCGCCGCCGAGATGGAGGCCGCCGCCGCGGGGCGTCCCGGCCGCGGCAAGACCGTAGTGCTCGACGACTACTTCAACCACGAGGTGAAGAAGGACGCTTCGGGCGGCTCGACCGTCTGGCACTACAAGTGGGACGAGTGGGCGCACCCCGGCTTCTACGTCCTCGGCCACATCTTCAGGAACTACGGTGCGAAGACCGAGACGCTGAGCGCCGCGCCGACCGCTCAGAATTTGAAGAGCGCGGACGTCTACATCATCGTCGATCCGGACACGGAGAAGGAGACGTGGAGCCCGAACTTCGTCGCGCCGCAGCACGTCAAGGCGGTTGCCGACTGGGTCAAGTCGGGCGGCGTACTCCTCCTCCTGCACAACGACGCGGGCAACGCCGAGTTCGACCGCTTCAACACACTCGCGAAAGAGTTCGGCATCCAGTTCAACAAGGACAGCAAGAACCGCGTGCAGGGCACCAACTGGCGCGAGGGCAAAATTAGCGTCCCGGCAGGGCATCAGGTATTCAAGACCGCCCGCACCCTCTACCTGAAAGAACTCTCGACGCTCGTGCTCACGAATCCCGCGACGCCGGCGCTCGTACACAACGGTGACGTCGTGATGGCCTCGGCGAAGCACGGGCGGGGGACGGTCTTCGCCGTCGGCGACCCGTGGCTCTACAACGAGTACGTTGACGGGAGGAGGCTCCCGCCCGAGTACGATAATTACAAAGCGGCGAAAGACCTCGCCGCTTGGCTGCTGGGGCAGAGCCGTTGACGCGCAGAGTCGGCTGGGGTCTCGTCGGGTGCGGGGACATCGCGCGCAGGCGCGTGGCGCCGGCGCTGCGCGACCTTGAGAACTGCGAGCTGGTGGGGGTGAGCCGCGCCGACGCCGCGAGAGCCGAAGGCTTCGCCGCCGAGTTCGACGCCAGGCGTTGGCACGCCGACTGGCGCGACCTCTTGATAGACCCGGAGGTCGAGGCCGTCTACGTCGCGACGCCCATACATCTGCACGCCGAGCAGGCGGTGGCCGCGGCAGAGGCCGGCAAGCACGTCCTCTGCGAAAAGCCGATGGCCTTGAACGCCGCCGAGTGCGAACGCATGAACGCGGCGGCCGAGCATAACGGCGTGCGGCTGGGGGTCGCCTACTACCGGCGCTTCTACCCGGTGGTCGCGCGCGTCGCGGAGATTCTGAGGTCGGGCGAGATAGGCGTGGCGGTCTTCGCGCAGATGAACGCCTTCGAGCGTTTCGACCCGGCGCCCGACGACCCGCGCCGCTGGCTCCTCGACAAGAAACTGTCCGGCGGCGGGCCGATGTTCGACTTCGGCTGCCACCGCATCGAGGTGCTGCTCAACCTTTTCGGCCCGCCGATTCAGGTTCGCGCCGTCACGAGCCACCTCCTCTTGAAGCGCGCGGTCGAGGACTCGGCCTGCGCGCTCTTTCACTTCGAGAGCGGCGCGCAGGCCGTCCTCAGCGTCACACACGCCGCGCACCGGCCGCAGGACACGCTGGAAATTTTCGGCACCCTCGGCTCCGCCCGCGCCGACGTGCTCAACGAGGGGAGGCTGAGGGTGACGTCCGCCGAAGGCTCCCGCGTCGAGTCGCACCCGCCGCACACGAACTATCACCAGCCGCTCATCGACGACTTCGCACGCGCCGTCGTCGAGGGCCGCCGGCCGCGCGTCGACGGCCGCGACGGGCAGACGGTCTCGGGCATTTTGGATTTGATCTACGCGGTCGCGCCCCCCGCGGCCGGCGGCCGAAGCCGTCCCACACACTCAGACAGGTTCCGCGTCGAGCGGGAGGGAGATTCGTCATGAAGTTTCGCTTTGATAGCGTCGCATCCGCTTTCATCCTGACGACATTGCTCGCGGTCGTAGCTTCTGCGCAGACGACGGGCAGCACTACGGCGCAGGGGCGCGGGCCGAGCAGCCCCGTGCGGCAGTTCATAGTCATGAAGGCGCAGTCGGTGGCGGAGGTCGAGCGAAAGCTCCACCCGGCGACGAACAAGGGCGAAGAGCTGATAGGCGGCGAGGGGATGGAGCTGCGCGTCGTCGTCCAGCACGAGAACAATCTGGCGCCGGCCGCCGCGGAAATTCACGACGCCTCGGACGACGTCTACTACGTGCTCGAAGGGAAGGCCATGCTCACGCTCGGCGGGCGGCTCGAAGCGCCCGAGGAGATTGAGCCGGGCGAGTGGCGCGGCCCGCGCATCGAGGGCGGCCGGAACTTCGAGGTGAGGAAGGGCGACCTCGTCATCGTCCCGCGCGGCACCCCGCACATGCGCAGCACCGTCGGCAAGGACTTCGCAATGCTTCTCGTCAAGGTCTTCGACAAGCCACTGCCCGCGCCCAGGCTCGCGCCTGCCCCCACGCCGCAAAAACCTTAAAGGCTTTTCAGCTCAGCTTCTGTACCTGCTCCCAGACCGAAGCGTCGACCGGGATGCCGTCCTGAAGATTCTCCAGCCTGACCCGGAGCGTGCGCTCGCCGGGGTAGCAGACGCCTTCGCCGCCGGCGGTGTGAAGGTTAGTGATGATGTCGTCGGCGATGCGCGCGGCGTTCTCAGGGCCGCCGAGGGACGTGAGGTCGAAAGCGAGAAAGACCTGCGAGACTCGCGTCTCCGCAAGTGGGTCGGCGGGTATCTGGTGCGTGGCGAGTCCGGCGGAGAGGAGCGCGGCCGCCATGTCCAGCAGGAGCGCGAGGCCCGAGCCTTTCCAGTAGCCGGCGGGGAGCGGGCGGGCCGACTCCTCGACCGCGCGCGGGTCGCGCGTGAGTCGCCCTTCCGAGTCGAAGCCGCCGTCAACCGGAAGCAGCTCGCCGCGCTCGCGGTAGGCGGCGAGAGAGCCGTAAGAGAATTGCGACATCGCCATGTCGAGCACGACATGACCCGCGGGGCGCGGCACGGCGATGACGAGGGGGTTGTTGCCGAGCAGCGGGCGAGACGACCCCCACGGCGGGAGGTTGGGCATCGTGTTCGTCCAGCAGACGGCGAGCACGCCCGCCTCGGCCGCCTGCCAGCCGTAGCTGCCGCCGCGCATCCAGTGGTTCGTGTTTCTCAGCGCGACGCACCCCACGCCGAACTGACGGGACAGCCCCACAGCCCTCTCCATCGACTCGTGCGCGTTCAGGTTGCCGGCGCCCGAACGTCCGTCCCAGCGCTCAAGCGCCCCGTGCGCCTCGACGCGGAGGGGGCGCGCACTCACGTCAACGACTCCCCTCCCTATCATCTCTATGAAACGCGGGAAGCGTGTGAGGCCGTGCGTGTAGACGCCGTCGCGGTCGGTGTCGGCGAAGAGGCGCGCGCAAAGGTCGGCGCGCCCTTGCTCGAAGCCGACTTTGAGCAGGGTGCGACGGAGTGTCTCGTGCAGCTCTTCGTAGCTGACTCTCACCTAGTGCGGTTCGACCAGATAGAGGTCGCGGCCGGCGCGCTCGACGACGAGCGTGTCGGCGTCCGTGTCGTAGTCCTCGCGGCGGAACTCGCGGTGATCCATGAAGCCGAGTTTGACGCGGCGGCAGGTCGCCTCGTCGAGAGCGGAGGCCATCGTGATTTTGTAACGGGGGATGACCCTGCCCGCCTCGTCGCGCGAGCCGGCGTAGGAGACGTGCGCCAGGTGCGCAGCGTGGTGGTCCTGCGTTGCGGCATTCGCGGACAGATTATTTCGACCGCCGCAGAAGAGCGCGTGCGTGCGCAGCCGCTCGTCCTCCGTGCGTGTGACGACCGAGTTGATGGAGATGACGCGCGCGGGAACTAGGTCGGCGGCGGCCTCTATCATGTGGCGCGTAGGCGTCTCGACGCGGCCGATGACGCGCTCGATGGAGGCGAGCGCGCCGAGCCAGTGGGTGGCGTGCGTCAGGTCGGGCCCCGCCACGCCGGGGAAAAAGTACTTGGCGCCGCCCGCGAAGCCCGCCACCTCGTGCGGGACGGTCGCGCCGAAGATGAGCACCGTGTCGTAGACGCCGGGCGCGAGCATGCGGTTGAGGTTGACCCTGACCGCCTCGCTGATGAGGCCGCCCGTCAGCTCGTGTACGCGCCGGGCGCTCAGCTCTCCGAGGTCAACCAGTTCTTCGGGTCGGTTCCACTGGTGGTCGAAGATGTGCCCGAGGAGCGGGAGCGGGGAGCCCGCGGCGAGCCCGACCTTGGCGCGCTTCTCTTCCTCGGTCATGGGCATGTGCGTGCCCTGCGCGACGAGCGCGTCGAACTGCGCGGCGCCACGGGCGGCGAGTATTTCGGCCGCGAAGGGAAAGAGGGTGTCCGTGTTGTCGTCGCGCGTCTTGTCGGGGACGACGGCGAGGACGCGGGCGCCGGGGCCGACGGTCAGTAGCGCCTGCTCGACGATTGAGCGCAGCTCTTCGGGTGAAAGGTCGAGGTCGGGCGCCCCCTTCCCCACAACAGATGGCGCGGGCCTGGTGCTCATTAAGTACTCCCTTTAACGCTGGATGCGCGCGGAGCCGCCCCTGGCGAAGGCGCGCACCTGCTCGACGGTCGCCATCGTGGTGTCGCCGGGGAAGGTCGTCAGCAGCGCGCCGTGCGCCCAGCCGAGCTTGAGCGACTCCTCGGGCGACTCGCCGCCCAGCAGGCCGTAGAAGAAGCCCGAGGCGAAGCCGTCGCCGCCGCCGACGCGGTCGATGACATCCAGCTCGGCCGTCGGAGACACGTACGTCTCGCCGTTGACCCACGCGACCGCGCCCCAGCTGTGCCGGTTGGTCGTGTGTACCTCGCGCAGCGTCGTGGCGACGACCTTGACCTGCGGGTGCATCCTCACGACCTTGTCTATCATGCCAAAGAAGGCTGTGGGGTCGAGCTTCGAGGTCTTCGTCACGTCCTGGCCGGGGATGCCGAGCCCCTTCTGCAGGTCCTCTTCGTTGCCGACGAGCACGTCAACGTTCTCGACGATGCGCGCGACCGTCTCGACCGCGCGCCCCTCGCCGCCCGAAATCTTCCAGAGCTTCTCGCGGAAGTTGAGGTCAAACGAGGTGACGGCGCCGGCGGCCTTCGCGGCCTTCATGCCCTCGACGATCAGCTCGGCGGTCGTCTCGGAGAGCGCCGCGAAGATGCCCCCCGAGTGGAACCAGCGCACGCCGCCCGCGAAGACCGCGTTCCAGTCGAAGTCGCCGGGTTTGAGTTGCGCGGCGGCCTCGTTCGAGCGGTTGTAGAAGACGACGGGGGCGCGGACGCCGTGGCCGCGGTCGCTGTAGACGGCGGCGATGTTTGGGCCTCGCACGCCGTCGTGCTCGAAAGTCTTGTAGAAGCCGCGCACGCCCATCGCGCGGACGCGTTCGGCGACGAGTTCCCCGATGGGGTAGCTGACCATCGCCGAGACGACGCCGGTGTTGAGGCGGAAGCAGTCGGCGAGGTTGGCGGCGCAGTTGAACTCGCCGCCCGAGACGTGGATGTCGCAGACCGTCGCCTTGCGGAAGGGGATGACGCCGGGGTCGATGCGGTGGACGAGCGCGCCCAAGCTTACGAAGTCCAGCGCGCCCTCCTGGCGAATGTTCAGACCGTTACTCATCGATTCGATTCTCCGTGATTCACTTTTTCCTCAAACGCCGCCGAAGGCCGAGAAGCCGCCGTCGACGGGGACGACCACGCCGGTGACGAAGCCGGACGCCGGTGACAGCAGCCACAAAAGCGTCCCCAGCAAATCCTCAGGCTCGCCGAAGCGACCCATCGGCGTGTGCGCGATGATGCTCTGGCCGCGCGCGGTCAGGCCGCCCGTCTCCTTGTCGGTCAGGAGGAAGCGGTTCTGCTCGGTCAGGAAGAAGCCGGGCGCGATGGCGTTGACGCGTATGCGCGGGCTGTACTCGGTGGCGAGGTGTACGGCGAGCCACTGCGTAAAGCTGTTGACGCCGGCCTTCGCCGCCGAGTAGCCCAGCACGCGCGTCAGCGGCCGCACCGCGCTCATCGAAGAGACGTTGAGGATGATGCCCTCGCCCTGCTCCGCCATCAGCCGGCCGAAGACCTGGCTGGGAATGATGGTCCCGAGCATGTTCAAATCGAAGACGAAGCGCAAAGCGTCTTCCGGCAGGTCGAAGAAGGAAAGCTCGGGCTTCGTCGTCGCGCCGGGGTGGTTGCCGCCCGCGCCGTTGAGCAGACAGTCCACGCGGCCGAACTCGCGGACGACATCTTCGGCCGCACGGCGCAGCGCCGCCGCGTCAAGCACGTCGGCCTCGAAGATAACGGCGCGTCCCGGCGCGTCGTGTCCGGCGAGCGCGGCTACCTGCGGCTCGGCCTTTGCGCGGTTGCGCGCGATGAGCGCGACGCCGGCGCCGCAGCCCACCATCGCGCGCACCATCGCCTGCCCGAGCACGCCGGTGCCGCCCGTCACGACCACCGTACGGCCGGTGAAGTCGTACATCTTCGTCAACTCGGTTAAGTTCATCACCCGCCCCCCTCCGACCGTTTCGACGCGCGCAGACCTTAATCACCCGCGACGCCGGCGGCGGTCTCCGCGCCGACGAAGAGCGGCTTGATGTGGCGGTCGAAGAGGTTTTCCGTAACGTTGCGGCCGACGACCTCTTCGTTCTCCCTGAGCAGCCCGAGGTAGCGGTCGCCCATCTTGGCCGCGACCTTGTAGCCGACGTGCAGGAGCTGGCGCAAGGAAGGATTGTAGAGCGGGTTCGACCGGTCGTGGCGGAGCGCGCCGACGAACTGCTCCGAACTCCAGCCCTCGACCTCTTCGGCCGTGGGGAGCTGCGGGCGGTCGATGTCGATGACGGTCGCGTAGGGCGCGCAGAGCGCGTCGATGTCGGCGAGCGCCCTGGCGTAAATCTCTTTGGCGAGCATGAGCCCCTCGCCGCCCGCCTCGGCGAGGCCGATGATCTCTTCGAGCCAGGTGGTGCCGGCGGTCTTGACGTGGATGCCGGCGCCCGTGCGCGCGAGCGCTTTGCGGACGGGCTCGTAGATGGAGAACTTGTCGCTGCCCGAGTGGACGCTGAGCTTGAGGTTTGACGGCAGGTCGTAGGTCTTGACGGCGTGACTGATGACGGCGATGTCCTCGTTGAACTCCTTCTCGAACTGCGCCACGTCGCCGACGTAATCGACGCCCTTGTTGAAGCGACCCGTGAATTTGGGCGCGACGGTCTGCGCGGGGATCCGTTCGTCGGCGATGGCGGCGAGGATGACGAGCAGCTCGGGCGGCGTCTGCGGCGTGTCGGTCTCGTCCATCGAGACCTCCGCGATGAAGTTGCCCTCGCCCTTCGCGGCGGCGACGTGGCGGTAGATGGCTCCGGCGTCCTGCACGGCGCGGAGGAACTTGCGCGCGATGCGCTCTATCTCCTCGCGCGTGGTCTCGAAGGGCGCGGCGATGCCGGGAATTTCAAGGCTGCCGACCAGCTCGGGGTGGCGCCCGACGAAGGCGCGCACGTCATCGTCCGGGGCGGGCTCGCCGATGGAGTCGGCCACGTCGAGCGTGTAGAAGTCGCTCGTCTCGATGAACTCGTCCACGGTGTCGAGCCGTATGTGGTCGGCGTCGACGTGGAAGGGCTTCGTCCAGCCCAGCTCGCTGACGGCGGCCTGCGCGGCGGCCAGCACGCTCGGCGGCTTCGAGCCGACGATGCCGTGCTCGCGGTACGACTTGTTCCAGACGGGCGTCATCTCGACGCCGTGCTCGGCGGCCTGTAGGCAGGCGCGCAGCTGTGCCCTGGCCTGATGCGCGAACCTGTCGCCAACGCCCAGAGAGTATTTCTCAAGCTTCAATCCGTCACTCATACGATTCTCCTTAACTCGGAAAGGGCCTTCGCGGAAGGCCGGCCAAAAGTTCATTTCCGCCGACGAAAAATAAACACCGGCTCACAGCTTGATTAGCTCGGCGACTCTCACGGGCCGGCGCTTCTCGACGCTCGTGCGCGCGGCGACGCCCGTCAGGACCGACATCGCGCCCGCGCGCGAGTCGGGCAGGCGCATGTAGTCGGGGACGCGCGCGTTGCGGAAGATGACGTCGCGGAGTCGGTCGTCGCCGCCCGCGTGGCCGCCCTCGACGTGCGGCATCTCTACCTTGACGCGCTTGCCGGTGAAATTCTTCATGAGGTAGGTCTCCGAGTCCTCCTCGACCTTCCAGGGCTGGCGCTCGTAGACGCGGATTTCGAGGCGCCCGCCCTCGCCGTTGAAGGCGAGCCGGTAACCTTCGAGGGGCATCGAGGCGTTGAGCGAGTAGTTCATCTGGACGCCGTTCGAGTATTTGACGACGGCCGACATCGTGTCGTGGATGTCCACGTCCTCGCGGAAGACGCAGCCGTCGCGGTGGTAGCCGTC
>JAIVJI010000084.1:40721-92177 GCA_020200135.1 Acidobacteriota bacterium | reverse complement strand
CATCATCGACCGCTCGGGCGGGCGCTCCGACGTGGGCGTCCCGCGCGTCGCCCTCGCCACGCTCGACGTGCCCGCCGTCACGCCCGCCCACTGTCAGCCCTGCGCCGAGGGAGTCCCGGCGGTCAAGCCCGGAAGCAGGAGGAAGTGAGCGACGGCCGTTGACACCGGGGGGGATAACTTTTAAGAGTCGGGTCGTCACGTATGAACTATCGCCTGACAATCCAGTATGACGGGACGGAGTTCTGCGGCTGGCAGATTCAGGAGGGTAGGCGGACCGTCCAGGGAGAGCTGGCGCGAGTGCTCTCGCTCCTGGAAGGGGGCGAGGTCGTCGTCCACGGCGCGGGGCGGACGGACGCGGGCGTCCACGCGGAGGCGCAGGTGGCGAGCGCGCGTCTGACGCGGGAGATGAAGCCCGAGCGGCTGGCGGCTGCGCTCAACGGAAACCTCGCGCGCGACGTGCGCGTCGTCGATGCCAGTGCCGCCCCCGAAGAGTTCCACGCGCGCTTCGACGCGCGCGGCAAGACCTACTGCTACCGCGTCTTCAACGAGCGTTACGCCTCCCCCTTCTGGTCGCGCTACGCGCTGCACGAGGCGCGCCCCCTCGACCTCCTTTCGATGCGCGACGCGTCGCGGCTTTTAGTAGGCCGGCACGACTGGACGGCCTTTTCGGCGGCGCAGTCGGACGTGAAGACCCGCGTGCGCGAGCTGACCGCGCTCGAAATCTCCGAGCGCTACAGCGGACGCGGGCGCGGCCGGCTCGTCTCGGTTCGCGTCAGCGCCGAGGGCTTTTTGCGCTACATGGTGCGCTCCATCGCGGGCGCACTCCTCGCCGTCGGGCGCGGCGAGGCGGACGCCGAATCCGTCAGACGCGCCGTCGAGACCGGCGAGCGCCCGCACGCCTTCGCCACCGCGCCCGCCCACGGCCTGACGCTCGTCGGAGTCCGTTACGACGAGTAACTTTGCATTTTAGAGTGGTTTGCGATTAAGATGCGCGGCGGGCGAAACGCCGAGGCTCGCCCCACCCCTTATGCTTTCAGACTTCGCCGACGTTGTGGAGAGAGGGTCGCGCGACGAGGCGCTGCTCGCCGAGATCGACTGGGCGCGCCTGCCGCGACACGTCGCCGTCATCATGGACGGCAACGGGCGCTGGGCCGCGCGGCGGGGGCAGCCGCGCGTCGCCGGCCACCGCGCCGGCGTCGAGGCCGTCCGCGCGTCGGTCGACACGGCCGCGCGCCTGGGACTCGGCGCGCTCACGCTCTACGCCTTCTCGACCGAGAACTGGAAGCGCCCGCGCCTCGAAGTAGACGCGCTGATGCGGATGCTCAAGCGTTACCTGCGCCTTGAGCTGGACGAGATAAACCGCCAGAACATACGCTTCCAGCCCATCGGCCGCATCGAGGGTTTGCGCGACAGCGTCCGCCGCGAGCTTGAGCGCGCAGTCGAGGGCACTCGCGGAAACACCGGGATGGTCTTGAGCGTCGCGCTCAACTACGGCGGCCGCGCCGAGATCGTGGACGCCGTCCGCGCCGCCGCGCGCTCGCTCGCCGCCGAGGGGCGCACGGCCGTGGAGATGACCGACGAGGACATCGGCCGCCACCTCTACACGCGCGGCCTGCCCGAGCTGGACATGCTGGTGCGCACGAGCGGCGAGCTGCGCATCTCGAACTTCCTGCTGTGGCAGGCCGCCTACAGCGAGATTTACGTCACGCAGACGCTGTGGCCCGACTTCCGCCGCGCCGACCTGCTTGAGGCCGTGGTCGACTTCCAGCGTCGCGACCGGCGCTTTGGCGGGCTGAAGCTCGTCGCCAACGCCAAATGAACAGCCGACTCGTCACCGCCGCCATCGCGCTCCCCGTCCTGATCGCCTCGATCATCTTCCCCCCTCTCAAAATCCTTTTCGTCGTCATCGCCGCGGCCGCCGTGGTCGTCGCGCTCTACGAGTTCTGGTTCCTCGCGAAGCGCGTCGGCGCGAAGCCGGACGTGGTCGTCGGGTACGCGGCGGTCGCCGCGCTCTTCGTCATCTTCTTCTTCGGTCAGCCCGAGCTGGTCTTCCTGTACGTGCCGCTCCTCGTCGCGATGCTGGTCGGCGCGGCGCTCGCGGCCGAAATGTTGAGGGGCGCGCCGTTCGACAAGATGATGCTGTCGGTCGGCGCGACGGTATTGGGCGTGCTCTACGTCGCCTTCCTCGGCGGGCACCTGCTGGCGGTTCGCACCGGGTTCACACAGGTCTTCCCGCCGGAGGCGGGCTACTGGGTCGGCGAGAGTCTCATCGACAAGACGCTCTCGACGCACCTGCTCGCCTACTTCTTCCTCGTGCTGATGGGCTCGGACACGGGGGCGTATTACACGGGGCGCGCGTTCGGCCGGCATAAGCTCGCGCCGGGCGTGAGCCCGGGCAAGACCTGGGAGGGCGCGGCCGGCGGGATGGCCGCGAGCCTCGTGGCGGCGGCGCTGGCGCACTACTGGTTCTTCCCAGAGCTGGGGCTCGGCGCGGCGCTCGGGCTGGCGGCGGTGATGAACGTGCTCGGCGTGGTCGGCGACCTGACCGAGAGCGCCCTGAAGCGCGGCTCGAACGCGAAGGACGCGGCGCAAATCCTCCCCGGCCACGGCGGCCTCCTCGACCGGCTCGATAGCTTGCTCTTCAACGCGCCGCTCATCTACTATTTCTCACTGTACTATTGGCGTTAGCCCGGACAACCCGCCAGTTGAACCGAACGCGCCGTGTCCACCTTGAATTCAAGAGAAGAAAGGCGATGTGACATGACGGGCGAAGAGATGGAGCGGGCGATAGATTTCCTCCTGAAGAGTCAGGCGAACCTGGAGGCTCGAATCGAGCAGGTCAACGCCAACTTAGGCGCGAGGATAGACGAAACCGATAGGCAGATCGCCGAAACCAACAGACAGCTCAACGAATTCGCGAGCGTGCAGACGACGTTCATTCAAGTCGTCACGCGCACCTTCGAGGCGCAGGACGCAATCAACAGGCGCACGGATGATAAGTTTAACGCGCTCATCGACACGGTTAACAGGATGCTCGGCGGCGGTCTCGGCAGCAACCCCTGAATCTTCGCGCGCGCGGTCGTGATGTGGGTGAGGTTGACGACTGCGGTAGGTTCCGCCGCTTCAGGTAAATGGACACACAGGGTATAGCGATACTCGGCTCGACCGGCTCGATCGGGTGCAACACGATGAGCGTGGTCGAGTCTTTTCGCGACGGGCGCTTCCGCGTGGTGGCGCTCGCGGCGGGGCGCAACGTCGAGCGGCTGGCCGCGCAGGTCGAGCGGCACCGGCCCGACCTCGTCGCCGTCGAGGACGACGGGTGCGCCGCGCGCTTCAAGGACGAGCTGAAGAGGCGCGCGGTCGCCGCGCCGCGCGTGGCCGTGGGCGAGGCGGGGCTGGTCGAGGTGGCGACGCACGAGGGGGCGCGGACGGTCGTGAGCGCCACGGTCGGCGCGGTCGGGTTCGTGCCGACGCTCCGCGCGCTCGAAGCGGGGAAGCGGGTCGCGCTCGCCAACAAGGAGACGCTCGTCATCGCGGGCGAGCTGATGACGCGTGCGGCCGCGGCCTCGGGCGCCGAAATCCTCCCCGTCGACTCGGAGCACAACGCGCTCCACCAGTGCCTGCGCGGCGAGCGTCGCGAAGAGGTGCGCCGGCTCATCCTGACCGCCTCGGGCGGCCCCTTCCGCGAGAAATCCCTGGGGGCGATGCGCTCGGCGACGGTCGAGGAGGCGATGCGCCACCCGACCTGGAGCATGGGCGCGAAGATAACCATCGACTCGGCCACGCTGATGAACAAGGGGCTCGAAGTCATCGAGGCGCGCTGGCTCTTCGGCTTCGGCGCCGACGAGATCGACGTCGTCGTCCACCCCGAGTCGGTCGTCCACTCGATGATCGAGCTGGTGGACGGCTCGGTCATCGCGCAACTCGGCGTCACAGACATGCGCCACGCCATCCAGTACGCGCTCACGTACCCGGAGCGCCACCCGTCCCCCGCGCTCGCGCCGCTCGACCTGACGAAGCTCGGGTCGCTCCGCTTCGAGCGCCCTGACTTCGAGCGCTTCCCGAGCCTGCGCCTGGCCTACCGCGCGCTGCGCGCCGGGGGGACGCTGCCGGCGGCCCTGAACGCGGCGAACGAGGCGGCGGTCAAAGCCTTCCTCGACGGCCGCATCCGACTGACCGACATCCCGCGCGTGGCCGAGGCGGTGATGGACGCGCACGAGACGCGCGCCGTCACGGACCTCGACGTGGTGCTCGAAGTTGACCGCGAGGCGCGCGCGGCGGCCTCGGCGGAGATCGCGCGTCTGTCCGAAGGCTCGAAGGCCGTCGCCTGAAGGCGTTAATTTCAAATCTCAAATTTGAAATTTCAAATTCTTGAAGGGTTTGACGGGCGCGGGCGTGACACGTACACTTTTTCGGATGCAACCGGGCGGGGAGGCTCCGCCTCTAATTTTTTGTGCGGCCCCGGCGCCAGACTGAAAAGAAGTTGATTTTATGAACCTGCTCGCCCTGCTCGCCTTCGTCTTCATCCTCGGCTCCGCCGTCATCCTGCACGAGTTCGGCCACTTCATCGTCGCGAAGCTGCTCGGCATCCGCGTCGAGACGTTCTCGGTCGGCTTCGGCAAGCGCCTCTGGGGGCGCCGCTGGGGGACAACCGACTACCGCCTTTCGCTCATCCCGCTGGGCGGCTACGTCAAGCTCGGCGGCGACGAATCGAACGCCGGGATCGAGGAGGGCGACGCCGAGGAGATTCCGGCGAAGGAGCGCTTCGACCTGCGGCCGCGCTGGCAGAGGTTCCTCGTCGGAGTGGCCGGCCCCGTGATGAACATCCTGACGGCGCTCGCCATCCCGTTCATCGCGGCGATGACCGTGGGCGTCCCGGCCGCCCCGTCGCCGGTCGTGAGTCAAGTGGAGCAGGGCGGCGCTGCCGCGACGGCGGGGCTGAGGCCCGGCGACCGCATCGTCGCGTTCGACAACGAGGAGAACCCGACCTGGCGCTGGATGAACGTCGTGGCCACGGTCAAGCGGACGCAGTCGATCCCCTTCGTCGTCGAGCGCGACGGCCAGCGCGTGCCGCTCTCCATCCGCCCGACCGTCATCACCGAAGGCGGCCACGAGTTAGGCGACCTCGACTTCGTACCCGACCTCGGCGTCCAGCCCGTCGTCATCGGCAAGGTCGTTGAAGAGTCGCCGGCCGCGCAGGCGGGACTCAAACCGGGCGACCGCATCGTCGCGCTCGACGGCGAGCCGGCGCGCAACTCGGCGCAGGTCAGGGAGTACATCGGCACGCACCTCGGCCAGGTGCGGGTGACGGTCGAGCGCGAGGGCGGGCGCGTCGAGCTGAACGCGCCCGAGCGGAAGCCCGAGAACAAGACGCTCGGCGTCTACTTCCAGGCGCCGCCGCAGGCGCCGCTCGAAAGGGTCGGCCCCGGCGAGGCGGCCGCGGTCGCGGTCAACACCAACGTCGAAATCCTGCGGCTGACGGGGATGGCTTTGGGCCAGGTCTTCACCGGCAACCTCGCCATCGGCGAGGCCGTGGGCGGCCCCATCGCCATCGCGCAGGCGTCCTACGAGGCGGCGAGCAACTACGGCTGGGGCGGCGTCTTCGACATGCTCGGCTTCCTCAGCCTGAACCTCGGCATCTTCAACCTGCTGCCCATCCCGGTCCTCGACGGCGGCATGCTCTTCATGCTCCTGGTCGAGGGCGCGCTGGCGGTCTTCGGGATGAAGATCAGCCTGCGCGTGCGCGAGCGCATCCAACAGGTCGGCTTCGTCTTCCTGCTCCTGCTGATGGGCTTCGTCATCATCAACGACGTGACGAAGATCGCCCCGCGCTGGTTCGGCGGCAAGGAGAAGCCCGCGGCGACGCAGCAAAAGTAAACGTCCGGAGTCCGGGGTCTGGGGTCTGGGGTCAAGGCGGAAAGCTGCTCGCCTTTGCCCCCAGACCCCAGGCCGCGTAAAACTTCGGGCCGAGGGCGTTCGTAAGGGTAGACATGAGAAAAACGAGACAGGTGAGGGTCAAGGACGTGCTGATCGGCGGCGGCGCGCCGGTCGCCGTGCAGTCGATGACGAAGACGGACACCTCGGACGTGGAGGGCACGGTCGGGCAGATCGAAGAGATGGTGCGGCAGGGCTGCGAGGTCGTCCGCGTCGCCGTGCCCAACGCCGACGCCGCCGTCGCGCTCAAGGAGATTCGCCGCCGCGTCCCCGACGTGCCGCTCGTCGCAGACATACACTTCCACTACCGGCTCGCGCTGATGGCGCTCGAAGCGGGCGTGGACAAGCTCAGGCTCAACCCCGGCAACATCGGCTCCATCGAGCGCGTCAGCGAGGTGGTGCGCGCCACGAAGGAGCGCGGCATCCCCATCCGCATCGGCGTCAACGGCGGCTCGCTCGAAAAAGACCTGCTCAAGAAGTACGGCACGGCCACGCCCGAGGCGATGGTCGAATCCGCCCTCCGGCACATACGCATCCTCGAAGACCTCGACTTCCACGACATCGTCGTCTCGCTCAAGGCATCGGACGTGCGGCGCACGGTCGCGGCCTACCGGCTGCTCGCCGAGCAGGTCGACTACCCGCTCCACCTCGGCGTGACCGAGGCCGGCACGCCCTTCGGCGGCACCATCAAGTCTTCCATCGGCCTCGGCATCCTCCTCCACGAGGGCATCGGCGACACAATCCGCGTCTCGCTCGCGGCCGAGCCGTGGGAGGAGGTGCGCGTCGCGTGGGACATTCTGAAGTCTTTGGAGCTGCGCCAGCGCGGGGTGACGGTCGTGGCGTGCCCGACGTGCGGGCGCCTCGACGTGGAGAACTTCGTCGAGATCGTGACCGAGATCGAGCGCCGGCTCGCGCACATCGAGGAGCCGCTCCACCTCTCGATCATGGGCTGCGAGGTCAACGGGCCGGGCGAGGCGCACGACTCGCAGCTCGGCGTCACCTTCGGCAAGGGCGTCGGGATGATCTTCAAGGACGGCCGCCCCATGCGAAAGGTCTCCGGCTCCGACATCGTCGAGGCGTTCGTCGCCGAGGCCGAGAAGCTGGTTAAAGAGGGCGCTCAGGCTCAGGCGGAAGTGACGCCCGAGCTGGTTCAGATTAAGTAAGGCGGGTTCGACTTTTGCGGCGCGGGTAGGCGGGGCTTTCGTCCCGCCTTTTTCTTTCAGTCGGCGGACATGGTGAGGAAGAGCGCGTCGGTGGCGACGCGGCGGTTGACGTTGAAGGCGAGGCGGCCGCGCAGCTCCTCGATGCGTGTGAGCCAGCGCGCGGCGCGCGCGGGGGGGACGCCGGCGGCGAGTCGCGCCAGCCGCTCGCGCAAGTCGCCGTTGACCAGCCGGCCGTCGCCGCCGCCGAGCGAGAGCAGCCAGAGGTCGCGGACGAGTATCTCGAGCGCGTCGAGACGCGGCTCGTACTCCTCCTTGTTCTTGGCGTCGCCCAACTCCTCGGCCGCGCGGAGGAGCCGCACGCGGTCGCCGCCGGTGGCGAGCGCCTCGACCACGCCGAACATCGCGTCGCGGCGCGCGCGGTACGCGTCGATGTTAAGCCCCAGCGCGACGCCCGGCCGCCCCGAGGCGAGCTGCGCGGCGAGCCGCGCCTCCTCGCCCGCGCGCTTGCCGCTTTTGACGAGGTGGCTTTCAAGCTCATCGGCCGCGAGCGGCGCGAAGCGAATCGTCTGACAGCGCGAGCGGATGGTCGGGAGCAGCCCCGAAGGCCGCGAGGTGATGAGGACGATGTGCGAGGTCGGCGGGGGCTCTTCCAGCGTCTTGAGCAGCGCGTTGGAGGCCGACTCGTTCATGCTCTCCGCGTTTTCGACGAGGAAGACCCGCGCGCTGCCTTCGACGGGGCGGAAGTTGCTCTCGCGCTCAAGGTCGCGCACGGCGCCGACGAGGATGTTGCGGTTGTAGGGGACGACGAGCCCCACGTCCGGGTGCTCGCTCCAGGCGACCTTCTTGTGCTCGTCGCGGTCGTCGGCCGGCGGGTACTGGACGCGCCCGACGCGCCCGCAGGCCGGGCACGCGCCGCACGCCTCGACGCCGCGAGGCGTGCGGCAGTTGAGCGCGCGCGCCAGCTCCAGCGCGAAGAGCTTCTTGCCCAGCTCCTCCTCGCCCGCGAACAGCAGCGCGCCGGGGACGCGCCCCTGCGCCAGCATCCTGCGCAAAGTCTCCTTCGCGCGCTCGTTCCCGACCAGTGTGTCGAACATAAGGAGTCAGGGGGTCAGGGGTCAGAATGCAGAAGTCAAAAGGGTCAGGCGGAGGCCGCTGTTATTGTGACTTCTGACTACTGACATCTGACTTCTCAAGGAAGGGCATGACGACGCGCATGACTTGCGACTGGGTCTCCTGCACCGAGCCGGCGGCGTCGATGACGCGGACGCGCTCGGGCTCGGCGGCGGCGATGCGGAGGTAGGCGTCGCGTACGCGCGTGTGAAAGGCCGCGTCCTCCGAGTCGAGCCGGTCGGCCTTGTGCCCCTTGCTCGTGCGGCGCGCCTGCCGCCGCTGGCTCTCGTCCACGGGCAGGTCGAAGATGAGCGTCAGGTGCGGCATCAGCCCGCCAGTGGCCAGCACCACCAGCTCGGAGACCAGCTCGGCGGGGAAGCCGCGCCCGGCGCCCTGGTACGCGACCGTCGCGTCGGCGTAGCGGTCGGAGAGGACGACGTGGCCGGAGTCGAGCGCGGGGCGGACGTGCGTGCGGACGTGTTGCGCGCGGTCGGCGGCGTAGAGGAGGAGTTCGGCGAGCGGGTCGACCTGCTCCTCCGCGTCGAGCAGGAGGCCGTGGTCGGCGGCGTGAGGGGGGCGGTGCTCGCCCGTCGAGCGGCGCGCGTGCTGGATGGTCGAGATCGCGTGTTTGAAGATGAGCTGCTCCTGCGAAGCCGATTCGAGCAGCACGGAGTACTTGTCGAAGCTGCGGATGCGCCCCGTGAGCTTCGCCCCGTTCATCAGGTAGATCGTCACGGTGTCCTTTTCCCGGCGCACCGTGTTCAGGAACGCGTCCTGTATGTTTTGGGGAGTTGATTTTGTGTCCACAGACGCCCCCGCTTGAAAATTGAGTTAACTCTGGGTCCAGACAGCTTACACCCGACCGCTTCAAAGTTCAAAGTTTTCTGAGAAATAACTCGAAGACGGCGAGGGCGGGAGCCTTTTGCGGGCGAAACCGGCGATGCGGAAGTTGCGCCCGCCCGCGCGCCGCCGGGCTATTCGAGGCCGAGGCGGCGCGCGACCTCTTCCCGCACGCGCGGGTCCTCGCCGAAGCCCTCGACCCACTCGACGCCCGGCTCGCGCCGGAACCAGGTCAACTGGCGCTTGGCGTAGTGGCGCACGTCGAGCTTCGTCTGCTCGACGGCGCCCTCAAGGCTCCGCGCGCCGCGCAGGTATTCGACGACGCGGCGGTAGCCGTGTGCGCCGAGCGCGCTCGACTCGGCCGGCACGCCGCGGGCGAGCAGGCCGCGCACCTCCTCGACGAGACCCGAGCGGAAGTGCGCTTCGGCGCGCAGGTCGATGCGGCGGTACAACTCCGCGCGCGGGGGCCGGAGCGCGAAGACGCGCAGGCGCGCGGCGTGCGGCGGCGGCGCGGGGCGCTGCGAGAGGCGGGTCGAGATTTTTTCGCCGGTCTGCAAACGCAGCTCGAGCGCGCGCTGGACGCGCGACCAGTCGCGCGGCTTGAGGCGCGCGGCGCGCTCTGGGTCGAGCCGGCGGAGGAGCCCGTGCAGGTGCTCGGCGCCCCGGCGTTCGCGCAGGGTGACGAGGCGGCGGCGCAGCGACGCGTCGGTCGGCGGGGCCTCGAAGAAGGGCACGCGGAGCGCGCGCAGGTAGAAGCCGGTGCCGCCGACGAGCAGCGCCGTGCGGCCGCGCGCCTCTATCTCTTCGATGCACGCGAGCGCGTCGCGCGCCCAGTCGGCGGCGGTGTACGTGTAGTGGGGCGGGACGAAGTCGATGAGGTGGTGCGGGACGCCGCGCCGCTCAAGGGGCGGGACCTTGGCCGTGGCTATCTCTATCTCGCGGTAGACCTGCACCGAATCGCAGTTGACGACCTCGCCGCCCAGACGCAGGGCGAGCGAGATGCCGAGGTCGCTCTTGCCCGAGGCGGTCGGGCCGACGACGGCGACGACGGGTCTCTCTGTCTTCGCGTCGGGACTCACGAGTTGGGGGAGAGCAGTCGGAAGGCGATGACGAGCCAGACGACGAAGAGCAGCGCCAGCGCCCCGAGGAGTTGTGTGCGGGAGAAACGCATCGTCCGGTACTCTCAATAAAGCTTCGAGACGCTGATGCCGGTGTAGAAGGACTTCAGAATCTTCTCGTAGGAGAGCCCCGCGCGCGCGAGGCCGTAGGCTCCCACCTGACACATCCCGACGCCGTGCCCCCAGCCGCGGCCGTTAAAGACGAACCGGGCGACGCGGCCGCCCTCGTCGTACTCGCGGTCGATGACGAAGAGCTGCTCGCGCAGGCGGAGCGCCGAGCGGACGCGCCCGCCGCGCACGTACGCCGTCTCCTTCGTCCCGACCACCATCAGTTCGAGCACGCGCCCGGAGACGCCGCGCCTGCGCACGCGCACGTCGACGAGCGTCCCCACGTCCGGGATGGAGCGCGCGAGCCGCGAGAGGACGGCCGAGGGCGTCAGCGTCTCAGACCACCGCGTGTACTGCGACGCGCGGTCGGCGGCCGCGCCGGCGGCGGCGGGGCGCGCTTCGAGGTAGTCGATCTCGCCGCGCGGGCCGACGTGGTAGGTCAAAGCCTCGCCGCCCACCAGCTCGAGCTGGCGTACGGCGAAGAGCGCCTCGCCGAAGGCGCGGAAGAGGTGTGCGTCCGAGGCGAGGACGGCCGGCGCGTCCTTACCCGAGGCGGGTCGGAGCAGCAGCGCGCCGCCCGCCCCTAAGCGCGCCGTGGCCTTCTGAAGCCGCGCGAGGCCGCGCGCCTCCAACGCGTGCGCGACCGAGCGGAGCAGACGCGCGCGCGTGAGCGGCTGGCGCGGCCGCAGCGTCCCGTCGGGGTGGAGCGCGAGGTGGCCTTCGCGCAGCATCGCGGCCACGTCGGCGCGGTTCTGCTGCGGCACGTCGGAGGCGTCGCGGAAGGCGAGGAGGTATTCGATGTCGGCGCTGTTGAGAAGGGTCGTGCCTCGGCTCTCGCCGTCGAGCGCGTGAGCGAGCGCGGTGGCGAAGCCGGCGGGGCGCGCCGCGTCAATCGAGACGTTCGGCGGGGGCTGGCGCGCGAGCGCGGCGGCGCGCGAAAGAAGTGAGTGCACATCTTCGGCCGTGACGTTGGACGCGAGCCACTCGTCGCCGAGTCGCGCCGGCACGCCGAAGCCGTGGACGGCGAGCAGCGCGGCGTCGCGCGCGCTCGTCGCGTGCTCGGCCGACTTGAGCGTGGCGGCCTCGCGCGTGGTGCGCACGGAGACGTGCGTGAAGTGCGGGCCGGCGTCGAGCGCGCACTCGCGTCCGCGCAGGTAGGGGACGGCCGGGCCGCCGAAGATGTTCTCTCCGTCTTCGGTGCGCCCGCCGCAGGTCGAGGTGTAGTAGGCGTTGATGGGCGCGCCCTTGTAGGTGGCGACGCGGCCGCGCGTCTCAAGCACGGCGCGGTCGGACAAGGGGTGTTCTGTCGCGCGTCCGCCGTAGACCTGCGAGCGCGTGTCGGGGGTGAGGTCGAAGCCGTCGGCGGCGAAGCGGCCGAGGTTGCTGACGGCGTAGGTGCGCGCGGCGACGGCCTGCGCCTTCAGCGCCTCAAGCTCGGGCCAGCCGCCCGGCGAGAGCTCGTTCGGCACCACGCCGCGCACGTAGTCTTCGAGCGTCACGACGTTGACGACCGTCAGCGCCCCCTTCGTGTTGGCGAAGACTTCGAGCCGGCCGCGGTACGGCTTCTCGTTGTAGCGGACGGGGTGCAGCTCCGGGTCCGCGGAAGCGAAGACGACCGGCGCGCGCAGGTCGAACAGAGGTTTCGACGAGCCGGGCGCGTAGAGCGCCTCGCCCCGCGCCGGGGCGGCCGCACGCGAAGTCAGACGCACGCCGCCGGCCGACGATTCGCCCGCCGGCGGGTTCGCGCGCCGCGCGCCTTGCGCCGTCTCCGCCGGGCCGCCCGGCTTCACGATGTCGTTGGTTCCGGGCGGCGTGAGTTGCGGGTAGGAACGAGGCTCGACGCGGACGCGTGCCAGCTCAAGCGGCAGGGGCTGTTCGCCGGCACCGGTGGCGTTGAGCACGGGGCCGGTGGTCGAGACGGTGACGCTGCGCGCGACGGTCGAGAGCCCGATGCGGACGACAGGCTCCTGCGTGATGCGCAGCGGCTCCGGCTCGACTTCGGGGGTTGGCGCGGGCTCACTCGTGGTCGTCGTCGGCCAGGCGGGCTCGACGCGGCGCGGTCGTGTCGCGGGCTGTGTGTCCTGCGCCTTCGGGATGAGAGACGGCGAGACGAGGGCGCAGGTGAGCAGGGTCGCGGCGAACAGTCTGTGGAAGGAGGAATGCATCGGGGTCTTTCGGCTGACGAACCGCACGCCGTGTTGGGAGGGGAGCGTGTCGTGTGGATTCTACAATAGACCCTCTCCAAAGTCAGTACAGCCTTCAGCGAAAGAGGGACGCGCGCGCGAGCCCCGTGAGGCCGCCGGCGAGGACGACCCAGAGCACGTCTACACGGAAGCGGTAGAGCGCGACGAAGGCGGCGGCGCCGAGCGCGGCGGCGAACCAGTCGGGGCCGGCCGCGAGACCCCGGGGCCAGATGACGGCCGCGCCGAAGACGAGCGCGAGGTTGAGGATGACGCCCACGACCGCCGCCGTCACCCCGGCGAGCGCGCCGGCGAGCGCGCGGTTGCCGCGTATGACCTCGATGTAAGGCGCGCCGACGAAGATGAAGACGAAGCAGGGGAGAAAGGTCGCGTAGGTCGTGAGGAGCGCGCCGACCGTCCCGCTCGCCGCCGGGCTCATGCCGGCGGGCGGGTGGTTCCAGGCGGCCATGAAGCCGACGAACTGCAAGACCATGATGAGAGGGCCGGGTGTCGTCTCGGCCAGCGCGAGGCCGTCCACGGCCTGCGCGGGCGAGAGCCAGTCGTAGGGCGCGACCGTCACCGCCTGCGTCACGTAGGCGAGCACGGCGTAAGCCCCGCCGAAGGTGACGAACGCGGCCCGGGTGAAATAGAAATACTCGCCGGCGTGGATGCCGCCCGTCCCGAGCCACGCAGCGAGCGGCGCCAGCGGCAGCAGCCAGAGCACGAGCCCGACGGCCAGAACCTTCAGGGCCCTCGCCCGCGAAGGCAGCGTGTGCGGCGGCGGAGGCGCGTGGTCGTCGATGACGAGCGGCAGTCTCTTATCATCTTCAACTTCACCGGACGTTCTTCCTCCGTCAACCTTCTTCTTCTCTTCGGCGACGAACGCCGACGGCCAGAGGCGCGCGCCCGCGAAGCCGATGAGCGCGGCGAGGAGCACGATGACGGGGAAGGGGACGTGCAAGAAGTAAATCGCGGGGAAGGAGACGGCGGCGATGATGAAGTGCGCGCGGCGCTTGAGCGCGCGTCCGCCTATCTTGATGAGGGCCTCGACGACGATGGCGACGACGACCGGCTTGAAGCCCGAGAGCAGCCCCGCGACTACGCCGGTGTTGCCGTGCGCGGCGTAGACGTAGGAGAGCAGGAGGAGGATGAAGACCGAAGGGAGGACGAAGAACGCGCCGGCCGCGACGCCGCCCCACGTGCGGTGCATCAGCCAGCCGATGTAGATGGCGAGCTGCTGAGCCTCGGGGCCGGGCAGCATCATGCAGTAGTTGAGCGCGTGGAGGAAGCGCTCCTCCGAGAGCCAGCGGCGGCGCTCGACCAGCTCGCGGTGCATGATGGCTATCTGCCCGGCCGGCCCGCCGAACGAAATCCAGCCGAGCTTGACCCAGAAGCGCAGCGCCTCCGCGAACGTGACGCGGCGGCTAACCTTCACTTCCCGTCTCATGCCCCTCCAACGCTTCGACGGCGAGTGTGTGGAAGCGCCGGCGGACGCCGTTGATGTTGACGAAGGGGAGCGGGCGCGCGTGCGTGCGGTTGGTCAGGAGGATGAAGACGCGCTCGGGCGCAGCGTCTATCCAGCAGCTCGTCCCCGTAAAGCCGAGGTGTCCGAAGGCGTCGGGCGGCAGGAGCGGCCCGGCCGTCGATTCGGGCGTGGCCGCGAGCTGCCACGCGAGCGAGCGCGCCTCGTTCAAGCCCACGGTCATGTTCTCGCGGAAGAGCGCGCAGGTCTCGGGCCCCAGCAGCGAGGTCGTGCGCGGAAGGGACTGCGAGGCCAGCCGCAGCGTCTCGCGCACGTTCGAGAAGAGCCCGGCGTGCCCGGCCGCGCCGCCGAGGAAGTAGGCGTTGCCGTCGTGAACCTCGCCCCAGATGGTCTGCTCGCGCCAGCGCGTCGCGCCGCCCGCGTCCTGCCGGCCCTCGCACATCCCGCGCTCGTAGGCGTTACCGCCCGACTCGCACGCGGCCACCTCGGTCTGCATGGACTGTTCGGGGTTGAAGAAGGTGCGCGCGAGTTTGAGAGGCTCGAAGATTTCGCGGCGCGCCAGATCGTCGAGCCTCTCGCCCGTGACGGCCTGCGCCAGCAGCCCGAGCGTGATGAAGCCGAGGTCGCTGTAGACGACGCGCTCGCCGGGCGGGCGTTCGAGCGGCTGCGCGGCGATACTGTCGAGGACGCGTTCGCGCCTTCCGCCCGTCAGAAGGTTGAGCGGCTGCCACGCCGGGAGTCCCGACGTGTGCGTGAGCAGGTGGCGGACGGTGACCGCGCGCTTGTCGCCCGCGCCGAACGCTGGCAAATATTCGGCGACCGGCGAGTCGAGCCCGACCCGCCCGCGCTCGACGAGCAAGGCCAGCAGCATCCCCGTCACCAGAGGCTTTGTCAGCGACGCGAGGTCGTAGACGGTCTCCAATGTCGCCGCGTGCCTCGAAGGCTCGCGCACGGCCTCGCCGAGCGCGCCCGCGAAGCGCACCGCGCCTCGCTCGGCGACGAGGTAGACGGCGGAAGGGAAGTCGCCCGCCTCGACGCGCCCCGCCAGCAGCGCGTTGATTTCTGTGTTGGAGTTGCCCTGGGTTCGTTCGGCCATCTGCGCTGGGAAGGTGTTCCGTTCAGTCTTGAAAATTAAAACTGCATCTTCATCCCCGCGATGATCGGGTGCTCGTGGATGCGCGCGAGCAGGCGCTCGGCGAGCGCGAGCGCCTGCCGCCCCTCCAGGCCGGTGACCGGCGCGGGGCGCCCCTCGCGCGCGGCTTCGAGGAAGATCTCTATCTCGGTGCGCAGCGGCTCGACGTCGACCACGTCGAGGTTTTTGACCTGCACGCCGGGCCACGACCCCGTAGAGCTGGGCGGCGCGAGGCTGCTGATGGAGGCGCGGCGCGTGGCGTAGTCCACCGCGACGTAGTCGTGCGGCTGGAAGAAGCGCATCTTGCGAATCTTCTCGGTGCCGACGCGCGAGGCCGTGATGTTGGCGACCGCGCCGGTGGCGAACTCGATGCGCGCGTTGGCGGCGTCCACGCGGTTGGTCAGGACGGGGAGCCCGACGCCGCGCACGTCCGTCACCTCGACGTCGTGCCCGACGAGCCAGAGCACCACGTCGAGGTCGTGAATCATCAGGTCGAGCACCACGTCGATGTCGAGCGAGCGCGCGGTGAACTGGCCGACGCGGTGAATCTCGAAGTAGACGGGCCGGCGGACGTGGGGTTTGAGGGCGACGAGCGCCGGGTTGAAGCGTTCGAGGTGGCCGACCATCAGCGTCGCCCGGCCGCGCTCGGCCGCCGCTATCATCAGGTCTGCCTCTTCGAGCGTGCGCGAGATGGGTTTTTCGACGAGGACGTGGACGCCCGCTTCCAAAAGCGCGCAGGCTATCTCGGCGTGCGACTCGGTCGGCGTGGCGAGGCTGACGGCGTCGACCTCGCCGACGAGCGTGCGCCAGTCGGCCGTCCAGCGCACTTCGCGCTCGAAGGCGATCTCGCGCGCCGTCTCCTCGTTGGTGTCGCAGACGGCGACAAAGTTTGACTCGCCCTCGGCGGCCAGCGCGGCGTGGATGCGCGCGTGCTGCCGCCCCAGGTGGCCGACGCCGACGACGGCGGTGCGAAGCGTCTTCATAAGTATTCAGTCAGTCAGTAGTCGGAAAGACGGTAGGCCAAGCTTCGGACCGTAGACGGGCGGAAAGGGCGGGCGAAAGTTAAGACGGCGACGCCGCTTGCCAAATCTACTGACTACTGACTACTGTCTACTGACTACTTTTCCGGGTGACTATACTTGCAACGTTTCCTGCTTGCAAAGCGCGCGTGGGTCATGCTGTTCGCGGCGGTCTGCGCGGTCTACTTCTACGGGCTCGGCGCGGTGCCGCTGCTGGGGCCCGACGAGCCGCGCTACGCGCAGGTCGCGCGCGAGATGTACGCGCGCGGCGCCTGGGTGACGCCCACGCTCGCCGGCCACACGTGGTTCGAGAAGCCCGCGATGCTCTACTGGCTGGCCGGCGTTGCGTACAGGCTGTTCGGGGTGACGGAGTTCGCGGCGCGCGCGGGCACGGCGCTGTCGGGCGTGTTGACGGTGCTGTTGCGCTGGCCGGGGCTCCTGCGGCTCGGCGTTCTGTGGGGCGTGCTGCTCGCGCTGCTGGTGGCGGCGACGTGGTACGCGCCCGTCTACGCGCGTCACGGGCACGCGTTCGTGGACGAGTTCTTCACGCAGCACCACTTCGCACGCTACCTCTCGAACCGCTATCACCACCCGCAGCCGTTCTGGTTCTACCTGCCGATCACGCTGGGGCTGGCGCTGCCGTGGACGTTCTTCCTGTTCGGCGGGCTGGCCGGCGCCGCCGGGACGAACGCGCGCGGGGAGGACGCGGCGGGCAAACTGCGCGTGCTCGCGGTCGCGTGGCTCCTGGTGCCGCTCGTCTTCTTCTCGGCGTCGGGGTCGAAGCTGCCCGGCTACGTCCTGCCGGCGATACCGGGCGCGGCGCTGCTGGCGGGCGACAGTCTGCACAGGTACCTGCGCGGGGCGGGCGAGCTCCCGGCCATGAGACTGACGGGTCTGCTCGCGCTCGGGACCGCGGCGGCGGCCGCGGCCTTCCTCTTCTTCCACGTCGGCGACTTCGGCGCTTCGATGCGCGGGGTGCCGGCCGGCTACGCCGCGGCGCTGGTCATCGTGCCCGGTCTCGCGGGGCTGGCCGCGCTGCTGCTGCCGCGCAGGAGGGAGTTGTGCGCGGTCGCCCTGGTGGGGGCGACGCTGCTGACGGTCGCGCTCGTCGTGGCGAGCGGCGTGTTCGGACGCGCGGCGCGGAAGGAGACGCTGGGGCCTGAGCTGTCCGAGGCGTCGGCGCAGGGGCTCGGCGGCCTGCCCGTCATCCACCTGCACGGGGTCGAGCGGACGTCGGAGTTCTACGCCGCGGGGCGTCTCGCCTACGACGAGCGGGGCGAGCCGGTGAAGCTTGAGGGCGCCTTCGAGGTCGAAGAGTTCGTGCGGGCGCGCGGGGGGCAGGCGCTCGTCGTCGTGCCCCTCGGCGAGGAGAGGCAGCTACACGAACACCCCACGCTCGAGTCGCGGCGCGTCGCCGACAACGGCCGGTACGCGCTCGTCCACGTCAGGGCGCGGTAGTTTTACGGAGAGTCCGGTCGAAGAAGTCTATCAGGCGGCGGTCGTAGGCCTCGTCCTGCTCGGGCGAGGCCGCGGCGAGCGTGTTGCCCGTGAAGGGGAGGTCCGTGTGCGCCTCGACGTTCGAGCGCGAGGGGAAGCAGTTGGCGAGCGTCTCGGTGTTCTGGCGCAGCGAGCCGGAGCCTTCGCCCGCGAGCAGGAGCACCTGCCGGTCGCCTAAGGACTCGGCCAGCGTGCAGGCGGCGGTGTTCTTGAAGCGCCCCGAGTAGTAGACGCGGGTGCCGAGCCGCGCCAGCGCGCGCAGCACCACGTTGTCGAGCCCCGTGCGGTCTTTGACGGCCCCCGCCAGCACTTCGTCCGGGTTGTCGGGCACCGAGTCGAGCGCGAGCGCGCGCACCGACTTGTCCTGGACGGCGGCGGCGAGCGCCGCGTAGGCGCCGGCCTCGACGCCGTAAAGCCCGAGCGCCTCGCCGACCAGCGCGCGCCCCTGCGGCGACTTGAGACCGCGCAGGTAGTCGCAGGCGGCGAGCGCGTCCTCGGCCTCCGTCGCGCCGAAGGCCGAGGCCGAGACGGGCGGGTTCTCGCCGTGGCCGCGCAGGTCGGGCAACAGCACCGTCATGTTCGTCGTCTCGCTGAGCTTGACGCCGAGGTTGAGGAGCCAGGAGCGGTCGGCTCCGTAGCGGTGGTAGAGGATGACGCCGGGCGACCCTTCGGCGCCGCGCAACAGCCAGCCGCGCGCGCGCGTGCCGTCGCGGTTCTGCCAACTCTCCTCGGTGGCCTTGAGCCCGCGGTCGCTGAGAGTCGCGAACTTCTCGGGCGTGACGAGGTAGGCGCGGCGCGACGGCCGCGTGGCCGAATAGACCAGCCACGCGGTCAGACCGACGACGGCGACTACTAACAGCAGAAGGACCGGGAGCAGCGCCGCGAAAGCTTTACGCCCTGTTCGGCGTCTGGGAGG
The DNA here is from genome assembly GCA_020200135.1 of Acidobacteriota bacterium. GTDB lineage: Bacteria > Acidobacteriota > Blastocatellia > Pyrinomonadales > Pyrinomonadaceae > QHXN01. The sequence goes on along the minus strand of JAIVJI010000084.1, from coordinate 73,677 downwards.
CATGGCACCATTGTAAATGCAAAAGTAATCGGAGGCTAGAGACAAGATGCAAGAAACTATGTGCCGGTCGAGAAGTTAACGCGGCCCCCGGCCCCCGGCACCTCCTTCGCCCTCTCGTAATCCTCCGGCGTGTTGACGTTGGCGAAGAAGTGGCGCGAGCCTTCGAGGTCTGAGAGTTCGTCGAAGGCGACCCAGCGCGTGCGTAGTTTCTCCAGCAGCACTCGCGGGCGAAGCTGGCCGGCGCGGATAAGCCGCTCGGCGGCGGCGCGGCACACGGCCGCATCGTAGAGCGCGCAGAGCGGCTGTGGGCGCCCGTCCTCTTGCAGAGGGGCAACCGCCTCCGCGTCCCCGCCGCGCCGCGAGGCGAGGCGCGCGAACAACTCGCCGCTGGCGAAGGGCAGGTCGCACGAGACGACCGCCGCCCAGCGCGCCGCGCAAGCCGCGAGCGCCGCGTGCAGGCCCCCGAGGGCGCCGAGCCCCTCGTACACGTCGGCGACGACGGGCAGGCCGTGCTCCACGACGCCGGGCCGCGAGCCGACGACGCTCACGCGCCCCGCGACCGCGCCGAGCGCCCCGGCCGCAAGCTCGACGAACGTCCGCCCGCCCAGCCGTAGCCGGGACTTGTCCGCGCCCATCCGGCTCGAAAGCCCGCCGGCCAAAATAAAGCCCTCGATGTCGCCCATTCCTTCAAAACGCCTCCGCCGGGAGCCGGAAACTATCACGCCGGACGCGGCGACCGCAAACGACCCCGACGCGTGCGGAAGAACACGGCGATTGGGGATTTAAACTTAAGCAACCCCAACGCTTCCGGCCACATCCTTGTTGGGACGAGATGCGGCTTGACCCTGCGAGAACGGCGCAGTTATAGTCGGCGGGCGTGGGCCGCTGACACGCTCCCCCTTCCCGGCGGCGGTCACGGAAGGCCGAGACGCCGCGCGAGAGCCGCCTCCCGAAGACTTTTTCCATTAGCCCGTCCGAGGTACTTTGATGAGCAGAAATATCCTCCTCCTTTTCGCCCTCCTCCTGACTTTGCAGCTGACGGTTCCGGCGCAGAGCCTCGCCGGCGCGGCGCAGAAGGTCGAGTACTACCCGCTCGAAGAAGTCCGCACGGGGCAGAAGGGGACGGCGCGCACGGTCTTCGCCGGCGCCGAGCCGCAGGAGTTCGGCCTCGAAATCCTCGGGGTGCTGCCCGGCTTCCCAGCGCCGCGCAAGTCGGTCATCATCGCGCGCCTCTCGGGTAAGGAGGTCGAGCGGACGAGCGTCTTCGCCGGGATGTCCGGCTCGCCCGTCTACATCGACGGCAAGCTGGTCGGCGCCATCGCCTACGCCTTCCCGTTCTCGAAGGAGCCCATCGCCGGCATCACGCCCATCAAGCAGATGATCGAGATGTTCGAGCAGGGCAAGCAGTCGAGCGGGGGGCGCGACCAGCTCGGCTTCCAGCGCGAGCCGCGCGCCGTCTCCTACTCGCAGCTCACGGGCGACGGCTGGAAGTCGCTGCTCCCGCAGGCGCAGGCCGGCGGCGTCAGCTTCGTCGCGCCGGTGGCGACGGGCTCGCCGCTCGCGGCGCTCCTCGGACAGCAGTTCGCGCCCATCGCGACGCCGCTCATCTTCAACGGCTTCACCGCGCAGTCCGTCTCGCAGTTCACGCCGCAGCTACAGGCACAGGGACTCCTGCCCGTGGCCGGCGTCGGCGGCGCGTCGGCCATCACGCCGCTGGGGAAGGTGACCGACCGGACGCTCGTGGGCGGCACGTCGGTCAGCGTCGAGCTGGTGCGCGGCGACTTCACGGTCGCGGCCTCGGGCACGGTGACACTCCGCGACGGCAATCAGGTCTACGCCTTCGGCCACCCGTTCCTCAGCCTCGGCTCGGCCGACATGCCGATGTCAGAGTCGCAGGTGGTCACGGTCATCCCGAACACCCTGAATTCGTTCAAGCTGACGGTGCCCGGCCAGATGGTCGGCACCATCTCGCAGGATCGCTCGACCGGCATCTACGGCAACCTCGGCCGCGCGCCGAAGATGATTCCCGTCACCATCAACCTCCACACCAGCCGCGGCCAGGTCGAGACGTTCCGCTACGAGGTCGCCAACGACGAGTTCCTGACGCCGCTCCTGCTGAACATGACGGTCTACAGCACGCTCACTTCGAGCGAGCGCTCTTTGGGCGACTCGACCGTCAGCGTGCGCGGCAAGATAGAGGTCAAGGGGCAGGAGTCCATCACGCTCGAGCGCCGCTTCTCGGCGCAGGGCGCGGTGATTTCGGCCGCCGGCTCGGTAGCGGGGCCAGTGCAGGCGCTTCTTTCGAGCGGCTTCGAGGGCGTCGAGTTGGGCCAGATTACTCTCGACATCGCGGCCTCCGACTCGCGCCGCGTCGCCTCGCTCGACCGCATCGCGCTCGACCGCAACGAGGCGCGCAGCGGCGAGACCGTCGAGGTGCAGGCTTACGTCCGCACCGAGTCGGGCAAGCAGTTCGTCCAGCGCATCCCCGTCCAGATTCCGGCCGACGTGCCGCCCGGTCAGCTCGTCCTCTTCGTCGGCGACGGCGGCACGCTCCAGCAGGCTTCGGCCTCGCAGAGCTTCGTCCCGAAGGACTTGAGCCAGCTCGTCGGCGCCATCAACCGCATCAAGAAGAACGACCGGCTCTACGTCAAGCTCTTCCGCATCACGACCGGCGCGGTCATCGGCACCGACGAGATGCCGAACCTCCCGCCCTCCTTCGTCGCCACGCTCAACAGCGACCGCGCCTCGGGCGGTTACACGCCCACCGTCCTCTCGCCCGTCGGCGAGAAGGAGCTGCCGCCCGCCGAGTACGTCGTCAACGGCCAGCAGCTCATCACCATCAGCGTAATTCGCTAAGGCGTCTTTCAGGCAAAGCGAAGGGGCGGGACTTTGACGAGTCCCGCCCCTTCGCATTTTAGTCCCACCCTTCGCCGAGTCAGATTAACAATTTAAACTTTCCAAGATTATCTACTGAACACAAGTGGGAGTAGGGCTATACTTGCGCTATGTCTACGAATAACCCCAACACCCCCGCCCCTTCACAGGCACAGGGTAGTGTGCCTCAGACGAATAAGCCATCGAGTGCGCTTTCAGCCGCCAAATGGCTCGCCAGCGCCATCGGCCAATATTACGTCGGTAACTTCTGGCCTAAGCTTGGAGGTACGCTAGTGGCAGGGGCTGTTAGCTATTTCCAAGCGGTCTTTGCGCACGACGGCGGCGTCCCGTGGTGGATTGCCATCATGTACGCCGTGATTACCTTTGCCGTTCTCACGGCGCTTTGGCTATTGATTTTCTCTAGGCGGAAGCCGCAGACACAACAGGCTATCGCCGCCGCGCCTCTGCCGCAAACGACCAGCACGGCAAATAATGAATTCAACCCTCAGAATGAGGTTAGCCAGAAGGTTGAGGCCAATCCCCATGTAGAAGCCAATCCGCGCGTAGAAGCTAGTCCTCGTGTCGAGGCTAACCCGCGCAACGAACTTAACCAGACCTTTGTATTTCACGCGACGCCGCAGTCGCAGAATCCCCCGCAGGAACAACCTCGGACACAACAGCAGGAGTTTAAGCCGCCTCGACTTGATGCCGTGGACGCCACATTTGAGAGGGTATACGTAAACCCCGCCGGGGAACTTCAAGACAAAAGCGACCTTGCTTATCCAGAAGCCGACCTCGCGCTAGTGCCTGTTGCTTTCGCGGAGTTTCAGAGAGGCGTTGACGACTCATCGGAGCCGTGGGTGGACGTAAGAGCCAAAATCAATTTCCTGGATGCCGACGGCAACCATTTATTCCGGGTAAGAGACGCACATTGGCGAAAAGCTATAGGTGAATATGCCAACTTCGAGACGGGCGATTGGGACGAAATAATCGTGGCCATTGTTGGCGACGGGGTAGCGCTCCCGTATGCGGGCGAGTACGAAACCGTTGATAGGGTTGGTTTCGATGATATACGGTCATTTAAGGGGAAGGGGCGAAAGATAGAAGCCGACCGACTCCGCATTCGCATCGAGTTAATCGGCAGGAGAGGCAGCAATATTACGCTGAATCAGACTTTTGATTATGAACTAATTGTCGCCCCGAAGCCTGCTTTTAGATTAAGAGAACGTGTTGAAATTCAACGGGCGCGTGCGCTGGAAGAATTATTACCGCTTCTCCGCGAGGGGCATGAACTTGAGAGAGTCGGGTATGTAATGCTTGACCGCACCCGAAGCAATTATTCGCACTATCTAACATGGTGCGAGCAAGTGGAGCGAGCCATCAAACTTTACCTTGATGAAATTTTTATCACTCGCTTTCATGCGCAGGACGACGAAACAAATAAGAATTGGGTTACTGAAATGCACGGCAGGATTGTCGAATTGGAAAAGATAGTTAAAGAGCTTAGAGGCTAGGCCGCACGCTCCTTAGTCAGTTCCTTGTATTCAAGATTCTAGGAAGCGATGAGGCGAAGCAGCGTGTCGCGGAACAGGTAAGGGTTGTTGCGGTTCGTTGAAGCGGAACTCGAACTCGTCAAGGTAACGCTTGAAATGCTTCTCGGAGACTTGGTGGCACTTCAAATTTGAAGTTTCAAATCCCGCCTCACGACGAACAAAAACCTCCGCTCCGACTCCGGCACTAGAACAGTCTCAAAGGTAAGTCCCGCAGCCTCCAAACGCGCGCGCAGGCTCTCGCCGCCGAAGAGCAGCAGCGTCGGAACGCGCGCGGCCCAGGCGGAGAGGGCGGGCAGGATTTCGGTGAAGCGTTCGATGGCGCGGCAGGTGAGGGCGTCGGCTTCGGGCGGCTCGGCCTTCTCGAATCTTTCGGCAACGACGTGAGCGCGGTCTTGCAGCGCCAGTCGCGAAATGGCTTCGCGGAGGAAGACGGACTTTTTCTGTGAGGCTTCAAACAGCACGGCCTTGAGGTCTGGGCGCGCGGCGAGGCAGGGGAGGGCGGGCAGGCCGGCGCCCGAGCCTACGTCCGCGAACGTCGCGCCCTCGGGCAGAAAGCGAAGCGCCGCCAGCGATTCGAGGACGTGGCGGGTGGCGAACTCTTCGGGGGAGCAGGGCGCGACCAGATGCAGCCGCGGGTTCCAGCGCATGACCAGCTCGAAGTAGTCGCCGAGCCGCCCGCGCAGGTCTGCGCCGGGCGAGACGCCGAAGGCCGGGGCGTGCCGCGCCAGCGCTTTGTCAAACTCGCCGCGTGGTGTTAGTTTTCGTTCGTCCATCTCCCCAAATCCCGAAACGAAGCTTAGCGGATGTCCGAAGCAAAAAACAGTCGCGTGCCAGACACGCGCACGCTCGCATCGGAGCACGAGCGCCTCGGCCGCGCGGCGGTCGAGCTCGTCGCCGATTACGCGCGCGCGCTCGACGACGCGCCGGTCTGCTCGGACGCGACGCCCGCTGACCTCGTCGCACTCTTCGACGAGCCGCTTCCCTTAGAGGGCTCGGGCGCGGAGGAGATTTTCGAGCGGGTGAGACGCGACCTCATCCCGCACGCGATGAACATCCCGAGCCCGCGCTACTTCGGCCTCTTCAACCCGACGCCGCTACCCGTCGCGGTCTGGGCCGACGCGGTCGCTTCGGCCATCAACCAGAACGGCGCGGCGTGGCGCAACTCGCCTTCGGTCTCGGTCGTCGAGGCGTTGGTGCTGCGCTGGCTCTGCCAGCTCGTCGGCTACGGCCCGGAGGCGTTCGGCACGCTGACGAGCGGCGGCTCCGAGGCCAACCTCGTCGGACTCAAGTGCGCGCGCGACCACGCGGTCGCGGGCGCGCGCGACCGCGGCGTGCGGGCGACGGGCGCCGGCGACCTTGTCGTCTACGCCTCCGAGCAGTGCCACTACTCTTTCATCAAGAGCGTTGACATCCTCGGCCTCGGGCGCGAGAACCTGCGGAAGGTAGACACCGACTCGCGCTTTCACATCCGCACCGACCTTTTGCGCGAGGCCATCCGGCGCGACCTCGCCGAAGGCAGCACGCCCGTCTGCGTCGCGGGCGCGGCGGGCGCGACCTCGACCGGCGTCGTTGACCCGCTGGACGAGCTGGCCGACATCGCGCGCGAGTTCGGGCTCTGGTTTCACGTCGACGCGGCGTACGGCGGCGCGCTCGCGTTCTCCGAGAAGCACCGCGCGCGCCTGCGCGGGATGGAGCGCGCCGACTCGGTCGCCTTCGACCCGCACAAGTGGATGTTCGTCCCGTTCGAGTGCGGCGCGCTGCTCGTGCGCGGGGGCGGGCGCGTGCTACGCGACGCCTTCGACATCACGCCCGAATACCTGAGCGAGGAGCGCGGCGGCGCCGACGTGGAGTACGACTTCTTCCGCTACGGCCAGCTGGGGACGCGGCGCGCGATGGCGCTCAAGGTCTGGGCCGCGTTCAAGTCGCTCGGCGTCCGCGGCTACGCCGAGGCGGTCGAACGCCAGATAGAGCTGGTCGAGCACCTCGCCGCGCGCTTCGACGAGCTGGAAGAGTTCGAGCGCGTGGGCGAGGTCGAGACTGCGCTCTGCTGCGTGCGCTTCCTCCCGCCGTGGGCGCGCGAGAAGTCTCCGGCCGAGCAGGACGAGCTGCAGCGCGCCCTGCAACAGCGCGTCGAGCGCTCGGGCGGCGCGTGGCTGGCGACGACCGTGCTGCACGGCCGGCGCGCGCTGCGCATCAACGTCAACAGCTTCCTGACCGAACGCCGCCACGTCGACTATCTGGTAGAATTGCTCCGGCGCGAAGGCGCGAAGTTGACGGAGGGAGGGCACTCAAGATGAAGTTCTCGAACACGCGCGCGAAGGCGTTCACGCTCCTCGTCCTTTTGCTCGCGGCCGCGGCCGCGCCGCCGCTGGCCGCCGCGCAGCGCGAGAAGAAGTTCGGCAAGCCCGTCGCGAGCACCACGCAGCGCTCGATGCCCGCGCTGCGCTCGCGCGCCGAGTTCGACAAGCTGGCGCGCGTCTACACCGACCAGCCCTACGCGCTCCCGCACGTCATCTTCGTCATCGACCGCCGCGACAAGAACAAAATCTACTACGTCAACTCGCAGCGCTTCCGCTTCCACAAGGACTTCGTCAACGGCACGTATCTTTCGCTGGAGCGCGGCCAGGAGTTCTTCCGCAACAACTACCTCAACGAGAACCGCCGCTTCATCCTCGGCACGCTCGCGTGGCAGGCGCCGGTCAAGCGCTACACGTTCGAGTACTGGGAGGGCGACCTCGCGACCGCCGAGCTGATCGGGCTGACCGCCGAAGTCATCCGCAAGACCTTCTTCGAGCCGGTGGCCTACAAGCCGAACTCGCTCAGGCAGGAGCAGGAGGCGGCCAAGGTCGCGGGGCTCGACCGCGTGACGCAGAGCGACATCGCGCGCGAGCAGGAGTACCAGGCGCTCAACGTTGCAAAGGGCATCGGCCGCATCCACGTCATCGACAAGCTCGACGAGCACGTCGAGATAGGCTTCAACGAGATTCTCGTCCTCGACGAGGTGCCGCTCAGCCTGCCGCCGGTGGCCGGCATCATCATCTCCAAACCCTCGACGCCGCTCTCGCACATCAACCTGCTGGTGAAGGGCTGGGGCGTGCCCAACGCCTACATCAAGAACGCCGGCGAGCTGCTCAAGCAGTACGACGGCTGGTGGGTCACGTTCGAGACCCTGCCCGACAAGTACACCATCAAGCGCGCCGAGACTCGAAGTCGGCCAACCTCGGCGAGGTGGCGCGCTCGCGGCTCGCCGGCGTCACCGTCCCCGCCGGCTTCGGCATCCCCATCTTCTACTACGACCAGTTCGTCAGGGAGAACGGCCTCGAAGACGCCCTCGTCGAGATGATGGGCGACCAGAAGTTCGTCCACGACCCGGCCTACCGGCGCGAGCGTCTCGCCGCGATGCGCGAGCGTTTTAAGCAGGGGAAGGTGTCCGCGGGGCTGCGCGCCGCGCTCCTGAAGAAGACGCGCGCCGAGTACGCGGGCAAGGGGCTTTTCGTCCGCAGCTCGTCGAACGTCGAAGACCTGCCGAACTTCAACGGCGCGGGGCTCTACGACACCGTCCCCAACGTGAAGGAGGACGAGAAGCTCGTCGAGGCGGTCAAGACCGTCTGGGCCTCGCTCTGGAACTTCGAGGCGTACGAGGCGCGCGAGCGCGCCAACATCGACCACTCGAAGTCGTTCATGGCCGTGCTCGTCCAGGAGGGCGTCAACGCCGACAGCGCGGGCGTGATGATCACGACCGACCCGTTCGACTCGGAGAACCGCGGCGCCATCTACATCAGCGCCAAGCGGGGCTTAGGCATCAAGGTCGTCGAGGGCAAGCGCATCCCCGAGCAGTTGCTCTTCCTGCCGCGCGCCAACCAGGTGAAGGTCCTGACGCGCTCGGAGGAGGAGAGCCTGCTCACCTTCGACGAGGCGGGCGGCGTCAAGGAGGTCCCCATCTCGGGCGAGCGCGCGGTGCTCACCGACGACGTGGTCAGGAAGCTCGTGCGCGCCGCCGGTCGCATCAAGAACCTGTTCGGCGGGCGCGAGCAGGACATCGAGTGGGTCTACATGCGCGGACAGATTTACATCGTGCAGTCGCGCCCGTTCGTCCAGGGGGGCTGAGAGCCTATGGACACGGGCCTTGAGACAAGACGCGCGGCGGCCGCCCCCGCGCTCGCGCTGCTTCTGCTCGCAGTCGTCGCGCTCCAGGCGGGCTGCCGCCCGGACGCGGGGCCGGGCGGCGGCGCGCAGGCCGTTGCGACGCCGGGCGCGACGCCGGGCGCCGCGGCGCCGGCCGACCTGGCGACACTCGGCGCGGAGATAGAGCGGCTTGAGCGGGAGGCCGAGCGCAACCCGGCGGACGAGGCGACGCGCGACGAGCTGGCGCGCGTCTACGTGCGGCGCGGGAACGCGCGGCGCGGCGCGGGTCAGACGCGCGAGGCGCTCGCCGACTACCAGCGCGCGCTCCGCCTCGACCCGGACAACGACGAGGCGCAGGCCGGCGCGGCCGACTCGGCCGAACAGCTCGGCGAAGCGGGGCAGGAGGACGAGAACGGCGCCCCCGTCCCGCCCCCCATCACGCCCAACGTCTCCGACGAGGACGCGAAGCCGACGCCAACACCGAAAAAACCGTGAACCGTAAACCGTAAACCGTGACGAGATGAAGAGCCTACTCTTTCTTGTCACGGTTTACGGTTCACGGTTCACGCCTCGAAGATGCTCATCATTCCGGCAATCGATCTGAGGGACGGGAAGTGCGTGCGCCTGACGCAGGGGCGGCGCGAGGACGTGAAGGTCTACGACGGCGAGGCCGCCGAGATAGCCGGGGGGTTCGAGGAGGCGGGCGCGCGGATGATCCACGTCGTGGACTTGGACGGGGCCTTCGCCGACAGGAACTCGCAGAACCGTAAGGTCGTCCGGCGCATCATCCGCTCGGTCAGCATCCCCGTCCAGTTCGGCGGCGGACTGCGCAGCGTGACCGATGTGCAGCAGATGATAGAGTTCGGCGCGGCGCAGGTCGTCATCGGCACGCTCGCCGCCGAGTCGCCCGAGACGCTCGAAAAGTTCGTCCAGCTCTTCGGCTTCCGCGTCTGCGTCGGCATCGACGCGCGCGGGGGGCAAGTGCTGACGCACGGCTGGGAGAAGGCCGGCCGCCTCACCGCCGCCGCGCTCGCCCGCCGCGTGGCCGACGCCGGCGTCGACCGCATCGTCTACACCGACGTCTCGCGCGACGGGATGCTCGCGGGCCCGAACCTCGAACAGACCTCCGCCATCGCGCGCGAGTCGGGGCTGAAGGTGACGGCCTCGGGCGGCGTCTCGTCGCTCGAAGACCTGAGGAAGCTGAAGACCATCACGAGGTGCGGCGTCGACAGCGTCATCGTCGGGAAGGCTTTGTACGAGGGGCGATTCACCCTGAAGGAGGCTTTGAAGGCCGCATGAGTGCAGAGGTCGGGAACATCTTCGCGGGCGGGATTCTCGCCGGGCGGGTCGCCTTCGTCACCGGCGGCGGCACCGGCATCACGGGCGGCGTGGCGCGCGCGCTCGCCGAGGCCGGGGCGCGCGTCGCGCTCGTCAGCCGCAAGCTCGAGCACCTTGAGCCGGCGGCGGCGAGAATCAACGAGGCCGGCGGCGAGGCCCTCGCCGTGGCCGCCGACGTGCGCGACTACGCGGCGGTCGAGCGCGCCGTCGCCGCGACCGTCGAGCGCTTCGGGGGCGTTGACATCGCGGTCAACGGCGCGGCCGGCAACTTCCTCTGCGCGGCCTCCGAGCTGTCGCCCAACGGCTTCGGGACGGTCGTCGACATCGACCTCAAGGGGACGTTCAACGTCTGCCGCGCGGCCTTCGAGGAGCTGCAGAAGCGGCGCGGGCAGATTCTCAACATCAGCGCGACGCTCCACTACCTGGGTACGCCGATGCAGCTCCACGTCTCGGCGGCGAAGGCGGGCGTGGACGCGCTCACGCGCAACCTCGCGGTCGAGTGGGGGCGCCACGGCATACGCTCGAACGCCATCGCGCCCGGCCCCATCGAGGACACCGAAGGCATGAGCCGCCTCGTCCCCGAGCCGGTCAAGGAGCGCCTGCGCCGCAACATCCCGCTCGGCCGCTTCGGCCGCATCCGCGACATCGAGCAGTGCGCCGTCTTCCTCTGCTCGGACGCCGCCGCCTTCATCAACGGCGCGGTCATCGTCATCGACGGAGGCCACTGGCTCGGCGGCAACCGGATGGTCGGCTGAAGCTTTTAGAACCGGCGATGATAGGCATCCAGCCAGCGACATTCGAGGAGTTCGAGCGCGAGGCGGCGCGCGGCAACGTCGTGCCCGTGGTGCGGAGCGTGCTCGCGGACTTGCAGACGCCGGTGGGCGCGTTCCTCCGCGTGGCCGAGGGCGCGCCGTACGCCTTCCTGCTCGAATCGGTCGAGGGCGGCGAGCGCATCGCGCGCCACTCCTTCATCGGCGCCGCGCCCGAGTTGATAGTCAGGGGCCGCGGCGACGCGACTCTCGTCCAGATGGGCGAGGTGACGGAAGAGCTGCGCGGCGTGCGCGCGACCGACTTCGTGCGCGACTACTTTCGCGCGCGGCGTCTGGCGCGGCGCCCGGGTCTGGCGCCGATGGCGGGCGGCGCGGTCGGCTACCTCGCCTACAACGCGGCGCGGTGGTTCGAGCCCGTGCTCGAAAAAGATTTGAAGCCGGGCGCGGGGCGCGACGACGCCGTCTTCATGTTCTTCCGCACCGTGCTCGCCTTCGACCGCGTGCGCCAGCAGATAGAGATTACGTCGGTCGTGATGACCGAGGAGGCCGGCGAGAACCGCGAGCGGCTGCGCGCTCTCTACGAGGCGGCGGTCGCGGAGACGGCGCGTGTGGAGGAGCTGCTCTCGGGCGGCGTGGTCGTGCCGGGCGGCGCGGACGGGAGGGCCGCCGAAGAAAGACGCGCCGGCGAGGAAGGGCGCGCGGGCTTCGAGTCGAACTGGACGCGCGAGGGCTTCGAGGCGGGCGTCGCGCGCGTCAAGGAGCACATCGCGGCCGGAGACTGTTACCAGGCCGTGCTCTCGCAGCGCTTCTCGAAGCCGTGCTCGGTTGACCCCGTCCAGATTTACCGCGCGCTGCGCGCGACCAACCCGTCTCCGTACATGTACTTCCTGCGGCTCGGCGGCGAGTCGGTCGTCGGCGCCTCGCCCGAGATGCTGGTGCGCTGCCGGGGGCAGCGGCTCGACTACCGACCCATCGCGGGCACGCGCAAGAGGGGCGCGACCGAGACCGAGGACTGGCTGCTCGGCGAAGAGCTGGCGGCCGACGAGAAGGAGGTCGCCGAGCACACGATGCTCGTCGATCTGGGCCGCAACGACCTGGGGCGCGTCTCCGACTACGGCTCGGTCGAGGTGAACGAGCTGATGACGGTCGAGCGCTACTCGCACGTGATGCACCTCGTCACTTCCTTGCGCGCGCGCCTGCGCGACGACCGCGACCGCTTCGACGCGCTGGCGGCGTGCTTCCCGGCCGGCACCGTGACCGGGGCGCCGAAGGTGCGCTCGATGCAGATCATCGGCGGGCTGGAGCCCGACGCGCGCGGCGTCTACGCGGGCGCGGTGCTCTACGCCGACTACGCCGACAACCTCGACTCGTGCATCGCCATCCGCACGGTCGTCGTCCGCGACCGCGTCGCGCGCGTGCAGGCCGGCGCCGGCATCGTCGCCGACTCCGTCCCCGAGCGCGAGTACGAGGAGACGGTCAACAAGGCGCGCGCGGTGCTGAACGCGATCGAGATGGCGGAGAGGGGACTGTGAAAACTACAGCCCACTGCCTTCTGCTCGTCGCCTCCTGCCTGACGCTCGCCTCCTGCGGCGGGGCGGGCGGCGACCGCCCCGTCAGCCCCGAGACGGCGCGGCGCGAGATTTTCCTGCGCGGCTACGCGTACAAGGAGGACGACTTCCTCAACGCGGCGAAGGAGGGGAAGGAGGTCGCCGTCAAGCTCTTCCTCATCGCGGGGATGAGCCCCGAGGTGCGCAACCCGGAGGGCGAGACGCCGCTCCTGCTGGCCGCGCGCTACGACCGCGCGAAGGCCGCGCGCGCGCTGTTGGAGAAGGGCGCCGACGTCAACGGGCGCGACCGTCGCGGCTACACGCCGCTGATGCGCGCCGTCCTCAACGGCTCGGACGAGACCGTCAAGACCGTCCTCGAATTCAAGCCCGACCTCGGCGCGCAGACCACAGACCCCGAGACGAAGGGCTCGTCCGCGCTCATGTACGCGGTCTCGAAGAACCGCGGCCACGTGGTCGACCGGCTGCTCGACGCCGGCGCGGAGGTGAACCAGTTGGACTTGCAGGTCGGGACGGCGCTGATGTGGGCCGTCTACTACGACCGCGAAGACATTGTGGCGAAGCTGCTGGCGCGCGGCGCCGACCCGAACATCGCCAACGCGGGCGGCGGCACGCCACTGATGACGGCGGCGCTCAAGGGCAACCCGCGCGTCGTGAGTCAGCTGCTCGAACGCGGCGCCGACCCCGCGACGAAGGACAAGACGGGTAAGACCGCGCTCACCTACGCCACGGAAGCGCGGCGCGGCGAGGTGCAGCAACTGCTCCGCGAGGCCGGGGCGAAGAAGAAGGGTTGAGCCGCGCGGGGCAACCGGGCCGCCGAGAGCCTGAGGGTTTGAAATTTCAGGGTTGGGATTCGAGATGGGCGGGAAGATTCCGCCACGGCGCCGAAGATGCAGTATGACGCCACACCCGATGTACCCGCGGCGAGCGCCACGCTCCTGCTCGTGGCGTCCGTGCTCTTGTTCTTTCTGTCGAAGTTGAAAGGGGCCGGGCGGCCGCAGAAGGTCGCGAGCGCCCTCGGGGACCGCGGCCGGCGTCAGGGGAGGGCCTGAGCCTCGCGCCGATATCCTCTCGCTTAGCCCCGGGAAGCGACCACAACCTCTCCCCACCCGGGCGCATCACTCCACCCCCTCGAGCGGCCACTCCCTGTCGAGGAACTCCAGGTGCAGGCGGGTGACGCCCCGGTCGTCCGTGCGGCACGCCCGCACCGCCGCCAGCACCTCCAGCCCGAACTGCGCGTTCCTGAGCAGGACGAAGCTGCCTCGTTCAGCCTCAAAGGGGGCGTAGACGGCCGCGCCCCTGCGGCTGAGGTTCTCCGTCACCGTCAACCCGGTCTGTGTGACGCCGCCCCGCTCATCCAGCAGGACCACTTCAACTTCGACGGCCATGCCGAGCCGCGTGGCGTCCGAGCGCTCGGGCCTCTCCTTCGGCTTCGGCTCGTAGAGCCCACCGGGCTTCGAGCGGTCTACGTCGTAGAGCTTCTCCGGGTCGTCGATGTGCCCGGCGGGCGGGTGCTTGCCGACGAAGGCGAGTCCGACCTCGAACCGCGTCGCCTCTCCGGACGTCGTGGCGCGCACGTTCCTGACCAGTGACCAGACGTGGTACTGCTCCTCGGCGTGGTCGAAGCTGCGCAGGGGACGCGGCAGCGGCATCGTGAGGTGAAGGAGTCTGCCGGGCTCGACGGGGCGCGAGAGTGAGAGCCTGGCGCCGAAGGGTGAGACGTCCAGCAGCCGCGTCAACTCCTCCCAGGCCATCCCCCGCACGCCCATCGCCCGCGCCCTCACGGGCAGCTCGAGCCGCACGCGCTCCCTGATCCGCCTGCTCTCCCGTCTCTTCTCGCCCATTAAAAACGGCCCCGGATGGTAGAGACCATCATGCAGGATAAGGTCAACGCGATTACCACCAGGTAAGACAGAACAGGATGGCGCTCGGGAGGCGGCCACAACCGAACAGGGCGACCTTCCATTTTCTTTGCCGCAGTAATATCAGCCCGCAGCCAAGCTGTCAAACTGAACGCCGGTCTGACCGATAAAGTCTCTATGACCGTACCGGCTGACGACGGTGAGATGTTTTAGCCCGGAATTTTCACGGCCCGCCAGTTGCCAATGAGTCGGCGACCCATAGCGCCCCCTGATTTTGGCGCGACACCCTACTGAGGAAATCCCCGAGAGAAGCCAGCTAATGAAGAAGAATAAAGCCCCCATCGCCGCCAGGAAGTTCGCAGTCATCGCGCTGCTCTTTTCGATCTGCTGCGGAATCGTGATCACCGACCGGAGCGTTTTCGTGCGGCGGGCACAGGCCCGCCCGGGCAACGGCGGCGGGCCTGATACCGCCTCCAAAAAAGTCTCGCCCGACCTGCGCTGGGAGAAGGCCGGCGACGCTTCGGTCAGAGTCATCCTGCAACTGGACGGCAAGCCGAGCGGGCGACTCAACGCGCTGCTCAATCGCAACGGCGTTCACGTCAGGGGCTCGTTCCGCAACTTCAACGCCATGGCGGTCGAGCTTCCCGCGAGCGCCGTCGCCGAACTGGCGGCCTTCGACGAGGTGGCGTACGTGTCCGCCGACAGGGAGACCCGGCCATTCGGCCACGTCTCACACACCACGGGCGCGGACGCGGTGCGGCGGCAGACCAGCACCCTCGGCGCGGGCTACACACTCGACGGCTCGGGCGTGGCCATCGCCGTCCTCGATTCGGGCATAGACATCCAGCACAAGGCATTTCTTGGCACTTACGGCCAGTTGCGCGTGGTCGTGAACAAGGACTTCACGGGCGAGGGGCGCACCGACGACCCTTACGGGCACGGCACGCACGTCGCCTCCTTAGGGGCACGGGCACGGTGTCGGGCCTCCTGAGCGCCCTCGACTGGTTGATGACGAACCGCGAGGCCTACAACGTCCGCGTCGTCAACATGAGCCTCGGCATGTTCGCGGTCGACTCGTACAAGAACGACCCCCTCTGCAAGGCCGTCCGCCGGCTGGTGGACGCGGGGGTCGTGGTCACCGCCGCCGCGGGTAACAACGGCAAGGACGGGGCCGGCCGGAAGGTCTACGGGTCGATCCACTCGCCGGGCAACGAGCCCTCCGCGATCACCGTCGGCGCCTCGAACAGCTTCGGGACGGACGCCCGCGGCGACGACGGCATGACCAGCTACAGCTCGCGCGGGCCCACCCGCAGCTTCTGGACCGACGCGGACGGCGTCCAGCACCACGACAACCTTATCAAGCCCGACCTCGTCGCGCCGGGTAACAAACTCGTCGCCGCCCAGGCGCACGAAAACCTGCTCGTGAGGAAGAACCCGTCGCTCGACGCCGGCGTCAGCAATGCCGTCAACCGCCGCGAGATGTTTCTCAACGGCACTTCGATGGCCAGTCCCGTCACCGCGGGCGCGGCGGCGCTGATGCTCCAGGCCAACCCGAAGCTCACGCCGAACATGGTCAAGGCCATCCTGATGTACACCGCGCAGCCGCTCAAGGGCTTCAACATCCTGGAGCAGGGCGCGGGCCAGCTCAACATCGAGGGCGCCGTCCGGCTGGCGAAGCTCTTCCGCACCGACCTGGCGGCGGCCACGCCCCTCGGCGCGCCGCTGCTGACCACGCTGACGGCGCCGACCCCGAAGACGACCATCGCCGGGCACACCTTTAGCTGGGCGCAGGGGCTGGTCATGAACAAGGCCTACGCCACGGGCGGCGACCTGATGACCAAGTACCAGAAAATCTACTCCCTGGGCGTGATCATCGGCGACGGCGTCATCATCGGCGACGGGGTGGTCATCGGCGACGACCAGATGCTCTCGATGGGCGTGGTCATCGGCGACAACCTCATGACCAGCGCGGGCGTCATCCTCGGCGACGGCACCGTCTTCTGTGACCTGGGGGTCATCATCGGCGACGGGGTCATCATCGGCGACGGGGTGATTCTGGGCGACGGGGTCATCATCGGGGACGGGGTCGTCATCGGCGACGGCGCCTTGATGAGCGACTTCACCTTGCAGGCACAGTCCGCGACGGAGTCGGGGGACGAAACTCCTTCCATGCCTGTAGAGGTCGACACGGGAGAGGACTACCTTGACTGCCTGTAGTCCTTACGAGTTGACCTGACGTCAAGAACACCCTGGCGGCAACAGACATCCCCAAGGAGTACGCACCTTGTCCCCCTCGTCTTCATCGATAAGAAGAAGCACGGCCCCACCGCCCGCGGCGCTGAAGGCGCCCGGCGCGAAGCCGGCCGTGCAGGCTCTCACCGAGGAGCACAGAGTAGAGACGCTCCGGTTCCTGGCGTCCCGACCCGTGCACACGGTGGTCATGGCGGGCTTCATCCGCGACAACGGCATGGCCAGCCCACTCAACCGCGGCGACTTCTACGGCTGCCGTGACGAGGAGGGGCGGCTCGTGGGCGTCGCACTGATCGGCCACGCCACGCTCGTCGAGACGGACTCGGACGAGGCCCTCGCCGCCTTCGCGCGCGCCGCCAGGGAGTGCCCGCGCACCCACGTGATGATGGGCGAGAGGGACAGGATCGAGCGGTTCTGGGAGCATTACGCGGAAGACGGCCGCTCCCCGCGCCTGATCTGCCGCGAACTGCTGATGGAGCAGCGCTGGCCGATTCGGGTGCGCGAAGAGGTGCCGAACCTGCGCCTCGCGACGCCCGCAGACCTCGATCAAGTGATGGCCGTCCAGGCGCAAATGGCCTTCGACGAGTCCGGCGTCAACCCCCTGGAGTCCGACCCCGAAGGTTTCAGGCTGCGCTGCCTGCGCCGCATCGATCAGTGTCGCGTCTGGGTGTGGACTGAAGAAGGCCGCCTGATCTTCAAGGCCGACATCATCTCGGAGACCCCGGAGGTCAAGTACGTCGAGGGCGTCTGGGTCGCCCCCGATCAACGTGGGCGCGGCTACGGCCTGCGGTGCCTCTCGCAGCTCAGCCGCGAGTTGCTCGCCGGGTCGAGCGCGGTCACACTGCTCGTCAACGAAAAGGCGCGCGGGGCGGTCTCCTTCTACCGCCGTGCCGGCTACAAGCTGCGCAGTCAGTACGACACCATCTTCCTCCACACAGGTCGCTGAGGCCGCCCTCAGCATCGACGGGAAAAGCACAGCATGGAAGAGGCAACGGCCACACAGCGTTCGGCGACCAGGTTCATGTGGCTCGTCATAGCCGCGGGGGTGGCGGTCTGCCTCTTCTCGGCCTACCAATTCCCGCATCACACACCGCCGCGTCTCGACCTGTCATTTCTCTTCGTGGTCATCGTCACCGGAGCCATCGGCTCCCGCGTGGCGGTGGAAATGCCTCGCATCGGCGGCCAGATCACCGTCTCGGACACCTTCATCTTCCTGACGATACTGCTCTACGGCGGCGAGGCGGCGATCTTCCTCGCCGCCCTCGACGGCGTCTGCACGTCCGCCCGCATCAGCCGGAAATTCCGCACCTACCTCTTCAACTCGGCGGTGCTGACCTGCTCGACCTTCCTCACGGTCTGGACGCTGCGTCTCTGCTACGGCTCCATCGTCGAGCTGCCGAAGCACGACATCACGGGCGCCTTCATCACCGCGGTCTGCGTGATGGCGCTCGTACAGTACGCCGCCAACTCGGGGCTGATCGCCGCCGCGCAGTCACTCAAAATGGGCCGGCCGTTCTGGGAGACGTGGCGCAAGTACTACCTCTGGACTTCGGTGACCTATTTCGCCGGGGCGTCGGCCGCCGCGATCATCGCCAAGCTCGTCAGCTCCGTCGGCTTCTACGCCGTGCTCGTCACGGCGCCGATCATCGCCATCGTCTACTTCACCTACTCCACCTACCTGAAGAACGTCGAGGCCTCGGCGCGGCAGGCCGAACTCGCCGAGCGGCACGTCGAGGAGTTGTCGCGCTACATCACGGAGCAGGAGCGCATCCGCGAGCAGTTCGCCCAGATGGAGAAGCTCTCGGCGCTGGGCGAGCTGGCGTCGGGCGTGGCGCACGACTTCAACAACACGCTCGCCGGCATCCTCGGCCGCGCCCAGCTCCTGCTGATGCAAACGCAGGACCCCGAGGTCGTCCGCAGCCTCCGAATCATAGTGAAGTCGGCGCAGGACGGCGCGCACACGGTCAAGCGCATCCAGGACTTCGCGCGCCAGCGCCGCGACAAGAACTTCGAGCTGATCGCGATAGACCAACTGCTGCTCGAAATCATCGAGATGACGCGCCCGCGCTGGAAGGACTCCGCCGAGGCCAACAACATCCAGATCAGATTCGAGTCGCGCATCAGCACCAACGCCTTCATCATGGGCGACGAGTCGGAGCTGCGCGAGGTCCTCGTCAACATGATCTTCAACGCCGTGGACGCGATGCCGGAGGGCGGCCTGATCGCCCTGGCGGCGGAGGAGGCCGGCGGCTCCGTCTGCGTCTCGGTCAGCGACACTGGGCAGGGGATGAACGAGGACGTCCGCTCGCGCATCTTCGACCCGTTCTTCACGACGAAGGGCAAGGCGGGGCTCGGGCTCGGGCTCGCAGTCAGCTACGGCATCGTCACCCGGCATGAGGGGAGCATCGACGTCGAGTCGGAAGTGGGGCGCGGGGCGACCTTCCGCATCACCCTGCCGAAGGTCGAGGCCGAGGCGGCGCTTCGCGAGGCGAAGGACGCCCCCGAGTCGCCCAGGCCGATCCAGCTCCCCTCCCGGTCGCAGAGGCTCAGAATCCTGGTCGTCGACGACGAGGCCCCGCTCCGAGCGAGGCCGGGGTCAACTGGGTGGTGACGAAGCCGTTCACCGCCGCACGCATCAGCGAGCTCGCCCACGAAGTCGCGCGTCACCTCTACCAGGTGTCCGAAGACGCCGAGACGGTGGCCGCGTAACTCCCTACGCAACACCGCGCGGCGGGAACAAGCAGTCTACGCACGACGAGCCGGGATTTCTCCCGGCTCGTCGTGCGTCAGCCTTCGCCGAAGACGGCCGTGACTAAGACCGGCGGCGCCCCTTGAGGGTCTGCGCGACCCTCTCCCTGATCTCCCCCAGGTCGAAAGGCTTCGACAGGAAGCCGGCGGCGCCCTTCACCCTCAAACGCCGTGCGAGCTCCGCGTCTTTCGAGCCGGAGATGAAGATGACGGGCGTGCCGGGACTGTTGGTTTTGATAAAGCCTATGAGGGCTTCGCCGCTCATCCCCGGCATCGTGATGTCAGTCACGACCAGGTCGTACTCCTTCGACCTGAGCAAATCGAAAGCCCCCTCGGCCGTCCCGGCTGTGTCGCACGAATGTTCGCGCGAAAACAGTTCAAAAAGTACATCGAGCAAGGTCTCGTCGTCATCCACGAGCAATAGTGAATTCACAAGGGTTCTCCCGGGGGGCCTAACGTTCACGGGGAGGAAGATGTCGCGTATCTGGCTCGAGGGGGTTCGGTAGGCCCGCTCTAGACGAGGTTGGAGAGCAGGGGCCGCCCCCACTCGGCCTCGGCGGCCGGCGGCGGTTCTCCCCCTGACTCATCCCAGGACTCTTCGTCGGACGTGATGATGCCGAACAGCTTGCCGCTGTTGTCGGTCACAGAGAGTTTGGGGGTGCGCCTCATGTCGGAGGTCGAGAAGCCCCAGGCGCGCAGCCCGACCCTGGCCCACGTCGACAGCCGCACCACCGTCGCCAGCGACTGTTCGGCGTCGCGCCAGAAGGGGTCCGATTCCGAGTCGGCGATCATTGCGTCGATCATCAGGCCGTCCCGCAGGTAGATTGTCGCCGCGCGGTGACTTATGGCCTCATCAAATTTCCCGGACGCGTCGTTGAAGCGGCCGGTGGCGCGCGCCTCCTCCACGGTCTCCTTGTCCCAGGACAGGCAGACGTAGCCGTTCATCCGGCTCCGCTGAACCATCTCCAGCAGGTCGGCGAGGGCAAAAATTTTGTCGAGCTGGATCGAGGAGAAGACCTCCGCCGGCTCCTCCTCCTTCCCGGCCGGGTCGGGCACGGGGCATTCTGCGGGGCGTTCTGCGGCCGGCTGCTCCTCCTCCGCGGAACCCTCGTGCAACTTCATGGCGCGCGCCATAGACAGGTACATGTCCATGAGATCGAACGGCTTCACCATGTACTCGAACGCGCCCATCTTTAGCAGCCCCTCGGCGTACTCCTTGTCGCGTATGCCGGAGACGACGATGACCGTCGTTTGCGGCCAGCGCTGTCTCACGTGGCCGAGCAACTCCAACCCGCTCATGCCCGACATCGAGATGTCGGTCACCACGACATTGAAGTTCTCACCCTCAAGCAGCGACAGGGCTTCCTCGGCCGACTTCGCCGCGACACTGTGGTACTGCCCTGAGAACAGCTCGAACAGCAGCTCGCGCAAGGTAGGATCGTCTTCAACGATCAGTATGGATTTCACGAGGGTGCCTTTCTTAAATAATAGCGGGTTTCGACTTTGCGGTGGCCGACAGGTAAGGCCCGGGGGCGCACCCGTCACGGCGAAGTCCGTTCGACGGCGCACGTCCCAGGACAGATTTGTTTACAACCCGCGTGCCGCGCGCTGCGGGTCAGACCCTCTTCCGAGAAGGCGTGGCGGGAGTTGAGTTTCAGGTCGGTAAGGGAGCTTTAATCGCGCGGCCGGGATACCTCCGCGCGGTCAGAGTGTCCTGACAATGTGTCAGCCTCTGTCAATTTTGTCAGTCTGACACGAGGCCGGCCGGGCCCGGTGCGGCGTTGTAATCCTTGAGCTTGCGGTAGAGCGTACTCATGGAGATGCCGAGGATGGCCGAGGCCCGTTCGCGGTTGCCGTCCGCCCCCTCAAGTATTTGCAGGATGTGTTGTCTCTCCAGTTCCTGAAGCGTCTGGGGCGGCTCGCTCGCCCGGGGGATGCGGGAGTCGGGCGCTGACGATTGTGCCTGCGAGAGCATCGGCAACACCAGCGTCGCCTGGATCAGGTCGTCCGGGGATAGGGCGGCGGCGCGTTCCAAGCTGTTCCGCAACTCGCGGACGTTGCCGGGCCAGGGGTGGCTGTCCATCCGGAGCCGGGCCTCGGCGGTTAAATCAAGCGCGGGACGTTTGAAGCGTTTCCAGTAGATGCCGAGGAAGTGATTTATCAGTTCCGGCACGTCCTCCGGGCGCTCGCGCAGCGCCGGGATGTGAAGCGAAACGACGTTGAGCCGGTAGAAGAGGTCTGCGCGGAAGCGCCCGCGCGCCACCTCCCGCCGAAGGTCTCTGTTCGTCGCCGCGATGACGCGCACGTCCGCGCTCTGGTCGCGCGTCGAGCCGACGCGGCGGAAGCGGCACTCCTCAAGAAACTGTAAAA
This sequence comes from Acidobacteriota bacterium, assembly GCA_020200135.1. Lineage (GTDB taxonomy): Bacteria > Acidobacteriota > Blastocatellia > Pyrinomonadales > Pyrinomonadaceae > QHXN01. The sequence continues at coordinate 52,222 of JAIVJI010000084.1, read as the reverse complement.
GCTTGACCTGGGTGACGGGCGGGATGTCGCCGACCTCGTCGAGAAAGAGGGTCGAGCCGTCGGCCGCCTCTATCAGCCCACGCTTTAAAGCGTGGGCCCCCGTGAAGGCGCCCTTCTCGTGGCCGAAGAACTCCGACTCGAAAAGGGCTTCGGGCAGCGCGCCGCAGTTGACGGCGATGAGGGGCCCGTCGCGCCGCGTGCTCATCCCGTGTATGAACCGCGCGAGAACGTCCTTGCCGGTGCCGCTCTCGCCCGTGATGATGACCGTGCTGTCGTGCCGCGCAGCCGCTTCGGCCTGAGCGACGAGCTCCCTTAACTGACGGCTGCGGTAAACGAAGTCGGGTGCGCGCTCATCCGAGCGCCGGTCGACGGCGGCGCGCAGCCCGGCGTTCCGGCGGATGAGCCGCCGCTTCTCGTCCGCCTTGCGGATGACGGCCTCCATCTTGTCGAGCTGTGCGGGCTTGGTCAGGTAGTCGTAGGCGCCACGGCGCATCGCCTCGATGCCAGTCGAGAGCGAGTTGTCTCCGGTCAGCATGATGACTTCCGGCGCGTCCTCCAACTGCCTGATCTCCCGCAGCGCTTCGAGCCCCGAGGTGCCCGGCATGTTCACGTCCAGCAAGACCACGTCGTAATCCGCCAGGCGCAGGGCGTCGAGGGCGTCCCGGCCCGTCCCCGCGACCGCCGCCTCCATACCCAGCATCGAGAGCTGTTCCGGTACGAGTTCCTGGAACACGGGATCATCGTCCACTACCAACACGCGGGTCTTGCGATTCATCTCACCCGGACCTCCGTAAGGCATTACGCGTGACACTTGAACAGTAATGGGCGTGAGGTAAGCGACTTAATACCGACGCCGGCTTTTACCGGCCGCGTCTTCAGTTCTCGAGCGGGTTCGAGCGGGAGCAGCATTGACTCGGGGACGCTGAAGATGAGCCGACGAGACTTGACCGGGGGCCGGCAAATCACACTCACTGAATAATGTTACTAAAAATTCACTCGCCCCGACATATAATTATCGAGCCAGCTTTACGCCTAAACGCTCGTGTGTGAAAGTTGAGGTTGGGAGGGGTGGTTTGTTGACACGGTTATGCCAAACCTGATTCGGTACTTATTGGGCCGCTTCCGCGGGACAGTCGGCAACCGCCGCCGCGCGCCTCGTTACGATGCGCGTCGTTCGTTCAGCGTCTCGATTGTTGACGAGGGGGCCGGCCGTGAAGACACGCGGCCGCCGCAGACCCTCGTCGGCCGCACGCGCAATCTGAGCGAGACGGGGTTCGGGCTCGTCGTCCCCTCGCTCAGGCTCGGCACCAATAAACTAAACGACGTGAATTGTACTTTGAGGCTCATGCTCGACCTTCCCACCGGGACGGCCGAGATTCATGTGGTGCCCGTGCGCAGCCTGCAACTCGGCGAAGAGGACCCGGACTCGGGCTACCTCATCGGCGTGAAGATCAAAGACTTGAGTGATGACGCGCGCGCGCGACTCACGAAATTTTTGCGCAGTCTTCGTTCACCCCATTAAAACTGGTGGATGCCTCCCGCGGACTGGCGGCCGCCGTGGTCAAAACGGCCGGTGCTGGTCGGCACTATTTCCGGGGCCGGGGGGGACGACAGAGGGTCAACTGCGATTGCTGAAGGAGGCCGCCTGCGGGAAGAATGTCTTCCGCAAGCCGAGCCGGTCGGTGCGGGATTTTTTCCGAGCATGTACACTCTCCTCTCCTCCCGGTTGGGATAGGGATATATGCGCGTTTTACTTGTAGACAACTACGACTCCTTCACCTACAACCTCGTGCAGTACCTCGGCGAGCTTGGGGCGGAGGTCGAGGTGCGCCGCAACGACGAGGTGACGGTCGGGGAGGTGGAGAACGAAATACGCCCCGACCGCGTCGTCGTCTCGCCGGGGCCGGGGACGCCCGACGAGGCCGGCGTCTCGATGGAGCTGATCGCGGCGCTCGCGGGTCACGTGCCCGTGCTCGGCGTGTGCCTTGGTCATCAGGCCATCGGGCAGATTTTCGGCGGGCGCGTCGTCCGCGGCCCCGAGCCCGTCCACGGCAAGCCGGCGGAGATTTGCCACGACGGGCGGACCATCTTCGAGGGGCTCGAATACCGCTTCCAGGCCGCGCGCTATCACTCGCTCGTCGTCGAGCGCGAGAGTCTGCCCGACTGCCTCGAAGTCTCGGCCACGACGCCCGACGGCGTCATCATGGGACTGCGCCACCGCCGCCTCAAGGTCGAGGGCGTCCAGTTCCACCCCGAATCGATTCTGACGACCGAGGGCAAACGCCTGCTCGCGAACTTCCTGAACCTGTAAGGCCGATGAGCGACGAAGCAAGCAGACAGCGGACGCTGCCGTCGTGGCTTCTGCCGACCCCGGCGCGGCGTGGCGAGCGCGCGGGGCCGCCGCTGCGCGAGTTCACGCTGCGCCTGATGCGCGGCGAGGACCTGGGGCGCGAGGAGGCCGCGGCGCTCCTCGACGCGCTGCTCGACGCCGCGGCGACCGACGCGCAGATAGGCGCGGCGCTCGTCGCGCTCGCCGTGAAGGGCGAGACCGTCGAGGAGTTGGCGGGCCTCGCCTCCGCGATGCGAGGCCGCGCGGTGCGCATCCGGCCCCGGCACGAGCGTTTCATAGACACGGCGGGGACGGGTTCGAGCGCCGCCAAGACCTTTAACGTCTCGACCGCCGCCGCCTTCGTCATCGCGGGCGCCGGCCTGCCCGTGGCCAAGCACGGGAGCCGCGCCGCGACGAGTCGCTCGGGCTCGGCGGACGTGCTCGGCGCGCTCGGCGTCGAGGTGACGGCCGCGCCCGAGGTCTCGGAGACGTGTCTGAACGAGGTGGGCGTCTGCTTCATGTTCGCGCCGCTCTACCACGGCGCGACGGCGCGCGTCGCCGGCGTCAGGCGCGAGCTGGGCGTCCACACGACCTTCAACCTGCTGGGGCCGCTGACCAACCCCGCGGGCGCGCCGCGACAGGTCATCGGCGTCTGGCATGAGGCACTGGTCGAGCCGCTGGCGCACACGCTGGTCGCGCTCGGGACGGAGCGCGCGTGGGTCGTCCACGGGCTCGACGGGCTCGACGAGGTGACGCTCGACGGCCGCACAAAGGTCGCGGAGGCATCCGGGGGCGCGGTGCGCGTCTTCGAGGTCGGGCCGGAAGACTTCGGGCTCGAAACTTCGGCGCTCGCGGCGCTGCGCGGCGGCGGCGCGGTCGAGAACGCGAACATCATCCGCGCGGTGCTCTCGGGCGAGAGGCGCGACGAGGCGCGCTCGCTCGTCGTCGTCAACGCAGCCGCCGCGCTCTTCGTCGGGGGCGAAGCCGCAGACCTGCGCGAGGCCGCGCGGCTCGCCGCAAGGAGCATCGACACCGGCGCCGCGCTCGAAAAGCTTGAGACGCTCGCGCGCGCGTCGAAGGGCGTGGGGTGAGCGCGTGCGGGGACCGTTTGAGGTGGACGACTTTCTGACCAGAATCATCGAGCGGAAGCGCGCGCGGCTTGAGGGGGCGCGCGGCGCGCGCCCCCTCGAAGATGTGCGGCGCGAAGCCTTAGCGGTGAGGGAGTCGTCGCGGCGGCACGCCCTGCGCGCGGCCGCCCGCGAAGCGGGGCGCGTCAACGTCATCGCCGAGTTCAAGCGCGCGTCGCCGTCGAAGGGCGAGATTCGCGCGGGCGCCTCGGCGGCCGAGACCGCGCGCGCCTACGAGCGCGGCGGCGCGGCGGCCCTCTCCGTGCTGACCGAGGAGGACTTCTTCCGCGGCTCCCTGCGCGACCTCGCCGAGGTGAAGACGGCGACGCGCCTGCCCGTGCTCAGGAAGGACTTCGTCTTCGACGAGTACCAGGTCTACGAATCGGCCGCCGCCGGCGCGGACGCGCTGCTGCTCATCGTCGCCGCGCTCGACGACGCGACGCTGGCCGCGCTGCTTCGGCTGACGGAAGACGTACTCGGCATGGACGCGCTGGTCGAAGTCCACACGTCCGACGAGCTTTCGCGCGCGGCTACGGCCGGCGCGCGAGTTGTCGGCGTCAACAACCGCGACCTTCGCACCTTCGAGGTCTCACTAGAAACCTCGGTCGCGCTCGCCGCCCGAGCGCGCGAAGGGATGCTCCTCGTCAGCGAGAGTGGCATCCGCGACGCCTCCGACATCGCGCGCCTCCGCGCCCACGGCTTCCGCGCCTTCCTCGTCGGCGAGACGCTGATGCGCGCCGAGAACCCCGAGGCGGCGCTGCGTACTTTGACCGGCGCGGGCGAGTCGGGCGGCACGGCAAGGGCATTGATGACTTAGGCGGACGGCGCTCTGGGGCTTACGAATGACACGGATCAAGGTCTGCGGGATAACCAATCTTGAGGATGCGCTGGCGGCGGTCGAGGCCGGGGCCGGGATGCTCGGGTTCAACTTCTACGCGCGGAGCCAGCGCTGCGTCTCCGCGTCGGAGGCGCGCCGCATCATCGAGCGTTTGCCGGAAGGCGTCGAGTGCGTCGGCGTCTTCGTCAACGAGGCCGCGCCAGAGGAGGTCGAGCGCATCGCAAGTGAGGCCGGCGTCGGCGCGGTTCAGCTTCACGGCGACGAGACGCACGATTTCTGCCGCGCCCTGCGCGGACAGACGACGATCAAGGCTCTGCGCGTCGGGCCGGATTTCACGCCGGAGGCGGCCGCCGCATACCCGACCGACGCCGTGCTCCTCGACGCGTACGTCGCGGGCGAGTGGGGCGGCACGGGGCACACCTTCGACTGGGCGCTCGCGCGCCGCACGCGCGAAGCAGTCCCGCGACTCTTCCTCGCCGGCGGCCTGAAACCCGAGAACGTCGCCGAGGCCGTCGCCGTCGTCCGCCCCCACGCCGTCGACGTGTGCAGCGGCGTCGAGACCGCCCCCGGCCGCAAAAGCCTCGAACAGATGCGCCGCTTCGTCGAACAGGTTAAGGAAGTAGACAGTAGTCAGTAGGCTCCGCTTGATGTGTGTTCGATGCTGAAGGGTCGGCCGCCCGGCTCCGAAGGTTTTTCTACTGACTACTGACTACTGACTACTGTCTATTTCCCCTTGACTCCCCGCCCACCTCATCGGTTATTCTGGCGTCGAACTGGCAAGGGGTTCTGAACTTCGCCGATAGCGTGTGCCCCGACATTTACCTCCCGCCGCCCGCGCCGCCCCCGGCGAGCACTTGCACCAGAGTTCCCCTGATGACTGCAACAGCTAGAACCACAGGCCGCCGCCAGCAGACGCGCGACCAGGGCCGACTCCTGCTCGTCACGGATGACCCGCGGCTCGCCGGCCACGCCGCCGGGCTCGAAGAGCGCGGCTTCGTCGTCGCGGGTGTCGCGGGCGGAGCGAAGGCGCTCGTCGCGCTCCAGCGCGCGCGCCCGCACGTCGTCGTCGCCGACGCCGCGCTCAAAGGCATCAGCGCCGCCGAGCTGACGCGTATGCTCTCCGACCCGCAGACGGCCGTCCCCGTCGTGCTCGCCGGGCTCGACCCCTCGACGCCCGAGCGGCGCGGCGAGGCGATGGACTCGGGCGCGTCCGACTACTTTCAACTCCCGGACGAGCTCGGTCTTCTCGCCGCGCGCGCCGGCCAGCTCGTCGCGCACCGCCTGACGGTCGAGCGCCTGCGCGCGGAGGCCGACCAGGACTACCTGACGGGTCTCGCCAACCGCCGCCGTTTCCGCAAGGCGCTCGGGCGGGAGGTCGAGCGGTGGCGCCGCTACCACGTGCCTTGCGCGCTCCTGCTCTTGGACATCGACCTCATGAAGCGAGTCAACGACACGCACGGCCACCCAGCGGGCGACCGCGTCATACGCTTCATCGCCGACGTGCTCGCGGAGCTTTCGCGCGACAACGACACGGCGGCGCGGCTCGGCGGCGAGGAGTTCGCGCTGCTTCTCGCGGGGACGGACGGCGCTAAGGCGCACGCCGCGGCCGAGCGCGTGCGGCTGGCCGTCGCCGAGCATCTGCTCCCGGAGGTCGGCCGCGTCACCGTGAGCCTCGGCGTCGCCGCGTGCCCCTCAGATGCGCTCAGCGACCGCGAGCTGTTCTCGGCGAGCGACGCGGCGCTCTACCAGGCCAAGCGCACGGGGCGCAACCGCACCGTCCTCGCGGGCACGTACACGCCGGCGCAGGACGCGGCACCGGCCGGGGCGACGGCGGCGGACGTTTCGTAAACCGCGGGCGTGTGAGCTAAACTTTCGGCACCGTTTCAAAGTCGCGGCGGCCGGCGCCAAACGAGCGCCGGCCGCCGCTCGAAATTTCACGGAACGAAAACCGGACGGGCTTTTTTATGGGCGGAGTTCTGGACATAAATCCCGACGCGGGCGGGCACTGGGGGCGCTACGGCGGGCGCTACGTCCCCGAGACTTTGATGGCGCCGCTCGAAGAGTTGACCGAAGCCTTCGACGCGGCGCGGGACGACGAGAGTTTTCGCGGGGAGTTCGAGTCGCTGCTGCGCGACTACTCGGGCCGCCCGACGCCACTCTTTTACGCCGCGCGTCTGACCGAGCGCGCCGGCGGCGCACGCCTCTACCTCAAGCGCGAAGACCTCTCGCACACCGGCTCGCACAAGATAAACAACGCGCTGGGCCAGGTCCTGCTCGCGCGACGCATGGGAAAGGGGCGCGTCATCGCCGAGACCGGCGCGGGGCAGCACGGCGTGGCGACCGCGACCGTCTGCGCGCTGTTCGGCTTGAAGTGCGTCGTCTACATGGGCTCGGAGGACGTGCGGCGCCAGCGTCTGAACGTCTTCCGCATGCGTCTGCTCGGCGCGGAGGTGCGCGAGGTGGACGCCGGCCAGCGCACGCTCAAGGACGCCATCAACGAGGCTCTGCGCGACTGGGTGACGAACGTCGCGGACACCTACTACCTCCTGGGCAGCGCGCTCGGGCCGCACCCGTACCCGCTGATGGTGCGCGAGTTTCAAAGCGTCATCGGGCGCGAGGCGCGCGCGCAGTTTCTCGAAAGGGAAGCGCGCCTGCCCGACGCGCTCGTCGCGTGCGTGGGCGGCGGCTCGAACTCCATCGGGCTGTTCCACCCCTTCCTCGCGGACGCGGGCGTCCGCATGGTCGGCGTCGAGGCGGGCGGGACGGGGGCGGAGTTGGGTCTCCACGCCGCGCGCTTCAACCGGACCGGAGGCGGTCGCCCCGGCGTCCTACAGGGCACGATGAGCTACGTCTTGCAGGACGAGCGCGGTCAGATAGCCTCGACGCACTCGGTCTCGGCCGGGCTCGACTACCCTTCCATCGGCCCCGAGCACGCCTTCCTCCACGACGAGGGGCGCGTCGAGTACGTCTCCGCCTCGGACGAAGAGGCGCTCGAAGCCTTCCGCCTGACATCGCAGCTCGAAGGCATCATCCCCGCGCTCGAATCCGCGCACGCCGTCGCGCACGCGCTCAAGCTGGCCGGCGAGATGAAGCGGGGCGAGGCCCTCGTCGTCAACCTCTCCGGGCGCGGCGACAAGGACGTGCAGACCGTGGCCGAGCGTGCCGGCGAGGAACTGGCTTGAGCCGCGCCGGGGGGGCGAGCGCAGGTCGAATCGGCGAGGCTTTCAGGAAGCTCGAAGGCGCCGGCCGGCGCGGCTTCATCCCCTTCATCACGGCCGGCGACCCCGACCTCCGGACGACGCGCGCTCTACTCGTCGAACTCGCCCGCGCGGGCGCGACTCTGATCGAGCTGGGCGTCCCCTTCAGCGACCCCGTGGCCGACGGCCCCGTCATCCAGCGCGCCTCCGAACGCGCTCTGAGGCAGAACGTCGGGCTCGCAGACGTGCTCGAAACCCTCGCCGACGCGCGGCGCGACACAGACGTGCCCGTCATCCTCTTCAGCTACTTCAACCCGCTGCTCCAGTTCGGCGTCGAGCGCCTGGCCGAAGAGTCCGCGCGCGCCGGCGTTGACGGCATACTCGCCACCGACCTCGTCCCCGAAGAGTCCGCCGAGTTCAACGCCGTCCTCACGCGCCGCGGGCTCGACCAGATTTTTCTCGTCGCGCCGACCACCTCCGACGCGCGCCTGCGGCTGGTCGCCGAGCGCGCCAGCGGCTTCGTCTACGCCGTCTCGCGCGCGGGCGTCACGGGCGCCCGCACGGACCTCAGCTCCGAGGCCGCGCGTCTGGTCGGGCGCGTGCGCGGCGTCACGCGCCTGCCCGTCGCCGTCGGCTTCGGCATCTCCCGGCCCGAGCACGTCGCCGAAGTCTGGCACTACGCCGACGCGGCGGTCGTCGGCTCCGCCCTCGTCGCCGAGATAGAGGAGCACGCCGGCCGCCCCGACCTCGTCGCCCGCGTCGGCCAGTTCGCGCGCTCTCTCCTCCCCAACTGAGTGCCGGGACGGCCGCGCGGGGCGGCGCTCGACTTGAAAGGGCGGCTGTCGTATATTGTCCCGGCTTCAGGACGTACCTCCGGCATCATCCCCGCCAGGGTGAAAAAAAACTTTGTTGCAAGTGTGAAACGCTGTTCCATTCTCGCGCTGTTTGTGGTAGACTCTCCGGGTCTTGGGAGTTAAGACACAAATTTAACAGCGTGAGAAAAGGGGACGAGAAAGACGTGGTAGCAAACATGGCTGACAGGCAGGGCGCCGACCGCGGCAAGGCGGTCGAAGCGGCGCTCGCGAACATCGAAAAGAAATTCGGCAAGGGCTCGATCATGCGCCTCGGCGATAAAGAGGTCATCGACATCCCGGCCATCTCGACGACCTCGCTCTCGCTCGACGCGAACATCGGCGTCGGCGGCATCCCGCGCGGTCGCATCATCGAAATTTACGGCCCCGAGTCGTCGGGCAAGACGACGCTCGCACTCCACATCGTGGCCGAGGCGCAGAAGTCGGGCGACGTCGCCGCCTACATCGACGCCGAGCACGCGATGGATGCGGAGTACGCCGCCAAGCTCCACGTCAACGTGGAAGAGCTGCTCATCTCGCAGCCGGACTCGGGCGAGCAGGCGCTGGAGATCGCCGAGGCGCTGGTGCGCTCGAACGGCGTCGGCGTCATCGTCATCGACTCGGTGGCGGCGCTCGTGCCGCGCGCGGAGCTGGACGGCGAGATGGGCGACAGCTTGCCGGGTCTTCAGGCTCGCCTGATGTCGCAGGCGCTCCGCAAACTGACGGCCATCGTCGGGCAGACGAACACCTGCCTCATCTTCATCAACCAGATTCGCGAGAAGATCGGCGTCATGTTCGGGAGCCCCGAGACGACGACCGGCGGCCGCGCGCTCAAGTTCTACTCCTCCGTGCGCCTCGACATCCGCCGCATCGGCGCCATCAAGGACGGCGACCGCGTGGTGGGCAACCGCACCAAGGTCAAGGTGGTCAAGAACAAGGTCGCGCCGCCCTTCCGCGAGTGCGAGTTCGACATCATGTACGGCGAGGGCATCTCGCGCGAGGGCGACGTGCTCGACCTCGCCGTCGCCAACCGCGTCGTCGAGAAGTCGGGCGCGTGGTTCTCCTACGGCGGCGAGCGGCTCGGCCAGGGGCGCGAGAACTCGAAGACGACGCTGCGCGAGAATCCCGAAATGCTCCGCCGCGTCGAGAACGACGTGAAGAAGGCGCTCGGCATGCCCGTCCACGGCGAGGAGGCCGAGGAGGCCGCCGCCGCCAAGGCCGACGGCAAGAAGTAACCCCTTCGCCGGGGCACGAGGCGAACTTCAAAAGGCAAAAGTGGGGACGGCGGCCGGCGCGGCTCTCGTCCCCCACTTTTGCCTTTTGCGTTGCCGACGGGGCCGCGCTTTACAGCCGCGCCGGTGTGCATGGATAATCGCGCGGCAGGAGACACCGCTCCAAACTCTCTTCGCCTATTTCAGATGGAACAGACTGTCCTCATCAAGGGCGGCGCCGTCGTCACGATGGACGCCGCCGAGACGGTTGTCACGGGCGACGTGCTCGTGTGCGGCGGCCGCGTCGAGTCAGTCGGCGACCACTCGTCCGCCACGGCCGACGTGACCATCGACGCGCGCGGCTGCGCGGTCCTCCCGGGATTTGTCCAGACGCACGTACACCTCTGCCAGACGCTCTTCCGGGGCGCGGCCGACGACCTCCCGCTGCTCGACTGGCTCAAGCACCGCGTGTGGCCCATGGAGGCCGCGCACGACGCCGCGTCCCTGCGCGCCTCCGCCCGCCTCGGCGTCGCAGAGATGATTCGCGGCGGCACGACCTGCGCGCTCACGATGGAGACGGTCAGCCACACCGAAGAGGTCTTCCGCGTCGTCGAGGAGTCTGGCTTCCGCGCCACCGTCGGGAAGTGCATGATGGACAAGGGCGAGGAGGTGCCGCGGGGACTGCGTGAGGAGACGGAGGACTCGATACGCGAGTCGCTGGCGCTGCTCGAGAAGTGGCACGGCCGCGCCGGCGGGCGCGTGCGCTACTGCTTCGCACCGCGTTTCGCCGTGAGCTGCACGCGCGGGCTTTTGGAGCGCGTCGCTCAGCTCGCGCGCGAGCGGGGCGTGATGATTCACACGCACGCCTCGGAGAACCGCTCGGAGATAGAGCTGGTCGAGCGCGAGACGGGGCTGCGGAACGTCGCATACCTCGACGCGCTCGGCGTCTCCGGCCCGCACGTCCTGCTCGCGCACTGCGTTCACCTGGACGACGACGAAGTTCGACTGCTCGCGTCGAAGGGGACGCACGTCGCGCACTGCCCGTCATCGAACATGAAGCTCGGCTCCGGCGTCGCGCCCGTCACGGAGTTGCTCGCCGGGAGCGTCTCCGTCTCGCTCGGCGCGGACGGCGCGCCGTGTAACAACCGCCTAGACATGTTCACCGAGATGCGCACGGCGGCCCTGCTCCAGAAAGTCAGCCGGGGGGCCGACGCACTGCCGGCGCCGCGCGTCCTGAGGATGGCGACGCGCGACGGCGCGCGCGCGATGGGGCTCGAAGGCGAGGTCGGGAGTCTGGAGGCCGGCAAACGCGCCGACGTCACGGTCGTCGAGCTGGGGCGTTTGCACACGACGCCGCTGCCCGACGTCGTCTCGACGCTCGTCTACGCGGCCGAGGCCGGGGACGTGCGCGACGTCCTCATCGACGGGCGTGTGGTGCTGCGCGACGGGGGGCTTCAGACGCTCGACGAGCGCGAGGTGGTCGCCGAGGCCGCGCGGCAGTACGAACTGCTGGCGGCGCGCTCCGGCGTCTGAACCAAAGGCCGGGCGAAAGTTTTCGGGGATTTCTTCGGAGCGGCTCGGCCGGGCGGGTTTTAATCGGGCAAAATAAAGGTGGCAGCTCGAATGTAGCGTTTGTGGGGGGCACAATCGGCGTTCGAGCTGCCACTGGCGGGCACTGTCGATGTTCGAGCTTTGGCTGGTTGTCCCTTGCGGGACGCACCGGCTGTTTGGCAACCGGCACCACCCTCAGACGCGACGGATTATACACCTTGCCGAAAAACTGTCAACGATTATTTGTGACGCATTTGACAAAAAACGCATCGACCGTACCCCGTTTGACAGGTCAGTTTTCAATGCCTATACTCTGCTTTCTGTCCGCCGAAGGCGGTTTCCGGCCAGGTAGCTCAGTTGGTAGAGCACGCGACTGAAAATCGCGGTGTCGGCGGTT
>JAIVJI010000084.1:0-40664 GCA_020200135.1 Acidobacteriota bacterium | reverse complement strand
GCTGACATTGGCGCCGCCAGTAACTTTGCACTGCAATTACTTCCTGCTTAGTCCGGACTCGGCGCGATCACACGCAAAGGAAACTAACTGCCGCGCCCGCCCCGGCGGGCGGAGTGTCATGAAAGAAGGAGGGGCGACTGACTTTGGTCGCCCCTCTCTTTTTCTTTCGCGAGGTTCGCGGCGTTCGGCTGCGGCGGCGACCTAACATCCCGGTTTGTCAAAGCGCCGGGGAATCTGTTAGCCTGTGGCTCCTTTTCACTGCTCGCGGCAGAGGCCGCTTTGTACCAAAGTCTCGAACGCCCCAGTCGCAGTAGCTCTGTGCGCACCCTCAAGCGCGCTTTCGTTCTGACCCGATAACAGGCGGGTCTACGCTCACCTCGCTCAAAATTCGACGGCGTCACCTGACCGTGTGAGCGGCGCGCGTAGCCGCCCACTCCGCCGGCAGGCGATTCCGTCCGATATCCAACAGAACCAACTGGAGGGAGTAAAATGCGCAAGAGCCTGCTCACGGCGTTGCTGGGGTTTGCCCTGTTGGCCACCCCCGTAGCCTTCTCGACCAAGTCCGACGCGGCGAATCCTCTTCGCCAGGACGCGCCCGCCGCCGGGAACCGCCCCACACCTCTCCCGAACTACGACATCCGCCTCGCCAACCGCGACGAGTTCGCCGACACCGAACTCAACTCGAACGCGGGCCGGCAGAGGGCCGCGGGCAGCCAGAACGCGGCGCTCCGCGCGCGCGCCTCGGCCGTCGAAAACTTCCGCGCCGGATTAGGCGCCCAGCGCGCGCGGAACCTGCGCGCGGAGGTCAACGAGGCCGGCGCGCTGAAGAACTTCTTCGTGGAGGGCGCGGCGCTCACGGGGCCGCAGTCAGACCTGCCCGACAACGTCGCGCGCGGGTTCCTCAGAAGGCAGGCCGCGCTCTTCGGGCCGACGAACGCGGCCGTCAACGGCCTCAAGCTCGAAAACGAGGACAACGACCGGGGCACGACCTTCCTCGACTACGCGCAGACCGTCGGCGGGCTGAAGGTCTTCGAGGGCAACGTCAAGGTCGCGGTCGGCCGCGCCGGCGAAGTCCTCAACGTCCGGCAGAGCTTCGTCGTCAACGGGCAGAAGGCCAACCTCCGCCCGACGCTCACTGAGGCCGAGGGCATCGCCAGGGCGTTCGAGCACGCGGGGCGCGCGGTCACCCCCTCGTTCGCCGAGACGCGTGGGCGTGCCTCTTCGAGCGACAGCTCGGCATTCGCCAACCCGCTCAACCCGGCTTACGAGGACGTGCTCTCGGAGCTGAACGTCGTGCGCGTCAAGGACGAGGCGCGGCTCGCGTGGCACGTCTACGCCGAGGTCGGCCCCGAAGAGTGGTACGAGCTGCTGGTGGACGCGCACACGGGCGAGCTGCTCCTGCGCCACAACCTCTACGTCTCCGAGGCGCAGGGCACGGTCTACACAGAGGCGCCGGACAAGGGGGCGCGCGTGCTCCTCTCCTTCGTCGGCGACACCAACATCAACACGGCCGCCGGCTGGATGGGGACTTCGACGGTGACGACCGGCAACAACGCCGAAGCCTACCTCGACACGAACGCCGACAACGCGCCCGACGCCAACAACACGACGGGGCTCTCGAACGGCCACGCCTTCTCGTCCACGCAGGATTTCACCTTCCCTTTCTCGACTACCGTCGACCCGCGCACGCAGCAGGCGGCGGTCGTGACGAACCTCTTCTACTTCAACAACGTCATGCACGACTTCTCCTACAACCTCGGGTTCACGGAGACGGCGCGCAACTTCCAGACGAACAACTACGGGCGCGGCGGCACGGGCAACGACTCGGTGCGCGCCGAGGCGCAGGACGGCTCGGGGACGAATAACGCCAACTTCGCCACGCCGCCCGACGGCTCTCGCCCCCGCATGCAGCAGTACCTCTTCACCTCGCCCAACCCCGACCGCGACAGCTCGATGGACGGCGACGTGGTCTTCCACGAGTACGGCCACGGCATCTCGAACCGACTCATCGGCAACGGCAGCACCGCCCTCTCGGGCACGCAGTCGGGCGCGATGGGCGAGGGCTGGTCGGACTACTGGGCGGTGACGCTCAACAACGACGGCGCGGTCGGCGAGTACGCCACCGGCAACCCCATCGGCATCCGCCGCGCGGCCTACAGCGTCCCGGCCAACACCGTCCACGACTCCTACGCCGACGTGTGCGCGGGCGGCTGTCAGGTTCACCGCGACGGCGAGGTCTGGGCCGCGACGCTCTGGGACTTGCGGACGCAGCTCGGCGCGAACATCACGGACAGGATCGTCCTCAACGGCATGAAGTTCACGCCCGAGCGCCCGTCGTTCCTGAACGCGCGCGACGGCATCCTGCAGGCCGACCAGAACCTGAACGGCGGCGCGAACCGCTGCGCCATCTGGACGGTCTTCGCGCGGCACGGGATGGGCGTCTCGGCCGTGGGCAACGACGGCACGACGCACACGGCGGCCAGCGACCTCCCGTCCGACTGCGGCGGCACCTGCACCTACTCGATCAGCCCGACCTCCGCGAGCTTCGCGGCGGCGGGCGGCTCCGGCACGGTCAACGTGACGGCCGGCGCGGGTTGCGCCTGGACGGCGGCGAGCAACGCGGGCTTCATCGGCATCACGTCGGGTGCGAGCGGCACCGGCTCGGGGACGGTGTCTTACAGTGTCGGCGCGAACGCTGGCACGACCTCGCGCACGGGCACGCTGACCATCGCGGGCAAAACCTTCACGGTGACGCAGGCGGGAACGTCGAGCGGCACCGAGCTGCTCGTCAACCCCGGCTTCGAGTCGGGCACGACGCCGTGGGTCATCTCGGGGCAGGTGACGCGCAGCACCGGCGCGTACCCGCACGGCGGCGTGGCCTACATGATTCTGAACGGCGTCAACAGCACGTCGGGGACGCTCTACCAGACCGTGACGATCCCGAGCGGCGGCGCCAATCTCAACTTCTGGCTGAACATCACGACCAGCGAGGCGGCGGGCGCGGCCGTCTACGACCGGCTCTTCGTCGAGGTACGGAACACGTCGGGGACGCTGCTGGCGACGCTGGCGACGTTCAGCAACCAGAACAGCGGCACGGCCGGCGCGTACTTGCTGAGGGGCCCGTACAACCTCGGCAGCTTCGCCGGGCAGACCGTGCGGATTCAGTTCCGCGGCACAAACGACATCACGCTGCCCACGTCGTTCCGCGTGGACGACGCGTCCGTTAAATAAACTCCGACCCGGGCGAAAGCGTCCGGCCTCCGGCGCAAAAAGAGGAGGGCGACCCTTCAAGGGTCGCCCTCCTCTTTTTCTCTCGATCCGAGAAGCTTGTGGCTCAGCCCTCGTCCGCCCCTTCGGTCGTGGACTTCTTGTGGCGGGGCGCGGCGGCGCGCTTGACCGAGCCTTTGCCCGCGCCCTTCTTCGGGGCGGCGGCGGTGCGCGGACGCTTCGTCGCCGCCTTCGGCGCTGTGTCGCCCGCGAGCTGTGGGTCGGGCCGCGGGTCATCGCCGGCGGCCCTTTCGGCGACGGCGTCCACGATGCCCGAGACGACGACGCCGGCCTGACCCAGAAATTCGCTGACGCTTTCGACGACGTTGCCGGCCGCGTCGCGGACGGACTGCGGGAGCACGGCCTCGGCCGCCGACTGTGCGGCCGAGGCCGCGGCGGCGAGCGTCTGCGTCGCGGTCTGAGCGGCGGCGGGCATCGGGTTGAGGAGCGCGTCCCAGCGGTAGCGCGCCTCTGGGCGCGGCTCGGCGAGGCGGCGGAAGACGAGGTCCGTGACGGCGTTGGTCAGCCAGTTGTGATAGAACTCGCCGACCGAGGCCACCTCGGCGTCGGGCGCCGGGTTCATGAAGTCGATGGCGTAGGGCACTTCGTCCTTGATGGCGAACTCGACCGTGTTGATGTCGTAGCCGAGCGCACGGTTCAAGGTCAGCACGTCCCGGCCGACGCGCGCGGCAAGGTCGGCGGAGAGGTAGGTCGGGTTGTGGACGTACTGCTCGCCCGACAGGTAACCCTTGCGCGGGTCGTAGGGCATGACCATCACGTCCTCCTGCCCGATGCAGTAGCAGCGCACGAACTGGTCCCAGTCGATCAACTCCTGCAAGGTCATGCAGAGCGTGCCCGTCGTGTCGTAGACCGTCCACAGCTCCTCAAGGCTGTCGACGCGCGAGACGTTCTTCCAGCCGCCGCCGTCGAACGGCTTGATGATGGCGGGGAAGCCGACGTAGTCGGCGATGGCCTGCCAGTCGAGCGGGAATTCGAGGTTGCGCAACGATTCGCCCGTAATGCCCTCGATGTAGGACTTCTGCGGGAGCAGCACCGTCCGTGGGATTGCGACGCCGAGCTTCGTGGCGAGCGAGAAATTGAAGAACTTGTCGTCGGCCGACCACCAGAAGGGGTTGTTGATGACGACCGCGCCGTCGAGCGCCGCGCGCTTGAGGAAGGCGCGGTAGAACGGCACCTCGTGCGAGATGCGGTCGATGATGAGGTCGTAGTCGATGGGCCCCTCGTGGCGCACGCCGCCGACCTTGACCAGTTCGGCGACGACCTCGCCGCCCCCGCGCTCGTTGATGCTCTCGATCAGGGAGACCGGGAAAGTGCGCTCGCGGCCGACCAGGAGTCCTACTTTTTTCACGGTTCGATGTCCTTTCGACGACGGGTTAAATTGCAGGGAATTTTTTGAAAATGAGGACTCTACATGCTCGCGTCAGTCCGTGTCAACGAGGGCGGCGGGCATCCGGCTCAAGTCCGTTGGCATCAATTGTTTTGGGTCGCCCCGGCGGGCGCGGCGGCGGGGGGTTGTGCTACAATCCGCCGCAGTTCGGCCGCCAGACCTCTCCTCAAGTGCGGCGCGTCCCGCCGGGCGGGCCGGCCGCCGGGGAATCAACTCAGGAATGGAGAACAACTCAGTGTTACGACGCTTTTTGGTGTGCGCGCTGGCGGCCCTTTCCGTCGCGGGGGCCCGGCCTGCCGCCGTCACGGGCGCGCGGCAGAGGGAAGCCCCGAAGGAAGAGAAGCCGAAGAAGCAGGAGGAGCCCAAGCCGGCCAAGCCCGACCGGAACAACCCGACCGGCGAGCAGGTGGCCGAGACGGTCATCCTCGTCTACGGCTCGCGCGAGGGGCTCCAGCAGATTCGGCGCACCGGCGTCGAGCGCGGCAAGATCACGCGCACGGCCCCCGACGGCCGCCCCGAGGAGATCGCCTACGAGCGGACTTTCAAACGCGGCGAGACCTTCGAGAAGGACAAGGTGCGGCTCGACCAGCGGCTGCCCTCGCTCGAATACTCGCTCGTCTTCAACGACGGGCGCGTGACGGGGCTGCTGCGCGGGACGCCCTTCACGCCCAAGCAGGAGGACGTCTCGTGGATCATGACCGAGCGCGTCCACGGCATCGAGGCGCTGCTGCGCTACAAGGAGCGCGGCGCCGCCGTCAAGTTCAACGGCAAGGAGAGCCAGAAGGGTCTCGACCTCTGGGTCGTGGAGCTGACGGACAAGGAGGGTCGCTCGACGCGCTACTACGTCAGCTCGAAGAGCGCGCGCGTCCTCTGGCTCGAATACGAGGAGGCGGGCGCCAGGTACAAGCGCAGCTTCCACAACTACCGCGTCGTGCAGGGCACGCTCGTCCCCTACCGCACAGTCCTCTACGAGGGCGACCGCCTGGTCGAGGAGTCGCAGGTGCTGACCGTGACCTACGGAGTCAGGATGGAGGACTCGATCTTCGCCGCACAGTCGGCCTCCGCCGCGCCCTGACCGCGAGTCTAGCCACAGAAACGCCCGCCCGCCCGCGCACCTTTCGCGCCGGCGGGCGGTCTGCTTTTGCCTGCCCGGCGGGGCGGTCGGGCGCGCCTCGGCCTTTCATTTCTTGGCGGCGTCTGAAGTCCTGTGATAGTATCCCGCCACTTCTAACAGAGTCGTTTGAAAGGGACTGCCGGGCGCCCCAGCCCCGGCGCGGCGTCAGCCGAAGTGTGGCCCCACGCCCCACCTTTTAACCCCCGTCCGAGGAGAACGTTTATGAGTAATCGGCTAGTCGAAATCATGAAGCTCGGCCAGTCCGTCTGGTACGACAACATCCGCCGGGCGATGCTGACGAGCGGCGATTTGCTTAAGAAGATCGAGGAGGATGACCTGCGCGGCGTCACCTCGAACCCGACCATCTTCGAGAAGGCCATCACGGGCTCGACCGACTACGACGAGCAGCTCCGACAGCTCGTCCAGGCCGGCAAGAGCGTGGACGAGATTTACGAGGAGCTGGTCGTCCGCGACATCACCGACGCCGCCGACACGCTCAAACCCGTCTACGACAAGACCGACGGGCTCGACGGCTACATCAGCCTCGAAGTCAACCCGAAGCTCGCCTACGACACGCGGGGCACCATCGACGAGGCGACGCGCCTCTTCGAGCGCGCGGGCCGGAAGAACGTGATGATTAAAATCCCGGCGGCGCAGGAGGGGCTGCCCGCCATCGAGGAGTCCATCTACCGCGGCATCAACATCAACATCACGATGATCTTCTCGCTCGAAAACTACGAGCAGGTGGCCGAGGCTTTCATCAAGGGGCTCGAACGCCGCGCGGCCGAGGGGAAGAACGTAGACCACATCGCGTCGGTCGCCAGCTTCTTCGTCTCGCGCGTGGACACGGCGATTGACGCCGACCTCGAATACAAGGCGCGCCACGCCTCCGGCCCCGAGGAGAAGGCGCGGCTCGAAGGCCTGTGCGGCCGCGCGGCCGTCGCCAACGCCAAGCTCGCCTACGAGAAGTTCAAGGAGATTTTCCACGGCGAGCGCTTCGCCGCGCTGAAGGCGAAGGGCGCGCAGGTGCAGCGCTGCCTGTGGGCCTCGACCGGGACGAAGAACCCGAAGTACTCGGACGTGCTCTACGTCGACAACCTCATCGGCCCCGAGACCGTCAACACCGTCCCGCCCGCGACCTACACCGCGATTCGCGACCACGGGCGGGTCGCGCTCACGCTCGAAGAGGGACTGGACGAGTGCCGCGCGCTCATCGGTGAGCTGGCCGAGCTCGGCATCGACCTGAAGGCCGTGACCGAGAAGCTCCAGAGGGACGGGCTGGCCGCCTTCGTCGGCTCGTTCGACACGCTGGTCGAGTCCATCGAGGCCAAGCGCGGCGCGCTGCTGTCGGGCATCAACGAGAGGGTGAGCGCAAGCTTGGGAAAATACGCTGACGCGGTGAGTGCGGCCATCAGGGAAGCCGAAAAGGGCGACGTGATGCGCCGCGTCTGGCGTAAGGATGCCGCACTCTGGAAGTCCGAAGAGGAGCACCAGAAGATAATCAGGAACTCGCTCGGCTGGCTCGACGTCGCCGACGAGATGATCGGCGTCGAGGACGACCTCGTCGCCTTCGCCGAGCGCATACGCGAGCGCGGCTTCCGCCACGTCGTCCTCAACGGCATGGGCGGCTCGTCGCTCGCGCCCGAAGTCCTGCGCCGGACGTTCGGCCGGCAGGAGGGCTTCCCCGAGCTGCTCGTGCTCGACTCGACCGACCCGGACACGGTCGCCGAAGTTCGGGAGAGGATTGACCCGGCGCAGACGCTCTTCGTCGTCTCGTCGAAGTCGGGGACGACGACCGAGCCGCTGATGTTCTACCGCTACTGGTACGACCAGGTCTCGAAGGTCAAGGAGAACCCGGGCGAGAACTTCATCGCCGTCACAGACCCCGGCACGAAGATGGAGGCGGACGCCACGCGCGACAAGTTCAAGCGCGTCTTCCTCAACCCGCCGGACATCGGCGGGCGCTACTCGGCGCTCTCCTACTTCGGGATGGTGCCGGCGGCGCTGATGGGGCTCGACATCAAGAAGCTGCTCGACCGCGCCGAGCGCGTCATGCACGCCTGCTCGCAGGTCGTCCCGGCGGGCGAGAACCCGGGCGCGCGGCTCGGCGCCATCATCGGCGAGTGCGCGAAGGCCGGCCGCGACAAGCTGACCGTCGTCGCCGACCCGAAGGTCGAATCTTTCGGCCTGTGGGTCGAACAGCTCATCGCCGAGAGCACGGGCAAGGAGGGTCAGGGCGTCGTCCCCGTCGCGGGCGAGCCGCTGGCCGCGCCCACGGCCTACGGCGACGACCGCCTCTTCGTCTCCATCTCGGTCGGGCGACCCGACAGCGAGACCGAGTCGAAGCTCAAGGCGCTGGAAGCCGCCGGCCACCCCGTAGTCTACCGCACGCTCAACGACGCCTACGACCTCGGCGAAGAGTTCTTCCTGTGGGAGATAGCGACGGCGTTCGCCGGCTGGCGGCTGCGGATAAACCCCTTCGACCAGCCCAACGTGCAGGAGTCGAAGGACGCGACGAAGGAGCTGCTCGAAGCCTTCAAGCAGAGCGGCAGGCTGCAAGAGCAGACGGTCATCGCCGAAGGCGACGGGCTCACCGTCTACGGGGACGACGCCACGCGAGCGGCGCTCGGCGCGGAGGGCGTGCCCGGAATCTTCAAAGCACATTTGGGGCGCGTGAAGCCCGGCGACTACGTCGCGCTGCTCGACTACTTCGAGGAGTCGGGGGACGCCGAAGGGCTCGTCCAGCAGATTCGCACGCACCTGCGCGACGCGACGCGCTGCGCGACGACTACGGGCTACGGCCCGCGCTTCCTCCACTCGACGGGTCAGCTCCACAAGGGCGGCCCCGACAGCGGCGTCTTCATCCAGGTCACCGCGGCCGACGCGCGCGACGTGGAGATTCCCGGCGAGCCTTTCACCTTCTCGACGCTCAAGCAGGCGCAGGCGCTCGGCGACTTCCGCTCGCTCTCGGCCAAAGGCCGCCGCGCCGTCCGCGTCGAGATAGGCTCGGACGTGGCGGCGGGGCTGCGCCGCCTCTTTGAAATCATCCGCGAGGCCGTCCCGGTCGCGGGCTCGACGGCCGGGTAGGGAACGGCAATTCATCCGAGGAAGAGAACATGGCCACTCCGGAACAGACACCGAAGACCGCGAACATCGGCATGATCGGCCTCGCCGTGATGGGCGAGAACCTCGCGCGCAACATCGAGCGCAACGGCTACACCGTGGCCGTCTACAACCGCCCGCCGAGCAGGGACGAGCCCGACCGCGTCAAAACCTTCATGAAGGAGAACGCTTCGGGGAAGTTCGTCGGCGCGCACACGCCCGAGGAGTTCGTCAAATCGCTTGAGCGCCCGCGCAAGATCATCCTGCTCGTCAAGGCCGGCGACCCCGTGGACTGGACGATAGACCAGATCAAGCCCCACCTCGAAGCGGGCGACATCATCATCGACGGCGGCAACTCCTACTTCATGGACACCGAGCGGCGCGAGAAGCAACTCAAGGCCGAGGGCTTCAACTTCATCGGCTCGGGCGTCTCGGGCGGCGAGAAGGGCGCGCTCTGGGGCCCCAGCCTGATGCCGGGCGGCGACCGCGAGGCTTACGAGCACATCCGCCCCATCTGGGAGGCCATCGCGGCGAAGGTTGACGGCGAGGCGTGCGTGACCTACATCGGCACCGGCGGCGCCGGCCACTTCGTCAAGATGGTTCACAACGGCATCGAGTACGGCGACATGCAGCTCATCGCCGAAAGTTACGACATCATGCGCCGCCTGCTCGGGATGAGCGCGGACGAGATGGCAGACGTTTTCGACGAGTGGAACCGCGGCGACCTCGAATCGTTCCTCATCGAGATCACCGCCCAAATCCTGCGCGTCAAAGACCCCGAGACGGGCCAGCCGCTCGTCGACCTCGTGCTCGACAAGGCCGGGCAGAAGGGGACGGGGAAGTGGACGAGCGCGGTCGCGCTCGACCTCGGCGTCCCCATCCCGACCATCAACGCCGCCGTCGACGGCCGCAACATTTCATCGCGCAAGGACGAGCGCGTCGAGGCGAGCAGGCAGATAGGCGGCCCCGCCGGCGGCGGCTACGGCGGCGACCGCGCCGGGATGATTCAGGCCATCCGCGACGCGCTCTACGCGTCGAAGATTTGCTCGTACGCGCAGGGGATGAACCTCATCCGCGCGGGGTCGGAGAACTGGAAGTGGGATATCGACCTCGGCGAGACGGCGCGCATCTGGAAGGGCGGCTGCATCATCCGCGCGCGCTTTCTCGGCAAGATCAGCGAGGCTTACAGGAGGCGCGCTGACCTGCCGAACCTCCTGCTCGACCCCGACTTCAACGCCTACATGCAGGGCTCGCAGGCGAACTGGCGGCGCGCGGTGGGCGCGGCCGTCGAGGCCGGCATCGCCGTCCCGGCCTTCTCGGCCTCGCTCTCGTACTTCGACTCCTACCGCACGGCGGACTCGCCGCTCAACCTCACGCAGGCGCAGCGCGACTTCTTCGGCTCGCACACGTACCAGCGCACCGACCGCCCCGACGCCGGCTTCGTCCACACCGAGTGGGAAGAGCTGCTCGAAAAGCAGGCGGGTCAGGGGTAGAGGATGGAAGCACCGGCAGCCGTCGAGAACCCCCTGCGGGTGGGGATGCGTCTGGAACGTGCGGCGGAGCCGTGCGCGGTCGTCATCTTCGGCGCGTCGGGCGACCTCGCGCGGCGCAAGCTCATCCCGGCGCTCTACAGGCTGGTGCAGGAGCGCCTGCTTCCCGCCGAGTTCGCCATCATCGGCCTCGGGCGGACGCCGATGACCGACGAAGAGTTCCGCGAGAAGATGAAGGCGTCGGTCGCCGAGTTCTCAGAGTCGAAGACGGTGGACGAGGAGGTCTGGCGCTCGTTCGCCGCCAAGCTCCAGTTCCTCCCCTCGAACATCGACCGCCCCGAATGCTACGGCGAGCTCGCGAAGCGGCTCGAACAGGTTGACGCCGAGCACGGCACGCAGGGCAACCGGCTCTTCTACCTCTCGGTCGCGCCCGAGTTCTACGCCGAGGCCGTCAAGCAGTTGGGCGAGGCGGGGCTGACGCGACAGGAGAGGGGCTGGGTGCGCGTCATCATCGAGAAGCCCTTCGGGACGAGCTTGGAGAGCGCGCGCGAGCTGAACAAGCAAATCCTCCGGCACCTCGAAGAGTCGCAGGTCTACCGCATCGACCACTACCTCGGCAAGGAGACCGTCCAGAACCTCCTCGTCTTCCGCTTCGCCAACGGCATCTTCGAGCCGATGTGGAACCGCCAGTACATCGACCACGTCCAGGTGACCAACGCCGAGACCGTGGGCGTCGAGGGGCGCGGCGGCTACTACGAAAAATCGGGCGTGGTCAGGGACATGATCCAGAACCACGTCTTCCAGGTGCTCTCGCTCGTCGCGATGGAGCCGCCCTCGTCGCTCTCGGCCGAGGACGTGCGCGACGAGAAAATCAAGGCGATGAACTCGGCGCGCGAGTTCGACGGCGAGCGCGTGCGGCTTGAGTGCGTGCGCGGTCAGTACGGCGCAGGGAGTATCGGCGGCAAGCCCGTCCCCGGCTACCGCGAGGAGCAGGGCGTGGCGCCCGACTCCGTGACCGAGACCTTCGCCGCCGTCACGATGTGGTTCGACAACTGGCGCTGGTCGGGCGTGCCCTTCTACGTCCGCTCGGGCAAGCGGCTCGCCAAGCGCGTCACCGAGATAGCCATCCAGTTCCGCGCCGCGCCGCACGCGCTCTTCGGCAAGGCGCAGGAGGAGCTGTCGCCCAACCAGCTCGTCATACGCATCCAGCCCGACGAGGGCATCACGCTCCGCGTCGCGGCGAAGGTGCCGGGGCAGGTCACGCGCATCCGCGACGTCAACATGGACTTCCGCTACGGCGCGAGCTTCGGCGTCCAACTCGCCGAAGCCTACGAGCGTTTGATACTCGACTGCATCCTCGGCGACTCAACGCTCTACGCGCGCAAGGACATGACCGAGCGCGGCTGGGAACTGGTCATGCCCATCCTCGACGAGTGGGGCGCGCGCAAAGAGGAAGCCAGCTTCCCCAACTACGAGGCCGGCTCGTGGGGGTCGGAGGGGTCTGTCAAGCTCCTCGAACAGCACGGGCGGCGCTGGCGCCGGCCGTAAAGACAGATGGAAACGCAGGCGACGACGACACAGGTCTCTCTGGCGAAGGGCATCGACGCGGCGCGTCTCGAACGCGAGCTGAACGCGATGTGGGCGGAGATGTCCGCGCCGGAGGATGGGGCCGAAGGCGAGGGCGCGGCGCGGGCGGCGGGCGTCGTGCGCGCGTGCGTGCTCAACCTCGTGGTCTACGCCGAGGGGACGGAGGCGCGCGCCGAAGTGGACGACCTGCTGGGCGCGGTCGTCGAGCGCCACCCCTGCCGCGCCGTCGTGCTCGCGGCCGAGCGCGGCGCGTCGGAGCCGAGGCTCGAAGCGTTCGTTTCGACGCGCTGCCAGCTCTCGGCGCGCGGACGAAAGCGCATCTGCGGCGAGCAGATAACAATCGAGGCCGGCGGGTCGGCGGTCGAAACGGCCTCGACGGCGGTCGCGCCGCTGCTCGTCCCGGACGTGCCGGTCTTCCTCTGGTGGAAGGACATCCCGCACTACGAGGACAAGCTCTTCACGCGGCTCGCCGGCATGGCCGACCGCGTCGTCATCGACTCGGCCTCGTTCGACGAGCCGCACGAAGACCTGCTGCGTCTCGCGCGGCTGCTACAGGGCGGCCGGCTCCGGTTGAGCGATTTGAACTGGGGTCGGCTGACATCGTGGCGCGCGCTCGTCGCGGGCTTCTGGGACGTGGCCGACTACCGCGCCTCGCTCCAACAGATTAAAAAAGTCGTCATCGAGTACGACCCGCCCGACCGCGCGCGCGCGCAGGTCGCGCCGAAGGCCATGCTCGCGCTGGGCTGGCTCGCCTCGTGCCTCGGCTGGGAGGTCGCCGAAGGCGGCTCGGCGCTCTCGGAGGGGCTCGCGCGTTTTCACTTGCGCGACGGCGGCGGCCGCGAGGTCGAAGCGGTGCTCGCCGCGACCGGGGACGCGGCCGGGCGCGACGGCTGGCTCACCTCGCTGGCCATCTCGACCGCCGCCGGCGACGAGTTCTACGTCGAGCTTCTGCTCGAAGAGCGCAAGCTGAGGACGGGCGCGCGTCTGAAGGACGTGGGGCACACGGTCGGGCGCGTGCTCGGCTACGAGGCGCGCACCGAGGGCGAGCGGCTGAGCGGCGAACTCGACATCCTCAGCCGTGACGAGGTATACGAGGGGGCGGTCGCGTCGGCGGCGCGGATGCTCGGGGCGGGGGCCCGAATCAACGAGGGGAAGCCAACGCATAACAGATGATAATCGCGGGAGACATCGGGGGGACGAAGACCAACGTCGCGCTGTTCGAGGCCGAAGGGGCGCGGGTCGGCCGCCCCGTCGTCCAGCAGTCGTTCCCGAGCGGCCGCTACGACTCGCTCGAAGACATCCTCAGAGAGTTCGTCGCCGCGCAGAGGCCCGGCGCAATCACGCACGCCTGCTTCGGCGTCGCCGGCCCCGTCGTGCGCGGCCGCGCCGAGGGGACCAACCTCGCCTGGACGATGAGCGAGGAGACCATCGCCGCCTCGCTCGGCCTCCCGCGCGTGCTGCTCATCAACGACCTCGAGGCGACCGCGCACGGCATCGTCGAGCTTGCGCCCGAGCAGCTCTACACGCTCAACGAGGGTGGCGGCGAGCGCCACGGCCACCGCGGGCTCATCGCCGCCGGGACGGGGCTCGGGATGGCCGCCATCTACTTCGACGGCCGCGCCTACCACCCGATGCCCTCGGAGGGCGGCCACGTCGATTTCGCCCCTCGCGACGCGCGAGAGTTCGAGATGCTCACCTACCTGCGCGGGCAGATAGGCGGGCGCGTCTCATACGAGCGCGTGCTGTCGGGGATGGGGCTTTTCAACATCTACTCTTTCCTGCGCGACCGCGGGCACTTCGAGGAGCCGGCGTGGCTCGCCGAGGAGATTCGCGCGGGCGATGACGCCGCAGCCATCTCGCGCGCCGCGCTCGCCGGACGCAGCCAGCTGGCCGAGACCACGCTCCAGATTTTCGTCGAGATATACGGCGCGATGGCGGGCAACCTGGCCCTGATGCTTAAGTCTACGGGCGGCCTCTACGTCGGCGGCGGCATCGCGCCGAAGATCATGGAGAAGCTGAAGGACGGCACCTTCATGCGCCACTACGGCGACAAGGGGCGCATGTCGGGTCTCGTCAAATCAATCCCCGTCCGCGTCATCCTCGACGACAAGACCGCGCTCTACGGCGCGGCGCGCCACGCCCTCTCGGCCGACGGAAAGTGAATGCCCCCGCAAGCGCCCGAGCCCGAGGTGAAAGTCTTCGACGACCCCGAGGGGGTCGCGCGCGCGGCCGCCTCGCGCTTCGCGGAGCTGGCGCGCGGGGCGGTCGCGGTGCGCGGCCTCTTCGCGGTCGCGCTCGCCGGCGGCTCGACGCCGCGCGGGGTCTACGAGCTGCTCGCGGGCGAGGAGTTTCGCGGACAGGTAGACTGGGAGAACGTCCACGTCTTCTACGGCGACGAGCGCGCCGTCTCCGCCGGCCACGCAGACAGCAACTACCGCATGGCGTCCGAGTCGCTGCTCACGCGCGTGCCCGTCCCCGAAAGGAACGTCCACCGCATCGAGGGCGTCGGCGACGCGGCGGCCAACGCCAGCAACTATGAGTCGGAGATGCGCGGCCTCTTCGGAGACGATGCCGAGTGGCCCCGGCTCGACCTCGTCCTGCTCGGCATGGGCGACGACGGCCACACCGCCTCGCTCTTTCCGCACACCGCCGCCTTAGACGAGCGGCGCGCGTGGGTCGCCGCCAACCGGGTCGAGAAGCTCGGCGCGTGGCGCATCACGCTGACCGCGCCGGCCATCAACGCCGCGCGCCACGTCCTCTTTCTCGTCAACGGCGCGGGCAAGGCCGAACGCCTGCGCGAAGTCCTGAAGGGCGAGCGCGACCCCGCGCGGCTCCCTTCACAGTTGATACGGCCGCACGACGGAACGCTCGAATGGCTCGTGGACCGCGCCGCCGCGTCGAGACTTGAGTGACCGCGCGGCGCGCGCACTTGGAACCCCTCACACCTTAGCCGCCTGATGCCGAACAGAGAACAGGAAAGGCTCCGCGAGGAGCACGACTCGCCCGTACCCCCCTGGCGTAAGTGGGGGCCGTACGTGTCGGATCGCGCCTGGGGCACCGTGCGCGAAGACTACTCGGCGGACGGGAACGCGTGGGGCTACTTCCCGCACGACCACGCGCGGTCGCGTGCATACCGCTGGGGCGAGGACGGGCTGGCCGGCATCTGCGACCGCTATCAGGTGCTCTGCTTCGCGCTCGCGCTCTGGAACGGGCGCGACCCCATCCTGAAGGAGCGCCTGTTCGGCTGCGTCGGCTCCGAGGCGAACCACGGCGAGGACGTGAAGGAGTACTACTTCTACCTCGACTCTACTCCGACGCACTCCTACATGAAGTTTCTCTACAAGTACCCGCAGAGCGAGTACCCGTACGAGAAGCTCATCCGCGAGAACCGCGCGCGCGGCCCCGGCGCCCCAGAGTTTGAGCTGCTCGACACGGGCGTCTTCGACGAAGACCGCTACTTCGACGTCTTCGTCGAGTACGCGAAGGCCGGCCCCGAGGACATCTGCGTCCGCGTCGAGGCTTTCAACCGCGGCCCGGAGGACGCGACGCTCCACCTGCTGCCGCAGCTCTGGTTCCGCAACACGTGGGCGTGGTGGCCCGAGCCGCGCCCCGAGTCCACCGTCACGCTAGGCCCCTCCGGCCCGGACTTCACGAGCCTCAAAGCCGCGGACGCCGGGCCGGTGCCCGGACTCACCTTCGAGTACAGGCTCGGCACGCGCTACCTCTACGCCGAGTCGGGCGGGCAGCCGCTCTTCACCTTCAACGAGACGAACAACCCGCGCGTCTGGGGCGCGCAAACGCAGAGCCGCAGACCCTACGTTAAGGACGCCTTCCATCGCTATGTGATTAATGCTGAACGCGAAGCCGTCAACCCCGAGCTTTCGGGGACGAAGGCGTGCGTGCATTACGCGGCCCTGAACGTCCCGGCGGGCGGCTCGGTCGTCGTGCGGCTGCGCCTGACGGACGTGTCGGACGACGCGCCGCTGCGCGACGTGGACGAGACGGTCGCCCGACGCCGTCGGGAGGCCGACGAGTTCTACGAGGGGATTCACCCGCCGGGCGCGTCCGAGGACGAGAGGCGCGTGCAGCGGCAGGCGCTGGCGGGGATGCTCTGGACGAAGCAGATTTACCTCTACGACGTGAACGTCTGGCTCGACGGCGACAACCCGGCGTGGTCGCCGCCCGAGTCGCGCCGCTGGATTCGCAACGCGCACTGGAAGCACCTCAACTCGATGCGCGTGCTCTCGATGCCGGACAAGTGGGAGTACCCCTGGTTCGCGGCGTGGGATTTGGCCTTCCACTGCGTCCCGCTCGCGCTCGTGGACGCGGAGTTCGCGAAGGAGCAGTTGTGGCTCCTCCTCTTCGAGCAGTTCCAGCACCCGAACGGGCAGCTCCCGGCCTACGAGTGGGAGTTCTCGGACCTCAACCCGCCCGTCCACGCGTGGGCCGTCTGGCGCGTCTACAACATGGACAGGCTCCGCTCGGGGAAGGCCGACCGCGAGTTTCTTGAGAAGTGCTTTCACAAGCTGCTCATCAACTTCGCCTGGTGGGTCAACAAGGTGGACGGCGAGGGCAACAACGTCTTCGAGGGCGGCTTTTTGGGCCTCGACAACATCACGCTCGTGGACCGCAGCCGGCCGCTCCCAGACGGCTCGCGCCTTGAGCAGTCGGACGCGACCGGCTGGATGGGGATGTTCTGCCTCAACCTGATGCGCATCGCGCTGGAGCTGGCGAAGGAGAACCGCGTCTACGAGGCGCTGGCGACCAAGTTCTTCCAGCACTACGCCTACATCGGCGCCGCGATGAAGCAGATGGGGCCGGGCGGCTTCGAGCTGTGGGACGACGGCGACAAGTTCTTCTACGACGTGCTGAGCCACCGCGGCGGCTCGTTCCAGAAGTTCCGCGTCCGCTCGCTCGTCGGCCTCATCCCGCTCTACGCCGTCGAGCGTCTGGAGGAGGACTGGATCGAGCCCTTCCACGAGTTCCGCAGGAGCTTCTACTGGTTTCTGGAGAATCGGCAGGACATCGTCCAGCGCTGCGTGACGACGGTCGAGCACGGCGGCAAGCGCGTCCACGTCCTCGCCATCGTCAACCCCGAGCAGATGCGCGGACTGCTGGAGCGCGTCTGGGACCCCACGGAGTTCCGCTCGGAGTACGGGCTGCGCAGCCTCTCGAAGTTCCACGAGCGCGAGCCCTTCCGGCTCGGCGGCGCGCAGGTCGGCTACGAGCCGGCCGAAAGTCGGGAGATGCTGAAGGGCGGCAACTCCAACTGGCGCGGCCCCGTCTGGTTCCCGACCACCTTCATGATGATCGAGTCCTTGCGCAAGCTCGGCAAGGCGTACGGCCACCAGTTCGCCGTCAACAGCCCGGTCCACGGCGAGCAGCCCGTCAAACTCGACGAGATGGCGCGCGGCTTCGCAGACCGCCTCATACGCATCTTCACGCGCGACGACGCGGGCCGCCGGCCCGCCCACGGCTGGTACGAAAAGTTCCAACACGACCCACACTGGCGCGACCTCCTGCTCTTCTACGAGTACTTCCACGGCGACACGGGGATGGGGCTCGGCGCCTCGCACCAGACCGGCTGGTCGGGTCTGGTCGCCTCCCTCATTGACGAGTGGAGGAAATAACCCGGCCTTCCCAGCAAAAAG
Organism: Acidobacteriota bacterium; assembly: GCA_020200135.1. Taxonomy (GTDB): domain Bacteria; phylum Acidobacteriota; class Blastocatellia; order Pyrinomonadales; family Pyrinomonadaceae; genus QHXN01. The sequence continues at coordinate 23,045 of JAIVJI010000084.1, read as the reverse complement.
GGTGAAAGTTGAGCCTTTGAGGGTGATGGTTCAGCCTCCGAGGCTGACGCTCCGGCAAAATTTGCTCGGCGAAGACCCTCTAAGGCACAAACTCTCAATAATTTAGCCGAACAACGACCGGCGGGGGCGGGGCGTCTAACCAATCTTGACAAAAAAATCAGGTATGGCTAGTATGGCTCGAACGTCGAAGATTTCCGGCCGGTTTACGGGTGTTTTATGAAGGTTTCGGCACAGGAAGAGTACGGTCTGCGGTGCCTGATGCATCTGGCGAGGCTGGGGGCGGGGGAGTTCCTGACCCTGGGGCAGATTGCCGAGCGCGAGGGGATGTCGCAGGCGAACACGGGGAAGGTGCTTTGGCTTTTGAACAAGGCCGGGCTCGTCACCTCCATCCGTGGGACGAAGGGCGGCTACATGCTCGCGCGGCCGGCGGGCGACGTTCGGCTGAGCGAGGTCATCAAGGTGCTCGACGCGGGCGAGGTCGAGGGGCACTGTAAGACCTACCCGGGCGTGCTCGACTCGTGCGTTCACACGGGCGACTGCGGCATCCGCTCGGTCATCGTCAACGTCCACGAGGTCGTCGAGCGCGCGCTGTCGGGGATTACGCTGGCGCAGCTCGCGGGGTCGGAACAGGCGGCGGAGACGACGCTCCACCAGATTCAGGGAGTGCGGCCGGCGTTGGCGCAGGCGGGCGAGCGCGCGCGGTAAGTTTTTCAGCCGAGAGGTTGTCAGGGAAGCATTCAACAGATGAGCACAATCGAGCTACTTACAAACAAAGAGTACAAGTACGGCTTCGTCACCGACATCGAGTCGGACATGATTCCGAGGGGCCTGACCGAGGAGACTGTCCGCCTCATCTCCGAGAAGAAGGGCGAGCCGGAGTGGATGCTTGAGTTCCGCCTCAAGGCGTACCGCCAGTTCCTCAAGATGCGCGAGCCGAAGCACTGGCCGAACATCAAGTACCCGGATGTCGATTATCAGGACATCATCTACTACAGCGCGCCCAAGCAGAAGGCGTCGAAGGCGAGCCTCGACGAGGTCGACCCGGAGCTCCTGCGCACCTTCGAGAAGCTCGGCATCCCGCTCAACGAGCAGAAGCAGCTCGCCAACGTCGCGGTGGACGCCGTCTTCGACTCGGTCTCGGTCGCGACGACCTACAAGGAGAAGCTCAAGAAGCACGGCGTCATCTTCTGCTCGTTCACCGAGGCCATCAAGGACTACCCCGACCTCATCAAGAAGTACCTCGGGTCGGTCGTCCCCGTGGGCGACAACTTCTTCGCGGCCCTGAACAGCGCGGTCTTCTCCGACGGGTCGTTCGTCTTCGTGCCCCGCGGCGTGCGCTGCCCGATGGAGCTCTCGACCTACTTCCGCATTAACAACCAGGAGTCTGGGCAGTTCGAGCGCACGCTCGTCATCGCCGAGGAGGGCGCATACGTCTCCTACCTCGAAGGCTGCACCGCGCCGCAGTTCGACAAGAACCAGTTGCACGCGGCCGTGGTCGAGCTGATCGCTCTGGACGACGCGGAAATCAAGTACTCGACGGTGCAGAACTGGTACGCGGGCGACGAGGAAGGCAAGGGCGGCATTTACAACTTCGTCACCAAGCGCGGCGCGTGCCGCGGGCGCAACTCGAAGATTTCGTGGACGCAGGTCGAGACCGGCTCGGCCATCACCTGGAAGTACCCTTCGTGCATCCTGCAGGGCGACAACTCCATCGGCGAGTTCTACTCGGTGGCGCTGACGAACCACGCGCAGCAGGCCGACACGGGCACGAAGATGATTCACATCGGGAAGAACACGCGCTCGACCATCGTCTCGAAGGGCATCTCGGCCGGCAGGTCGAACAACTCGTACCGCGGGCTCGTCTACATCGAGGTGATGAACAACACCGCGCGGGTCGAGCACGAGGCGACGACCTCGCGCATCAGCGAGGAGCAGCTCTTCTACCTCCAGCAGCGCGGCATCTCGCAGGAGGACGCCGTCTCGCTCATCATCAACGGCTTCTGCAAGGACGTCTTCCGCGAGCTTCCCATGGAGTTCGCCGTCGAGGCGCAGCGCCTGCTCGGCATGAAGCTTGAGAACAGCGTGGGCTAAGACATTTTCGGAGATAACTTATTGTGTTAGAGATTCGAGATTTGCATGCGACGGTCGAGGGCAAGGAAATACTTCGCGGCATCGATTTGACGGTCAACAAGGGCGAGATTCACGCCATCATGGGGCCGAACGGTTCTGGGAAGTCCACGCTGGCGAAGATACTGGCCGGCCACCCGGCCTACGTGGTGACGAAGGGCGAGGTGCTGTTCGAGGGGCGCAACCTTTTAGAGCTGGCGCCGGACGAGCGCGCGCGCGAGGGCGTCTTCCTCGCGTTCCAGTACCCGGTCGAGGTGCCGGGCGTCTCCAACGCTCAGTTCATGCGGCTCGCCTACAACGAGAAGCGCAAGCACCGTGGCGAAGAGGAGCTTGACCCGCTGGAGTTCAAAGACCTCCTGGCGGAGCGCGCGAAAGTCGTCGAGATGGACGCGGGGCTGATGTCACGCTCGGTCAACGAGGGCTTCTCGGGCGGCGAGAAGAAGCGCAACGAGATTTTGCAGATGGCCGTGCTGGAGCCCAAGCTTGCCGTGCTCGACGAGACCGACTCGGGCCTGGACATCGACGCGCTGCGCATCGTCTCCGGGGGCGTCAACAAGCTGCGCACGCCCGAGAACGCAATCGTCCTCGTCACGCACTACCAGCGGCTCCTCAACTACATCGTCCCCGACCACGTCCACGTCCTCTACAAGGGCCGCATCGTGCGGTCGGGCGGCAAGGAGCTGGCGCTGGCGCTTGAGGAGAAGGGCTACGACTGGATTAAGGGCGAGGTCGGCGGCCAGCAGACCGCCATCGGCGCGTGAGTCGAGAGACAAAGTTAATGTCACAGGCGGTCAAGGAAAAGAGCATCTACGCGGACGCGTTCCGCGAATTTTCGGGGCGGCGCGCGGGCGAGCCCGTCTGGGTCTCGCGCCTGCGCGGGGACGCTTTCGAGAGCTTCGAGGCGGCGGGCTTCCCGACGACCGACGACGAGGACTGGAAGTACACGAACGTCGCGCCGCTCGCGCGCAGGGCGTTCGTGCCGGCGTCGGCCGCGGCGGAGAAGCTTGAGAGCGCCGCCGTCGAGACCTTCGTCTCGGCCGAGGCGCGACGAAGCCGTCTGGTCTTCGTGGGCGGCGTCTACAACCACGAGCTTTCGTCGCTCGAAGCGATTCCCGGGGGCGTCGCCGTCGAAGAACTCGGCGCGGCGCTCGCGGGCGAACACGCCGAGGTCGTCCGCGAACACCTCGGCAAACTCTCCGGCGAGCGCGGCGACGCCTTCTCGGCGCTCAACACGGCGTTCGCGGGCGGCGGCGCTTTAATCCACGTCCCGAAAGAAGTCGAAGTCGCCGCGCCCGTTCAGCTACTCTTTCTAACGGCGCCGGGCGAGGGCGGCTCGGCCTCCTTCCCGCGGGTGCTGGTCGTGGCCGAGCGCCACAGCCGGCTCGACCTTATCGAGACTTACGCGGCGGCGGGCGGCGACGGCGCCGAGTACCTGACCGACGCGGTCGTCGAGGTCTTCGTCGGCGAGGGAGCGCGCGTCACGCACTACAAGGTGCAGGACGATGGCGACGCCGCCTACCACGTCGCCTCGACCCGCGCGGACGTTGCGCGCGACGGCGCGTACGAGCTGACGACCGTCACGCTGGGCGCGCAGCTCTCGCGCCACGGCATCGAGGTGCTGCTCGGGAGCGAGGGCGCGTCGTGCCGCGTGGACGGGCTCTACCTCGTCGGCACGGGGCAGCACGCCGACACGCACTCGCTCATCGACCACCGCGTGCCGCGCTGCACCAGCCGGCAGAACTACAAGGGCATCCTCGACGGGCGCTCGCGCGCCGTCTTCAACGGCCGAGTCTTCGTCCGCGAGGGCGCGCACCAGACCGACGCCGAGCAGAGCAACAAGAACCTGCTGCTCTCTCCGGAGGCGCGCGTGGACACCAAGCCGCAGCTCGAAATCTTTAACGACGACGTGAAGTGCTCGCACGGCGCGACCGTCGGCCAGCTCGAGGAGGAGGAGCTATTCTACCTCCTGAGCCGCGGCCTCCACCCGGACCTCGCGCGCAACCTCCTGACTTACGGCTTCGCCGAGGAGATCGTCGAGGGCATCAAGTTCGAGTCCATCCGCGCGCAGCTCGACAGTGCGATTCTGAACCGGCTGCGCGCGCGTCTGGAAGTTTAGCGCCCGCGCACTCGCGGGGAAGCCGGCCGCGGGGCTTTGACGAAAGGAGCGCACCAGTCATGAAGAGAGCCTGCCTGCTCGTGCTGCTCGTCGGGCTGTCGCTTCAGGCGTACGCCCAGACCGCGACCCCGCAGGGCGCACCGGAGTCCGAGCCGAAGAGGGTGACTATATATTCGTCGCTCAAGCATCCGGAGAATCGCCCGCTGTCGTCCTTCAGTTTTAAGACGGGGAGGTTCGAGGGGTATGGATGGGATTTAAATTACGGCTCGCTCTACGTCGGCGAAGACCACGACTGGTTTCAGGTGGGACTCGGCAAGGAAGTCCGGAGCGCCTTCCGCGACCTAGGTGCCCACGAGTGGGATGACTCCTTCAGCGTCCCCGTCGTCGAGCCTTTCCCGGTGCTCAAGCCGGGCGAGCAGCGCCACGTCACCGTTGACGCTTCGGGGGCGGACGGCGAGGACGGTGCTGACGGTGCGCCGGGCGCGCCCGGTGCCGACGGCGCGAACGGCACGGGCGTCGAAAGCGTGATGACGACGAGGCCGGTGCCCGAGCCCCCGCCCCCGCCGCGGCCGCGCAGGCCGAAGCGGGACGGCGTGCCGAAGGTTGACCCCGTGTTCGCCAAGGCGGTCGTCGGCCACATGTACGTCATGCGCGTCGTGGACGAGGACGATGACTTCTACGTCCTGTTCCGCGTCGAGTCGCAGGTGCGCGGCGACAACTGCACGATCACATGGAAGCGGATACCGCCGCCGGCCGAGTCGGCGGGCAGGAAATAGTCATGGGAGCAAGTGGAATGGCTTTAGCCGAAGACGCCCTCTCGGTAGGGGGCGAAAAGAAGGTCTGGGACGTGGCGTCTGTGCGCGAGGACTTCCCCGTGCTGGGGCAGACGGTGAACGGCAAGCCGCTCGTCTACCTCGACAACGCGGCGTCGGCGCAGGTGCCGCGCATCGTCATCGAGCGCGGGTCGAAGTACCTGCGCGAGGAGCACTCGAACATACACCGCGGCGTCCACTACCTCAGCCAGCGCGCCACCTCGGCCTACGAGGGCGCGCGCGAGAAGGTGAGGCGCTTCCTCAACGCGCGCGAGGCGCGCGAGTGCATCTTCGTGCGCGGGGTGACGGAGGGCGTCAACCTCGTCATGCACGGCTACGGGCGCAAGTTCGTGGGCGAGGGCGACGAGATAGTCGTCTCCGAGATGGAGCACCACTCGAACCTCGTCCCGTGGCAGATGCTCTGCGAGGAGAAGGGCGCGCGGCTGCGCGTCATCCCGATGAACGACCGGGGCGAGCTGATACTCGAAGAGTTCGACGCGCTCCTGAACGGGCGCACCAAACTCGTCTGCGTCGGCCACGTCTCGAACTCGCTGGGCACGGTCAACCCGGTCAAGGAGATTGCGGCGCGCGCGCACAAGCTGGGCATCCCCGTCCTCGTGGACGGCGCGCAGGGCGCGCCGCACCTGAAGGTGGACGTGCAGGACCTGGGCTGCGACTTCTACGCCGTCTCGGGTCGTTCGAGGCGGGGACGCCGGCCATCGCCTCGGCCATCGGGCTCGGCGCGGCCATCGATTACCTCAACGGCATCGACCGCGAGGCGGCGCACGCGCACGAGCAGGAGCTTCTGCGTTACGCGACCGAGCGGCTCTCGGCCGTCGAGGGCGTCCGCATCATCGGGACGGCGCGCGAGAAGGCGAGCGTGCTCGCCTTCGTCATCGACGAGGTTCACCCGCACGACGTGGGCACCATCCTCGACCAGGAGGGCATCGCCATCCGCGCCGGCCACCACTGCGCGCAGCCCGTCATGCAGCACTTCGGCGTGCCGGCCACCGCCCGCGCCTCCTTCGCCTTCTACAACACGAAGGAAGAGGTGGACCAGCTCATCGCCGCCGTCCAGAAAGTCATCGAGGTCTTCGCATAGATGTCGGAACTGAGCGAGCTTTACCAGCAGGTCATCCTCGACCACAACAAGAAGCCGCGGAACTTCCAGAAGTTGGAAGGCGCGAACCGCGTTTCCGAGGGCTTCAACCCCCTGTGCGGCGACCAGCTCACCGTCTACATGCTGATGGACGAGGGGCTCGTGCGCGAGCTAAGCTTCGTCGGGACGGGGTGCGCCATCTCGAAGGCGGCGGCGAGCATGATGACGCAGGCCGTCAAAGGTAAGACGCGCGAGGAGGCGCAGGTGCTCTTCGACGAGTTCCACCGCATGGTGACGGGCGAGCTGGACGTCGAGGGCGAGCCCAACCGGCTCGGCCGGCTGAAAATCTTCGCCGGCGTCCGCGACTACCCCGCGCGCGTCAAGTGCGCGAGCCTCCCCTGGCACACCATGCACGCGGCGCTCGAAGGCGAGGAGTCCGTCACCACCGAAAACCTCGGCCCCGACCTCACGCAGTCCGCCATCGTCGAATGAGCTAACGGGGACGGCTCGACCCACCTTGAGCGCGTCGGCCTGAAGATTGACTTTCCCACGCGGGGAGTATATTTTGCACCCGCTCCATCGCCCCTCGCCGCCCTCTAACGATTACTTCAGGTCGTTGGTCTCACCCACCGCATCAATTCTTTGCACCGCCAGAGAAGAGGCAAAAAATGTCTAACAGCTACATGATCACCAACCGCCAGGACCCCCCGCCGATTTTTTGGCCGACCTGCAGGCCGACCTCAACGCGACCGTTACGAACGACACAGCGCAGCTCGTCATCTTCATCCACGGCCTGGCTAATTCCCTCGCGAGCGGGATTAACGATACGGGCACGCTGGGCGCGGGGCTCGCCCGGCAGGGCTTTGGCGGGCTGGTCATCGGCTTCAGTTGGCCGAGCTATGCTCTGGTAGACAGCGTGATTGATTACGGCGACATACGCCAGAACATCAACGACAGTTTGGCGAGCTTTGCGAGCCTGTTCGGGGTGGTCGGAGCCTTGCGCGCGGGGCTCGCCGGCGGCGTGAGTCTCGACGTTAATGTGATCTGTCACTCCGAGGGTAACTACATGCTGATGCAGGGCCTGAACTACATGAGCGGCAACGGGCCTTCCCCTTGGCAAAATATAAACAACGTCATCATGCTCGCCGCCGACATCAACGACGCCGCGCTCCAGGTGCCGGGCGGGCAGAGTGTCGGGACGGGCGCGGCCATCAGCCAGTTGTCCGGCCAGGTCACGATCTACTACTCCGCCACCGACCCGGAGCTGGCAATCTCCACCGTGCTCTATGTGAAGTACCACAACCCGGACTACCACGAACGCCTCGGCATGGTGGGGCCATACAGCTTTGACACGGGGGCGCTGGAGGCTAACACCTACGGCGTGGACTGCAACTGGGTGGTCAACCCGGCCAACATCGCATGGCTGAAGTTCAAGGAGATTATCCCCTGGTATGTTCTGGAGCACTCCTCATACATCTACATACCTCAAATCCTCAAAGACGTGACGCAGACGCTGGACGGCACGGCGCCCGGCGCCGTAGTCAACCGCCAATCTCTCGGTGCGCCCGACGGCCAGGCGTATAGGATGGAAGTCGATGATTCGGGCAGCGCCGACTTCCAGGAACAGGTCAGGGCTAAGAATGCGACCATCCTCCCCCATCCGAGCAACCCTTACTGAGCGTGGCGGGCCGGCTGTGGCGCTGCGGAAGAGTTGAGGCGCGGTCTCGCACATCCGCAGCGCCAGGGGATTAGTCGCCTTAAAGTTTCGAGCCTGAAATCCTTCGCCGCTCATCCCGTCCGTCTCGGCCCACCCTTGTGAATTACCGCCCGCTTTTGAGTTCCCCCCCGACTCGCGCTAAACTCTCCCGCATCAACCGCACTTCGGAGTCTTGGCCCGCATGAACATCCGTCAGATAGAGTTGCGCGAGATAAGCCTGCGCCTCGTCCACTTCTTCGAGACGAGCTTCGGTCGCACCATCGAGCGCCGCATCATGCTCGTCCGCGTCACCGACGGCGACGGCGCCGAGGGCTGGGGCGAGTGCACCGCCGGCGAGGGCCCCTTCTACAGCGAGGAGTGGGTCGATTCAGCCTGGGAGGTGACGAGACTCTTCCTCGCCCCGATGGTGCTCGGCCACGAGGTCGAGGGCGCCGCCGGCGTCGGCGAGTTGATGCGACGCGCGCGCGGCAACCGCATGGCGAAGGCTTCCGTCGAGACCGCCTGCTGGGACCTGGAGGCGAAGCGCGCGGGCGTCGCGCTCTGGCGCCACCTCGGCGGCGTGCAGGGCGAGATCGCCTGCGGCGTCTCCATCGGAATCCAGGATTCGCCCGAGCAACTGCTCGAAAAGATAGAGCGGGAGCTGGCCGCCGGCTACCAGCGCATCAAGATAAAGATCAAGCCGGGCTGGGACAGGGAAGTGGTCGAGACCGTGCGCGCTCGCTTCCCCGACATTCGGCTGATGGTTGACGCCAACTCCGCCTACACGCTCGCTGACGCGCCGCTGCTGCGCGCGCTCGACGAGTTCGGCCTGATGATGATCGAGCAGCCGCTCGCCTACGACGACCGCGAAGACCACGCCAGGCTCCAGCGCCAGATAAAGACCCCCGTCTGCCTCGACGAGTCGGTGCGCTCGGCCGAGGACGCGCGCAAGGCGATAGAGCTGGGCGCGTGCCGCATCATCAACGTCAAGCTCGGCCGCGTCGGCGGGCACGCCGAGGCCGCGCGCGTCGAGTCGGTCTGCCGCGGGGCGGGCGTCCCCGTCTGGTGCGGCGGGATGCTCGAGTCCGGCATCGGCCGCGCGCACAACATCGCGATGGCGACGCTCGGCGGCTTCACGCTGCCGGGCGACGTGTCGGCCAGCTCGCGCTACTGGGCCGAGGACATCATCGACCCCGAAGTCACCGTCACGCCGCGGGGGACAATCGTCGCGCCCGACGCCCCCGGCATCGGCTTCCGCGTGAAGCTCGACCTCGTCGAGTCGCTGACGGTGCGCTCCGAAACTCTCTCCGCCGCCTGAAGCCCAACCATGTCCTTCTACCCGAACAGTCCGGATGCAGGTCGTCTCCTCCGCCACTTCGAGGAGAGGCGCGGCGAGATTCTGTCGCTCACGCGCCGGCTCTGTGAGATAGAGTCGCCTTCGGGTGACGGCGAGGGGAGCGCCGCCGCCGTCCGGCTGCTCTCGGAGGCGGCCGAGTCGCTCAAGGTCGCAGACTCGATCGAGCGCGTGCCCGCGCCCGGCGGTTACGGCGAACACTTCGTCCTGCGCGCTTTCGGCAATGAAGCAGGAGAGGGCGCGCGCCCTCTCGTCCTGCTCGGGCACACCGACACCGTCCACCCGCGCGGGACGCTCGCCTCGCGCACGTGGCGCGAGGAGGACGGGCGCATCCACGCGCCGGGCGTCTACGACATGAAGGCCGCCTGCGTCGTCGCGCTCGAAGCGTTGGCCGCGTGCCGCGCGCTCGGGCTGACACCGCGCCGCCCCGTCGTGCTGCTCCTGACGTGCGACGAGGAGTCGGGCAGCTACAGCGGGCGCGAGCTGGTCGAGCGCGAGGCGCGCCGCGCCGAGTGCGTGCTCGTGCTTGAGCCGCCCGCGCCGGGCGGGCGCGCGAAGACGGCGCGCAAGGGCACCGGCATCTTCAAGCTCTCGGTCGAGGGGCGCGCGGCGCACGCGGGGCTTGAGCCCGAGAAGGGCGTGAGCGCCGTCCTCGAACTCGCGCGCCAGATAGAGCGCGTCCACTCGCTCGCCCGCACGGAGGTCGGAACGACCGTCAACGTCGGGACCGTCAAGGGCGGCACGCACGCCAACGTCGTCCCCGCCGAGGCGTCGGCCGAGATCGACGTGCGCTTCAGCACCGCCGAAGAGGCGCGCCGGCTCGACGAGGCGATTCGCGGGCTGACCCCGTTCGACACGCGCGCCCGGCTCGGCGTCGGCGGCGGCATCAACCGCCCGCCGATGGAGCGCACGCCCGCCGTCGCCAGCCTCTTCCAGAGGGCGCAGGGCGTGGCCGCCTCACTCGGCATCGAGCTGGGCGAGGCGAGCGTGGGCGGCGCCTCGGACGGGAACTTCGCCGCCGCGTGCGGCGCGACAGTGCTCGACGGGCTGGGCATCGACGGCGACGGTGCGCACGCCGAGCACGAACACATCCATGCGGACGCGGTCGTGCGCCGCGCCGCACTCCTGACCGCGCTCATCCTGAGCCTTTGACCCTGGGCGGGGGCTGGCCGTGAGACTCTGCTGTGCCGAGACAGTCGAACAGGTCGAGGAGGCGCGCCGGCTCTTCAGGGAGTACGAAGAGGCGGCCGGCGTCGACCTCTGCTTCCAGAACTTCGCGGAGGAGCTGGCGGCGCTGCCCGGCGACTACGCGCCGCCTTCGGGGCGGCTGATACTAGGCTACGCCGACGAAGAGTTGGCGGGCTGCGTCGCGCTGCGGCGGCTCGAGGAGGGCGTCTGCGAGATGAAACGGCTCTACGTGCGGCCGGCCTTCCGCGGGACGGGGCTCGGCCGCAAGCTCGCCGAGGCCGTCATCGGCGAGGCCGTCGAGATAGGCTACGACCGGATGCGGCTCGACACCCTCCCACAGATGAGTGCCGCCATCGCGATGTATCGCACGCTCGGCTTCCGCGAAATTGAGCCGTACCGCTTCAACCCCGTCGGCGGCACGCTCTACATGGAGCTGAGCCTGCGCTGACCCACGTCCGACGAACGCGAGAGCAAAAACCATGAACGCCAGACAAACATTCTTCCGACTGCTTCTCGTCCTGCTGTTCTTCGTCTCGCCCGCCGCGCCTCTGTTGAAAGTGGGGCCGGGCGCGGGTGTCGCGCGCGCTGCGTCGCGGACGCCCGCGCGCGCGCGGCGCGGGATGGTCGCCTCGACCGACCGCACCGCCTCGCGGGTGGGCGTCGATGTCATGAAGCGCGGCGGCAACGCCGTGGACGCGGCCATCGCGGTCGCCTTCGCGCTGGCGGTGACCTACCCGGCGGCCGGGAATCTCGGCGGCGGCGGCTTCATGATGATACGGCTGCGCGACGGCCGCACGACCGCCATCGACTACCGCGAGATGGCGCCGGCCGCCGCGCACCGCGACGTCTACCTCGACGAGCGCGGCGAGCTGAAGAAGGGCGAGGGCGGGTCGCTCGTCGGCTACCGCGCCTCGGGCGTCCCCGGCACGGTCGCGGGGATGGAGCTGGCGCTCAAAAAATACGGCTCCGGCAAGCTCAGTTGGGCGCAGCTCGTCGAGCCCGCGCGCCGCCTCGCCGCCGAGGGCTTCCCGGTCTCGTACGGCCTCGCGCGCTCCCTCAGGGCGAACGCCAAAGACCTCGGCCTCTACCCCGAGACGAAGAGGATTCACCTCAACGGCGGCCGCTTCTACGAAGAGGGGCAGGTGTGGCGACAGCCCGAGCTGGCCGCGACCTTCACGCGCATGCAGCGCCTCGGCGCGCGCGAGTTCTACGAGGGGCGCACCGCGCGGCTCATCGCCGACGACATGCGCGCGCACGGCGGCCTGATGACGCTCGAAGACCTGAAGGGCTACGTCGCGAAGGAGCGCGTGCCGGTGCGCACGACCTACCGCGGGTTCGAGGTCATCTCGATGCCGCCGCCGTCTTCCGGGGGCGCGGTTCTCATCGAGATGCTCAACATCCTCGAAGGCTTCGACCTGCGCAACATGGGCGCCTCCGCGTCCGAACGTTACCACGCGCAGACCGAGGCCATGCGCCGCGCCTTCGCCGACCGCGCCGAGTACATGGGCGACGCGGACTTCGTCAAGGTCCCCGTCGCCGGGCTGATTGATAAGTCATACGCCGAGCGGCTGCGCCGCGGCATCAGCATGAGCCGCGCCTCGACGAGCGCGGAGGTCAAGGCCGGCCGCCCCGCCGGAGCGGAGTCCGAGGAGACGACGCACTTCACGGTCGTCGACGCGGAGGGGAACTGCGTCTCGAACACCTACACGCTCAACGACGGCTACGGGTCGAAGGTGGTGATGAAGGGGACGGGCATCCTCATGAACGACGAGATGGACGACTTCGCGGCGAAGCCTGGGACGCCGAACATGTTCGGCCTCATCCAGGGCGAGCGCAACGCGGTCGCGCCGCGCAAGCGCCCGCTCTCGGCCATGACGCCGACCTTCGTGCTGCGCAAGGACGGCACGCTCTGGTTCGCCGTCGGCAGCCCCGGCGGCCCGACCATCATCAACACCGTCCTGCAGGTCATCACCAACGTCATCGACTTTGACATGAACATCCAGCAGGCCGTGGACGCGCCGCGCATACATCACCAGTGGCTCCCGGACGAGATAGTCTACGAGCCGTACGGGATGAGCGCCGACACCTTCCGCGCGCTCGAATCGCTCGGCCACCGCCTCACACAGCGCCCGCGCTACATGGGCGACGCACACGGGATCATGATCGAGGAGGGCACGGGCGTCCGCCTCGGCGCCAGCGATTCGCGCAACTACGGCGAGTCGGCCGGCTACTGAGCGGGTTCACACACGAGGTTTCAAGGAGTTGATCGAATTGAGAGTCAGAACCGTCATCCCGGCGCTGCTTTGCCTCGGCGCCGTCGCGTCTGTGTGGGTCGTCAGTTCGGGCGCAGCCACGTCGCGGGCGGCCGAGCCGCCGGTGATTCGGGCGGCGCCGGCCGCGCCCGTCTTCAGGGACGGGGAGCGGCACGCGGAGCTGCGTGCGCGGCGCGAGCGCGTGGCGGCGAAGCTGGGGCCGAATGCGTTGCTGGTGCTCTTCAGCGCGGAGCCGCGCGTCTACACCAACGACGTGGACTACGAGTTTCGTCAGGAGAATAACCTCTATTACCTGACGGCGCTCAGGCAGAAGGGCGCGACACTCGTCATGCTGACGGGCGCGCGAGGGGAGCCGCGCGAAATCCTCTTCCTGCCGCGCCGCAACCCGGCGACCGAGACGTGGGACGGGCGCATGTACTCGCCCGAGGAGGCGCGCGCCGTCTCCGGCGTCGGCGAAATCTGGGAGGCGCGGCAGTTCGAGCCCTTCATGGCCGCCGTCCGCGCCCGGCGTACCTTCGTCTCAGCGCCCGGCGCCGTCCTGCTCACTTCGGAGTCGGCGGCGGGGGCCGCGCAGGCGCTCGAAAGTCTCTACGCCGCGATGGCGAAGAACGAGGCGACGCTCTACCTGCTGCTGAACGGCGAGCACGACCGCGAGTACGCGCGCGAGCAGGCGTTCGCCGCCGCGTGGGCGGGCGCCAACTCCGCGGGCCTGAGCGTGCGCTCGGCCTGGAACGCCTTCGCCGAGCTGCGGATGAGAAAGTCGCCCTACGAGCTGCGCCTGTTGCAGCACGCCGTGGACATCAGCATCGAGGGGCACCAGCGCGCGCAGGCCGTGGCAGGACGCTCGCGCTGGGAGTACGAGGTCGAGGCCGAGCTGGACTACACCTACAAGCGGCGCAACGCGGACAACTGGGGCTACCCCTCCATCGTCGGGTGCGGGCCGAACGGGACGACGCTCCACTATCAGGAATCGCAGGGACGCGTGCGGGCCGGCGACCTGCTGCTGATGGACGCGGGCGCGGAGTACGAACACTACTCGGCGGACGTGACGCGCACGTTCCCGGTCTCCGGCAAGTTCACGCCGGCGCAGGCGGAGGTCTACAACGTCGTGCTCGCGGCGCAGGAGGCGGCCTTCCGCGTCATCAAGCCCGGCGCGGAGCTGTCCGACGTACACAACGCGGCGACCGAGGTCATCAAGGACGGGCTGCTCCGGCTCGGGCTCATCACCGAGAGGGAGAGCTTGCAGTACCGGGTCTGGTACATGCACGGCACCTCGCACTGGCTGGGGATGAACGTCCACGACGTGAGCGTGCGCGGCGCGAAGCTCGACGCGGGGATGGTCTTCACGGTCGAGCCGGGCATCTACGTCCGCCCCGACGCGCTCGACAACCTGCCGAAGACGGCGGAGAACGAGAAGTTCATCGCGGCCGTCCGCCCGGCGTTCGAGAAGTACAAGAGTATCGGCGTGAGAATCGAGGACGACGTGGTGGTGACGGCCGAAGGCTTCCGCAACCTCTCGGCGGCGCTCTCGCGCACCGTCGCCGACGTGGAGGCTTTCATCGCGCGCGCGCGGAAGGAGGTGCGCGTCGGCCTCCTCCTCCCGCGCCGCTGGCGCGAGTCCGTCTAGGCGTCCTGACGTTTGAGCCGCTTGATAAACTGCCGCTGCGCGAGGACGGTGACGAGGATGACGCTGAGGCCGAGCAGCGCCAGCGCGAAGGGGAAGAGGACGGAGTCCTTGAAGACCTCGTAGGCGAGGTGCCCGAGGTAGACGTGGACGCCGAGCACGCCGAAGACGATGAAGACCGAGCGCCGCAGGTAGACGCCCACGGCGATGAGCCCGACGTTTAAGAGCGCGTAGAGCAGCCGCCCGACCTCCGAGCCGCTCTCCATGAAAGTGAACCCGCCCCAGAACGCGAGCAGCCCGAAGAGGTAGCACCAGAAGGCGAAATCGTCCGTGCGCGGCACCTCGCGGCGGCGGTACGAACGCTCCAGCCCGTAGCCGACCAGAATCGTCAGCAGCCCCACCAGCACGCTCACCCAGCAGCGCGTGTCCCGCGAAAGCTCCTGCCCGAAGGCCCACTCCGCCACGTCCATCGAGAAGAACCAGAACGCGTGCGCCAGCGGCGCGGTCAAAAACCCGAAGGGGACGTAGCGGAGCGCGACGAGCGCCGCGAGCATCGTCGCCAGCTCCATCACAATCCACGAGCCGTGGACGCGCGGGTAGTAGGCCGCGTACTCGCCCGGCCGCGGCCCGGGCCAGAGCCCGAGCATGTCTTCGACGGTGTAGACGAGCAGCGGGACGAGGCAGACCGCGACCGTGACCAGCAGCCCGCCGCCCACGACGTAGCCCCTCCGGCGCAGGCCGAGCCCCAGCCCGAGCGCGGCCAGCATGTAGACGAGCACCGTCACGAAGACGCCGCGCGTGCCGAGCGCCTCCCACTTGTCGCCGAGGAACCAGGCGCAGGCCGAGATCATCAGCATCGCGCCGAAGTAGTAGGCGACAGTCACGGCGTTCAAGCCCTTGCGCGTCTCGGGCGCGGGCTCGGGCGCCGGCTCGCGCAGGAGCGTTCGGTCGAAGCGCTGGTCGTAGCCCCAGTCGATGAGGCGCTTCGCGTCGCCGTGCGCGAGCACGCCCTCGTCGGCGGCGCGGCGGATGTCGGCGGGCGTCAGCAGGAATTCGGGCTCGGGGCGGTTCGTCTCGGTGCTCAAAGGTGATTGTCCTTTCGTCAGGGGGTTGGAAAGAATTTCGGAAGGCGGGGCGTCAGTTCAGGGCGCGGCGGCGCGCCGAATCTTCTCTTCGAGGTAGGAGGAGAAGAAGCCCCGGTACTTCTCCCGCAGGTCGGCGCGGCGCCAGTCCCGGCCGGTGATGCGGCGGCGGCAGCCGTGCGCGCCGCAGCGGCACTCAAGCTCGTAGTCGTCGTCGTCGGTGGTCGCCCAGTCGTGGGTCAGCTCCTCGCCGGCGGCGACCGCGCGCATCGCGACGAAGACGATCTGGCCCCGGACGCCGATGTTCGGGTCGCACGAGTGGTTGCTGAAGATCATCGACCCCTCGCGCTCCGATTCCGCAAGCGGGCCGATGAAGAAGTCTTCCGCCAACTGAATCTCGGCGGCGCGGTACCAGCCGGGCATCGCGCCGAGCGTCTCGCGGCCGAAGACGTACCCGCCCTTGACGCAGACCAGCTCGCCCTCGGCGAATGGCTCGCGCGCGAACAGCCCCCGCCCGTGAATCGGGCTCTCCCTCACTTCGGCCTTCGGCGAGATGTATGAAAGGTTCGGCATCCGTCTACTCGTAGCTCAAGGCATCGACCGGGTCCTGCCGGGCCGCGCGCATGGCCGGGTAGAGCGAGCCGAGCGTGCCGCCGAGCAGCCCGATGACGAGCGAGACGAGAATCCACTCGGGCTCGATGTCGACGGTGAGCGAGGTGGTGCGCATGACGACGAAGCGCGCGGCGAGCGTGAGCACCACGCCGAAGATGACGCCGAGGACGCTGACGAAGAGCGCCTCCTGCTCGATGACCCAGGCCACGCCGAAGTTCGACATCCCCAGCGACTTCAGCACGCCGATCTGGCGCGTGCGCTCGGTGACGGTCGTGTACATCGCGAGCAGGATGACGAGCATGCTGATGACGGCCGCGACGCCGACGATGACGTTGATGAAGACGTCGAGCGCCGGGACGCTCGACGCGTACAGCTCGGGCAGGTCGCGCGTGAAGATGAGCTGGTCGTCGGGGAAGGCGGCGTGGATGCGCTCGGCCACCGCCTCCTGCTCGGCCGGGTTCAGCGCCGAGACGAGGATCGCGTTGCAGAAGGCCCCGTCCTCGATGCCGGCGTTCTCCTGCGCGGTCGAGAGCGGGATTTTGATGCGCGCCCCGCCGGGCGGCTCGTAGATGCCGACGAGCGCGAAGTCGCGCCCGAGGAGTTTGACGCGGTCGCCGACTTTGGCCTTCCGCTGCTCCTTCCAGACCGAGTCCACGACGGCCTCGTCGCCCGACTGGAGCGGGCGCCCCTCGATGACGCGCAGACCCGAGAGCCGCGCGTAGCGTTCGAACGGGATGCCGTCGATGACGCGCATCCCGAACCCCGTGTCGCTCGTGTCGGTGGTCTGCCCGACGGGGACGGCGACCTTCACGCCGGGCAGGCGCCCCACCTCGTCGGCGCGCGAGACGGGCAGGTTGAAGGGCATCGAGCCGCCGAAACCCATCGAGCCGGCGGCGCGCAACATGATCTCGGCGCCGACCTCGGACTCGCGCCGGCCGCGCTCGCGCAGCACGCCGTGCGCCAGTCCCACCGTGAAGGCTACGAGCAGGACTCCGACGGCGACCCCGAGGACGCTGACGAAGGTGCGCGCCGGGCGGTGCGTCATGTTGGCGAGAACAAGGTTGTCCATAACTCCCCTCAGTCGCGGGTGGCGCTCGACCGCCTTGCCGAGCGCGGCGGGCGCGGTGTGGCGGACGAGCATCAACAGCCCCACGAGCGCCCAGACGATCATCGACGCCTTGCGGACGATGCCGATGGTCAGCCCCGTCGCCACGCCGTAGCCGAGCGTCTTCAAAATGAAGCCCGTGCCCCCCTCGTAGACCCCGATGGTCGCGGGGACGAAGCTGAAGACGAGGTTAATCACCTTCGTCAGCGAGTCGATAATGTACGACACGGCGAGCGCCGGCTCAAAGCCGAGCATCCAGAGGACGGCCGCCACCTCCGCGACGGTCGTGGCGTGCGCGAGGAAGTCGCACGCGAACATGGCGAAGAAGGCGCGCGGCCGCTTCTTGTAGAAGTCGTAGACGTTCTCCTCGACGCGGTGGAAGTTCTCGCGCCTCGACGAGAACCAGCGCGCCTTGAGGCCGCGCCGGATGAAGAAGTCCACGGCCGCCGTCACCGGCATCACGTCGCTCACGACCGCCCAGGCGACGAGCGCGAAGACGAACGCCATCCCGGCGGAGATGCCGTAGAGCGGCAGCCGCGCGCCGACGGGCAGGTCGTAGGTGGCGAGCATCACGAACGCGCCGCTGGAGATGAAGAGCGCGACCGAGAGGTTGTAGAGCAGGTTGTCGACGGCGAGCGCCTGCACGGCCGAGGCTAAGGGTACGCGCTTGCGCAGCAGCGCCGCCTTCGTCGCCTCGCCGAGCACGGGGCCGGTGAAGGTGAAGAAGCTGATGGTCTCGCCGGCGAGACGCGTGGTGAGCGCCTGCCAGAAGTTGAAGCGGCGGTGCTCGCGCGCGACCGCCGTCCGCATCGAGAGCGTGCGCAGGCAGTGGCGAGCGCCGGCCAGCCCCAGCAGGATGAAGAACCCGTAGCCTATCTGGCCGAGCGCCTGAAATATCGGCTCAAGCCCGACGGCGCGGATGAGGAAGAAAAGGAGCGAAGCGCCGAAGGCGAAGGCGAGGACGTGGAGGTAGAAGAGGCGGCCACGGCGACGTTTGCCCCCGGACTCTTCGCCGCGGTCGGTCTCGCCGCCGCCGGCCGTGATGTGAATCTCGGCCTCGAACAGGCCGTCGCGGTCAACGTCTAACTCGTCGGCCGGCACGGGCGCGCCCTCCCCGCCGCGCGCCGCGCTCAAGGCTTGGCCTCAGGCGTCGCACGCTTTTCAGGGGCGGAATCGGCGACCGGGGCGGCGTCGTCCGCGCCCTCGAAAATCTCTTTGACGACGCGGCCGGGGAAGTCGCGGAAGCCGCGCCGCCAGAGGACGGGGACGGGGCGCGTGCCCCCCTCCCTGAATTGGTCGGTCTGCCCCGTCAGCGCGAGCAGCGTGGGCATGAAGCTCAGGCTGTCGTAAGGCTCCTCGACCGCGAGGCCGCGCGGGACGCGCGTGCGCTCGCCGCCCGCGAGCATCAGCGTCGCGTGGGTCGAGACGCGGAAGAACGAGCCGTGGTTGCCGCCCGGGTTGAAGCCGCGCACGTCGAAGTTCCAGTGGTCGTTGGCGAGGATGAGCAGGTCGGTCTCGACGAGCACGCGCTGGCGGCGTCGGAAGCGCCGGATGAGCCGGTCGTCCTCGGAGAGCCCCGGCGCGTCGGGGTCGGTCGCCTCCGTGGTGTGGCGCGCGAACTGTTCGTGCAGCCCGACGACCGCGTTCGAGTACTTCGTCAGGTGAGCCGCGCGCAGCCATTCGAGGTCGGTGTGCCAGCCTTCGAGCCAGCGCCGCCGCCCCTCGCCGGCGGGGACGCCGAATCGCGCGTCCTCCCAGAGCCCGAGCGGGAGCCCGGCGCGCCACTCGACGCGGTCGAAGGAGACGCGGCCGTCCGCCGTCTGCCTGAGGTTCGCGACGGGGAGGTAGCGGAGCAGGAGACGGCCCCCCTCGCCGCGCGAGAGGATGAGCGCCTGGCGCTCGCGGCCGCCGTAGAGCCAGACGGCTTCGTCGGGGCGTTCGTCCGGCCGCAGCGCCCCGCGCAAAGACTCGACGGGGACGCGGACGGCGACGAAATCGACGGGGCGATTCTCGACGCCCGGCTGGACGTTGTTGCGGACGTTGAGGTCGCCGAGGAGTTGAAAGTAGTTGACGCGGACGAAGCTCTTCTCGAAATCGAGCGAGCCGTCGGGCGCGAGCGCGAGCCCCGCGGGCGCCGGGCCGGCGACGTAGTTCTGTAGCTCGTGGAGCGTGTTGTGGTCGCCCATCGCCCCCTTCGGGACGAAGTCTTCGACCTTCACCGCCGAGGGGTCGAAGCGCGCGCGGTCGAGTGCGAGGAGGTTGGCGAGCGACTGCGCGTAGGCCGTGTACTCGCGCTCGTCCGTCTGCCACGAGTCGAGCCGCGCGAACTGTCGGCGCGACTCGCGGTCGCGCCCGGCGTCGGCGTCCTCCTTCGTCCACTTCTTCGGCTGCGCCGAGACGACCGCGCGCTGGCGCTCGATGAGGCGGCGCAGCGCGCCCAACTCCTCGGTTATCTCCGCGAACGTCCTTTGCCACGCGGCGCGGCGCCGCTCGACCGTGGCGAACAGCGCGTCGGTCGCCGCGCGCCTGACGGCCGGGGGCAGGTCGCCGCGTTTGAGCTGGAGCAGGAGGGCGTGAATCAGGTTCAGGTCGCTGTCGCGGAGCTGGATGGCGGCGCGCTCGTTGCCGTCGAAGTCGACGAGCGCGGTCGGGTAGGAGGTTGACTGACCCTTCAGGTAGAAGGACTCTTCGGTCGTCGTGTAGATGAGCGGGATGAGCGGGTAGACGCCCTTCAGCGCGTAGTCGCTCAGGAGCCGGCGCTTGGTGACGACGTGGTGGCCGCCGCCCGCGGCCGTGCCGAGGACCTTGACGAGGTTATAGCCCTGACTGTAGACGCGCTCGTCGGTGTTGGTGCCGTGGTCTGAGACGAGGACGAGCGCCGTCTCCGAGGCGAGCGGCGAGCGACGTACGGCCGTCCAGACGCGGCCGACGAAGCCGTCAAGCTCCTTGAGCGCGGCGAGCTGCGTCGGCGCGTCGCGGTTGTGGTGCGCGGCGTGGTCGAAGTCGGTCGAGTAGAAGTCGAGGTAGCGCACCTTCGGGTCGGCGAGCTTCTCGACCAGCTCGCGCTCCTGCTGCGCGTTGAGGATTTCGCGGCCGCCGATGCCGAGCTGCCACTCGTCGAACAGCTCGCCGGGCGGGCGCGCGAACTTGTTCTGGAGGCCGCGCTGGAGCGTCGTCCAACGCGTGCCGCGCTGGTAGAGCTGGAAGCTGATGTAGCGTTCCTCGTAAGGATAGGCGTCGGCGAGCAGCGGGATGCCGACCTCGTCGAGCAGCTCGACGCCCGGCATGTCCACGCGCGCGCCGCCGACGTTGGCGACCCAGAAGGGGATGAAGTTGAGGTAGTCGTAGGAGTGGAGCGTGTAGCGGTCGAACTCGACGTTGCCCTTAATCTGTAAGTGCTGCCCGGTGTCGATGAGCGACCACGAGGGGCCGGACAGGCTCATCCCGCGCACGTAAAAATTATTCAGCCGCGTGCCGTTCTCGTAGAAGACGTGCTCGAACCAGGGCAGGACGCTCTTTCCGGTGCGCGGGTTGCGCTGGCGCACGAACCGCTCGACCGTGTCGTGCGGCAGCCCGTCAACCTTGACGACGACGAGCCGCTTCGCGCCCGCCGCCGAGGCGCTCGTCTGAACCGAGAGGAGAAGGCCGAAGAGGACGCACGCGAGCCGGAGGCGACCGACGACGAGACTGCTGAGAGAAGCTGAACACCTGCGGGCACTCGGTTCCTTCCTGCCTGCTCGATTTGAAAGATGTGACATTCTAACCCAAAAGCGGCTAATCACTGACCGAAGGCGGCGAGGATGGCGCGCGCGTCCTCGGGCGCGATGCGCTGGTCTTCGCGCAGGGCGTTGCGCAGGTACTGGGCCGTCAGCGTGCGCAGCCCGTGGTCGAGCTCGGGCGAGCGGTAGATACTGAGCAGCGCGCTCTTGGCCGCCTCGTTGTTGATGCGGTAGAGGCAGTCGACGCAGAGCCGGCGCGTCTCGGCGTCGGCGGTCTGCGCGAAGATTTTGGCGACGGCGCGCGCCGCGCCCGCGTCGCCGCGCGTGTCGGCGGCGGCGACGTAGCGCAGGCTCCGCCTCACGTCCTCGACGTTCCAGACGACCTCGACCACGGGCGTCGAGCGCGCGACCTCTTGCAGGAAGCGCTTGTGGTAGGCGAGCTTTCGCTCGCCGTCGAGCGTGCGGCGCACGTCCGCGGGCGCGGCCGACTCGCGGTGCTTGTAGAGCCCGAGACTGAGGACGTTCGCGAAGCGGAAGAGGACGCGGCCGGCCTTGCCGTGTTCGAGCGGCACCATCTCGGCGCGCCGGTCGCGGTCGAGCCGCGCGGGCAGCGCGCCCGGCTCCCTGGCGGCGGCGACGAGCGCCGCGTACTGCTGGCGCGCGAGCCGCGCCTCGGCTTCGAGGTCGTTCTCCAGCGGGTTGAGCGAGACGCTCTCGACGCGCGCGGCGATCTCCTCGCGGAGGTCGCGGTCGAGCGTGGCGTCGAGCGCGAGCAGGAGCTTGAGCTGCGAGTAGGCGCGCAGACGCGTCGGCTGGTTGACGTCCAGGCCGCGGCGCGCGGTGACGAAGTCGAAGACGGTGCGGCCGAGGAAGTAGTGAACGTCGCCGTAGCGCGAGAGCGAGAGCACGTTGCGCGCCACGTCCTCGATGACGCGGTGCGACATCTCGCGCTTCTTCGGGTTCAGGCGGTCGCGGAAGTCGACGAGCAGCGTCGGTATTTTCGGGAAGTCGAGCCCGTAGAGCGCGAGCGGTATCAGCTCGACGCGGCGCGCGCCCCCCGCCCCTTCGGCGACCGGGCGCCCCATGGCGTCGAGGAAACGCGTCTCGACGTGCCCGTCCCAGCGCGCGAGCCGCGAGTCCGACCAGGGGCTCTTGATGTTGAGGAAGCGGCTGCCGAACTTGCGCCCCCTGTTCCGCGCCAGGTCCTCGCGCGAGACGTAGACGAGCGCGTGAGTGGCTTCGCCGGCGGGCATCGCGAGCGGCTCGAAGTAGAGCCCCTCGGCCTCGGCCCGCTGGCGCAGGAGTTCCCAGTTGTGGCCGCGCGTGTCGAGCAGCTGGGTGTTCTGGCGGCGCAGGACTTCGTCGAGGTACGAGTCGTCGATGAGCCCGCCGAAGGTCTTGCCCGTCAGCATCAGCCGCGCCTGTATCTCGGACGACTCGGCCGGCGTGAAGGCCGACTCGGCGCCGGTCTCGGCCTCGTAGAGCGAAAGGATGGCGAGCGCGCGCATGATGTGCGCCTGGCGGTAGCCGTCAGAGTTGCGCCTGAGCGCGGAGGTCGAAGCCTTCGCGGCCAGCCCGTAAGGGTTGACGACGACGTTCTGGAGCGCGAGCCACATGAAGCGGTGCCAGAGGTCGCGCTTCGGGTCGGCGAGGTCGATGACGGCCGGCGGCACGCCCTTCGTGCTCGCCTTCTTCTTCCCGCCGACGCGGCCGTAGAGGAAGGGGACGGCCGAGGCCGCGCGCTGGAGCGCGGTCGGGCGCGTGTAGGTGAGCATCCAGACGTGGCGCAGGCGGTCGTTCTCAGGGTCCGAGTCGCCGAGCGTGTCGCGCAGGATGCTGACGAGCGGCACGTCCGACGTGCCCGGCGCGGCGGCGCCCTCGGGCTTGAGACCTTCGAGGCTGCCGAAGACGGTCAGGAGCTGAGCGTCGGCGCCGACGGGCAGCGTCTCGATGCGGAAGGGCGAGGCGCCGGGTCTCTTCGGGAGCACGTCTTCGCTCACGAGGGCGGGCGCTATCTGCGCGCGCGCGGTGCCGCGCGGAAAGCCCCCCGCGAGGACCGAGACGGCCAACAGCAGGGGCGCCAGCGTCTTTCTCGCCTGTCGCTTCGGGCGAACGGTCTGGATTGTCCTCAAAGTGTCCCCTTGCGTTACCGGAAAGCTCCTGTCGGAGCGAGAAGACTGCGCCCGGCCGCTCCCACGGTAATGGAAACACGGCGTCGCGCGTCTCACACAGCCACAC
>JAIVJI010000128.1 GCA_020200135.1 Acidobacteriota bacterium | reverse complement strand
CCGTGCGCGCGCGCGGCCTCCAACACGCGCCGCGACTCCTCGGCGGTGAAGACGCGCTCCTCGCAGAAGACGTCGCAGAACTCCGCGAGCCGCTCGGAGGCGACGCGCGGGAGCATCTCTTCGACGACGAGCCGGACGTAACCCTCGCGCCGCCCGCGGAACTCGTCGGGCACCTCGTGCGCGCCGAGGAAGGTGGGGACGTATCCGAGCCGCCCTTCCCTGTTCAGGCGGCCGACGACGCGCAGCATCTTCAGCTCGTCCTCGACTGAGAGTCCGTAGCCCGACTTCGCCTCGACGGTCGTCGTGCCGGTGCGCAAAAACCAGCGCTCGCGCCTTTGCGCCGACGCGAACAGCTCGTCTTCGGTGGCGGCGCGCGTCCGCCGCACGGTCGAGCGGATGCCGCCGCCCGCCGCCGCTATCTCCTGGTAGCTGACGCCCGCGGCGCGCTTCTCGAACTCGTCGGCGCGGTCGCCCGCGAACACGGGGTGCGCGTGCGCGTCGACGAAGCCCGGCGCGACGACGCGGCCGCCCGCGTCGACCACCTCACACCCTTCTTCGATCAGCGGCTCGACCTCCGCGCGCGCCCCCACGCGCTCGACGCGCCCGTCGCGGACGAGCATCGCGCCGCCCCCGACGATTGATAACTCGCGCAACTCGGCGCCCACGCGCGGCCGGCGCGGCCCCGCGAGCGTGACGAGATGCGAACAGTTGACGACGGCGAGCGTCCCCTCCATCTCTCCCCCCACGGCTCAAACCCCTCCGCCGCGCCCGCTCATCACTCGGACGAGGTGTGGTCGTGGACGATGCGCCAGCCCACGCCCGTGCGGCGGAAGATGAGTGTGAAGCGGCCGTGCGGGGTGTCGGCGTCGCGCGTGAGCCGCCAGCGCCCCAGGGCCATCATGTAGAACTCGCTGAGCGGCTTGAACTCAAGCTCGGAGAAGGAGAGCGTGCCCATCCTGGCGCGCGTGTCGTAGCGCGCCTTGTAGCGTTCGAGCACCGTCTGCCAGCCGCGCGTGACGGCGTCGCCCGAGACGAAGGTCGTCGCGTCCTCGCGCGCGTAGCCGTCCATGTAGCCCTCCACGTCGCCGCGGTTCCAGGCCGCGGCCTGCGCCTCGATGACCGCGCGCACGGCCGCGACGTTCTTGTCCTCCTTCGCCGAGCGCGGCGCGCGGCCGCGCCCCTGATAGCCCAGGACGACCGCCGCCAGCGCCAGCAGCGAGGCGAAGGTGAAGAGGCGTTTTCTGCCCATCGGTTTCCGGCTCCCTTCGGCGGGCGTGTGCGTGCGGAGGATACGCAAAGTGGCGCGGGCGTTTCAAGGCTTCAGGCGCGCGCCGCGAGCCACGCGCGCACGTCGGCGCGCATGGCGGGGACGAACTCGTGCGCGGCGTCGTGGGCGCGCGCCTCGACGTCCGGCGAGCGCTCGCGCAGGCGCGCGGCGTATCCGGCGACGCGCCCGGGCGGGTAGAACTCGTCGCGCGCGCCGGAGAGGTGGAGCACCGACGCCCGCGTCTCGCCGTAGGCCGGGGACGTGTCCCAGTCGCCGGGCATCCCGCCGCAGATGCCGATGACGCCGCGCAGCACCTCGCGGTGCGTGAAGGCGAAGCGGTAGTTGAGCGCGCACGACTGCGAGAAGCCCATCAGAAAAACTTTCTCGCCTTGTGCGACGCCGCGCGCTACGAGCGCCGCGACGAGGTCGAGCACGGCGCGGTGGTGGAGCGCGACCGACTCCTCCGGGCGGAAGTTCGTCAGCCACCCGAAGCCGTACCGCAACGGCCCGCCCTTCTCGCGCGGCTCCTTGATGTGCTGGTGCGGCCCCTGAAGCGTCACCACGGCGAACCCCTCCGGCGCGTGCTGCCGCGCCTCGCGCATCATCCACCCCTTGTTGCTCCCATACCCGTGCAGCGCCACCAGCAGAGGCGACGGCCCCGCCCCCGGCGCGTACACGTCGTAATACAACCTCACCTCTGCCTTGAGCGAGAGGTCTATCGCCAGCGCCTCACCTTCCTGAATCATCCGTCCCTCCGGCCGTGAGCTGAAAACCATCCGGAACGCGTCCGCGTGAGAGTATAGCGCCCCGGAGCCCGCCAAGCGGATGCGCGGATGCGGACGCGCCGGCGCGTGCCCCGTCAGCCCGCGCCCTGCCCCCTCTCCGGCCAGAGGAAGTGCAGCGCGTAGCCGAAGAAGAAGACGGCGAGCAGCGACTGAAAAACTACCAGGACGCGCATCGAGCGGTTGTTCGGCGAGATGTCGTTCGAGCCGACCGTGGTCATGACGGCGGCGCTGAAGTAGACGAAGTGGGACATCTCGAGGTTGGGCTGCAGCGTCACGATCCTGTTCATCGCGGCCTGGCTCTCGTCCCGTTCCAACTGCTTCGCCTCCACCAAGTCCGCCAGCGCCTCGCCGACCCCGGCCTGCGTGCCCGCGTTCACTAATCTGTGCATCAGCCGCTGCTCGCCGATGTGCACCACGGGCACGTCTAGCTCAACCACATCCGGGAAGTGGAAGAGCAACGCGTTAGTTTCCGCGTCCATGATGCTGAGGGAGTGCTCCTGCCTGACCCGCGGCGGGTGGTTCGGGTCCGCGCTCGGCAAGAGACTTACCGTGTAGGAATAGCGCAGGACTTCGCGCGCACCGATGCGCCCACTGCTGGCGTGCCTGTCCGCGGTGATTTTCTCCCGCTTCGTCAAAACGTCGTGCACGACCGAAGCCTGGCCGCGCATGAGCGTCAGGTAGTAGTGATGCCGCGTCTGCTCCAGGAAACGGGCGTTGTACGCCTGGTAGTCGTCCCTCATGTTCTCGGTGAGAAGCTCGTTGGAGAGCCTGAACGAGCCGGGCAGGTTCCAGAAGAAGACCGCGTAGGCCATCGCGAAGACGACGATGATGGCGAGGCACATCGAGAGCAGGCAGGCGACCTTGAACTTGAACGCGGCGCGGTGACCCAGCCACCACCCGGCGTACAGCAGGCCGGCCGCGCCGGCCGTCGCCGTGACGACCTGCGTCGTGAAGCCGCGCAGCCCGAAGAGGGCGAGCATAATCAGGAAGAAGGGGGCGAGCAGCACCAGGCTCCCGCGGGGTGTTGAGACGTATTCCACGGCCGGACTCCTTACGCGAGGGCTGGGCCGGTTGACGTTGCGCGAGGACGTTCAGTTCACGTAGCCGCCGCCGGGGTCGTCCCCGCCGCCCTGCTCGCCGCCGCCCGCTTCGCCGTCCGCGGGAGCTTGAAGCGCGGGTTGGGAAGACTCCTCTTCGAGGCTCCAAATCTCATACAGGTCGGGGGGCACTTCGGTGACGAAGCGGGAGGGGCGTTGGAGGACGGTTTGGCGCGAGGAGTAGTCGGTGACCATCAAAGGATATGTGATGTAGAGCTGGTCGCGGGCGCGTGTGAGGGCGACGTACCAGAGACGGCGTTCTTCTTCTTCGCCCTCTGCGTCGCGGAGCGCGCGGGGCGAGGGGAACTTGCCGTCGGCGGCCCAGAGGATGAAGACCGCGCGCCATTCGAGCCCCTTGGCCTGGTGGACGGAGGAGAGCGTGAGCAGCTCGTCCTCGTCGCCGCCTTCGACCACGTCTTCGGAGGTTAAGCCCTGCGGCGCGCCGTAGCGCTCGGTCGAGAGCAAGGAAAGCTCGGCGAGGAATTCGTCGGCCGACGTGTAGCGCGAGGCGTAGTGCGCGAGCTGGCGCAGGTCTTCGAGCCTCGCCTCCGCGTTCTCGTAAGCGTTCTCCAGGTGCTCCTCGTAGCCGCGCGCGAGCACCGTCTCGATCTGCCGCGCGGGCGAAGTCCGCACCTCGTCCCGCACCAGCTCTTCGAGCAGCGCGCGAAAGCCGGGCCAGCCGGCGCCGCGCTTGGCGGCCGCCTGGTCGGCCTCGCCCCTGATGA
Source organism: Acidobacteriota bacterium (assembly GCA_020200135.1). Lineage (GTDB taxonomy): Bacteria > Acidobacteriota > Blastocatellia > Pyrinomonadales > Pyrinomonadaceae > QHXN01. The sequence goes on along the minus strand of JAIVJI010000128.1, from coordinate 853 downwards.
CCAGCGCGAGCGGGTCGGGCGCGTAGGCGATGCGCTCCCAGACGCGGTTGGCGGTCGCCGCGCCGACGTTCGGGATGAGCCGGAGCACGCGCTTCCACGCCAGCTCGTCGCGCGGGTTAGCGACGAGCCGCAGGTACGCGACCACGTCCTTGATGTGCGCCTGCTCGAAGAAGCGCACGCCCGAGCGCACGCGGTACGGGATGCCGCGCCGCGTCAGCTCCAGCTGTAGCTCGAGCGAGTGGTAGTGCGAGCGGTAGAGCACGGCCAGCTCGCTTAGAGGCATCCCCTCGTCGCGCAGCTCGAGGGTGCGCGAGGCGACGAAGGCGGCCTGCTGGTCAGCGTCGCGGCACGGGACGAGCGCGGGCGCGAGCCCCTGCGACGCACGCGCCGCGCGCAGGGTCTTGGTGAACTGGCGGCGGTTCGAGGCGATGGAGACGTTGGCGACCGCGAGTATCTCGGGCGTCGAGCGGTAGTTGGTCTCGAGGCGGTAGACGCGCGCCTCCGGGTAGCGCTTCGGGAACTCGTAGATGCCCTCGACCGACGCGCCGCGGAAGGCGAAGATGGATTGCGCGTCGTCGCCGACGACCATCACGCTGCGGTGCCTGACGGCGAGCAGGTCTACTATCTCGGCCTGCAACTTGTTCGTGTCCTGGTACTCGTCGACGAGGATGTGCTCGAACTGCTCCTGGTAGATCCGCGCCACCTCCTCGCGCTCTTCCAGGAGTCGCTTCCAGTTGAGCAGGAGGTCGTCGTAGTCCATCACGTTGCGCTCGCGCTTGCGCTCCATGTAGAGGCGGTCGACGCGCGTGATGGCCCCGGTCAGCGGCTCGAAGAAGGGGTGGCGGCGCGGGAC